>NZ_JBEZZN010000006.1:91234-347262 GCF_040639195.1 Micromonospora sp. NPDC023956
CGCGGAGGGCCCGGCCGACGGTGGAGCGACCCCCGGTCAGCAGGACGGTGGCGCCGACGGCGGCGCCCGGTAACCCGCAGTGGCGACCATCGACCCGCCGGGCGGCCACGGCCGCCCGGCGGTGCCGTCCGCCGCCGTCGCGGCGCTCGCCCGGTGCGTGGCCGTCGAACCGGCGAAGTTCGCCGCCGCCCACTGGGGACGCACCCCGTTGCTGTCCCGCGCCGACGAGCTGCCCAACCCGGCCGGCTTCACCGACCTGTTCAGCCCGGCCGACGCCGACGAACTCCTCAGCCGGCGTGGGCTGCGCACCCCCTTCCTCCGGGTCGCCCGGGACGGCCAACTCGTGCCGGTGGCGCGCTGGACCGGCGGTGGTGGGGCCGGTGCCGAGATCGGGGACCAGGTCCTCGACGAACGGATCCTGGAGCAGTACGCCGACGGCGCCACCCTGGTCCTCCAGGGGCTGCACCGCACCTGGCCGGCGTTGATCGACCTCGCCCGCGACCTGGGCCTGGCCGTCGGGCAGCCGTTGCAGGTCAACGCCTACCTCACCCCACCGGGCAACCAGGGCTTCGCCACCCACTACGACACCCACGACGTCTTCGTGCTCCAGGTGGACGGACGCAAACGCTGGCGGATCCACCCGCCGGTCCTGCCCGACCCGCTGGAACGGCAGCCCTGGGGCGGCCGGGCCGACGAGGTCTCGGCCACCGCCGAGGGGGCCGCCGCGCTGGACGTGGTGCTCGCCCCCGGCGACGCGCTCTACCTGCCCCGGGGCTGGTTGCACAGTGCCCAGGCGCAGGAGTCCAGCTCGCTGCACCTGACCATCGGCGTCCGGGCGCTCACCCGGTACGCGATCGTCGAGGAACTCCTCGCCCTGGCCGCCGAGGATCCGCGCCTGCGCGCGACCCTTCCGTTCGGCGTCGACGTGGCCGACCCCGACGCGATCGAGCCCGAGTTGACCGAGACGGTCGAGGCGTTGCGGGACTGGCTGCTGCGCGCCGATCCGGCGGCGGTCGCCGGGCGACTGCGGCAGCGGGCCTGGCCCGCCGCCCGGCCCGCGCCGATCCGCCCGCTGGCCCAGGCCGCCGCGATCCGCGAGCTGACCGTCGACGACGTCCTCGCCGTCCGGCCGGGCCTGCGCTGGCAACTCGGCCCGGACGGCCCGGAGCGGGTCGCGCTGCGGCTGTTCGACCGGACCCTCTCGCTGCCGGCGCAGTGCGCCGAGGCCCTGCGCGCGGTGCTCGCCGGTGGAGTCTGGCGGGTGGGCGACCTACCCGGTCTGGACGACGACGCCGACCGGCTCGTCCTCGCCCGCCGGCTGCTCCGCGAGGCCGTTCTCGTCCCGGCCGGCTGATCCGGCGGCCGGCTGCGCGGGCGGCGGTGGGGCGCAGGCGTCAGCGGGGCACGGCGAGCAGGAGCACGGTGGTGACCAGACCGGCGGCGATCACGATCGTCATCGGGCGGGGGCCGAGCAGGGCGTGCCGCCGGTCGGCGAGCAGCTTCGCCGGCCCCAGCCCGATCAGCGGCCCCAGCAGCGAGACCACCAAGGCGATCACCGGCATCCCCACCGCGAGGTCGCCACCGTACCGCTCGCCCAGCGCCCGCGCGCCGGTCGCCACCGCGTACGCCACCACCGCCCCGAACACCCCGCAGAGCGCCAGCAGCGGGTTCACCGACCCGGGCAGGTCCCCCGGCTGCCGGGTGCGGTCCAGCAGCTCGCGTGCCCGCTCCAGCAGCATCGCCGGGTCGCCCGAGGCGCCTCGTGCCGGCCCCGGCGGGTCACCCAGGCGCCGGGCCCCGGCACCCAGCCGGCCGCGCAGCACCTGCCACAGGTGGGCCGCCTCGGTGTCCACCCGCTCCACCAGCTCGGTCGCCTCGGCGACCTCCGCCTCGGCCCGCCGGACCTGCTCGGCGGCCTCCCGGACGGCCCGTTCGGCGGCGGCGCACTGCCGCTCGTGCCAGGCCTGCGCCTCGGCCCGCTGCGTCGCGACCCGCGCGGTCAGCTCCGCCAGCCGACGAAGCTGGGCGGCGTACGACTCACTGGTGACCGGCTCGTTCATCGCGGGAGTCCATAGGGGATGATGGTCTGCCCGGTGCGGTGCACCGCCCGGTCGAAGAAGAGCCCCCGCCACGGGCGCGGGTACCAGTCCGGTCCACCGGTGCCCGGGTACAACGACGAGCCGAGCTCCCCGCCCTGCACGTCCAGGGCCACCCAGGCCCCGATCTGGTCGGTGCGGGACGCCGGCCCACCCAGGTCGATGCGCATCCGGGCCACGCCGCGCCACCAGGCCAGCACGTGGGTACGCCGTTCCGGCCCGTCGTGCAGGAGCTGCCGCAGGTGCTCCAGCCCGGTCCGCCGGCCGACCCGCGCGCCCAGCCGGCCGGCCGCCGCGTCGACCGCGTAGAGCAGCAGGTAGTGCGGCGTGGTCGGGGTGCCCGGCGCGGCCAGTGCCTCGGCCGTCTCGGCCACCAGTTCCGGCACGGTCTCCTCGTCGTACCAGGCGGCGTCGTCGGCGAGGTCCTCGTAGAGGGCGCGGGCGGCGTGGTCGGCGTCCGGGTCGAGACAGGCGATGGAGAACCGGGCCGAACCGGGCTCGTGCTGCCGGGCCAGGGACCGCCCGACCGCGTCGAGCACCGCGCACGCCTCGTCGACCCGGGTGCCGAGCACCGCCAGGTTACGGCCCGGCGCCCGGGGCAGCCGCAGCGTCGCCGAGCGGGCCTGCACGTCGATGATCTCCCCGAGCAGGGCGACCGGGCCGCGCGGCCCGCCGGGCTGCCGGGCCGGGGTCAGCGCCCGGAAGTCGGGGGCGTCGGCGAGCCGGGGGATCGCGTCGCCGTCGAAGAGCCGGGCGGGGGCGGCGTCCTGCGGGCGCATCCGCCACAGCCGGTGCTGGAGTTCGCTCCAGGTCTCCCACTCGCTGGCCGACGGGATCCGGGCCACCTGGTTACCCTCCACCATGCCGGACTCCGCGTTGATCACGGCATGGTGCCGGGGCAGGGACTGGGCGGCGTCGTTGCGTTCGGCGAGGATCCGCAGCGCCTTGGGCAGCGCGATGCGGAGGGTGAACTGGGCGACCAGCGCCGGTCGGCCCCACAGCGCCTCGATCCCGCGTACGTCCTGCGAGGCGAGCACCAGGTGGATACCCTGCGAGCGGCCCCGCCGGGCCAGGTCCTCCAGCAGGTCGGCGGCCTCCCGGGCGACCATGTCCCGGCCGGCGAGCAGCATCTGGAACTCGTCGACCACCGCCACGATCCGGGGCCAGTGGCCGGTCGGGTCGACCGCCCGCAGCTCGGCGAGCTTGGTGACCTCGTGCCGCTTGGCGGCGTCCGCCCGGCGGCGCAGCTCCTCGGCGAGGAAGCGCAGCAGGGCCAGCCCGAACTCCCGGTCGGTGTTGACGTTGATCCCGACCAGCCGCATGTGCGGCAGCCAGCTCGGGTCCCGTCGCCCCTGCGCGAACCGGGCGAAGGACACCCCCTCCTTGAAGTCGAGGAGGTAGAACTCCAGCTCGGCGGGGGAGTAGCGGGCGGCCAGGGCCCCGATCCAGGCGAAGATCAGATTGGTCTTGCCGGTGCCGGACGGACCGCCGATCAGGGCGTGCGGCGGGTAGTCGCCGAGGGTCAGCAGCACCGGGCGACCGCTGGGTCCCTCGCCGATCGGCGCGACCAGCGCGGTCGACGAGTCCTCCGTCCACATCTGCTCCGGTGGCGGGAGCAGTTCGGTGAACGGGGTCGGGGCCGGGCCGGCGGCGACCGTGCCGGCCACCTGCCGGCAGGTCTCGGTGACCAACGGTGCCGGGGGCGGCGGGTCGAGGCGTACCGGCAGGCCGGACGGGCCGCCGATGCGGACGTCGCCGGGGGAGACCAGCACCCGCTGCACGGTCGGGTCGTCCGGCAGCGGGATGTCCCGGACCACCAGGTGCACCCCGCAGGCCGCTCCGGTCCGGACCACCCGGTCGAGTTGGCTGCGCTCGTGCCGGGAGAGTTCGTCCCCGCCGAGCAGCACGGCCACCCGCCACGGCTCCGGACGCCGCCCGGTGGCCACGGCCAGCTCCCGCAACGAGGAGTGCTCCCCGGCCAGTACGGTCTCGTTGATCCGGCGGATCTGCTCCACCAGGTCGTCGAGGAGCCGGGCCAGCCCACCCGGGCCGACGAAGGTGAGCAGCCCGGCGGTGCCGAGCGGAGCGAACCCGGCCAGGCCGCCACCGAGGTGCTCCGGGTCGTACCCGATCAACCGGACCGTGCCCGGCTCGGCCCGGCCGATGCTGCGCAGCAGCAGGGCCGAGACCACCGCGTCCCCGCCGGGATGGAGGCCGCCGGCGAGGTGCACGTGCCCGGCGTCCAGCAGCGGCACCAGCGCCGGCACCGGCTCCGCGCCGGGGATCCGGACGGTGCCGATCCGGACCGCGCCGGGCGGCTCGGCCCGTCCGGCCGGGGTGGGCGTCCACCCCGCCCACTCGGCCGACGCGGCGCCCGGCGCCTCCCGCTCGGCGGCGGCGGCGGCCTGCCGGGCCAGCTCCGCGATCCGCGCGGTGTACCGGGAGTCGATCTCGGCGAGCCGGCGGTCCCGTTCCGCGCCGACCCGCTGCGGCACCGTCGCGGCGGCCCGCCGCACCCGCGCCAACCGCTCCTGCCCGCTCTCCCACTCGGTGCGCGCGTCCGTCAGTCGGCCCCGGGCCGAGCCCAACGCCTCCGACAGCAGCCCTCGCACCCGCCCCACCAACTGGGCCCGCCGGTCAGCCATGCGGACCGGGCCTGCCACGGGTGGGATCGGCCGCCGGCCGGGGCGGCGGGTTCGCGGCCCGGTCGGCCCCGGCCGGTGGCCGCTCGTCGTCGGGCCGCTCGGGCGGCAGGTCCCGGCCGAGCCGGGCCAGCAGCAGGCCGGTCACCACCCCGGCGGTGACCGCCGGGTCGGCCGGGTGCGGCTGCTCGTCGTCGGAACGCTGCCGGGGCGGGGGCATCCGGCAGACCCGGGTCAGTACGGTCTCCAGCACCGCCGGCGGCAACCCGGGCAGCAGGTCCCGTACCCGACCGTCCAGTTCGTTCCGCAGTCGCGGCAGATCGGGGGCCTTGGGCGGGTGGCCCAGCAGCTCGCCGGCCAGCTCCCGCAGCAGCGGTGGGGTCACCGTCGCCAGGCCCAGCCCGACGTCGGCGTGCGCCCGGCGCAGCTCGGTGTGCAGCCGGCTCCGGTCGCCGGCCTTCACCCCGCCGACCACCCGGCGCAGCAGCTCACGGGAGTCGGCGACCTGCTCGTCCGGCCCGGTCGGCTCGCCCTCCGAACCGCCGGTCAGCTCCGCCACCCGCACCGCCCACCAGCGGCGTACCGCCGGGGCCGGACCCGGCTCCCCGGTGCCGTCGTCGCCCGTTGGCGGGGCGTCGCCCCGGGGCGCGTCGTGCGCCGGCTGGCGGGGCTGCGGCTTCGCCGCCGGGGCGCCGTCCGCGCCGAGCCCGATGGCCGCCAGGTAGCTGGCGAGCTGCTCCTGCGCCACCCGCAGGGCATGGCCGGCGGACTCGGCGTGCTCGACGGCGGCCGACAGCTCCGGCACCCCCATCGGGTTCGACGACTCCTGCCGGACCCAGCGCAGCCGCTCGGCGGCCAGGGCGAACTTCTCCAGCGCCTGGGCCAGCGGCGCCAGGGGCAGCTCGTCGGAGGCGGCCCGGACCTGGGCCCCGATGTCCTCGATGATCGACATGGGCTCAGAGCGTCGAGACGTAGAGCTGCGCCTGCTCCACCGCGACCAGCGTCGCGGCGAGACACTCCTCCAACTCCTGACTGGCCTGGGTCAGCGAGGCCTGGGCGGCCTCGACCGTCTCGTGCCCGCTGCCCTCCAGCGCGCCGGCGAGGGTCTGCTGCGCCTCGGCCAGCTTCTCCCCGGCGGCCTGCACCGCTGTCTGCCCCTCACCGATCTGCTGGAGCGCGACATCGATGGCGGCCTTGAGCTCGGCGACGCTCGCCACGGCGAAACCTCCTGGGGGCGGGGAGGACTCCATTAGAGCCTATTGCGGTGGGGGAGAGAACAGCCGCCCTGTGGGTGTTACCGCCCCGCTGTCCGTTCGGCACGGGTGCGGGCGGCGGCAGCGGCCGGTCCGACCAGGGTCACGAGGACCGGTTCGGATCCGGCCCCGTCGGCGCGGCGGACTCCCGTGGCGGCGTGTCGCGTTCGCCGCGCAGCCAGCGCGGCCCGTACACCTCCGCGCCGAGGGCCCGGACGCGTTCCCGCAGCACCCGGTCCGCGGTCACCACCAGCCGCCGCCGACCGCTCTCGGCCCCGACCAGGTCGACGATCGCGTCGTCACCGGAGCCGGCGGCGGACACCACCCGCACCCCGTCGGTGCCCGGCACGTCCCGCGCGGCCCCCTCCACCACCAGCACGACCTCGGCCGGTGCCGGCAGTTCCGGCGGTACGCCCCGACCGCCGACCGGCACCAGCCGGTCCCGCAGCCGGGTGGTCGCGCCGACCCGGTCCCGCCACCACCCGTCCGGTCGGCTCCCGACGACGTTGGCGGCGTCCACGATCAGCAGCGGGGTCGTCTCCATGCCCCCACCCTGCCATCCGGACGCGTTTGTCGGGGCCACCCTCGGGTAGCCCTGCGTGTCGATCCTGTCGCTGCCGAACCGGGAGGACTGCTCATGTGGGGACCCGCTGACTTCGGCGCCGACCCGTGGGACGAGTTTCTGGCCCGCTACTTCGGCCGGGGGGAGGGCGGTAACCGCCCCGCCCACCGGGTCGACATCACCCGGCTGATGACCGCCGACGCGCGGGAGCTGCTGGCCGACGCGGCCCGCCGGGCGGCCCAGCGGCGCAGCAACGACCTGGACACCGACCACCTGCTCTGGGCCGCCCTGCAACGCCAGGGGCTGCGCGACCTGGTGAGCCGGGCCGGCGCGGAACCGGACACCCTGCTCAACGCGCTCGGCGGCCGGGGCGACGGGGCACCCGGTGGCGAGGTCCCACCGAACCTCTCGCTCACCCCGGCGGCCAAGCGGGCGCTGCTCGACGCCCACCAGCTCGCTCGGGCGATCGGGGCGAACTACATCGGCCCCGAACACATCCTGATGGCCCTGCCGCTGAACCCGGAGTCGCCGGCCGGGCGGATGCTGGCGGCCGGGCGGATCCAACCGGAGTCCCTACAGGCGGCGGGGACGGAGCGGGGACCGATGACGGGAGCGCGACCGGACCGGGGCACACCCACCCTGGACCAGTACGGTCAGGACCTGACCGACCTCGCCAAGGCCGACCGGATCGACCCGGTGGTCGGCCGCAGCGACGAGATCGAACAGGCCGTGGAGATCCTCTCCCGCCGTACCAAGAACAACCCGGTGCTGATCGGCGAGGCGGGTGTCGGCAAGACCGCGATCGTCGAGGGGCTGGCGGAGCGGATCTGCGACGGCGACGTCCCGCAGACCCTGCTCGGCAAGCGGGTGATCCAGCTCGACCTGGCCGGACTGGTGGCCGGCACCCGCTACCGGGGCGACTTCGAGGAACGGCTGAAGAAGGTGATCGACGAGATCCGCGCCCACCGGGACGAGCTGATCGTCTTCCTGGACGAGATCCACACCCTGGTCGGCGCCGGCGGGGCCGGCAGCGAGGGCGGCATGGACGCGTCCAACATGCTCAAGCCCGCCCTCGCCCGCGGCGAACTGCGGGTGATCGGCGCGACCACGCTGGACGAGTACCGGCGCAGCATCGAGAAGGACGCCGCGCTGGCCCGGCGCTTCCAGCCGGTGCTGGTGCCGGAGCCCACCGTGGAGGACACGGTCGCCATCCTGCGCGGCCTGCGCGACCGGTACGAGGCCCACCACCAGGTGCGGTTCACCGACGAGTCGCTGGTCGCCGCGGCCGAACTCGCCGACCGGTACGTCACCGACCGCTTCCTGCCGGACAAGGCGATCGACCTGATCGACCAGGCCGGCGCGCGGGTGCGGCTGCGGACCCGGACCCCGGCGGCGGACGTGCGGGACCTGGAACGCCAACTCGACGAGGTACGCCGGGACAAGGAGCAGGCGGTCGCCGACGAGCAGTACGAACGCGCCTCGGCGCTGCGCGACCGGTTGCAGGAGATCGAGGAACAGATCCGGGTGGCCAAGGGCGAGACCGACGCCCCGCAGGTGCCCCAGGTCGGACCGGAGGAGATCGCCGAGGTGGTCTCCCGGGCCACCGGCATCCCGGTCAGCCAGCTCACCGAGGAGGAGCGGGACCGGCTGCTGCGCCTGGAGGGGCACCTGCACGAACGGGTGGTCGGCCAGGAGGACGCGGTGAACGCGGTCGCCGAGGCGGTCCGCCGCTCCCGGACCGGGCTGGCCGACCCGGACCGGCCGATGGGCAGCTTCCTCTTCCTCGGCCCCACCGGCGTCGGCAAGACCGAGCTGGGCCGGGCCCTGGCGGAGGCGCTCTTCGGCGACGCCGACCGGATGGTCCGGCTGGACATGAGCGAGTTCCAGGAACGGCACATGGTCAGCCGGCTGGTCGGCGCACCGCCCGGCTACGTCGGGTACGAGGAGGCCGGCCAGCTGACCGAGGCCGTCCGGCGTCGCCCGTACGCGGTGGTGCTGCTCGACGAGATCGAGAAGGCGCACCCGGACGTGTTCAACATCCTGCTCCAGGTGCTCGACGACGGCCGGCTCACCGACAGCCAGGGCCGGACGGTGAACTTCCGCAACACCGTGCTGATCATGACCAGCAACCTCGGGTCCGAGCTGATCACCGGGGCCGGCCGCAGCGTGGGCTTCGGCGCCGGTGAACCCGGCACCGCCCAGGAGACCGACGAGCTGCGGGACCGGCTGATGCGCCGGCTCCAGGAGAACTTCCGTCCGGAGTTCCTCAACCGGATCGACGAGATCATCATCTTCCGCCGGCTCGAGTCCGCGCAGCTGCGGCAGATCACCGGCCTGCTGCTGGAGGAGACCCGCCGCCGGCTGCACGCGCAGGACATCACCGTCGAGGTCACCGAGGCGGGCGTCGACTGGCTCGCCGAGCACGGGTACCAGCCCGAGTTCGGGGCCCGTCCGCTGCGCCGGACGATCCAGCGCGAACTGGACAACCGGCTGTCCCGGATGCTGCTCGAGGGGGAAATCTCCCCCGGCCAGCGGGTGACCGTGAACGTCCGCGACGACGCGCTCGCCTTCGACGTCGCCGCCGGCGAGCGGGGCGGCCACCGGCCGGCGACGACGACCCATCCCCGTTGACCGTCCCGACGAGCGGAGGCCGCCGGTGAGCGAGGTGGAGGAGAGCCCGGACGAGCCGGAGCGGGCCGAACCGATCAAGGCACCGCCGACGGCCAACCCGGCCCGGGTCCAGGTGCCGCCGGAGGGGCCCGGGGCCCTGACCGACGACGTGCGGCCGGCTGAGCCCGGACCCGCAGAGGAGGCGTGATGGTACGCGAGGCGAGACTCGACGCGGACGTGGAGCTGCTCTGGGAGGACTTCCACGCCCGGGTGAACATGCCCTCGGAACAGCTGCGGCAGTGGCTGCTCACCCGTGGCTCGGGGGAGGAGGCGTTCGGTCCGAACCCCGACCTGGACCTGCCCGAGCCGGGCCGACACATCCTCGCGGTGCTCCGCAAGCGCAAGGTGGACCTCACCGGCGAGGACATGAGGATCATGCAGGACGCCGTGGACCGGATCGACGCCCTGACGGCGCGGAAACCGGCCGGCGGCAACGCCGACGACGGGTGGCGGCACGCCCTGCTCGACCTGGGACACGACCCGCTCGTGGAGCGCTGACCGGCGGACCGGCCCACCGGACCCGGGTCACTGCGGTTCGATGCTGCCCAGGGTCAGGCCGAACGCGTCCACCGCCGCCTGGCGGTCGGCGCGGGCGCGTTCCTCCCGGCTGAGCAGGGTGGCGTACTCGGCGACGTGCTCCGGGCCGGGGACGGCCGGCAGGGTACGCAGGAAGGACTCCACGTCGCGGGCGGCGGCGGTGTGCGCGGCGGCGGCCCGGCGGACGGTCTCCCGGTCGTCGCCGGGACGGTCGGTGTCGGTCATGTCCCCCCGGTACCCGTTCGCCGGGACTTCGCACCCGCCGGCGTGATCGAGGCCGACCGGCTCCGGTCGCCGGGGTTTCGCACCCGGTGTGGTCGAGGGCCGACTGCCCGGCTCCGGTCGCCGTTGCCCGCCCGGGTGGTCGCGGGGGTGGCCCCGGCGGATCCCGGTCTACACCGGGGTACGCCGCCGTGCCCCGAACTCGGGGTGGTCCAACAGCCACTCCAGGTACGCCGGGTGCGGCGCGAGGGAGTCGGTGTACGCCGCCGTCGCCGTGCCCACCACCCCCTCGGCGAACCGGGCCGCTGGCGACTCCGGGTGCCAGCCGAGCAGCAGGCGCCAGCGCAGCGGGTTGCCGGCCAGTCGCCGGGTCACCAGGCCGGGCACCGGTCGGAAGGTGGCCTGGCAGAGCGCCACCGCGACGCCCGCCTCGACCAGGTCCATGCAGACGCGCACGTCCGTCTCGTACACCTTCCGGGGGGTGAATCCGGCCCGCGCGCACGCGGCGGCGAAGCAGTCGCCGAAGCAGCCGTCCCCGGGCGCGGCCACCCACTGCTCGCGCCGGAGCCCTTCCAGCGGGACCTCGTCGCCCCCGGCGAGCGGGTGGGACTCGGGCAGCAGCACGAAGACCGGGTCGACGGCCACCTCCCGCCAGCTCAGCCCGAACTCCGCCGACGGCGCGGCGTCGCCGCACACCCCGGTCAGCACGTAGTCGAGTCGCCCGCTGAAGACCAGCTGGGACAGCTCGTCGACCGACCAGGAGGCGTAGGTGCTGATCGGCGCGGCGGGTTGGTCGGCGGCGATGCGGTGCACCAGCCGGCCCAGGATCGGGCTGTTCACCCCGCCGAACCGGTACCGGCTCAACGCGTCCCCGGCACTGGCCAGCCGGGCCGCCTCGTCCTGGAGGCCCTTCATCGCCGGCAGCAGCACCCGGGCGCGGGCGAGCACCAGCTCGCCGAGGGCCGTCGGTCGGGCCCCGCGTCGGTCCCGGTCGAACAGCGCACCGCCGAGTGTCCGTTCGATGCGCTGGAGCTGCGCGGTGAGCGCCGGTTGTGCCAGTCCGAGGGTCGAGGCCGCCTTGGTCACGCTGCCGGTCTCCGCGATCGCGCAGACCACCCTGAGGTGTCGCAACTCCAGGTTCATGACGTGACGGTATGACCGAGTCGGGACTTCCGGAAGACCTTTCGTGTTTCGAAGAGTTCCGATGGATGGCAGATCCTGTTCATCGGTCCAAGGTCAATCCCTGTCGAGGTCGGCCGGGTACGTCCGACGACCGGTGACCGCGTCGCGGATCTTGTCGACCACCCCCACCGCCGGCTCGACGATCCGGTTCCACGGGGGAGCGGTCGGCGTCCCGGGATGCGGGCGGGTCGGCGCGGCCTCCTCGGCGATGGCGAACCGGTTGCCGAGCCGGATCAGCTCCTCCTCGGTGGCCGCCTCGCGCAGCCGGCCCAGCGCCGGCTCCACCGCCGCCACGTGCTGCTGCCAGCGGCGACCCACCTCGGCGACGTGCTCCGGGTCGGCCGCCCGGACGGCCCGCCGCAGCGCCGTGTCGGTCGCCACGTCCCGGTCGGCGAGTTCCGCCCCGTCGGGCAGCGCGCCCCGCAGCGCCGGGTAGAGGTACTGCTCCTCACCGGAGAGGTGTCGGGAGACCTCGGCGGTGAACACGTCGGCCACCGCCCGCCGCCGGTCGGCGTCCGTCGCCGGGTCGGCCAGCTCCTCGACCAGCGCGGTGAGCCGCCGGTGTTCCTCGCCGACGACGTCGACCACGCTCCGGCCGCCGGGACGGTACCCCTCGTCACCCTCGGCGGGCGGCAACGGCGGCAGCGAAACGCTCATGGGTTGTCTCCTCGCACGGGGGCGGACCGGCCCGGCGGCGAGCTGCGCCGACGCCGGGCGGACGGACGCTGACGGCGGTACCCGACCGGCCACCGGCCGAAACCGGTCCCGCCACCGAGCCCCCGTCCCGGACGGACGGGCGGGCCACGTCCGACGTCTCACGCGTACGCCTGTCGTGACGGGTGCGGTGCGGCTGGTATGAAGAACCGATGACGGACCCCGTACCCGCCGTACCCGACCCCACCGACGAGGTCGTGACCCTCTGCCGCGACCTGCTGCGCATCGACACCACCAACACCGGCGACCACGCCACCAGCGCCGGGGAGCGGCAGGCGGCCGAGTACGTCGCGGAGAAGCTGGCCGAGGTCGGCGTCGAGGCGACCCTGCTGGAGTCCGCCCCCGGACGGACCAACCTGGTGGCCCGGATTCCCGGCACCGACCCCGGACGGGGTGCGCTGCTGGTGCACGGCCACCTCGACGTCGTCCCCGCCGACGCCGACGAGTGGTCGGTGCACCCGTTCTCCGGCGAGATCCGCGACGGGTACCTGTGGGGGCGCGGCGCGATCGACATGAAGGACTTCGACGCGATGGTGCTCGCCGTGGTCCGCCACTGGCAGCGCACCGGCGTCCGGCCGCCCCGCGACGTCGTGCTGTGCTACACCGCCGACGAGGAGGCGGGCAGCGACTACGGCGCGCACTTCCTCGCCGAGCGCCACCGGGACCTCTTCGACGGCTGCACCGAGGCGATCGGTGAGGTCGGCGGCTTCTCCTACACCGTCGACGACGCCACCCGGCTCTACCTGATCGAGACCGCCGAGAAGGGCATCGACTGGCTCCGGCTGCACGCCAGGGGCCGTCCCGGGCACGGCTCGTTCGTGCACGACGACAACGCGGTGACCGCGCTCGCCGAGGCGGTCGCCCGGATCGGTCGGCACCGCTTCCCGCTGACCGTCACCCCGACTGTACGGGCCTTCCTGGAGGAGGTCTCCGAGGTGCTCGGCGTCGAACTCGACCCGGACGACCCGGAGACCGCGATCGCCCGGCTGGGGCCGATCGCCAACATCATCGGTGCCACCGTCCGCAGCACCGCCAACCCGACCCGGCTGGCCGCCGGCTACAAGGACAACGTCATCCCCGGCCGGGCCACCGCCACCATCGACTGCCGCAGCCTGCCCGGCCAGTCGGAGATGCTGGAGCAGCAGCTGCGCGAGCTGGTCGGTCCGGGCATCGACATCGAGTACGTCCAGCGCCAGCCCGCCCTGGAGACCACCTTCGACGGGGCGCTGGTGGAGGCGATGTCCGCCGCGCTGCGCGCCGAGGACCCGGGTGCCCGGCCGGTGCCGTACATGCTCTCCGGTGGCACCGACGCCAAGGCCTTCGCCCAGCTCGGCATCCGCTGCTTCGGGTTCGCCCCGCTCCGGCTCCCGCCCGACCTGAATTTCTCCGCACTCTTCCATGGCATCGACGAGCGGGTTCCGGTGGACGGACTACAGTTCGGCGTGCGGGTACTCGACCGGTTCCTCCGCACCTGCTGACCGGCACCGCGCCGCGACGCGCCACCGGTACGGCTTTTCCCCCATCGCGAAAGGGACTTCCTCACATGACCGACCAGCACGCTGAGCTGGACGCTGCCCTCGAGCGGGTGATCGACGCGGCCCGCCGGCACCTGGCCGCGGTACGTGCCGCCCAGGGCCGGGTCGACGACGACGACGTCTGGCAGGCGTACGTCGAGTTGAACAACGCGTCCTTCGCCTACGACGAGCAGCTCCTCGACGCCTTCGGCGAGGTCACCCCGTGGGACGTGGAGTCGATCGACCCCAACGAGGCCGACGCCCACTTCGGCCCGGGTGGCGAGGGCGCCGAGCCCAACGACCCGCACCCGCAGGTGGTCTCGGTACGCCAGCGCCGCGACTACCGGGTGCCGAGCGTGTCGGCGCTGATCCGGGCCGCCGAGGCGGCCCGCCGGGAGGGGACCCCGGCGGACGACGAGCCGGCCCCGGTCGAGGGCGTCGGCGAGGCGGTGCTGGAACTCTTGCAGAGCGGCGACGGTTCGCTCAGCGCGCTGGACGTCCCCGAGCTGGAGCCGCTCGACGGGGTCGTGATGGTCAGCGAGGTGGGCACCCCGGTCGACCTGGAGTCGTTCGACGACGACGATCCGGTCGGCCCGTTCCAGCCGGCCGCCGACGACCGCCTGGTCGGCCGACTCGACGAGCACCCCTTCCTGGATCTCGACGAGGACGAGCTGGGGCACACGCACTGACCGTCCCGGACGTACGCCGGGGCCCGGGCCGGTCGGTCCGGGCCCCTGGCCGTCGGTGGGACCGGGCCGCCGTCGGCGGCCCGGTCAGTAGGACAGGCCCGGCTGCGGCTGGTTGACCCGGCGACGACGCAGGACCACCTGCCGGGTGCCGTCCCGGTACAGCCGCACCCGGGCCAGCTCCCAGCCGGCGTACTCGGCCTGAATCGCCAGCTGCACCGCGGCGGTCACCCGGTCGACGTTCGGTGGTAGCCGCAGCGGCGCGTACTCGTAGTCCATGGGCCTATGCTGCCCAGCCCGACGACGTGGCGCCACCCCCGCCGGGAGACCCGCGCCACCCAGGCGTCGGGATGGTCAGCCGTCGCGTTCCGGGTAGCCGACCTCCACCGCCGAGACGTCGTCGAGCGCGGTGGTGATCTCCCCCGGCAGGCTGATCCGTTCGACCTGCAACGCCCCCTGGAGCTGTCCCGCGGTCCGCGCGCCGAGAATCGGGGCGGCCACCCCGGGACGGTCCCGGATCCAGGCCAGCGCCACCTCCAGCGGTGACACACCGAGCCCACCGGCAGCCGTCGCCACCGCCTCCACGATGCTGGAGCAGCGCGGCTCCAGGTAGGTGGCGACGAACGGGCCGAAGTGCGCCGAGGTGGCCCGCGAGTCCGCGGGCCGGCCGTGCCGGTACTTGCCGGTGAGCACCCCCCGGCCCAGTGGCGACCACGGCAGCACCCCGAGCCCCATGGCCGCGCAGGCCGGCAGCACCTCCCGCTCGACCCCCCGTTCCAGCAGCGAGTACTCGACCTGCGCGGCGACCACCGGCGCACGGCCGGGGAAGGCCGCCTGCCAGGCGGCGGCCCGGGCGGTCTGCCAGCCGGAGAAGTTCGACACCCCCACGTACCGGACCCGGCCGCTGGTCACCGCGTGGTCGAGGGCCGACAGCGTCTCCTCCAACGGGGTGTCCGGGTCGTAGCCGTGCACCTGCCACAGGTCGACGTGATCGGTGCCGAGCCGGCGCAGCGAGGCGTCCAGGGTCCGCATCAGGTGCCCCCGGGAGCCGTCCCGGCGGCGTCGCAAGCCCGGCCGCAGCCCCGCCTTGGTCGCGATGAGCAGGTCGTCGCGGGGCACCAGGGTCCCGAGTAGCGATCCGATCACCGACTCGGCGTCCCCGTCGCCGTAGACGTCGGCGGTGTCGACCAGGTTGCCGCCCGCGTCGAGGTAGCTCTTCAACTGGGCGGCCGCGTCGTCGGCGTCGGTGTCCCGACCCCAGGTCATGGTGCCGAGCGCGAGCCGGGAAACCGCCAGCCCGCTTCGGCCGAGCGGTCGCTGTTGCATGCGTGAACCTTATTTCGAATCGGGGCCCGACCGATATCCTCGCCTCCGTCATCTCTCCGACCGTCCGGCCGTCGCGGGGGCGCCGACGTGGCCCGTCCCGGGGGCGCCGACGTGGCCCGTCCCGGGGGAGCGAGGCGGGGGTCGGGCCCGTCGCCGGCATTGCGTAACCTGATGCGACTCGTGGTGCGGGATGGGGGAGGACCAGTGCGACTCGGGCTCAGCCTCGGATACCAGACGGCGTGGAGCACGCCGGCCGACCATCTGGCTCTGGCTCAGGAGGCGGACCGGCTCGGCTACTCGGTGGTGTGGACGGCGGAGGCCTACGGCTCCGACTCGCCGAGCATGCTGGCGTGGATCGCCGGGCAGACCGAACGGATCGACCTGGGCAGCGCGGTGATGCAGATTCCGGGGCGGACCCCGGCGGCGACCGCGATGACCGCGGCCACCATCGACACGCTCTCCGGTGGCCGGTTCCGGCTCGGGCTCGGCGTCTCCGGCCCGCAGGTCTCTGAGGGCTGGCACGGCGTCCGGTTCGCCAAGCCGCTCGCCCGCACCCGGGAGTACGTGGACATCGTCAAGCTCGCCATCGGGCGCAAGGAGGTCGCCTACGACGGCGAGCACTACACACTCCCGCTGCCCGACGGGCCGGGCAAGGCGCTCCGGCTCGGCTTCCGCCCGCCGCGCGAGCACATCCCGATCTACCTCGCCGCCGTGGGCCCGAAGAACCTCGAGCTGGCCGGGGAGATCGCCGACGGCTGGCTGGCCGTCTTCTACGCGCCCGAGTTCGCCGAGGAGCAGCTCGCCGCCGTCCGCGCCGGTCGGGCGAAGGCCGGCAAGGAGCTGGCCGGCTTCGACGTCGTACCGTCGGTGCCGGTGGTGGTCGGCGACGACGTCGCCGCCTGCGCCGAGCTGGTCCGCTTCTACGCCGCCCTCTACGTCGGTGGCATGGGCAGCCGTCAGCAGAACTTCTACAACCAGCTCGCCACCCGCATGGGCTACGGTGACGCGGCCCGCGAGGTGCAGGACCTCTACCTGGCCAAGCGGCAGCGGGACGCCGCCGCCGCGGTGCCGATGGAGTTCATCGACCGCACCTCGCTGCTCGGCGGCAAGGAGCGCATCGCCGAGCGGATGCGCGAGTACGCCGCCGCCGGCGTCACCACGCTGTCGTTGACCCTCTTCGTCGCGGACCGGGAGAGCGGGGTGCAGACCCTGCGTACCTGCGCCGAGGCCCTGGAACTCGCGGGAGTGGGCGAGTGAGCTGGATCGAGGCGATCGTCCTCGGCATCGTCCAGGGACTCACCGAGTTCCTTCCGGTCAGCTCCTCCGGTCACCTGCGGATCACGTCGGCGATCTTCTTCGAGCGGGACGCCGGTGCCTCGTTCACCGCGGTCACCCAGCTCGGCACCGAGGCTGCCGTGCTGCTCTACTTCGCCAAGGACATCTGGCGGATCACCCGGGTCTGGCTGGCCGGCATCCGGGACAAATCGGTCCGGTCCAGCCTCGACTACCGGATGGGCTGGTACGTGATCGTCGGCTCGATCCCGATCGGTGCCTTCGGTTTCCTGTTCAAGGACCAGATCCAGACCGCCGCCCGCAACCTGTGGCTGGTGGCCACCACCTTGATCGTCTTCGCGTTCGTGCTCGCCTTCGCCGAGTACTGGGGTCGACAGACCCGCACCCTGGAGAACTTCAAGATGTCCGACGGCGTCGTCATGGGGTTCGCTCAGGCGATGGCGCTGATCCCCGGGGTGTCGCGGTCCGGCGGTACCCTCACCGCCGGCCTCTTCCTCAACCTGACCCGGGAGGCGGCGGCCCGCTACTCGTTCCTGCTGGCCATCCCGGCCGTGGTGATGTCCGGCGTGTTCAGCCTGGGTGACGTCTTCGAGCCGGCCTCGCCAGGAACGTCGGTACCCAGCGTGGCCCAGATGGTGGTGGCGACCCTGATCGCCTTCGCCATCGGATACGCGGCGATCGCCTGGCTGCTCCGCTACGTCGCGCACCACACCCTGTACGTCTTCGTCCTCTACCGGGTCGCCCTCGGCACCCTTGTGCTGGCGTTGCTGATGACCGGCACCATCTCGGCCACCTGACCCCGGACACGCCGATGGGCCGGCACCCCCGTGTGGGGGTGCCGGCCCGTCGGCGTTGTGGGTCAGCGGTGTCGTGGGTCAGCTGGTCCAGTGTTCGGTGACGAGGTCGGCGGCCTGCTTCTCCCACTGGGCGTAGTGGTCGGGGTAGGCCGACACCTGCACCGTCTGCGCGGCTTCGGTCAGTGGCATGTCCTGCCACCCGTCGACCTGCTTGAGGCCCTTCAGGAACGCCGTGGTGGAGTACTGCGGGTCGGTGATCTGCTCGACCGTGCCCCACCCGGACGACGGGCGCTGCTGGAACAGGCCCTGCGAGTCGTGGTCGTTGCGGTCACCCAGGTGACCCAGGTTCTCCAACTTCGACTCCTGGAGGCTGGTCGCGATCGCGACCACGGCGGCCCGCTCGTCCATGCCGGCCTTCTTCGTCGCCTCGATGATCGCCTTGACGTTGGCGGTCTGCTCGGCGTCCAGCGGGATCCGGGACTGCGCGCCCTGCACACCGTGCGGCATCAACTTGCCCGCATCCGGCTTCTCCGCCTGCACCGCGGCCACCGGGCTACCCGGAGCGGCGTACGCCGGGGTGTCCAGCGCCGCACCGACCGGACCACCGATCACACCACCGGCGAACACCAGACCAGCCACACCGAGAACGCTCTTACGCAGCATCGTGTTCATGGGGGAACTCCATTCGGGGGTCAGCACACCCCACCGGGTGCGCGAGCACCGTCCGGCGCCCGGAAACTCTCGGAAAACAGCGGGGAGCCGGGGGGCTCACCACGCCAGTCCAGATGTAACGACCGCCGACCCGCCGACATTCCAGCCGACCCACACCCACGACAGGGGGTGTTGGGCTCCTACGGCCGCACGGAAAGACCCAACGACCTAGACCCGATCGGCATTCCCACGGCCGCCCACCCCCGCCCGCGCCCGCTCCGCCCCCGCCCGGGGCGCCCCCAAGCCCACCCAAACCACCCAACCCACCAAGACCAACTCAACCCCAACCCAGCCAGCCGGCCCACCCCCGGACCCCCGGCCCAGCCGGCTCACCCCCGGCCCACCGGCCCAGCCGGGACCGACCCGGTCATTCGGGCTCAGACGGGACACCTGACTCGCCCATCCCGCCGCATCCGGCCCCGGTGATCGACTCCGTTTCGCCGAAACGGCGGCATCACCGTCCTGGAACACACCCAGATCGCCGAACCGGAGTCGATCACGGCAATCGGGGCCGGGCCACGCCGCGCTGGGCCAGCCGGGCCACGCCGCGCTAGGCCAGCCCGGCCGGGTCGGACCGGGGCTGGGCGGGCGGAATCGGGACGGGGCGCGGCGGACCGGCTGAGGGGGACCGGGTTGGAGTCGGGTCGTCGGGTCGGGCTGGGTTGGGTCGATCCGGCCGGGGTCGGGGCTGGGTTGGCGGGGAGCCGGGGCCGGGGACGGAGTGTGGACGGGCGGGTGAGCGGAAAGCGCCGGGTCAGGTCATAGGGTGGTCGCGTGGCGACCCTTCTGCTTCTACGACACGGCCGGACGACGGCGAACGCCGAGGGCGGGCTGGCCGGTCGGCAACCGGTCGAACTGGACGAGACCGGGCAGACCCAGGCCCGCCTGGTGGGTGAGCGGCTCCGTGTCCTGCCGCTGGCCGCCGTGGTGACCAGTCCTCTCGTCCGCTGCCGGCAGACCCTGGAACTGGCCCTGCCCGGGGCGGCCCCGGTCGACGAGGACGGGCTGATCGAGTGCGGCTACGGCGAGTGGGAGGGGCAGCCGCTGAAGAAGCTGGCGAAGGACCCGCTCTGGCCGGTGGTGCAGCAGCACCCGAGTGCGGCGGTGTTCCCCGGGGGAGAGGCGATGGCCGCGATGGCGGCCCGCGCGGTCGCGGCGGTGCGTTCCTGGGACGCCCGGCTCACCGCCGAGCACGGACCGGAGGCGGTCTGGCTGGCCTGCAGCCACGGCGACGTGATCAAGGCCATCGTGGCGGACGCGCTCGGCATGCACCTGGACCTGTTCCAGCGGATCGTCGCCGACCCGGCGTCGGTGACGGCGATCCGGTACACCCCGACCCGGCCTTTTCTGCTGCGGCTCAACGACACCGGCGGCGATCTGACCGGGCTCGTCCCCCCGGCGCGCAAGGGGCGACGCCGGACGACCCGGTCGAGGGATTCGGACGCCGCGGTGGGCGGCGGTGCGGGAGCCGGCCGGTGAGCGTCGCCAGCCGGGTGGTCGCCGGCGTGCCCGGTCGGCCCAGCCGGGTGGTCGCCGACGTGGCCGGTGGTCCCGGCCGGAGCGGGCGGACCGGACGGCGATTCTGCGTCGGTGGGGTGCGCACCCGTTCGGACGGCCGGATAGGGTCGTGGGTATGACCCACCAGGTGCACGCCTTCGAACCGCCCGAGCGGTTCGTCGCTGGGACCGTGGGGCCACCGGGGGAACGGACGTTCTTCCTCCAGGCGCGCGGTGGTGGCCGGTTGGTCAGCGTGGCGCTGGAGAAGGTCCAGGTTTCCCTGCTGGCCGAGAAGCTGGAGGAGCTCCTCACCGAGGCGCAGCGGCGCTTCGGCGTCGACCTGCCCGAGCTGCCGGCCGCCGGCGCCGCCGACAACGAGCCCCTGGACACGCCGGTGGACGAGGAGTTCCGGGTCGGCACCCTGGGCCTGGCGTTCGACGTCGACACGTCGACCGTGGTGATCGAGGCGATCGCCGTGGGCGAGACGGAGGTCGAGGTCGCGCTCGGTGAGGAGGACGACGACGAGGACGACGAGGACGACGTGGTCGAACCGGACGAGGACCTGGACCGACTCCGGGTGCGGCTGACCCCGCAGGAGACCCGTCGGTTCATCGAGCGGGCCCGCCGGGTGGTCAACGCCGGCCGGCCGCCCTGCCCGCTCTGTGGGCAGCCTCTCGATCCCGCCGGTCACCTCTGCCCCCGGCACAACGGTTACCACCGGTGACGTTGTCGGACCTCCGCCCATCCGAGGAGGAGAGCGCCGCACTCCGGGTGCTCCGCGCGGGTGAGTTCGCCCTGGAGGGGCGGCTGGTGGACGCCTCCAACACCACCCTGCGCGGCACCCTCACCCTGGACGGGGTGACCGTGCGCTGTGTCTACAAGCCGGTCCGTGGCGAGCGTCCGCTCTGGGACTTCCCCGACGGTACGCTCGCCGACCGGGAGGTCGCCGCGTACCTGGTCTCCCGGGCCACCGGATGGGATCTGGTGCCCCCGACGGTGCTGCGGGACGGCCCGTTCGGTCCCGGCTCCTGTCAGCTCTGGATCGACGAGCCGGTCGACGCCGAACCGCTGGTCGGGTTCGTGCCGGCGGACGCGGTGCCACCGCGCTGGTTCGCGGTCGCCGCCGCGCGGGACGACGACGGCACCCCGTACGCCCTGGCGCACGCCGACGATCCGCGCCTGGCCCGACTGGCCGTGCTGGACGCGGTGCTCAACAACGCGGACCGCAAGGGCGGGCACGTGCTGGTCGGCCCGGACGACCGGATCTACGGCGTGGACCACGGCGTGACCTTCCACGTGGACGACAAGCTGCGTACGGTGCTCTGGGGCTGGTCCGGCCGGCAGCTTCCGGCGGACGCGGTGCGGATGCTCGACGCGCTCGCCCGGCAGGTCGACGGCCCGCTCGGCGAGGAACTGTCGGCGCACCTGACCCTGACCGAGGTCCGCCGCCTGGCGGCCCGGATCGAGGTGTTGCGGGAGACCGGCCGCTTCCCGCTGCCGTCGCAGGACTGGCCGGCGGTACCCTGGCCCCCCATCTGACCTGCGGCGTCGCTCCCTGAGCCCATCCGTCGTCCGCACCGGTCCACCGATCCTGCCGGGACGTGTCGGGTTGATCACCAACACGGGCCGTCCCCGCTGTCGTAACGATCGTTAGGCTGACGGGCATGGAGTCATGGGCGGGGCACGAGGTGCCGCGGCTGCCGGGCAGGGGCGAGCCGCTGACGTTGTTCGACTCGGCGCGTCGCGGTGCACACCGGAGTGATCCGGAGGGCACGGCGACCATGTACGTCTGCGGCATCACGCCGTACGACGCGACCCACCTCGGGCACGCCGCGACCATGATCACATTCGACCTCGTCCAGCGGATGTGGCGCGACAGCGGCCGTGCGGTCCGGTACGTGCAGAACGTCACCGACATCGACGATCCGCTGCTGGAACGGGCCGAGCGCGACGGTGAGGACTGGAAGGTCCTGGCGATGCGGGAGACGGCCCTGTTCCGCGAGGACATGGAGGCGCTGCGGATCATCCCGCCGGCGCACTACGTCGGCGCGGTCGAGTCGATCCCGGACATCGCCGACCGGGTGCTGCTGCTGCTCAAGGACGGCGCCGCGTACCGCCTCGACGACGGCACCGGGGACGTCTACTTCGACATCGCCGCCACCGGCCGCTTCGGCTACGAGTCCAACCTCTCCCGCGCCGAGATGCTGGAGCTCTTCCCGGAGCGCGGCGGCGACCCGCAGCGACCCGGCAAGCGCGACCCGCTCGACCCGCTGCTCTGGCGCGGCGAACGCCCGGGGGAGCCGTCCTGGCCCGGCGGCGACCTGGGTCCGGGGCGCCCCGGCTGGCACATCGAGTGCACGGTGATCGCGTTGAACCTGCTCGGCGACCGGATCGACGTGCAGGGCGGCGGCAACGACCTGATCTTCCCGCACCACGAGTGCTCGGCGGCGCACGCCGAGCGGCTCACCGGACAGGCTCCGTTCGCCACCCACTACGTGCACGCCGGCATGATCGGTCTGGACGGCGAGAAGATGTCCAAGTCCCGGGGCAACCTGGTCTTCGTGTCCCGGCTGCGGGCCGACCGGGTCGACCCGATGGCGGTGCGGTTCGCCCTGATGGCCGGGCACTACCGCAGCGACCGGTCCTGGACGGACGACCTGCTCGCCGCCGCCGGGGAGCGCCTGGCCCGCTGGCGTCGGGCCGCCGCCGCCCCCGCCGGGGCGTCCGGTGCGGCGCTGCTGGCCGGGGTGCGCCGGCACCTCGCCGACGATCTCGACACGCCGGGCGCGCTGGCGCTGGTGGACCGGTGGGCCGAAGAGACGCTGGCCGGCGCGGCGGACGACCCGGACGCCCCGGCGCTGGTCACCGCGACGGTGGACGCCCTGCTCGGTATTCGCCTCTGACCCACCGTTCCGCTGCCTTCGCAGCTGCCTTCGCCGCCGGCTCGGCGTCGGGTGCGGTGGCGAAGCGCGTCGGCTGCGGCGGCCCGCACCCGCACGGCGGCGGTTCGGCGGCAGGCGGCTGCGGCGGCCCGCACCGTCCGGATCAGCCGAGCACCAGGCCCGGGTCGGGGTCGGGCTCCGGCGTCGGACCGGGGACCCGGTACTCCTCGGTCAGCGTGGTCATCGGTCCCGGCCAGGTCGCCTGGGCCACCTCGATCGGCCGGCGCGCGGCGTCGTACGCCACGTGCAGCAGGTGCAGCACCGGCGTGTCCGGCCGGATCTGGAGGGTCTCCGCCTCCTCCCGGCTGGGCTGGCGAGCGCTGATCGTGTCGCTGGCGGTGACGTACCGCCGGCTGGTGGCCTCCTCCGCCTCCTGGTAGAGCGGCCGGCCGAACGCCTCGGCGCGCTCCAACGAGGTGCCGGCGGTGTCGGCGGGCAGGAACCAGGACGCGCCCACCTCGACCGGGGTGTCCTCGGTGCGGACCAGGTGCCGCCGGACGAGCAGTTCGGTGCCGTCCGGTACGCCGAAGGCGTCGGCCACCTCGGGTGGGGCGGGGGCGCGGCCCACCCCGACCAGGTGCTGCCGGTACCGGGCGGCCAGGTCGGCGTGGTAGCCCCGGAAACCGCCGTAGCGCCCCCGGGAGAGCCGGTTGAGCCGGCGCCGGGTGCCCCGCACGTACGTACCCGAGCCGGGTTTGGTGATCAGCACACCCTCGACCCGCAGCTGGTCGACGGCACGCTGGACGGTCTGCTTCGCCACCCCGAACATCTCGGCGATGGCGGGGATGGACGGTAGTCGCTCGCCGGGAGCCCAGTCCCCGCGCCGGACCCGCGTCTTCAGCTGGTCGGCGATCTGACGGTGCGGGAACTCGGCGGCTCCCGGGTTGATCTGCACGGCGGCGGCTCCTCCCGGCCCGGAACAGCTAGGTTCCTAGGATGCCCTACGGTGTGGGTCCTCCGCCACCCCGGCACGCCCCTGTACGCCACCTCCAGACCCGGAACTCTCGCCGAGGGCGTCGCACGACGACGGGCCCGGGACGTCTCGTCGACGTCCCGGGCCCGTTCGGGTGGTCAGGGGTGCGGCGGCCTACCAGGAACCGGCGGTCGGCCCGGCGGAACCGCCCCGCCGCCGCAGGTACTTCTCGAACTCCTGGGCGATCTCGTCCCCGGTCAACGGGGTGATGCCGGCGTCGCCGACCCGCTCCTCCAACTCCCGGACGTACTCACCGAGTTCGGCGTCCTGCTCGGCGGCGCTGCGCACCCGCTGCTCCCACTCGGCGGCCTCCTCGGCCAGGTCGGCCATCGGTACCGGCAGGTCCAGCACCTCCTCGACCCGGTGCAGCAGGGCGAGAGTGGCCTTGGGGCAGGGCGGGTTGTTGGCGTAGTGCGGCACGTGCACCCAGAACGAAACCGCGTCGACCTCGGCCCGGGTGCAGGCGTCGTGCAGCACTCCGACGATGCCGGTCGGGCCGTCGTACCGGGTGGGGGTGAGCTGGTAGCGCTGGGCGGCCTCGGCGTCCGAGGCGCTGCCGCTGATCGGCAGGGGCCGGGTGTACGGCACGTCGGCCAGCAGCGCGCCGAGCAGCACCACGCGCTCGACCTCCAGGCTGTGGCACAACTCCAGCACCTGTTCGCAGAAGGTGCGCCACCGCATGCTCGGCTCGATGCCCCGGATCAGCACCACGTCCCGCTCGGTCCCCTCCGGGCTGGCCACCATGAACCGCGTGGTGGGCCACTCGACCCGTCGGGTGGCGCCGTCGGCCATCGTGATCGTCGGCCGGCTGACCTGGAAGTCGTAGAAGTCCTCCGGGTCCAGTTCGGCGACCTGGCGGGCCTGCCAGACCTGCTCCAGGTGCTCCACCGCGGCCGTCGAGGCGTCCGCGGCGTCGTTCCAGCCCTCG
Organism: Micromonospora sp. NPDC023956; assembly: GCF_040639195.1. Classification (NCBI taxonomy): domain Bacteria; kingdom Bacillati; phylum Actinomycetota; class Actinomycetes; order Micromonosporales; family Micromonosporaceae; genus Micromonospora; species Micromonospora sp. NPDC023956. The sequence goes on from NZ_JBEZZN010000006.1 coordinate 115,780, forward strand.
AAGGCGGCGATGGCCACCGGAGAGCGCAGCACCGGCAGCCCGTCGAACTCGGTCACGCCGTCACCTCACCCTGCTCGTCCCGGTCGGCGCCGGCACCACGCGCCGTGGTGTGGCGGCCCCGCGCGGCGGCGTCCCTGTTGTCCCTCACGTCGTCAGCCTACGTCCCGGCGTCGCATGCGGCCCGTCGGCCGCGCCGGTCGGCGGTCGCCGCCGGGCGGGCGGGGCCGGTGGAACCGGTCGCCGTCCGGCGTGGGCCGGGCCGACGGACCGGCCGACGGACCGGCCGACGGACCGGGGCCGACCGGCCGGCTGACCGGCAGAATGTGGGAGCGGCGAGTACCGCTCCACCACGACGCGAGTTTCCGCACTAACCTGAACGGGTGCGGACCTCGTTGTTGAATGTGCTGTCAGACCGGATCCTCGTCGCCGACGGCGCGATGGGGACGATGCTCCAGGCGGCCGACCTGACCCTCGACGACTTCGAGGGCTACGAAGGCTGTAACGAGATCCTCAACGCCACCCGGCCGGACGTCGTGCGGTCGGTCCACGAGGCCTACCTCGCCGCCGGGAGCGACTGCGTCGAGACGAACACCTTCGGCGCGAACCTGGCGAACCTGGGCGAGTACGACATCCAGCACCGCATCTGGGAGCTCTCCGAGGCCGGCGCGCGGATCGCCCGGGAGGCGGCCGACGCGTGGAGCACCCCGGAGCGTCCCCGGTTCGTGATCGGGTCGATCGGGCCCGGCACGAAGCTGCCCACCCTCGGCCACGCCGCGTACGCGACGCTGCGGGACGCGTACCAGCAGAACGCCGCCGGTCTGATCGCCGGGGGCGCGGACGCCCTGCTCGTGGAGACCTGCCAGGACCTGTTGCAGGTCAAGGCGGCCGTGGTGGGGTCCCGCCGGGCGATGGCCGAGAGCGGGACAACCGTGCCGCTGATCTGCCACGTCACCGTCGAGACCACCGGCACGATGCTGCTGGGCAGCGAGATCGGCGCGGCGCTGACCGCCCTGGAGCCGCTGGGCATCGACCTGATCGGGCTGAACTGCGCCACCGGCCCGGCGGAGATGAGCGAGCACCTGCGCTACCTCTCCCAGCACGCCCGGGTGCCGCTGTCGGTGATGCCGAACGCGGGCCTGCCGCAGTTGACCTCCGACGGGGCGGTCTACCCGCTCACCCCGGAGGAACTGGCCGAGGCGCTGGAGCGGTTCGTCACCGAGTACGGCGTCTCGCTGATCGGTGGTTGCTGCGGCACCACGCCGGAGCACATCCGGGTGGTGTCCGAGCGGCTGCACGGCGTCCGTCCGGCCGCCCGGCAGCCGGTGCGGGAGCCGGGGGTCTCCTCGATCTACCACCACGTGCCGTTCGCGCAGGACGCGTCGGTGCTGATGGTGGGGGAGCGGACCAACGCCAACGGCTCCAAGGCGTTCCGTGAGGCGATGCTCGCCGGTGACTGGCAGTCCTGTGTGGAGGTCGCCCGGGGTCAGGCCCGGGACGGTTCGCACCTGCTCGACCTCTGTGTGGACTACGTCGGCCGGGACGGCACCCGGGACATGCGGGAGCTGGCCGGCCGGTTCGCCACCGCGTCCACCCTGCCGATCATGCTGGACTCGACCGAGCCGCAGGTCATCGAGGCCGGTCTGGAGATGCTCGGCGGGCGGTGCGTGGTCAACTCGGTCAACTACGAGGACGGCGACGGGCCGGAGTCGCGCTTCGGTCGGGTGATGCCGGTGATCAAGGAGCACGGCGCCGCGGTGGTGGTGATGTGCATCGACGAGGAGGGGCAGGCCCGTACGGCGACGGACAAGGTCCGCATCGCCTCGCGCATCGTCGACGACCTGACCGGCCGCTGGGGCATGCAACTGCCGGACATCATGGTGGACACGCTGACCTTCCCGATCTCCACCGGTCAGGAGGAGACCCGCCGGGACGCGATCGAGACGATCGAGGCCATCCGGGAGATCACCCGGCGGTACCCGGGGATCAACTTCACCCTCGGCGTCTCGAACGTCTCGTTCGGACTGAACCCGGCGGCCCGACAGGTGCTCAACTCGGTCTTCCTGAACGAGTGCGTGCAGGCCGGGCTGACCAGCGCGATCGTGCACGCCAGCAAGATCCTGCCGATGGCGAAGATCCCGGACGAGCACCGCGAGGTCGCCCTCGACATGGTCTACGACCGCCGTCGGGAGGGGTACGACCCGCTCCAGCGGTTCATCGACCTCTTCGAGGGGGTGGACGCGGCCTCGGCGCGCGCGTCGCGGGCGGAGGAGCTGGCCGCGCTGCCGCTGAACGAGCGGCTCAAGCGGCGGATCATCGACGGTGAGCGCAACGGCCTGGAGGCCGACCTGGAAACGGCGATGGCCGCCGGCACGGCACCGCTGCTGATCATCAACGACATCCTGCTGGACGGCATGAAGGTGGTCGGCGAGCTGTTCGGCTCCGGCCAGATGCAGCTGCCGTTCGTGCTCCAGTCCGCCGAGGTGATGAAGACCGCGGTGGCGTACCTCGAACCGCACATGGAGAAGGCCGACGACGGCGGCAAGGGCCGGATCGTGCTGGCCACGGTCAAGGGCGACGTGCACGACATCGGCAAGAACCTGGTCGACATCATCCTCTCGAACAACGGCTACGAGGTCGTGAACATCGGCATCAAGCAGCCGATCAACGCGATCCTGGAGGCGGCCGAGCAGCACCGGGCGGACGCGATCGGGATGTCCGGCCTGCTGGTCAAGAGCACGGTCATCATGAAGGAGAACCTCGGCGAGATGGCCACCCGCGGCGTCGCCGAGCGGTGGCCGGTGCTGCTGGGCGGGGCGGCGCTGACCCGTGCGTACGTCGAGGACGACCTGCGCGCGGTGTTCCCCGGGGAGGTGCACTACGCCCGGGACGCGTTCGAGGGACTGACCCTGATGGACCGGGTGATGGCGGCCAAGCGCGGCGGCGCGCCGGTGGTGGACCCGGAGCGGGAGGCGGCGCTGGCGGCCCGGCGGGCCCGCCGGGAGCGGCAGCGGGCGATGGTGAACGAGTCGCTGCCGGAGCTGGACGACGCTTCGGTCCGCTCCGACGTGACGACCGACGCGGACGTGCCCACCCCGCCGTTCTTCGGTACCCGGGTGGTCAAGGGCCTGCCGTTGGCCGACTACGCGGCGCTGCTGGACGAGCGGGCGACGTTCCTCGGCCAGTGGGGGCTGCGCGGCTCCCGGGGCGGGGCCGGCCCGTCGTACGAGGAACTGGTGGAGACCGAGGGGCGGCCCCGGCTGCGGTACTGGCTGGACCGGCTGACCGCGGACAAGGTCCTCGAGGCGGCGGTGGTGTACGGGTACTTCCCGGCGTACTCCGAGGGCAACGACCTGGTGGTGCTGGACGAGAACGGGCACAGCGAGCGGGCCCGGTTCTCCTTCCCCCGGCAGCGGCAGGAGCGGCGGCTCTGCCTGGCCGACTTCTTCAAGCCCCGCGGCGAGCAGTTGGACGTGGTGGCGTTGCAGTTGGTCACCGTGGGCCAGCCGGTCAGCGAGTACGCGGCGAAGATGTTCGCCCGTAACGAGTACCGCGACTACCTGGAGGTGCACGGGCTCTCCGTGCAGCTTACCGAGGCCCTTGCCGAGTACTGGCACCGCCGGGTCCGGTCCGAGCTGACGCTGCCGTCGGGACGCACCGTCGCCGACACCGATCCGGCGGACCTGGCCGGCTTGCTGCGCAGCGACTACCGGGGCTGTCGGTACGCGTTCGGCTACCCGGCCTGCCCGGACCTGGAGGATCGGGCGAAGATCGTGGACCTGCTCGGGGCGGACCGGATCGGGGTACGGCTGTCGGAGGAGTTCCAGCTGGAGCCGGAGCAGGCCACCGACGCGATCGTGGTGCACCACCCGGAGGCGAACTACTTCAACGCCAAGTGACACCCCCGACGGGCAGGACCGGGTGGTTGTACGGTTCATCGCCATGAGCTATGACCTGATCTTTGCGCCCCGAAGCGACGGCCAGTCCGGGGATGACGCGTTGGATGCGGCACAGGAGGCCGACGGCGACGAGCGGCCGAGCGGCGAGGCTTGGGCCCGGCTGGTGGTGGCGGCGCGACAGGTGCTCGGTGAGATTTCCGTCTTCGAGGGGGCCCACCACTACGAGCTGACCCACGAGCCGACTGGCATCCAGCTCAGCTACTACGCAGGAGGGGCTGGGATCACGGTTCCCTACTGGTACCGCGGCGACGATGCGCGGGCGACCGTCACGGCGATGTACCAACTCGGTGAAGCCGTCCAGGCGGTCACGGGCCTACCCGGGTACGACCCCCAGCTCGACGTGCCGTTGTCGGAGGCCGTCGCGCAGGCGGAGCGTGCTGTCGGCGTCTTCGATCGAGTCGCTGCGTCCTTCGCCAAACGAGGGATCTCCAGTCCCAGCAACGGCTGAGTGACTGTCTGGGTGACGACGGGCACGAGCGGCGGCGGACGGGCATGGCCGATCGTGGGCGGTTGGCGCAGGTGCATCCCCACATTCCCGGTTCGTCCGGCACCCGGGAACAGTCAACGCCACGCGCCGCTGCCTGGCTGAGCTGCGTGAACGCTGTCCCGACGGTCCGCTGGGCCGTCGGGACAGCGTCCGGCGCTCGGCTGGTGGGGGCCGGCGTCGAGGCGGGCCCGGCACCTACCTCCCCCGGTGCAGCCAGGCCAGCAGGTCCGGTGGGGCCATCTCGGCGGCGCGTCGGTGGTACCGGCGGAGTTCCTCGGTACTCAACAGTGCCGCTCCCGCGCCGGTGCGGCCCTGGCGGAAGAAGGCGTGCCGGTCTTTCAGCACACCGGCGGCATCGGGCACCAGGACCTGGGCGCGCTTCCGCATCGCGCCGAACGTGGCCGCTTCCACCAGCGTCGCCCACCGCTCGGCCGGCACCTCGATGCCCAGCCAGGCGGCGATCCGCCGCATCTGTCCGTCCAGGTCGGCCAGGAGGTCGTCGTAGTGCACCAGCAGCACGTTCGGCTCCCGTCGGCGTCGCCAGGCGTCGGTCAGGTGCCAGAGCACTCCGGGCAGCGAGTCCATCGCCTCCCGGGGGTCCCGGTCGCTCTCGGTCCAGCGCAGCAGCCAGTCGTGGAGCGGGGGCGGCGCCGGCCGGGCGTCGTCGGACGGCGGTTCCCCGGTGAGCTGGCGCACTCGTTCCCGGTTGATGTTCTCGCCCTGGTGGTAGAGGGACACCGCCATGTCCAGGGGGTGCCGGGCCACCACGATGTACGACACCTGTGGGGCGATCGGTAGCCCGTCGAGCGGGGTGTGCGTCTTGACGAAGCGTCGATGCTGTTGAGCGGCGAGCTGGTCGTACACCTGCTGGTCCGGTGTGATCAGCCAGTCGAGCCAGGGCGAGAGCTGCACCAGCGGGGCCGGTAGGTCGGCGGTCTGGAAGATCAGCAGCGCACAGATCATCTGCATCCAGGTGGTGCCGCTCTTCGACCGGGTGCTGATGACGATGTCACCGTGCCGGAGCGGGAAAGCGAGCCACCGGCCGCTGTCCTCCTCCCCGGATCGATAACGCACGGGGTTGGTCATCCGTGCGAGCCTAGGGGAAGCCGGTGCGGGTCCGCCTCCTCGTTTTCCGGGCCGCCGGACAGGCCGGCGACGGTTCGGGCCGTCAGCGTGGCGGTTGCCGGCCGTGCCCGGCGAGGCTCTCCGTCGCCCGACAGGTCAACTCGCCCGGTAGTAGCTGGACGCCGGTCGGTTGCCACACCTCCACCGCCCCGGTCCGGGTGCGCGCGAAGATGCATCCGTACCGACCGTCGTCGCCGGCGGGATAGCGCAACGCCACGCCCACCGTGGCGTCCTGGGCGGCCACGTCGACCCGGATCGTGGGGTCGCGCGAGAGTTCGGCGAGCGCCGCGCGAACGGCGGATTCGTCAGCGGCGGTCGCCGAGAGTGTCGCGCGCAGTTCCTCCGGCGACGGCACCGTCGGCACGGGGACCGGTGGGAAGGTCGGCCCGGCGGCGGGCGAGGGGCAGGGGACCGTGCGTGGGGACAGCGAGGACGTGGCGGTGAAGCGCAACTCGAAGCAGAAGTCCTCGACGACCCACTCCGGTTGCAGCCACGTGCCGTCCGTGCCCGAGCCGGCTACCCGTAGCACGGCGGTGACCCCGCCCGGTTGGCCGGTGTCCACTCCGGAGATCGCGACCAGGTCGGCCTCGGCACGTGCTGCCAGTGCCCGGCCGATCTCGTCCGCGGTGCGGGTCCGGGGGGTGGTTCGGGTCCTGAGGTCGGCGACGATCTGGTCCGCCACGTTCCGGGCGCTCGCCTCGGCCTCGGCGGTTCGCGCGGGTGGTTCCCCGGGGCCGCCGCATCCGGTCAGGAAACCGGCAAGGATCACCACCCCGGTGACCAGGCTCCGTCCCTGCCACGTCGACCTCGCCCGACCGCGCTGTCGCGGGGCGTACCGCCAGTCCGGGTCCGCGGAGCCGACCGCGGTGGGCGGCCGGTGGTTCGCGGCGGTATCGCCGACCCGGGAGTGTTCTCGGCAGCGGGAAGGCATGAGAACAGGGTCGCGTGAGTCCCTTCCGGACCGCCTGAGTACCACTACTCAGCTCGGACGCCGTCCGCGACCGGGGCCGGGTTGCTGCGGACACCCCGTCGGGCTCGCTACCGTCGACAGTGGTAGCCCGCCGTCCGGTCCGCCACCCGGGGAGTACCCATGCCAGCGATGCTGTCGTGGGCGGTGCCGCAGTGGCGCACCGTGCAGGATCTCGCGGTACGGGCCCGGGGACCGCACGCCCCCCGGGCTGCACGCCGTGGCGGCGGAGTGGACCCAGTTCGTCGGCTGGCTGCACGCCGAGGCCCGGAACGATGCCGAGGCGGTGCGGGTGCAGGTGGAGACCGGCGAGCAGGCCGACGCGGTCGACAGCGGCCCGCTCGGGGACCGGGCGGCGGCGGACAACCTCCGGACCGGGCTGACCGGTCTGCCGGCGGACCAACGTGACGCCGAGGGGACGCAGGAGTACCGGCAGGCCCTGGTGGTCGCCCCCGGCTGATCCGTTTCCGGGCCGGCCACGACCTGCGCAGACCGTGGGGGCGGCAGACGTCGGAGGACGGTCACGCCCCGACGACGCCGTCGATGCCCTCGCGGATGAGGTCGGCGTGCCCGTTGTGTCGGGCGTACTCCAGGGTCACGTGCACCATCACCAGGCGCAGCGACACGTCCTGGCCCCAGCGCGCCTGGTGGCCGGTGACGTCGAGCGACGCCGCGTCCCGCTCGATCCGGCGGGCGTGGACGACCTCGGCCTGCCAGGCGGCGAACGCCTCGGCGCGGGTGGCCGTGCTCGCGTCGTACGCCACCTGGTAGTCGCCCCGGTCGGACCAGACCAACGGGACGTCCTCGGCGGCGATGACCCGGCGGAACCAGGTGCGTTCCACCTCCGCCATGTGCCGGACGAGCCCGAGCAGCGTGAGCGTCGACGGCGGCATCGACCGGCGGCGCAGGTCCTCGTCGGTCAGGCCCTCGCACTTCATCGTCAGCGTCGCCCGCTGGTAGTCGAGGAAGGCGCGCAGCGTCTCGCGTTCGCCGCCGGTCAACGGCGGTCCGATGCGGTCGATGGTCACGGTGGCGTCCTCCCCGGCGGCGCTGCCGCCGTCCCGGCACCGAGCGTAGTTCCGCCGCCCCCGGGCCGGCGCGGGCAGGGTCGGGCTGCCGGCAAACCCGCCCACCACGGGTACGAGAAGTCCCTCGCCGCCTGCGGCCGGACCTGACCGGCGGGTTGACCCACGTCTCCCCGCCGGGGACCGGTGCCACCGGCGGCGGGCGGGGCTGCGAGGATCGCCGGGACCGCCGTACCCCGGGAGGATCCGCTGAGCAGCCAGCCGCCCGCCGCCGTGCTCTTCGACATGGACGGCACCCTCGTCGACAGTGAGAAGCTCTGGGACGTCGCCCTCTACGAGTTGGCCGCCGAGTACGGGGGCACGCTCTCGGAGGAGGCCCGGCTCGCCATGGTGGGCACCAGCATGGCCGACTCGATGGCGCTCCTGCACGCCGATCTGGCACAGCCGTGGCGTGACCCGGTGGCCAGCGCGGCGTGGATCGACGACCGGATCGTGGAGCTGTTCCGGACCGGCCTGCGCTGGCGTCCCGGCGCCTCGGACCTGCTCCGTGCGGTCCGTGCCGCCGGCCTGCCGACCGCGCTGGTCACCTCCAGTGGCCGGCGGCTGGTGGAGATCGCGCTGGACACCCTCGGCCGGGACAGTTTCGACGTGGTGGTCTGCGGCGACGAGGTGGAGGCGACGAAACCGCACCCCGAGCCGTACCTGACGGCGGCACGGCTGCTCGGCGTGCCGATCGAGCGGTGCGTGGCGATCGAGGACTCACCGACCGGGGTGGCCAGCGCGCTGGCGGCCGGCGCGGCGGTGCTGGCGGTGCCGGCGGAGGTGCCGGTGCCGGCAGCCGACGGGGTGCACCTGCGGGAGAGCCTCGACGGCGTGGACCTGGCGGTGCTGGCGGCCCTGCTCCGTCCACCGCCCGCCCCGCCCGCGGGGTAGCCGGGCGTTTCCGCTTCCCGTGGTAGCCGGGCGTCTCCCGCTTCCCCGGGGTAGCCGGGGACCCCTGCTCCGCGAGAAGCGGTAACAGGGGCCCCGTACCTACTGACCGGCCAACGGGTCAGTCGTGGGCGATGGCGCCGAGGACGTTGATCCGGGCGGCGCGGGTCGCCGGGAGGGCCGCGGCGATCACCCCGATCAGCGCGGCGAGCCCCAGGAACACCCCCATCTGCGACCAGGGCAGGACCAGCTTGTCGATGCCCTCGTCCTCGAGGGCCCGGACCACGGCCGCGCCGAGACCGGTGCCGACCGCCACGCCGAGCAGCGCGCCGAAGACCGAGATCACCACGGCCTCGACGGTGATCATCCGCATGGTCTGCGACCGCCGTAGTCCGATCGCCCGGAGCAGGCCCAGCTCGCGGGTGCGTTCCAGCACCGACAGGGCCAGCGTGTTGACGATCCCGAGCACGGCGATCACGATCGCCAGGGCGAGCAGGATCTGGATCATCGTGAGCAGTTGGTCGAACGCGCCGGTCTGCTGCTCGACGAAGGCCGCCCGGTCGGCGACCGACACCTCGGGGCTGTCGGCGACCAGTTCCTCCAGCCGGGGCTGTACCTGCCCGATGCTGGTGCCGTCGGCGAGCTGCACCAGCGCCAGGAACGGCTGCGGGACGGTGAAGTCCGCGGCGCTCTCCCGGGGGAGCAGGTACGAGCCGGGCAGCCGGTCCTCGGGCACGATCGCGGCGACCGTGTAGGTGTGCCGGGCACCACGGGCGAACTGGATGGTGAGGGTGTCACCGACCGCCTTGCCCCGGTTCTTGGCCACCGGCTCGCTGAGCGCGATCTGGTCAGGGCGGAGGGTGGCGAGGGTGCCGGAGGTGGCCTTCGCGTGGTAGATCCGCCCGACCGCGGCCAGGTCGGTGGCGGCGTTGACGTACCGCCGTTCGCCGTCGACCTCGGCGAAGTCGTTGAACAGCCCGACGGCGGTGCTCACCCCGGGCAGCGCGGCGGCCCGGTCGATCACCGACGGGTCGAACGTCGGCTGCCGGGGGCCGGTCTGTGCCCCGGAGATCGTCAACTCGGCGTCGATGGTGTCCGCCGCCCGGTCGGCGATGCTCGACTTCGCCGAGTCGAGCACCACGGTCACGCCGGTGACCAGGGCGATGCCGACCATCAGCGCGGCGGCGGTGATGGCGGTGCGGCGCGGGTTGCGTCCCGAGTTGAGTCGGCCCAGTTTGCCCGGTACGGACCAGGCGAAGACCGCGCCCAGCAGGGAGACCACCGGTCGGCTGATCAGCGGGGTGAGCAGCGCCACCCCGACGAACGCGAACAGCACGCCGGCCAGGATGGCGGCCAGGGTGTTCCCACCGGCGTTGTCGGTGAGGCCCAGCGCGAGCAGGACCGCGCCGATCGCGGTGACCACCGCGCCGGCGACGGTGATCTTCGTCAGCGGCCGGTCAGGGGTGGCCACGTCCTGCATCGCCGCGATCGGCGGGATCCGGGCCGCCCGCAGCGCCGGCAGCAGCGCCGCCACCAGCGTGATCAGCATGCCCACCGCGAAGGAGCTGATCACCGCCGCCGGGGGGACCGCCAGGCCGGCCAGGGCGAGCCCGCCGGCGAACTGCCCGAACACGTACGCCAGCAGCGCGCCGATGCCGATGCCGGCGGCGAGGCCGAGCACCGAGGCGAGCAGCCCCACCGCGATCGCCTCCAGGACCACCGAGCCGATGATCTGCCGGCCGCTCGCCCCGATCGCCCGCATCAGGGCCAGTTCCCGGGTGCGCTGCGCCACGATGATCGAGAACGTGTTGAGGATGAGGAAGGTGCCGACCAGCAACGCGACCCCGGCGAAGCCGAGCAGGATCTGGTTGAAGAACGACAGGCCCTCCTTGAGCCCCGCCGAGGCGGCCTCGGAGGCCTGCTCGCCGGTCTTCACGTCGTACTCGGCGCCGAGGACGCCCGCCACGTCGTCGCGCAGCGTCTCGGGGCGCACGCCGTCCGTGGCGCGCACCGCGATGCTGCTGTACGTGCCGGGCTGGCCGAGCATCAGCCGCTGCGCCACCGGCGTGGTGAACATGACCTCGTGCGCGCCGCCGATGCTGTCCCGGTCGCCGCTGTAGCCGAAGACCCCGACCAGGGTGAAGTCGCGCTTCGGTTCGAGGGTGAGGACGCCGACCCGGTCCCCGACGGACACCTTGGCCGCCTCGGCGAGGGCCGCGTTGACCACGATCTCGTTGTCGGCCCGGGGTTCGCGTCCCTCACGTAGCCGCACCAGGTCGCTCTCGCCGAGCCAGTTGCCGCCCAGTTGCGGCGGCCCGAGGGTGGGCACCACCTTGCCGTTGCTGCCGATCAGCCGGGCACCGTCCGCGGCGACCATGCCGGTGGCCTTGGCCACTCCGGGCAGCGCCTCGACCTTCTCCAGGGTGGCGGCCGGGAACGGGGGAGCGACCAGCCCGCCCTGGGTCTCGTCGACCGCGATCCTCGGTTTGGCGGTGACGTTGACGTCGATGCCCTCGTACGCGTCGGCGAAGATCGCGTCGAAGGAACGGCCGAGGGTGTCGGTGAGCACGAACGCGCCGGAGACGAACATGACGCCCAGCACCACGGCCAGGCCGGACAGCAGCAGGCGGACCTTCCGGGCCAGCAGGCTCTTCAGCGTCGCCCGGAACATCAGTCGGTCACCTCGGTCATCGGGTCGTCCAGCTTCTTCATGGTGTCCAGCACGGTGTCGGCGGTCGGCTCGATCAGCTCGGAGACGATCTGCCCGTCGGCGAGGAACACCACCCGGTCGGCGTACGCGGCGGCCGTCGGGTCGTGGGTGACCATCACGATGGTCTGCCCGTGTTCCCGGACCGAGTTGCGCAGGAAGCGGAGCACCTCCGCGCCGGAGCGGGAGTCCAGGTTGCCGGTGGGCTCGTCGGCGAAGATCACCTCCGGGCGGGAGACCAGCGCGCGGGCGCAGGCGACCCGCTGCTGCTGGCCGCCGGAGAGCTGGCTCGGCCGGTGGTCCAGGCGGTCCCGCAGGCCGACCGTGTCGATCACCGTGTCGTACCAGGCCGGGTCGGGTTTGCGACCGGCGATCGACAGCGGCAGCAGGATGTTCTCCTTGGCGGTCAGCGTCGGCAGCAGGTTGAACTGCTGGAAGATGAAGCCGACCTGGTCCCGGCGGAGTTTCGTCAGCCCGGCGTCCTTCAGGCCGGTCACCGTGGTGTCGCCGATCGACACGGTGCCCCGGGTGACCGTGTCCAACCCGGCCAGGCAGTGCATCAGTGTCGACTTGCCCGAACCGGACGGGCCCATGATCGCGGTGAAGCGGCCGCGTTCGAACTCCACGTCGACCCCGCGCAGCGCGAGGACCTGGGCCTCACCACTGCCGTACACCTTCCACACCTCACGGGCGCGAGCCGCGACCTGAGCATGGCGGTCCACCGTAACGGTCACCGTTCCCCCTCGTGTATCTCTTCTGCCGCCGCACCGCCCCCGCTGGTCGGTGCGGCATGGTGTCATCCTCGGCCCCCGGCCGGGCCGATCCGTCCGCCCGGAGGCGGAACGGGAACGGATTTTCCGCTGCGGGTGGGCCCCGATCCGTACTCGGGGTCACCCCTGAGCACCGTCCGCGCCGGGCCGACCCGGCCCATGGTCGACGCTGACGTCACGTCAGGGTCAAACGACGCAGCGGACAACCCGTTCCCGTGCGTCACGCTACGTGGCCCCGGCAAGCCGGGGAGCCGGTCGGCGCGGTCAGCCCCGGGGACGGACCAGACCCGACTCGTACGCCAGCACCACTGCCTGTACCCGGTCCCGCAGGCCCAGCTTGGTCAGCACGTGGCCGACGTGCGTCTTGATCGTCGTCTCGCTGACCGACAGCGCTCGGGCGATCTCGGCGTTGGACAGGCCCCGGGCGACCTGCACCAGCACCTCCCGTTCCCGGTCGGTCAGCGAGCCCAGCTCCTTCGGCGGCGCGGACGACGGGTCGGGCAGCAGGTCGGCGAAGCGGTCCAGCAGCCGTTTGAGGATTCGGGGCGCCACCACCGCCTCGCCCGCCGCGACCGTCCGGATCGCGGTGACCAGGTCCTCGGCCGGCACGTCCTTGGCGAGAAAGCCGCCGGCCCCGGCCCGCAACGCCCCCACCACGTACTCGTCGAGGTCGAAGGTGGTCAGGATCAGCACCCGCACCGGCAGGCGTGCCTCGACGATCGCGCGGGTCGCCGCCACGCCGTCCATCCGGGGCATCCGGATGTCCATCAGCACCACGTCCGGCAGGAGCCGCCGGGCCAGGTCCACCGCCTCGACGCCGTCGCCGGCCTCGGCGACGATGTCCAGGTCGTCCTCCGCCCCCAGCACCATCCGGAAGCCGGTACGCAGCAGCGGCTGGTCGTCGGCGAGCAGCACCCGCACCGGCCGTGTCGTGCCCTCGGTCATGCCACACTCCTGCCGTGCCGGGTGCCCGCACCGGACGCGAGCGGCTCCATCGGTAACGTCGCACTGACCTGGAAACCGCCGCCGCGGCGCCGGCCGGTGCGCAGGACCCCACCGTAGAGGCCGACCCGCTCCCGCATCCCGACCAGACCGTGTCCGATCCGATCGGGTGTGTCGACGCCGGGGCCCCGACCGGTGTCGGTCACCTCCACGTCCAGCGACCGGTCACCGAAGGTCAGGGTGACCTGTGCGGTGGCCGGACCGGCGTGCTTGAGCGCGTTGGTCAACGCCTCCTGCACGATCCGGTAGACGGTCAGGGTGACCCCCTCCTCCAGCGGCCCGGGGGCGCCCTCCACGGTCAGCGTCACCGGCAGCCCCGCCTCGCGGACCTGCTCGACCAGCGACTCGATGCCGGCCAGGCCGGGCTGCGGGGCCAACTCGGCGGCCGGTTCGTCGGTGCGCAGCACGTCCAGCAGACGGCGCATCTCCCGCAGGGTGGACCGGCTGGTGTCCTCGATGGTGGCGATAGCCTCGTCGGCGGCGTCCAGATCCCGGCGCAGCACCCGACGGGCACCGGTGGCGAGCACCCCCATCACGCTGACGTGGTGGGCCACCACGTCGTGCAGCTCGCGGGCGATGCGTCGCCGCTCGTCGGCGACCGCCTGCTCGGCCAGGGACCGCTGGGTCGCCTCCGCCACCCGGGCCCGCTCCCGCAGCGCCTCGGTGGAGGCGCGGCGGGCGTGCACCGCGCGGCCCACCGAGAACGACACCAGCCCGACCAGCAGGTTGTTCAGTACCAGGTAGGCGGAGTTCAGTTCGAACACCCCCGTCGGCGGTGCGAGCACGTTGACCGCCGCGACCGGCAGCCAGAGCGCCAACGCGGCCAGGACCGCCGGTCGGATCGGACGGTTCGCCGCCATCGTGTACGTCAACACCACGACCGTGATGCTCTGCGCGGCCGGGGCGTACCCGGCGAGAGCCGGCAGGATCAGGGTCAGCACGGTGGCGCCGACCGCCGACCAGGGCGCCACCCGGCGGACCGCCACCGGCGCGGCACAGAGCACACTCCACCCGATCGCCACCGGAAGCTGCCGGGGCCAGAATTCCCGGGGCGTGAGCAGGGTGAACACGACCTCCAACAGCACCAGGCCGACGGCGAAGAGCACGTCCGCGGTGAGCGGGCGCCGACGTAGCCAGTGGGGAAGCTCGGTCACACCACGACGCTAGCCGCCCGTAGGACAGGGTGATCGTCGCCGACGGTGAACCCTGGCTCATCCTTGCGGAGGAGGACGGCTCGTCCGCTCACTCGTCCGCGCCCGGTGGCGGGGCCGGTCGGGAGCGGGCGTCCCGCAGCGGGTCGGCGTTCGCCGCGGCCTCCGGGAACGGCGGCGGGGTCCCGCCGTAGGTCGGGCAGTGCGCCTGGTGGCTGCACCAGTCGCAGAGCCGGCTGGGCCTCGGCCGGAAGTCCTGCCGCTCGGTGGCCTGTTCGATCGCCCGCCACAGGGCCACCACCGTGCGTTCGAACCGCTCCAGCTCCTCGGCGTCGGGGGTGTAGTCGCACACCTCGGCGTCGCGCAGGTAGAGCAGACGCAGCACCCGCGGCACCACCCCCCGGGTGCGCCAGAGCACCAGGGCGTAGAACTTGAGCTGGAAGAGCGCCCGCGCCTCGAACGCCTCGCGCGGCGCGCCGCCGGTCTTGTAGTCGACCACCCGCAGCGCGCCGTCGGGCGCCACGTCGAGCCGGTCGACGTAGCCCCGGATCAGCAGTTCGTCGTCGACCACCGCCGAGATCAGGCTCTCCCGCTCGGCCGGGTCCAACCGGTTCGGATCCTCGACGGTGAAGTAGCCGTCCAGCAGGGCGGTGGCGGAGCGGAGGAACTCGGCCACGGCGGCCGGGTCGCCGCCGGGGAAGAGGTCGGCCAGCTCCGGCTGCTCGGTCACCAGCCGGTCCCACTGGGGAGCGACCAGGTCACCGGCGGCGGTCGGGGTCCGCCCGCCGGCCGGCAGGTCGAACAGCCGCTCCAGCACCGCGTGCACCAGCGTGCCCCGGACCTGCTCCACCGACGGGCGCTCGGGCAGTCGGTCGATGCTGCGGAACCGGTACAGCAGCGGGCAGGTCTTGAAGTCGGCGGCCCGCGACGGCGACAGCGACGCCCGGACCGTCGGCGGCACCTGCGTCGGAGCCGTCTGTTGCGTCGTCGTCACCGGTTGCGCCGTCATGTCCAGAAAGGTTAGGGCACCGGTGTGACACCGGCATCCCGCCGCTCCCCGTCCCGGCGGTCCCGGCCCGCTGCTCGGACCACCCGGGACCGGCCCGCCCCCGGCCTCCCCCGGAGCCGACCGCACCACCCCTGGCGCCGTCCGGGAGGGGCCGCTGCGGGCTGTGGCCGTCCCGGGCGGACCGACCCGCGGAGGACGTACGCCCCGGGTCCGTAGCATCGACGCGATGGAGGAGAAGCCCCGCCCGCGCTCCCGGCCCGACCGGCGTCCCGGCCTCGCCGTGGGGCGGGTGTTCGGGGTGTCGCTGTACCTCAACACCTCGATGGTGCTGCTGGCCCTGCTGGTCACCGTCCTGTACGCGGTGTTCGCCCGCCGCCAGCTCGGCCTCCCCCCGGCCGCCGGCTACCTGATCGGTCTCGGGTTCGTGGTGTCCCTGCTCGGCTCGGTGCTGCTGCACGAACTCGGGCACGCCCTCACCGCCCGCCGGTACGGCATCGGCGTGCGGGGGATCACCCTGGAACTGCTCGGCGGGTACACCGAGATGGAGCGGGACGCCCCGTCCCCCCGGACCGATCTGGTGATCTCCCTCGCCGGGCCGGCGGTCTCGGCGGTGCTCGGCGTCGCCGCGGTGGCGGCCACCCTCGCCCTGCCGGACCGTACCCTGCTGCACCAGCTCGCCTTCCAGCTCGCGGTGAGCAACGTCGTCGTCGCGATCTTCAACCTCCTGCCCGGCCTGCCACTGGACGGCGGGCGGGCACTGCGGGCGGTCATCTGGTCGGCCACCCGCGACCGGCACCTCGCCACCGAGATCGCCGGCTGGGTCGGCCGGGTGGTGGCGCTGGGCACCGCCTTGGTGGTGACCCTGCTGACCGTGTGGGCGGTGCTGGCACCGCTGGCCCTGCCGTTGGTGCTGCTGGTCGCCGCGACCCTCTGGCGGGGCGCCGGCCAGTCGATCCGGATCGCCCGGATGAGCCGACGGTTCCCGCTGGTGGACCTGTCCCGGCTGGCCCGCCCGCTGCTCGGCGTGCCCAGCGGCACACCACTGGCCGAGGCGCAGCGCCGCCGGGCGGAGAGCGGGCCCCCGGAGGCCGCGCTCGTCGTCACCGACGGAGCCGGTCGCCCGGTCGCGCTGGTCGATCCGGCCCGCGTGGCGGCGGTGCCACCCGAGCGGCGACCCTGGCTGGCGGTGGACGAGGTGGCGCGCTCGCTGGCCACGGTGCCCGCGCTGCCGGTCGGCCTCGACGGGGAACGCGTGGTGGAGGCCGTGCAGACCCACCCGGGCGCACAGTACGTCGTGACGTCAGGCGAAGATGTCGTCGGCGTTCTGCACATCGCGGATCTGGCGCAGCTCCTGGAACCCAAACGGAAGATGAACACGTGACCGCACACCCCACCGCCCTCCCGGCCGAGAACGGCACCCCGGTGCCCGCCGACCCGCCGGCGCTGCCCCCCGTGCACCGTGGGCCCTTCCGCCCCGGCGACCGGGTCCAGCTCACCGACCCGAAGGGGCGCATGCACACGGTCACCCTGGAACCGGGCAAGGCCTTCCACACCCATCGGGGCATCCTCGAACACGAGGCGCTGATCGGGCTGCCCGACGGCAGCGTGGTGACCACCTCCGGTGGCGGCACCGCCTTCCTCGCCCTGCGACCGCTGCTGTCGGACTACGTGCTCTCCATGCCGCGCGGCGCGCAGGTCATCTACCCGAAGGACTCGGCGCAGATCGTCGCCATGGGCGACATCTTCCCCGGCGCGAAGGTCCTCGAGGCCGGTGCCGGCTCCGGCGCGCTGAGCTGTTCGCTGCTGCGTGCCGTGGGCACCGGTGGCGAGCTGCACTCCTACGAGATGCGCGACGACTTCGCCCAGATCGCCCGCCGGAACGTCGAGGCGTTCTTCACCGGCCCGCACCCCGCCTGGCGGCTGCACGTCGGCGACGTCGCGGACTGCCCGGAAACCGGTTTCGACCGGATCATCCTGGACATGCTCGCCCCGTGGGAGATGCTCGACATGGTCGAGCGGGCCCTCGTCCCCGGCGGGGTCCTGATCGGGTACGTGGCCACCACCCCGCAGCTCTCCGAGCTGGTCGAGGCGCTGCGTGAGCGGGGCGGCTGGACGGAGCCGCGCGCCTGGGAGTCCCTGGTGCGCGACTGGCACGCCGAGGGGCTCGCGGTCCGACCCGACCACCGGATGATCGCGCACACCGCGTTCCTGGTCTCCGCCCGTAAGCTCGCCCCCGGCGTCACCGCCCCGCCCCGCCGGCGCAAGCCCAGCAAGGGCACCGAGGCGTACGTGCAGCGCCGGCAGTTGCTGCGCGACGCCGAGGCGGCCCGGCTGGCGGCGACCCGACCGGCCGAGCCGGACGGCGTCGCCCCGGAGGAGACGGACGCCCCGTGACGGTGGACGGGAACACCGACCGGAGGGGGGCGGTGGGATGAGCCGGCCGGGCATCGGCGGCGGTGACCTGCCCGCGGTCTTCCCGGACTGGTCGCCGTACCAGGACCTCGAATCGGCGGCGCGTGCCTACCTGCGTGACCCCGACGTGGCGCTCGAGGCGCTCGGCGGGGTGCTGCGGGGCGCGTCCGTGCTGGGCTTCACCCTGGAACGGTTCGTCAACGAGGTCAACGGCGTGTGGCAGGAGGTCGTCGTCTGCGACGGCAGCCGACTGATCCTGTGGCACGGCGAGGACGTGCCGCCGGGGGAGGGGCCGCCCGGTTCGATGACGTCGTCCCTGCGGGTCGTGCCGGTCTCCACGGTCACCGAGGTCGGCTGCCGCCGTCGTCTCACCCGGTCCGACAGCGGCGAGATCCGGGTCGACAGCATCGACGTCTACCTGCTGCTGACGTCGATGGACGAGGCACCGTCCGGTGACGAGGCGGTGGGGGCGCCCCGGCACGACGCGCTGCGTTTCGGCAAGACGCTCGACGACGGCGGGGCGGGGCAGATCGGCCGCCTGGAGGAGTTCGCCCGGCTGGTCGCCTCGGTGGTGGGTCGGCCGGTCCTCTGACCACCGCCCCGGCCGGCAGGCGATGCGGCGGCAGCGGTCGGCGGGCACCGCCCGGGGGAGTCCTTGCCGTTCACGGCCACCGGTGGCCGTCGCCCCGGCGGTCCGGGACGCGCCGCTGACCGAAGCGCGCGGGCGCTGGAGCCGGACTCGGGCCTCGCTGGAGTCGGACTCGGGGCTCGTTGGGATCGGACTCGGGGCTCGTTGGGGTCGGACTCGGGCCTCGCTGGTGGTCGGCTCGTGGCGCGCCGGAAACCGGCTCGACGCCGCGCCGCCCCGCCGGCCCGCCGCCGTGCGCCGGGCGACCAGGGGGCCCGGCCGGTGTCCGGGCCGGGGGCGACGAGGGTCTCCCGGCGGCGGCCGGGCCGGGCGTGGTGGGCGCGGGCGGGGTCAGTCGGCGTCCGGGCCGGCGACCTCCACGTCGTCGTCCCCGACGACGTGGATGCACTCGCCGGGGCACTCCCGCGCCGAGTCGATCACCTCGAGACGCAGGTGGGCGGGGACGTCCACCCGGGCACCCGGGGCCATCCGCAACTCGCCGTCGGTGCCCTTGACGTACGCAAGGCCGTCAATGTCGAACTCGAAGACCTCCGGTGCGTACTGCACGCAGAGTCCGTCGCCCGTGCACAGGTCCTGGTCCACCCAGACCTGCAACTGGTCGGTCGCGACCTCCGTCATCGCTGTACCCCCATGCTCCCGCGTTCCGCCCCCGACGGTACCCGAACGCCGGACCGGCCCCGCCCGCGTACCCGGCGATCAAGGTTCAGCGCGTTGCGTGGGACCGAATCGGGCTCATAGCGGCTAGTGTTAGGGCAGAACGTTCAAGCCCCCCGGGGAGGTGGGACGTGGCACGCAGCGACGACGCGGACTCGCGCGCCGCACGGTGGGAGAAGGAGGCCCACGATCTCTCCACGCAGGTCGCGTTTCTCCAAGAGGAACTCGCTCTGGTGCGGCGCAAGTTGACCGAGAGCCCCCGACACGTCCGGCAGCTCGAAGAGCGCCTGGCGGCCACCCAGGCACAGTTGGCGCGGCTGACCGAGAACAACGAACGGCTCGTGAGCACCCTCAAGGAGGCACGCGCGCAGATCGTGACGCTCAAGGAGGAGATCGACCGGCTGGCGCAGCCGCCCAGCGGTTACGGTGTCTTCCTCGCCCGGCACGACGACGGCACGGTGGACATCTTCACCGGCGGTCGCAAGCTCCGGGTGGCCGTCTCACCCTCACTGGACGCGAGCGAACTCCGCCGCGGCCAGGAGGTCCTGCTCAACGACGCGTTGAACATCGTCGACGCGTTCGGCTACGAGCGGGTCGGTGAGGTCGTGATGCTCAAGGAGGTCCTGGCGGGCCCCGACGGCGAACCGGGCGACCGGGCGCTGGTGGTCTCGCACTCCGACGAGGAGCGGATCGTGCACCTCGCCGACACCCTGATCGGTTCACCGATCCGGGCCGGCGACTCGCTCATGATCGAGCCGCGTTCGGCGTACGCGTACGAACGCATCCCGAAGAGCGAGGTCGAGGAGCTGGTCCTGGAGGAGGTGCCCGACGTCGGCTACACCGACATCGGCGGCCTCCACTCGCAGATCGAACAGATCCGCGACGCGGTCGAGCTGCCCTTCCTGCACGCCGACCTGTTCCGGGAGCACCAGCTCCGCCCGCCCAAGGGCATCCTGCTCTACGGTCCGCCCGGCTGCGGCAAGACGCTGATCGCCAAGGCCGTGGCCAACTCGCTGGCGAAGAAGATCGCCGAGCGGGAGGGCAAGGAGAAGCACACCAGCTTCTTCCTGAACATCAAGGGCCCCGAGCTGCTCAACAAGTACGTCGGCGAGACCGAGCGGCACATCCGGCTGATCTTCCAGCGGGCGCGCGAGAAGGCCGGCGAGGGCACCCCCGTCATCGTGTTCTTCGACGAGATGGACTCGATCTTCCGGACCCGGGGCTCCGGTGTCTCCTCCGACGTGGAGAACACCATCGTCCCGCAGCTGCTCAGCGAGATCGACGGCGTGGAGGGGCTGGAGAACGTCATCGTGATCGGCGCCTCCAACCGGGAGGACATGATCGACCCGGCCATCCTGCGACCCGGCCGACTCGACGTGAAGATCAAGATCGAGCGTCCGGACGCCGAGGCGGCCAAGGACATCTTCTCGAAGTACATCCTCGCCGGGCTGCCCCTGCACCCGGACGACCTGACCGAGCACGGCGGCGACCCCCAGGCCACCGTCGCCGCGATGATCGACGCGGTCGTGCTGCGGATGTACTCGGAAACCGAGGAGAACCGCTTCCTCGAGGTCACCTACGCCAACGGCGACAAGGAAGTCCTCTACTTCAAGGACTTCAACTCGGGCGCGATGATCCAGAACATCGTCGACCGGGGCAAGAAGATGGCCATCAAGGAGTTCCTCACCTCCGGGCGCAAGGGGCTCCGGCTCCAGCATCTCCTCGACGCCTGCGTCGACGAGTTCCGCGAGAACGAGGACCTGCCGAACACCACCAACCCGGACGACTGGGCCCGGATCTCCGGCAAGAAGGGCGAACGGATCGTCTACATCCGGACGCTCGTCTCCGGCGGCAAGGGCACCGAGTCCGGCCGCTCCATCGAGACCGCCAGCAACACCGGTCAGTACCTCTGACCGTCGACCAGGGGAGCCCGCGGCGCGACACGCCGCGGGCTCCCGCTGTTCCCCGGGCACGCTCGGGCAGGATCGACCACACCGTCCTCGGCTGATGCGCCACGCCCACTTCCCGGGTGACGCGGACTACGCTCGACGTGACACCGGAGCACGTTGGCGAGCGAAGCGGGTAGGTCGATGAGCGTACGACGGATCATGGGCACCGAGGTCGAGTACGGGATCTCCGTTCCCGGCCAGGCCGGAGCCAACCCGATGGTCACCTCGTCGCAGGTGGTCAACGCCTACGGCGCGCGTCCCGAGCTGAACCGGGGTGGCCGGGCGCGCTGGGACTACGAGGAGGAGTCGCCCCTGCGCGACGCTCGTGGCTTCACCTACTCCGGCGCCGCCTACGACCCGGCGGAGGCGCTCGCCGACGAGGATCTGGGCCTGGCCAACGTCATTCTGACCAACGGCGCCCGGCTCTACGTCGACCACGCCCACCCGGAGTACTCCACCCCCGAGGTGACCACGCCCCGCGACGTGGTCCGCTGGGACAAGGCGGGGGAGCGGGTGATGGCCGAGGCAGCCCGGCGGGCGGCCACCATCCCCGGCACCCAGCCGATCCACCTGTACAAGAACAACACCGACAACAAGGGCGCCAGCTACGGCGCGCACGAGAACTACCTCATGCGCCGGCAGACGCCCTTCGCCGACATCGTGGCGTACCTGACGCCGTTCTTCGTCACCCGGCAGATCGTCTGCGGCGCGGGGCGCGTCGGAATCGGCCAGGACGGCGGGCAGAGCGGCTTCCAGATCTCCCAGCGGGCCGACTTCTTCGAGGTCGAGGTCGGTCTGGAGACCACCCTGAAGCGGCCCATCATCAACACCCGGGACGAGCCGCACGCCGACGCCGACAAGTACCGCCGGCTGCACGTCATCATCGGCGACGCCAACCTCTCGGAGATTTCCACGTACCTGAAGGTCGGCACCACCGCCCTGATCCTGACCATGATCGAGGAGAAGGCGCTCGGCCCCGACCTGGGCATCGCCGACCCGGTCAGCGAGCTGCGCGCGGTCAGCCACGACCCGTCGCTGACCCACCGGATGCGGCTGCGCGACGGCCGGCGGCTGACCGCCCTGGACCTCCAGTGGGCGTACTACGAGCGGGTCCGGTCCTTCGTGGACACCCGGTACGGCGCCGACGCCGACGAGCAGACCCTCGACGTGCTGGCCCGCTGGGAGAGCGTGCTGGACCGGCTGGGCCGGGACGTCATGCTCTGCGCGGACGAGCTGGACTGGGTGGCGAAGCTGCGGCTGCTGGAGGGCTACCGGGAGCGGGAGAAGCTCGGCTGGGGCTCGCACAAGCTCCAGCTCGTCGACCTCCAGTACTCCGACGTGCGGCCGGAGAAGGGCCTCTATCACCGGCTGGTGTCCCGGGGGTCGATGAGGACGCTGCTGACCGACGAGGAGACCCGCACGGCGATGACCGAGCCGCCGGAGGACACCCGGGCCTACTTCCGGGGGCGCTGCCTCGCCGAGTACCCCTCCGAGGTGGTCGCGGCGAGCTGGGACTCGGTGATCTTCGACATCGGCCGGGAGTCGCTGGTGCGGGTGCCGATGATGGAGCCCGAGCGGGGCACCCGGCAGCACGTGGGAGCACTCTTCGACCGCTGCGAGAGCGCGAAGGACCTGTTGGAGACGTTGACCGGCGGCTGAGTCGGCGGTCGGTGGCGAAAGCCGGTCGGGTGACCGGTTTTCGTCGCCTCCGCGAGGTAAGTTTCTGGCAAGCGATCGTGGAGGAGGCACCGGATGGCTACTCGTGACAGCGGCGGTCAGTCCCAGTCGGGCAAGGCGCGCCAGGGCGAGGAGATCGAGGACGTCACCACCGAGGCGAACCCGGAGGTCGCCGAGCGGCACGCCGAGATCACCGAGGACGTCGACGACCTGCTCGACGAGATCGACTCCGTCCTCGAGGAGAACGCCGAAGAATTCGTGCGGGGCTACGTCCAGAAGGGCGGACAATAGGGCACATGTCCGATTCGCCACGTGCGACGGACAAGCCGTGCCGGGAGTGTGAGCGGGTACCACCTCTGACGGAGTTCCACCGGAATCGCCGCCGGGCCGGCGGCCTCGCCCTCGACTGCAAGACCTGTGCGGCGGCCCGGTCGGAGGCGAGTCGTCGCAAGCAGGGTGGTGTGCCGCAACGACGGTCGCCGACGCCGGTGGGCTACCTGCGTCGGCGGTACGGCATCGGGCAGAAGGAGTTCGACCAGCTTCTGGCCGAACAGGGCGGCGTCTGCGCGATCTGTGGTGCCGCCGAGCCGCAACATGTGGACCACGATCACCGCACCGGGTGGGTGCGCGGGATACTCTGCTTCAACTGCAACGGTGGTCTTGGTCAGTTCCGTGACGACCAGTCACGGCTGGCCGGGGCGATCACGTACCTGAGAGGAACCACGTGGCAGCGGGTTTTGATCCATCCGGGCGTCTACCAGATGTGTTCACCAACGCGGGGACGTCCTCCTTCACCCAGTTCCTGAGTCGGGTGGCACCGGAGCTGCTGCCCGGCCGACGGCCGCTGCCGCCGGGCATGGCCGCCGACCTCGCGCCGCACGCGACGACCATCGTGGCCATCGTGGCCGACGGCGGCGTGGTGATGGCCGGCGACCGACGGGCCACCATGGGCAACCTGATCGCCCAGCGGGACATCGAGAAGGTGCACCCGGCGGACGCGTACTCGCTGGTCGGCATCGCCGGTACCGCGGGCATCGGCATCGAGCTGATGCGACTGTTCCAGGTGGAGCTGGAGCACTACGAGAAGATCGAGGGCGCGATGCTCTCGCTCGACGGCAAGGCCAACCGGCTCGCCGCGATGATCCGGGGCAACCTGGGCGCCGCGATGCAGGGCCTCGCGGTGATCCCGCTCTTCGCCGGCTTCGACCTGGCCGCGCCGGACCCGGCCCGAGCTGGCCGGATCTTCAGCTTCGACGTCACCGGTGGTCCCTACGAGGAGACCGGCTACGACGCCATCGGCTCGGGTTCGATCTTCGCCCGGTCCGCCCTGAAGAAGCGGTTCCGCACCGGCCTCTCCGTCGCTGACGCGACCCGACTCGCGGTGGAGGCGCTCTACGACGCGGCCGACGACGACACCGCCACCGGTGGCCCGGACCTGACCCGTCGGATCTATCCGGTGGTGATGACCGCGACCGCGGAGGGAACGCACCGGCTCACCGCCGAGGAGACCGCCGCGCTCGCCGAGAGCGTCGTGGCGGGCCGGATGGAGAACCCGGGCGGCTGACCCCGCTTCCCGCCCAACAGCAACCAGCAGCCGTCAGCACAGCGCCTGAAGGAGAACCGCCGTCGTGGCCATGCAGTTCTACGCCTCGCCCGAGCAGATCATGCGCGACCGCTCCGAGTTGGCCCGCAAGGGCATCGCCCGGGGCCGTAGCGCGGTGGTCCTCAGTTACGCGGGCGGGGTGCTCTTCGTCGCGGAGAACATCTCCAGCGCCCTGCACAAGGTCAGTGAGATCTACGACCGGATCGGCTTCGCCGCGGTCGGCCGGTACAACGAGTTCGAGAACCTGCGGCGCGCCGGGGTGCGGATGGCCGATCTCAACGGCCTCAGCTACGACCGGCGGGACGTGACCGGACGGGCGCTGGCCAACGCGTTCGCGCAGACCCTCGGTGCGATCTTCACCGAGCAGTCGAAGCCGTTCGAGGTGGAAATCTGCGTCGCCGAGGTGGGTGCTTCGGCGGAGCAGGACGAACTCTACCGGTTGACCTACGACGGCTCGGTGAACGACGAGCCGGGTCGGATGGCGATGGGCGGACAGGCGGAGGCGATCTCCGGTGTGCTCAAGTCGGAGCACCGCCCGGAGATGTCTCTCGCCGAGGCGGTCAAGGTCGCGGTGCGGGCGCTCGGCACCGTCGGTGGCGAGGGGGGCGCGGCACGGACCATCGCCGCGAACCAGCTCGAGGTGGCGGTGCTGGACCGTGGCCGGGTGGGGCGGACCTTCCGCCGGATCACCGGGGCGGCGCTGACCGCGCTGCTCGACGGTGGCGAGGAGCCGGCCGGGTCGGCTCGGGCGGAGACGCCGAAGCCGCCGTCGGCCCCGGCGGGCAAGCCGACCACCTCGGCCGGTTCGGCGGACCTGGAGGGGCAGGCCACCGAGGTCGCCCCGGAGGAGTCGACCGGGCCTGCGGAGGCGTGACCTCCACCGGGACGTCGACCGGGCCGGCGGCCTGAGCGGGCGGCCCGGTTCAGGGGCGGTCCTTCAGGGGCCGCCACCAGGCCCGGTTCGACCGGTACCAGTCGACGGTGGCGGCCAGTCCCGTGGTCAGGTCGACCCGGGGGGCGTACCCCAGCTCCCGGCGGCTGCGGGTGGTGTCGAGGGAGTAGCGCCGGTCGTGGCCCTTGCGGTCCGCGACCTGGCGCACCCGGTCCCAGTCGGCCCCGCAGACGGCGAGGATCCGTCCGGTGAGGTCCCGGTTGGTCAGTTCGGTGCCGCCGGCGAGGTGGTAGACGCGTCCGGCCCGGCCGAGCCGTTGGGCCAGGGCGATGCCGTGGCAGTGGTCGTCGACGTGCAGCCAGTCGCGGACGTGCCGGCCGTCGCCGTAGAGCGGCACCGGCTCCCCGTCGACGAGGTTGGTGACGAAGAGCGGGACCAGCTTCTCCGGGTACTGGTAGGGGCCGTAGGTGTTCGAGCCGCGGGTGACCACCACGTCCAGTCCGTGGGTGCGGTGGTGCGCCAGCGCCAGCAGGTCCGCCGCAGCCTTCGACGCCGAGTACGGCGAGGAGGGGTCCAGGGGCGCGGACTCGGTCCACGAGCCGGTGTCGATCGAGCCGTAGACCTCGTCGGTGGAAACCTGGACGAACCGGCCGACCCCGTGCCGCAGGGCCGCGTCGATCAGGGTCTGGGTGCCGAGCACGTTCGTGCTGACGAAGGCGGCCGCCCCGACGATCGAGCGGTCCACATGGGACTCCGCGGCGAAGTGCACGACCAGGTCGTGCCCGGCCACGGTGCCGTCGACGAGGTCGACGTCCCGGACGTCACCGTGGACCACCCGCAGCCGGGGATCGGCGCGCACGGCGGCGAGCGCGCCCCGCGTACCGGCGTAGGTGAAGCTGTCCAGGACGGTCAGGACGGTCGGGGTGATCTCCGGCTCGGCGCCGCGCAGCAGGCGCCGCACGTAGGCCGAACCGATGAAGCCGGCGCCGCCGGTGACGAGGATCCTCACGGTCGGCCAACTCTACCCGGGACCGTGGCCCGGCGGACCGGGACGGCGCGGCCCCGCTGCCGGCCCGACCGGCCGGTTCGCCGCCGCGGGGGATCGGTGCGGTTGGTGCCGGTCCGACGACCGGGTGCGACAATGCCGCCGTCGAGCGCTGCCCAATTCGGGCCGTGGGGGGCTAATGTCTCTTCATGGAGCGGCGAATCTTCGGTATCGAGACCGAGTACGGCGTCACCTGTACCTACCGGGGGCAGCGGCGGCTCTCCCCTGACGAGGTCGCGCGTTACCTCTTCCGTCGGGTGGTGTCGTGGGGCCGGTCGAGCAACGTCTTCCTCCGTAACGGTGCCCGTCTCTACCTCGACGTCGGTTCGCACCCGGAGTACGCCACGCCGGAGTGCGACTCGGTGGTCGACCTGGTCGCCCACGACCGGGCCGGTGAGCGGATCCTGGAGGGTCTGCTGATCGACGCGGAGAAGCGGCTGCACGACGAGGGCATCGCGGGCGAGATCTACCTGTTCAAGAACAACACCGACTCGGCCGGCAACTCGTACGGCTGTCACGAGAACTACCTGGTCTCCCGGCACGGGGAGTTCGGGCGGCTGGCCGACGTGCTGATCCCCTTCCTGGTCACCCGACAGTTGATCTGCGGCGCGGGCAAGGTGCTCCAGACGCCGCGCGGGGCGGTGTACTGCCTCTCCCAGCGGGCCGAGCACATCTGGGAGGGGGTCTCGTCGGCGACCACCCGGAGCCGGCCGATCATCAACACCCGGGACGAGCCGCACGCCGACGCGGAGCGGTACCGCCGACTGCACGTGATCGTCGGCGACTCGAACATGAACGAGGTCACCACCCTGCTGAAGGTCGGGTCGGCGGACATCGTGCTGCGGATGATCGAGGCCGGCGTGGTGATGCGGGACCTCACCCTGGAGAATCCGATCCGGGCGATCCGCGAGGTTTCGCACGACATCACCGGCCGGCGCAAGGTGCGGCTCTCCTCCGGCAAGGAGGTCAGCGCCCTGGAGATCCAGCAGGAGTACCTCGCCCGGGCGACCGAGTTCGTCGAGCGGCGCGGCGGTGACCAGAGCGCCAAGCGGGTGGTGGAGCTGTGGGGCCGGGTGCTGCGCGCGGTGGAGACCGGTGACCTGGAGCCGGTCGCCCGCGAGATCGACTGGGTGACCAAGCTCCGGCTGATCGAGCGGTACCAGCGCAAGCACGACCTGCCGCTGTCGCACCCACGGGTCGCCCAGATGGACCTGGCGTACCACGACCTGCGGCGCGGCCGGGGTCTCTATGCCCTGCTCGAACGGCGCGGCCAGGTCGACCGGGTGACCACCGACCCGGAGATCTTCGAGGCGAAGGAGACGCCGCCGCAGACCACCCGGGCCCGGCTGCGGGGCGAGTTCATCCGGCACGCCCAGGAGAAGCGGCGGGACTTCACCGTCGACTGGGTGCACCTCAAGCTCAACGACCAGGCGCAGCGCACCGTGCTGTGCAAGGACCCGTTCCGTGCGTACGACGAGCGGGTGGAGCGGCTGATCGCGAGCATGTGACCGACCCGGGGTGTCCCGACGGGCCGGTCGGCCGGCCGGGACACCCCGGTACGCTTGCCGGGTTATGGTCAACTCCCCACCGCCGGACCGCGACCACCCCAGCTGGGTCGAGCGGCGCCGGCAGAAGATTCGTGACGAGATCGAGCGGAACCGGCGCGGTGAGTACACCGTGCCGACCTGGGTGCTCACCCTCGCCCTGGTGGCGATGGTGGGCGGTTGGCTGGCCCTGGTGTTCCTGGTCTGACCTGCCCCCGCCTCGACGGCGTTGAGCCGCACGACCGGCACCCCGACCCCGGTCGACCCGCCGCGCCCGTGCGCGACCGGCCCCCGGGGATACGGCGGTCAGCCGGCGAGGCGGGCGGCGTACCGGCCGGCCGCGGCGGCGGCCAGGAAGTACGCGTGGTCGGCGTCCAGCCCGCGCCCCATCGTCGACAGCGGCACGACGCTCGTCCGCAGCGCCGCGTCCAGCCCCTCGGTGTCGACCCGGACGATCCGGTGCCGGGCGGCCAACGGACTCAGCGCCGCGCCCACCTCGGCGTCCAGCGCCGGGTCGAGGCCCTCCGGGACGATCAGCTCCGCCGGGGCGAGCGCCACCCGTCCGTACGCGGTGAGGCTGTGGTGGGACACGCCCCGGTGCCGGGGGCGCGGGTCGGCGTCGGAGATCCGCAGCGAGCCGACCGGCCGCCCGCCGAGGACGGCGACCGCGTTGACCGCCTCGCCGACGGCCACCCCGGAGTAGCCCCACCGGGTGCCGGTGCCGAGGTTCCCCGGCCCCTGGGCGACGATGGCGACGTCGGCGTGCAGGACGTGCCGGGCGGCCAGCAGCCCGGTGTGCAGGGTGCTCGCCTCCAGGTCGCCGCCGAATGCCTGCCCGACGCTGACCGTGCCGGCGAGCTGCCCGCGCAGCCCGTCCAGGGTGCGGGAGAACCAGGCGGGCAGCGCCCCGCCGTCGGTGAGCAGGTAGGCGACCCGGCAGTCGGGCCGGTCGGCGTGCACGCCGGCCAGGATCGCCGGAAGCGCGGAGTGCAGGTCGGCGGTGACCACCGGCAGGCCGGCCAGGTCGTCGGCCTCGGCGAGCAGCCGGTGGTGCGGGGAGGCCTCCTCGTCGACACCGAGCAGGATCGGTTGCAGCGGTGTGTAGCGGGCCTTGACCAGGTGCCCGGCGTCGCGGCTGGCGGCCTGCGGCGGGTCGTCGGGCAGCCGGTCGGGCAGGGCGACGACGAGCGCGTACCCGCCGGTGCCGAGCCCCATCAGCAGCGCGCCGGCGTTGAGCAGTACCCGGTCACCGGGCTCGGGCTCGCCGACCAGAGCCGGGTAGGCCAGCGCCCGCATGGTGGCTCCGTCGGGCAGGACCACGTCGAGTTCCGTCGCGCCGTGCCACCGGCGTCGCAGTGCCGTGACCGTGCCCGTCCGCCATCGCACCATGACCGGCACGTTATCGGCGTCCGGCCGGTCGTCCACGTCCGGGTCCCCGCCGTCCGAGCCCGCCGCTGGTCAACCCGCCGGTGCCGGGTCGTCCGGGTCCGGGGCGGGGCCGGCCGCCCCGGGGCGCGCGCCGGTCGGGTCGAGGAAGACGTACCGGATCTCGGGGTAGCGGTCGGTGAGTCGCCGCTCGGCCTCGTCCGCCGCGGCCTCGATGTCGGTGCCGGTCGCGTCGTCGGAGAAGTCGACCTTGGCGGCGACCAGCACGTCGTCCGGGCCGAGCTGCATGGTGAGCAGGGTGTCGATCCGCTGCACCGTGGGCAGGGCGGCGAGTTCGTCCTCGATCTCGCGCCGGATACGCCCCGGCACCGCCCGGCCGACCAGCAGGGAGACGTTGCTGTACGCCAGGACGGTGGCCACGACCAGGAGCAGCCCTCCGATCAGGATCGAGGCGACCCCGTCGTAGAGCTCGTCCCCGGTCAGCTGGGACAGGCCCACGCCGAGGACGGCCAGCAGCAGCCCGACCAGCGCGGCACTGTCCTCCAGGAAGACCGCCTTGACGGTGGTGTCCGCGGTGAACCGCAGGAAGTGGCGCGGGGTGGTACGCCAGCGTTGCGACGCGCGCCGGACCTGCCGTACGGCGCGGGCGAGGGAGACCGACTCGATGGCGAACGAGACGGCGAGCACGACGTACGACAGGAGGTAGTCGCCGCGGTGCTCGTGGACGAGGATCGTGGTGACCCCGTGGGTGACGGCGAAGCCGGCGCCGGCCACGAAGGTGAACAACGCGGCGAGCAGCGCCCAGAGGTAGCTCTCCTTGCCGTACCCGAAGGGGTGGCGGTGGTCGGCAGGGCGCGCGCCCCGCCGCAGCGCGGCGTAGAGCAGCACCTCGGTGGTGGTGTCGGCGAGCGAGTGGACGGCCTCGGAGAGCATCGCCGCAGAGCCGGAGAGCAGTCCGGCGATCAGTTTGGCCACGGCGATCGCGAGGTTCGCGGCCCCGGCCACGACCACCGTGCCGACACTCTCGGTCCTGGCCGGCGCGCCCGCCATGGGCTCACCCTACGATCGCAACCCGTCACCTGCTCCCTGCACCGGCAGGAAGGGTCTTCGGTCACCCCATGGTGACGAGAAGGGGTTGCCGGCCAC
Organism: Micromonospora sp. NPDC023956; assembly: GCF_040639195.1. NCBI lineage: Bacteria > Bacillati > Actinomycetota > Actinomycetes > Micromonosporales > Micromonosporaceae > Micromonospora > Micromonospora sp. NPDC023956. Next base: position 145,866 of record NZ_JBEZZN010000006.1, read on the forward strand.
CACCGGGGCGTCGCCGCTCGCCCGGCCGGAGCGGCTGGCGGCGCGCCGCGCGTGTGGGTGCACGGACTGCGCGGGTCGGCGGGCTGCTAGCGTCTTGCACGTGTCGCGGACCCGTACCGAACGCCTGGTCAACCTGGTGATCTGCCTGCTGTCCACGCGACGGTTCCTCACCGCCGCGCAGATCGCCGCGACCGTGCCCGGCTACGAGCACGATCCGGACGACGTCCGCGACCACGAGGCGTTCCAGCGCAAGTTCGAGCGGGACAAGGCCGAGTTGCGGGAGCTGGGCGTGCCGTTGGAGACCGGTACCGCCAGTGTCTTCGACACCGAGCCGGGTTACCGGATCGCCCACCGAGAGTACGCGCTCCCCGACATCCCGCTCGAACCGGACGAGGCCGCCGCCGTGGGCATCGCGGCGCGACTGTGGCAGCACGCCGGGCTCGCCGCCGCCGCCTCCTCGGGGCTGGCGAAGCTGCGCGCCGCCGGTGTGGACGTGGACCCCCAGGCCACTCTCGGCCTGGAGCCGATGGTCACGGTGGACCCGGCGTTCGCGCCGTTGACCGCCGCCGCGCGGGATCGGCGCGACGTCAGTTTCGACTACCGCACCCCCGACGGTGACGCGCCCGCCACCCGCCGCCTCCAGCCCTGGGGGGTGGTCTGCTGGCGGGGCCGGTGGTACGTGGTCGGTCACGACCTGGACCGGGGTGCCACCCGGTGCTTCCGCCTGTCCCGGGTGGTCGGCGCGGTCCGGGTGACCGGTCGTCCCGGCGCCTACACCCCGCCGGAGGTCGACCTGATCAGCCATGTCGCCCGCTGGTCCGGGCCGGTGGAGCGGACCGGCCGGGCCACCGTCCTGGTCACCCCGGGCCGGGCCGCCGGACTGCGCCGCTGGGCGGTCGGTGGCGGCACCGGGCCGGACGGGGACCGACTGGTCCTGCCGTACGCCGACCCGGAGTCGCTGGCCGGCCAGCTCGTCGGCTACGGCCCGGACGTGCGGGTGCTGGATCCGCCGGAGGTGCGGGAGGCGGTCATCCAGCGACTGAAGGAAGTCGCGGCCCGGCACGACGAGGTCGCGGTGAGCGGAGGTGTCCGGTGAGTCGTACCGCCACCCGCCCGACCGGTTCGCGGGCCTCGGCCGACCGGCTGGCCCGCCTGCTGAACCTGGTGCCGTATCTTCTCGCCCGGCCGGGCATCGAGATCGCCGAGGCGGCGGGGGACCTCGGGGTGACCGAACGCCAGCTCCGGGAGGACCTGGAACTGCTCTGGGTGTGCGGGCTGCCCGGCTACGGTCCCGGTGACCTGATCGACATGGCGTTCGACGGCGACCGGGTCACCATCACCTACGACGCCGGCATCGACCGTCCGCTGCGGTTGACGCCGGACGAGGCGTTGGCGCTGGTCGTGGCGTTGCGGATGCTCGCCGAGACGCCGGGGGTGGCGAACCGGGAGGCGGTCGAGCGGGCCCTCGCCAAGATCGAGAACGCGGCGGGCGACACCGTGGGCGCGCCGGTCGCCGTCCGGTTGCCGGCCGACAACGAGCGGGTCGAGGCGCTGCGCGCCGCGGTGGAGGGCGGCCGGGCGCTGCGGATCACCTACTACACCCCGGCCCGGGACGAGACCACCGAGCGGGTCGTCGATCCGCTGCGGATGCTGATGGTCGGCGGTCGGGCGTACGTGGAGGCCTGGTGCCGCCGGGCCGAGGCGGTCCGGCTGTTCCGGGCGGACCGGATCGACGCGGTCACCGAGCTGGACGAGCCGGTGGCGGTGCCGCCCCAGGCCCGCTCGTACGACCTCACCGGCGGGGTGTTCCGCCCGTCAGCCGACCTGCCGCTGATCACCCTGCGGATCGGCCGGCGGGAACGCTGGATCACCGAGTACTACCCGTGTGAGCGGGTGGAGGCGGGCGAGGGCGACCACTGGCTGGTCTCGCTGCGCGTCACCGACCTGGGCTGGGCCCGCCGCTTCGTGCTCGGGTTGGGCCCGGACGCGACCGTGGTGGCCCCGGCGGAACTGGCCGAGCAGGTGCGTGCCCAGGCGCTCGCCGCCCTGGACGCGTACGCCACCTCTGCGGTGGACGACGGGGCCGCCCCCGGGGCGCCCGGTCCCGCCGCCGACGTGTCCGGCCCGGCCGTCGAGGCACCTGGTCCGGCCGTCGGGGCGCCCGGTGCGGCCGTCGGGGTGCCGGTCGTCCTCGTCGACGGAGCGGTGGAGGTGGCCGGGGCACCCGGCTCGGCCGGCCCGGCGGGCCACCCCGGCAGGCAGTAGGCTGACGCCGTGGTGAAGTGGATCGTGCTCGCGGTGGTGCTCGTCCCGCTGGTCGTGCTGGCGCTCGCCGTCCGGCCGGTGTTGGCCCGCCTGCCCCGGCTGCGCCGGGCGGCGCTGGCCCTCCAACAGCGGCAGGCCCAGGCCGAGGCGCTCCAGTCGACCGCCGAGGTGCTCCAGGAACGGGCCGAGGGTTTGCAGCGGCGGATCGCCACCGCCCAGCAGCGAATTGAGGTCATCAATGCGCGGCGGGGCGGCTGACCGCCACTCGACGTCCACTCGTCGGGTGATCGTGAGCTGCGGTGCGGGTTTCCGGAGACGGTTGACGGGACACCCGGGGTTGACCGAGACTTCACCGGCCGGACCGCACAGCCAGCGGGCCGGCGGGTGGCGGAAGCGCGCGGCGCACGTACGATGGGCTGCGACACATCACCCCGACACACAGAGCGACTGGAGCTTTCCATGGGTGCCCTCAAGCCGTGGCACATCGCCGTACTCGTGGTCGTGCTGATCCTGCTCTTCGGCGCGAAGCGGCTTCCCGACGCGGCCCGTTCGCTGGGTCGCTCGTTGCGCATCATCAAGGCGGAGACCAAGAGCCTGCACGAGGACGACCGCGACCTGGCCGAGAAGGCCGACGCCCAGGCCGGCTACCAGACGCTGCCGCCGCAGGCCGCCCAGCAGGCGCCCTACGCCGCGCACCCGCAGCAGGCACCCCACGTCGGTCAGCCGTACCAGGCGCCGCAGCAGCCGGTCGCGCCCCCGGTCGTCGACCCGGTGCAGCGCGTCCGCGAGAACTGACCGGAAGGCCGGACAACCGTGCGCTTCGGCCTCCGCAAGCGCGGTCCGAGCAGCTTCGAACGGGCCGCCGAAGGCTCGATGACGCTGGTCGAGCACTTCCGTGAGCTGCGTAACCGACTCTTCCGGGCGTCGCTGGCGATCCTGATCGGCTTCGGCTTCGGGCTCTGGCTGGCCGGGCCGGTCCTGAACATTCTCCGCAAGCCGTACTGCGACCTGCCGAAGTTCCAGGAGACCGGCGCGAGCTGCGACTTCGTCCAGCTCGGGCCGGCGGACCTCTTCCTGCTCAACCTGAAGATCGGTCTCTGGGTCGGCCTGATCATCGCCGCCCCGGTCTGGCTCTACCAGCTCTGGGCGTTCATCGCCCCCGGCCTGCACCGGCACGAGCGGCGGTACGCGTACGTCTTCACCGGCCTGGCCGCCCCGCTGTTCGCGGCCGGTGCGCTGCTGGCGTACTTCGTCACCGCGAAGGGTCTGGAGTTCCTGCTCAACGTCGCCGGGAGCGAGATCCAGACGACCCTGGACATCACCCGGTACGTCTCCTTCGTCACCAACCTGATCCTGTTGTTCGGGGTGGCGTTCGAGTTCCCGTTGATCGTGTTGATGCTCAACTTCGTCGGGCTGGCCAGCGCCCGGCGGCTGCTGGGCTGGTGGCGGATCGCGGTCTTCCTGTTCTTCGCGTTCGCCGCAGTGGTCACCCCGACGCCGGATCCGTTCGGCATGACGGCGTTGGCGCTCTGCCTCTGTCTGCTCTACTTCGCCGCGGTCGGGGTGGCGTTCCTCAACGACCGGCGCAAGGGCCGTGACAAGGAGGTCTACGCCGGCATCGACGACGACGAGGCCTCCCCGCTCCCGTCCGAGCCGGAGCCGGTCGCCGCCGGTGACCGGGTGGACGCGAGCGCGCCGATCGCCGCCCCGGACCGGATCCCCGCGCCGGCACCGATCGACCGCCGGTACGACGGCATGACCTGATCCGCACCAACGCACGAAGCGGTGGCCGGGGCTCCCGGCCACCGCTTCGTGCGTAGCCGGGAGTGCTGCCACTGCCCGGCAGCCGTTGGGGGGAACACGGAGGCGGGCCGGTCGCGCTACCGTGCTGGCCGTGACCGCAGACGATCACCCGCCCGTCGCCCCGTCGCCCGAGGGGCCCGTCGCCGTGCTGGCCAACCCGACCGCCGGCCGGGGGCGGCACCGAGGGCTGCTGCCCCGGCTGCTGGACCGGCTGGCGACCGCCGGACGGCCGGTTCGGTTGCTCGACGCGGGCAGCCCGGAGGAGGCCGAAGCGGCGTGCCGCGTGGCGGTCGTGGAGGGTGTGTCGGCGCTGGTGGCCATCGGGGGCGACGGTACCGTGCACCGTGCGTTGCAGGCGGTGGCCGGCACGGCGGTGCCGTTCGGTGCGGTGCCCGCCGGCACCGGCAACGACTTCGCCGTCGACACCGGATATCCGGCCGATCCGCTGGCTGCGGTGGAGGTGGTCGCCGCCGCCCTGCGGGACGGCCGGAGCCATCCGGTCGACCTGGCCCGGATGACCGGTGCCGACGGGGTCCACCGCTGGTACGGGGCGGTTCTGGCCGCCGGCTTCGACGCCATCGTCAACGAGCGGGCCAACCGGATGCGCTGGCCCCGCGGTCCCCGCCGGTACGACGTGGCGATCCTGGTGGAGCTGGCCCGGCTGCGCCCGCGCCGCTACACGCTGCGTATCGACGGGGAGGCGCAGGAGATCGACGCGGTACTGGTGGCGATCGGCAACTGCGCCAGCTACGGCGGCGGGATGCGGATCTGCCCGGACGCGGACCCGACGGACGGGCTGCTGGACGTGGTGGTCGGCGGCCGTTTCGACCGGCGCACCCTGATCCGGGTCAAGCCGCGGATCTACCGGGGCACCCACGTGCGGCACCCGCTGGTGCGCACCTACCGGGCGCGGACCGTGGAGCTGGCGGCCGAGGGGATCACCACGTACGCCGACGGGGAACGGTCACTGTGCCTGCCGGTGACGGTCACCGCGGTACCGGCGGCGGTGCGGCTGCTGCGCTGACCCGGACCGAGGGGGTCAGGCCGGCAGGGCCAGGTCGAGCACGGCACCGAGCCCGTTGGCCCGGCCCGCCTCGGCCGGGGGCAGCACCAGCACCGCGCAGCCCGCCCCGACCGCTCCCGCGTCCGCCGGGGTGTCGCCGACCATCAGCGCCCGCTCCGGGTCGACCCCGACCATGCCGCAGGCGCGCAGGAAGATGCCCGGGTCCGGCTTGCAGCGCCCCACCTCGTAGGAGAGCGCGAAGGCGTCGACCAGTTCGGTGAGCCCCCAGGCGTCGAACAGCGGTCGCAGGTCGAAGCCGATGTTGCTGACCACCGCCACCTTGACGCCCGCCGCCCGTAGCGCCGCCATGGTGGGGGCGGTGTCCGGGTAGGGCACCCAGCCGTCCGGACCCAGCACCCGCTCGTAGAGGGCGTCGGCGAGGCCCTCGATCCCGGCGTCCACCGTCGCGGCCAGCCCGGTGTAGGCGGCCCGGTGGGCGTGCGGATAGAGGTCCCGGTCGGACCACACCTCGGCCAGCCGGGGCGGCACCCGGTGCGGCAGCGGCCCGCCGGCCCGGCCGGCGGTGAGCAGCCGGTCGGCCAGCACCGTCGCACGCATCCGTTCCAGCGGCACCCCGCAGCTCGCCGCCGCGGCCACCACCCACTCCCGAGCGTCCTCCACCTGGGCCAGGGTGCCGTGGAAATCGAACAGGACCGCCTCGATCCGACGGCGGGGAAGCTCCCGGCTGTCGGCGGCGCGGTTGGCACGGGGGTCGGGCGCATGGGCATGATCCGGCACGAGGTGCACCCTACCGACCGCCCCCGACGGGCCTGGCGGACGGCCTTGCCGAGGACGGTGCGGATGCGTTGGACCGCCGGGGCGGGGACGCTGGACGGCCTTGACGGGTGCGCCGGGCGGGGACGCATTAATCTTGGGGGCATGTCGAGCCCCGCCGAGCGGTACGCCGCGGCGCGCCGCCGGGCCGCGCAGGCCTCCCTCTTCCCGGCACTGGACGAATTCGCCTTCGATCTGGGGTTCGACCTCGACGACTTCCAGCGCGAGGCGTGTCAGGCCCTGGAACGGGGCAGCGGGGTGCTGGTCTGCGCCCCGACCGGCGCGGGCAAGACCGTGGTCGGCGAGTTCGCCGTGCACCTGGCGCTGCGCGGCACCCCGGCCCGGCCGGTGTCGGCCGGGGAACCCCGGCGCAAGTGCTTCTACACCACCCCGATCAAGGCGCTGTCCAACCAGAAGTACCACGACCTGGTCGACCGGTACGGCGCCGACCAGGTGGGCCTGCTCACCGGTGACAACGCGATCAACGGCGACGCGCCCGTGGTGGTGATGACCACCGAGGTCCTGCGCAACATGCTCTACGCCGGCTCGAGCACCCTCGAGGGCCTGGCGTACGTGGTGATGGACGAGGTGCACTACCTCGCCGACCGGTTCCGGGGCGGGGTCTGGGAAGAGGTGATCATCCACCTGCCCGCGTCGGTCACCCTGGTCTCCCTCTCCGCGACCGTCTCCAACGCCGAGGAGTTCGCCGACTGGCTGGTCACCGTCCGCGGCGAGACCGCCGTGGTGGTCAGTGAGCACCGGCCGGTGCCGCTGTGGCAGCACATGCTCGTCGGCAGACGGATGTTCGACCTGTTCCACGACGCCGACGCGGCCCGCAAGCACGACGTCCATCCGGAACTGCTGCGCTACACCCGCGACACGCTGCGTCGCCTGGAGTTGGGGGAGGTGCGCGGCACCGGCGCGGACCGGCGGCGCGGCCCCCGCTGGCGGGGACCGTTGCGGCCGGACATCGTCGAACGGCTGGACCGCGAGGGGCTGCTCCCGGCGATCCTGTTCATCTTCAGCCGGGCCGGCTGCCACGCGGCGGTGGAGCAGTGCCTCGCCGCCGGGCTGCGGCTCACCTCGCCGGAGGAACGCGCCGAGATCCGCCGGGTGGTGGAGAGCCGGGTCACCGCCATCCCCAGCGAGGACCTCTCCGTCCTCGGCTACTGGGAGTGGCTCGACGGGCTGGAACGTGGCCTCGCCGCCCACCACGCGGGCATGCTGCCGGCGTTCAAGGAGGTCGTCGAGGAGCTGTTCGTCCGGGGCCTGGTCAAGGCGGTCTTCGCCACCGAGACCCTCGCCCTGGGCATCAACATGCCGGCGCGCTGCGTGGTGCTGGAACGGTTGGTGAAGTACAACGGCGAGGCCCACGTCGACCTGACGCCCGGCGAGTACACCCAGCTCACCGGCCGGGCCGGTCGGCGGGGCATCGACGTCGAGGGGCACGCGGTGGTGGTCTGGTCACCGGAGACCGACCCCCGGCACGTGGCCGGACTCGCCTCCACCCGGACGTACCCGCTGCGGTCGAGTTTCCGGCCGTCGTACAACATGGCGGTGAACCTGGTCGGCAGCGTCGGCGCGGAGCCGGCCCGGGCGCTGCTGGAGTCGTCGTTCGCGCAGTTCCAGGCGGACCGCTCGGTGGTCGGCCTGGCCCGCCAGGTGCAGCGCAACACCGAGACCATGGACGCGTACGGCGCGGAGGCGGTCTGCCACCAGGGCGACTTCGACGAGTACTTCGCACTGCGGGTGGCGATCGGCGACCGGGAGCGTTCGCTGGCCCGGCAGGGGCAGACCCAGCGCAAGGCGGCGGCGATCGCCTCGCTGGAGCGGCTGCGGGTCGGCGACGTGATCCGGGTGCCGTCGGGGCGGCGGGCCGGCCTGGCGGTCGTCATCGACCCCGCCACCGGCGGGTTCGGCGAGCCCCGACCGCTGGTGCTTACCCAGGACCGCTGGGCGGGACGGATCACCGCCGCCGACTTCACCGCCCCGGCCGAGGTGCTCGCCCGGATCCGGGTGCCCAAGCACTTCAACCACCGCTCCCCGGCGGCCCGTCGGGACCTCGCCGCCGAGGTCGGCGGCACCGGCCTGGACCGGCACGGCGGGCGGCGCGGCGGACGGTCCCGGCAGGCGGCGGGGGAGGACCACCGGCTGACCCAGCTCCGCTCGGAGCTGCGCAGTCACCCGTGCCACGCCTGCCCGGAACGGGAGGAGCACGCCCGCTGGGCGGAGCGCCGCCGCCGGCTGGAACGCGACACCGAGGAACTGCGCCAGCGGGTGTCCGGCCGGACGGGCTCGCTGGCCCGTACCTTCGACCGCATCGTGGCGCTGCTCACCGCCCGGGGCTACCTCACCACCGACGGGTCGGTCACCGACGCCGGTCGGATGCTGTCCCGGATCTGGACCGAGGCGGACCTGCTGGTCGCGGAGTGCCTGCGCCGGGGCGTCTGGGACGGGCTCTCCCCGGCCGAACTGGCCGCCGCGGTGTCGGTGGTGGTCTTCGAGGCCCGGCGGGACGTCGACGAGCGGGCCTCGGTGCCGCGCGGTGCGGTCGTCGACGCGGTCGACGCGACCCTGAAACTGTGGAGCGAGATCGAGACGGACGAGGCGTCCCGAGGGCTCAGCGTCACCCGGGAACCCGACCTGGGCTTCGCCTGGCCGATCTACCGGTGGGCCCGGGGTGAGGCCCTGGCCAAGGTGCTGGCCAGTGGCCACCAGCTCGACGGCGAGATGCCGGCCGGGGACTTCGTCCGGTGGGCCCGGCAGGTGGTCGACCTGCTCGGACAGCTCGCCGACTCCGGTGGGGCCTCCAGCGACCTGCGCGCCACCGCCCGGCAGGCGATCGCGGCGGTCAACCGGGGAGTCCTGGCGTACCACGCTCCCGCCTGACCATGACAGCGTGTGGTTGCCGAGTGGCAATCGACGCATCGCACGGTCACTGCAACGGCACCCCCCGGATCGTCGGGGGGTGCCGTTTTGCCTGGTGAGGGCGTCCCGGATCATTGCTCGGGCGCAAGCTGCGCGCCGGTGGAGCTTCCGGGGAGAAGGTCGTCGTGGCAACGGTCAGTCATTTCGAGTACGGGTGGATCACGCCCGCGCTGAGCTACGCCCTGTCCGTGCTCGGGTCGTTCCTCGGGCTGGTCTGTGCCGGCCGTAGCCGTACCGCCGGTTCCGGCGGGCAACGGGTCTGGTGGGGGATCCTGGCCGCCTGGGCGATCGGCGGCACCGCCATCTGGAGCATGCACTTCATGGCGATGCTCGGGTTCGCGGTCGGGGGCACGCGTATCCGGTACGACGTCCCGCTCACCGTGGCCAGCGCGGTCATCGCCGTGGTGGCGGTCGGGATCGGGCTGGCCATCGTCGGCACCGGGCGGATCTCCGTGGCGCGGATCGTCGTCGGTGGCGTCTTCACCGGGGCCGGGGTCGCCGCCATGCACTACACCGGCATGGCGGCGCTACGGCTGCACGGGAACCTCGACTACGACCCCGTCCGGGTGGCCCTGTCGGTGGCGATCGCGGTGGTGGCGGCCACCGTGGCGCTCTGGTTGGCGGTGACCGTCCGCCGGCTGCTCGCCCTCGTCGGCTCGGCGCTGGTGATGGGCGTCGCGGTCAACGGCATGCACTTCACCGGCATGAGCGCCCTCACCGTGCACCTGCACGACCGGCAGGGCCAGCTTCCCGGCGCGGGCTTCAGTACCCTGCTGGTGCCGATCGTGCTCGCGGTGATCTTCGTGGTGGTCGGCCTGGTGTACGCCCTGCTGGCCGCCCCGACCGAGGAGGACCGGGCGGGTACGGCGTATCTGGACGCCCGACGGGAACCCGCCCCGACCACCGCCGGGCCGGCCACCCCGCCGGACCCGGCCGGGCTGCGCGCCCACTCCGCCCGGAGCACCCTCGGCCAGCCCGGCACCCCCTTCCCCCGGCGCCGCGACGACGCCCCCCGCTGACCACCCCTCCCGGCGCGGCGCACGCTCGTGGCGGCCGGGACGGCGGGACGGGTGGGGTACCGGGAGCCGTCCGCGTCAGGGTTGCCCGGCGAGGGCGTCGACCAGCCGCCGGACCGGGCTGGCCAGGTTCCAGCGCTCGGCCAGCTCCAGCAGCCGCTCCGGGTCGACCGGAGCCGCCGGCAGCGTGGTGGCGATCGGGCCGAGGGGTACGTCCCGGGCCACCCGTACCACCGTCGGGGCGACCGCCAGGTAGTCCCGTGCCCCGTCGAGCTTGGCCCGTAGGCCGGGGGCGAAGCCGGAGTCGGGCTCGTCCAGCGCGGCGAGGATGCCGCTGACGCTGTGGTACCGCTCGATCAGGCGGGCGGCGGTCTTCTCCCCGACGCCGGGTACGCCGGGCAGGCCGTCGCTGGGGTCGCCGCGCAGCGCGGCGAAGTCGGCGTACCGGTGGGCGGGCACGCCGTACCGGGTCCGTACCGCCGCGTCGTCGCAGTCCTCGAGTTTCGCCACGCCCCGGCCGACGTAGAGCAGCCGCACCGGCCGGGCGTCGTCGACGAGCTGGAAGAGGTCCCGGTCCCCGGAGACCACCTCGACGGGGGCGGGTTCGGTGGTGGCGAGGGTGCCGAGCACGTCGTCGGCCTCGTAGCCGTCGGCCCCCACCGTCGGGATGCCGATCGCGGCGAGCACGTCGAGGATCACCGGCACCTGGGGGCCGAGCGTGTCGGGCACGACCTCGCCCTCGCCCTCGCCGGCGAGACGGTGCGTCTTGTACGACGGCAGCAGCGCCACCCGCCACTGCGGCCGCCAGTCGTAGTCGAGGGCGCAGACCATCCGGTCCGGTCGGCGGGTGCGGACCAGCGTGGCGAGCATGTCGAGGAAGCCGCGCACCGCGTTGACCGGGCTGCCGTCGACGGCCCGCGCGCTGGACTCCGGGACGCCGAAGTAGGCGCGGAAGTAGAGGCTGGGAGCGTCGATGAGGAGGAGAGGTCGCTGAGCCACCCGGACAGCCTGGCACAACCGTGCCGGCCGGTGGCGGGCGACGCCCGGTGCGGGGCGTCGGCGGGTGGTGGGTGGCGGCTGGTTCAGTGTGCCGGGCCGGCCACCACCGGTGCCGCGTCGAGCGTGCCGAGCCGGGCCGGCCGGACCACGGCCAGCAGGACGACCAGCGCACACGCCATGCCACCGGCCACCACCAGCGCCATCGCCACGGCCCCGGTACCGAGCACGCCGACCAGCGGAGCGGCGACCGCGCCCACGCCGAACTGCACCGCGCCGAGCAGCGCCGACGCGGTGCCCGCCGCCTCGCCGTGCCGGGACAGCGCCAGCGCGGGGGCGTTGGGCATCGCCAACCCGGCCGCCGCCAGCACCACCCAGAGGGTGGCCAGCAGGGCGGGCAGCCCGCCGAGACCGGTGGCCGCGAAGACGAGCAGCCCCAGCGCGGCCACGGTGCCGCCGACGAGGGAGACCACCAGGATCCGCTGCGGGGTGTAGCGCCGCAGCAGCCGGACGTTGAGCTGCGTGGCCAGGATCAGGCCCACCGCGCCCGCGCCGAAGGCCAGGCCGAACTCCTGCTCGTCGAGGCCGTACTGGTCCTGGAGCACGAACGACGACCCGGCGACGTACGCGAACAGCGCCGCCATCGCGAGGCCGGCGACCAGGATCAGCCCCACGAAGATCCGGTCCCGCAGCAGCGTCCCGTACGTCCGCGCGGTGTCGACCATCCGGCCGGAGCGGCGCAGCGCCACCGGCAGGGTCTCCCGCAGGCCGAGGGCGGCCACGGCGATCAGGGCCACCCCGAAGACCGCGAGCACCACGAAGATCCCCCGCCAGCTGGTCCAGCGCAGCACCTCGCTGCCGAGCGTGGGGGCCAGGATCGGCGCGACGCCCATCACCAGCATCAGCCGGGAGAAGAGGGTGGCGAACGCGGCCCCGCTGAACAGGTCACGGACGACGGCCATGGCGACGACCGCCGTCGCGGCCGTGCCGAGACCCTGCACCACCCGCAGCGCGCCGAGCACCTCCACGGAGGGCGCGACCACGCAGAGCAGCGACGCCAGCACGTGCACCGTGGTGCCCACCAGCAGGGGCGTCCGGCGGCCCAGCGCGTCGGAGAGCGGACCGATCACCAGTTGACCGACCGCGAGCCCGGCGAGCGTGCCGGTGAGGGTGAGTTGGACCGCTGCCTCGCTGGTGTGCAGGTCGTCCACGATCGACGGCAGCGCAGGTAGATACATGTCGATGGTCAGCGGCCCGATCGCGATGAGGGAACCGAGGACCAGAACGAGCCGGAGCCGCTGACCCGGGCTCATCAGCTCGCCCGGGGTCGACGCCGGTGGTGCCACGGCCTGCCTGGTGGTACTCACCGGACACCGCCGGTCTGATCGTCTGTGCTCATGTCTGCGACCAAATGCCGACGGCGGCCAGGCATTCCCGCCCGGCGTCAGAGGTGCGCAGGGTCACACCCGGCACGCTACCGGTCGCAGGGGCCTCCGGACGGCGTCGATCCGCAGATCGAGTCGGCCCGTCAGCCGGTCCGGCACTGGTAGCGGAAGATGGTCCGTCCTTGGATGGGGGTGGGTTCGGTGATGTTGACGACGGCGGTCTCCGTGGCCGAGCCGGTCCCGCTGAAGGCCCACTTCAGGTGCAGGGTCACCGTCCGCTGGCCCCGGGACACCCGCTGGGTGAGCAGGCCGCCCGGCTCGGCCCCGCCGCGCAGCCACTGGTAGCGGATGGTGCCGGCCCGGCCGTTGGTCTGCACGGTCGCCACCACGTCCACGGTCACGTCGCAGCGTTCGGCGGGGGGCTCGGCCACGGCCACCTGTACCGAGCGGACCTCCAGCGGACTCAGCCGTTGCCAGAGGTGCAGACCCACCGCGACCAGCAGGGCGAGGGTGAGCAACGTCGACAGGACCGAGCCGATCAGCTTCCAGCGGGAACGACGCGGCCGGGGCGGTACCGGCGGGCGCTGCCAGCTCGGTGCGGCCGGTGGCCCGGCGGGCACGCCCGGCCCGAATCGCACCTCGGCGGCGGTGGGGAGAGGGAGGGACCCGCCGTCGGACCCGTACCGGTCCGCCGGTCCGCTGGTCGTCGTCCGGCCCGGGAAGTCGGCGGTGGCCGGGTACCCGGCGGTGGCCGTCGGCTCCCCCGACCGGTACGTCCGGCCCGGCTGGGACGGCTGCTCGGGCAGCAGCGTCGGTATCCGTACCGACCCGAACGGGTCCACCGGCGGTGACATCGACAGCGCGGTGGTCGGGGCGTCGTCCGGCAGCACCGCCGTCGGCGCACCGGACGTGACCGCCCCGGGGGACGGAGCCGCCCCAGGGAACGCCTCGGTGGGTACGGCGGCCGTGGGCACGGTCTCGGTGGGCGTCGACGGCGTGGGGATCGACTCGGTCGGCACACTGCCGTACCAGGCGTTCTCGGGCGGCAGGGACTGCCCGGCGGCCACCGTGGGTTCCTCCCGCGCGGCCCGGTGCCCCCGGACGGCGACGGCGGCGAGCAGTCCCGTCCGCCCGTCGGATCCCACCGGCAGCGGGCGGTCGCGCAGGTCCCGTACCGCCTGGGCCAGGTCCTGCTCGCCGCGGGCGGCACAGCGCAGCAGCAGGTCGGCGCCGGACTGCCCGGCACACCACCGGGCGACCAGCCAGCGGACCAGTTCCGCCCACGCCCGGCGGTCCGTCGCCGGGTCGGCGGGCGCGCCGTGCAGGGCCGGCAGCAGGGCCGTCTCGGTGAGCGTCACCGCACCGAGACCGGTGACCACAACCGTGCGGCCGTGTACCGCGCCGTGGCCGAGGCCGGCGGCGTGCAGCGCGACGAGGGTCCGGGCGGTCTCCACGGCGACCATGGCCACCGCCGGCACGTCGAGGGCGGCCTCCGGGGTCTCCGCCAGCTCCGACAGCGTCGACCCGGACGCCCCGGTGGCGACCAGCCACAGCGCGCCGTTGTGCCGGATCGGCTCCCCGCCGCCGGACAGGCCGCCGTGGCGCAGGGCGGCCACCGCACGGGTCGCCGCGGTCACCCGGTCCGCCAGCGCCGGGTCGGGGGCGGCGATCCGCAGCACGAGCTGCTCGGTGCCGTCCGGGGTCAGCGCCCGCCACCAGGTGCCGCAGACGCCGGCGTGCGCGGGCCCCACCACGCGGGCCCCGGTGGGCAGGGTCGGTTGGTTCATCGGGTGCGACCTCCCGTGGTCGTCGGGGTCCGGCCGGGCGTCGCGCGGTGCGACGTGGTGCGGTGCGCGGTGGACACCGCCGGTCAGCCCGGGGTGCAGTACGGCTGGAAGGTCACGTATACCCGGACCGGTCCGGCGGTGTTGCCGGCGGCGTCGGTGGCGGTCACGTCGACCGGGATGCGCGGGGTCGACCGGTCCGTCGGCAGGTTGCCGAACGTGCCCCGGTGCTGACCGCTGCGGCTGTACGACATCGCCACGGTCGAGGTCTGCCCGCCCACCGTGTACCGGAAGCTCACCCGCAGCGACCCGGGCGTGCTGCGGTCGTCCGCGACGGTCGCGCTGACCGTGCTGGACTTCGCCCCGTACGGGCACCCGCCCGGCTCGATCGACTGCGGGCTGGCGGAGACCCGGCCCAGGGTCGGGGCGGTCACGTCCGGCGGCGGGGGCGGGGTGGTGCTCACCAGCGGGCTCGGTGTGGCCGTCGGGGTGCGGCTCGGGGTCGCGGTCGGCGTCCGGCTGGCGGTCGCGGTCGGCGCGGCGGTGACCGACGGGGTGCTGGTGGGCGACGGCGTGGGCGTCGGCGTGGGCGGGAGGGTCGTCGGACCGGGCGTGGGGTCCTTCAGGTCGGCGGGCGGCGCCGGGACGACCGGGGGCGACCCGTCCGACTCCACCGCGAGTTCGACCGGCGGCTCCTCCCGGGAGGCGTAGCTGTAGCTCATGCCGCCCGCCACGAGCAGCGTCGCGACGCCCCCGGCGACCAGGACCTTGCGGCCCCAGCCCCACGCCCGTCCCCGGTCGTCGGCGAACACGGTGGAGGCGACCGCGGTGCTGCCGTCGCTCGGCCGCTGGGACGGGAAGAGCAGGGCCAGCAACGCCGCCCGCTCGGCCAGCCGGCTGCGACCGCGTTCCTCCCACTGGGGCCCGTACGCGCCCGTCGCGACCGTCTCCAGCCAGCCCAGGAAGGTGGCGGCCGGCTGTGGGCGCTCCTCCGGTTGTTTGGCCAGCCCGTGCAGGAGCAGGTCGTGTACGGACGCGGGAGCCGCGTCGGTCGGGATGGGCGCGTGCGCGTGCTGGTCGCGCAGGTCGATCAGGCCCGGCCCGGCGTACGGAGCCTGGCCGGTCAGGCACTCGTAGAAGACCGCCGTGGCCGCGTAGATGTCCGACGCGGGGGTGGCCGCCGCGCCGCGCCACTGTTCCGGGGCCATGTAGCGGGGTGTGCCGGTGACCGAGGCGCCCGCCTCCCGCCCGATCGGCATGGCGATGCCGAAGTCCGCGAGCTTGCTCTCACCGGCTGCGGTGACCAGCACGTTCTCCGGCTTGTAGTCGCGGTGCACGACACCCCGGGTGTGCGCGGCGTGCAGCCCGAGCAGGGAGCCCTTGAGCACGTACAGCGCGGACTCCGGCTCGGTGGGGCCGTTGGCGCGCAGCATCTGGCGCAGCGAGACCCCGTCGACGAGTTCCATCACGATGGCCGCGCCGTGCGGCGACTCCACGTACTCGTAGAGGCGGGCGACGTGCGGGTCGTCGATCGCGGCGAGGAGTTCGGCCTCGGCCCGGAACGCGGCCCGGAACGACGGGTCGTCGCCGACCTTCCCGATCAGGTACTTGATCGCGGCCGGGGTGCCGGTGGCGTCGTGCACCGCGAGGATCACCCGACCCGACGCTCCCGAGCCGAGTTCGCGTCGGTGCGTGTAACCGGAGACCTGCCAGTCGTGGGCGTTCACCGGGCTGCCTCCAGGGGAGCGCCGTGCCCGGGACGGCGGTACGGACGACCGGTGACGCCGGCCGTGACGGGCATCCGCCGGGGCACGGGCGGCGACACCGGCGACGAGGGTACGCGGCGACGGTCCTGCCGGGGTACGGCCGGTCCGTCAGTACGGGCGAGCGGTTCGGGTGACGACACGACGACACAGGTAGCAGACCGGGGCAACCCCGGGTGTCCGGCCGGTCACCGCGGTCGCTCCGGCCAGCCGGCCGGGATGCGTTCCAGCACTCCGCCGGCGAAGACCTCCCGCAGGCCGAGTGGCTTGAGGTGCACGTACCCGATGTGGCAGTCACAGACGGCGTTGGGGCAGGCCCGGGGGGTCAGGGCGGCCCGCCACGAGCCGTCGTAGAGGTTGCCGATCGGCGCGGCGACGAAGTGGCAGCGCCGGACCGTCCCGGCACCGTCGACCGACACCGCCGTCTCCCCGGCGTGGCAGGGCCGCCCCAGCGACAGGTGCGGGCGCACGCTGTACCCGAAGTGCGGGTCCAGGGCCGTCCAGGCCGCCTCCTGGTCGGCGTCGTACCGGTGCCCCTCGGCGGCGTTGACCCAGAGGTAGACCCCGTCGGGCAGGGCGGCGCGCAGCGCCCGCGCCTCGGCCAGGTGCTCGGGCAGCCCGACCACCCCGACGGAGAAGCGCACGCCCAACTCCCGCAGCCGCTCGCAGCGGGCCAGGAAGCGTTCCCGGGTCACCTGGCCGGGGTGGTACGTGGCCCACAGGGCGACGGTCGCCGGGTCGGCCTCGGCCAGCCAGTCGGGCCGCGCGGCGAGGTTGGTCTGGATCGCCACCCGGTCGACGTGCGCGAGGTGGGACAGGCGCACCATGGCGTCGCGGTACCAGCTGCGGGTCAGCCCCTCGCCCCACGGGGTGAACAGCACCGACAGCCGGATGTCGTCGGTCGCCGTCACCCAGTCGGTGAACCGGGCCAGCGCGGACCGGTCGGCGCGCAGCAGTTCCGGCGGGTCGTGCCGCTTCGCGAACGGGCAGTACGGGCAGTCGTAGTTGCAGCTGGCCAGCGGGCCCCGGTAGAGGATCGACAGGTTCACCGGAGCGCGTACTCCGCCATCGCCCGGCGCACCGGCGCGGAGACCAGCCACGACCCGATCGCGTCGGAGCGGGCCAGTCCGGCGGCGGTGAGCCGGTTGCCGTCGTCGGTCGCCCAGCCGCGCCGGACCAGCTCGGCCAGCTCCGGGACGTCGTCGGTGTGCGTACTGCCGAACCGTTTCCGGTACGCCACCGGGTCGACCCCCTCGGCGCGCAGCAGTGACTGGATCAGCCAGCGTCGCCGCTGCTCGGCGGCGTCGAGGTGGTAGCCGACCTCGGCGTGGTCGAAGTCCTCCTCCGGCCGGGCGAGGTAGTCGTCGAGCACCGCCCGGACCTCCGGGACGGCGACCGCGTAGTCGAACGAGTAGTGCAGCGAGCCGGTGTACGACCGGGCGCCGCAGCCCAGCCCGACCATGCCGTCGTCCTGGCAGCAGTAGTCGGGGCCGTCGGGGGTCGGCACGTCGGCACGGCGGAACTGTCGCATCGACTCCTGCCGGTAGCCGGCCGCGCCGAGCAGCTCCACCGCCTCGGTGTAGCGGGCCAGCCGTTCGGCGTCCCAGTCGGCGCGGCTGTGTGCCCGCCGCCCCAGCCCGGTCAGCGGCCGGACGTAGAGCGGGTAGAGGTACAGCTCCTCGGGCCGCCAGGTCAGCGCCGTCTCCAGGCTGGTCCGCCAGGTCTCGGCGGTCTGCCCGTCGATGCCGTAGATCAGGTCGATGTTGAGCACCGGCGCGCCGGAGTCCCGGATCGCCGTCAGCGCCCGGTCGACCTCGGCGCGCCGCTGCGGTCGGCCGGCGGCGCGGGACTCGGCGTCGAGGAAGCTCTGCACCCCGATGCTGACCCGGGTGACGCCCCGCTCGGCGAGTACGGCGAGCCGGTCGCCGGTGGCGGTGGCCGGGGAGGTCTCCACCGAGATCGGCAGCCCGGCCAGCGGCCCACCGGCGGTCTCCTCGGCGATGTCGAACAGCTCGGCCAGTTCCCCCGCCTCCAGGTAGGTGGGGGTGCCGCCGCCGAACGCGGCCCGTACGAACCGGGCGTCGCCGAGGGCGTCGCGGACCCGACCGGCCTGCCGGCGCAGTTGGCGCAGGTAGGCGCTGACCTGCTCGGCCGGCGGGTTGGCCCGGGTGAACAGGTTGCAGAAGCCGCAGCGCATCTCGCAGAAGGGCAGGTGCAGGTAGAGGAAGAGCGCGTCGCGGGGCTGCGCCGCCCAGACCTCCCGCAGCGCCGGCCTCGGCCGCAGCGGCCGGTACGCGGTCTTGTGCGGGTACGCGTAGAGGTAGCCCTGGTAGGGCGAGCCGTCGAGGGTCACGATTCTCCCGGGTGGAGGGTGAAATGGGCGTACGGCACGGTCCAGACCACCTCGTGGCCGATCCGGTGACCGGTGTGCCCGTCCTCGCCGTAGGCGGTGCCGTGGTCCGAGCACACGATCACGAAGGTGGGTCGGCCGCGCCCGGTGACCAGCGCGAAGAGGCGCTCCAGGCGGCTGTCCACGTACTCCAGCGCGGCGGCGTGGCTGGCCCGGTCGTCGGTGGTCGCGCCGGGCAGGTAGTGCCGGTTCGGCTGGTGCAGCGCCGCCACGTTGAGGAAGCTGAACAGCGGGCGGCCGGCGGGCACCCGGGCGACGACCTCGGCCAGCCGGTCCAGCTGGGCGTCCAGGCAGTCCGGTGCGGTCACCCCGAACCCCGGCTCCCAGTACGCCTCGGCGAAGAGGCCGGGCAGCACCGCCCCGAGCGGGCTGCGCAGGTTGAAGAAGCCCACCCCGCCGAGGCAGACCGTGTGGTAGCCCTCGGCGCGCAGGGCGGTGGGCAGATCGGGGGCGTCGAAGACCCAGGTGTCCGTCCCGGCCGACTCGCTGCCGGGGAACCGGGCGGCGAAGAGCCGTTCGTGCGGCCCCGGACCGGTGGGGGTGGGCAGGAAGCCGGCGAAGAACGCGTGGTGGGCGGCGTAGGTGAAGCTGGCCGGGCTGTGTCGCCGCTCCCACCGCCCGCCGGGCAGCACCCGGGCCAACGTCGGGGTACGCCCGGCGCGGACCAGGTCGTCGGCCACGTCGAAGCGGAGCGTGTCCAGGGTGACCAGGAGCAGGTCGTGGGAGCCGATCAGGTCGCGCACGCCGTCTCCCGTCCCGTCCGGCCGTCCGGCCCGCCCCGCCCGACGACCGGGGCGGACGCGAGCCGCCCGCCGGCCGTCCCGGCCACCGGCGGCCCGCCGGCCGTCCCGGACCGCCCGCCGGCCGTCCGGACACCGGACCGCCCGCCGGAGGGACGCCAGCCGTCGCGCAGCGCGTGGACCTGGGTGGCGTAGGTGTCCCGGTTCTCGGCCAGCACCCCCGGCAGCAGGTCGCCGAAGGCGTTGACCTCGGCGACGGCATGCCGGTTCCAGCCGACCAGGAACATCAGGTCGACGCCGACGTGCAGGGTGTCCGGGAAACAGGCGGCTGCCCGCGCGCAGGTCGCCATCGCCGCCGCCCAGCTGGCCGGGCCGGCCGCCGCCCGCACCGCCGCCAGGTCGCCCCGGGCGTTGCCCAGGTGCAGGTTGGTGATCGGCCCCCGCCCGGCCCGGACCACGACGTGGGTGGGGCGACCGGCCACCACCACGACCCGCAGGTCCACCACCCGGTCGGCCAGCCCCGCCTTGGGCAGCCACCGCTCGACGTGCAGGCCGTCCGGGGCGAGGCGGTCGACGATCTCCGCCACCTCGGTCTCGTCGGTGTAGCGGCGGACCCGCAGCGAGTTGAAGAGTCGTCCCCCGTCCCGCTCGACGGGGGTGGTGGCGAGCAGCCGGGACCCGTCGGCCGCGAGGGCGAGCACCCCGGACGCCGACGAGCCGTGTGCCGGCTTGACGAACACCCGCGTCCAGCCGGCCCGACGCATCGCCGCCCGCAGCCCGGCGTAGCCGGTGACCTCGCCCAGCGCGGCCGGCACCGGCACGCCGGCGGCGTCGAGCACCGCGTGGCAGCGCCGCTTGTCGCACAGGGTGACGATGTCGGCGGGCTGGTTGAGCAGGGTCGCCCCGCCGGAGGCGAGCCGGTCCAACGCCCGACGCAGTCCGGCGTGCGCGGCGGCCGTGCCGACGATCTCGCCGTGCCGGGCCGGCTCGGCGGCGCCCCGCAGCAGCCGGTCGACCTCGGCGTCCTCGCCGGGGGAGTCGACCCGCACCAGGGTTCCCGCCGGGGGTGGGGCGGCGCCGGTGAGCAGGTCGTGCCAGGGCAGTACGACCGGCCGCGGCAGGCCGGCGGCGACCGCCGCGTCGCCGAACAGCCGGACCCGGCGGTTGCCGGGGTTGCCGACCACCGTCAACGGCAGGGTCCCGTCCCGGCCGGCCGGGACGCTCCGGTTCGTGGCGGCGGGCCCGGCCTCCCGGCGGGTGCGCAGCGGCACCGGTGCTACTCCCCGACGGCGGTGTACCGGTACACCACGTCGTCGTCCTCGTCGTCCTCCTGCCGGTCGGAGACGTCGACCCGCACCCCGGCCAGTTCCGTGACGATCCGCTGGGCGGCCTCGTCGGAGACGTAGTGGTGGTGGAGGTCGAGCCGGTGCAGGTGGGTCAGCGGCTGGCCGGCGAGCAGCGCGTCCACCCCGGCGTCGGTCATCGTGCCGCGGGACAGGTCGAGCACCTCCAGCCGGGCCACGACCGGCGCGGTGGCGACGGCGGTGGCGACCTCGTCGGCGATCTCGGCGTTGCAGAGCGCCAGGTGGCGCAGGGCGGGCAGGCGGTCGCCGGCCAGCACCGGGGCGAGGTCGGCGACGGTCACGTCGCCGCCGTAGTCCTCCATGCCGAGCCACAGCTCCAGGTGGGTCAGGGCCGGCAGGCGGCAGTCGCCGACGGCGTCGACCACGTGGCCCGGCAGGCCGCCGGACTCGAACGCCAGCTCACGCAGCGCCGGGTGGTACACCGGCCGCAGCTCCAGCCCGTCCGCGCCGCGCACCCGCAGCACCTCCAGCCCCGGGTACGCCTCCAGCAGCCCGGTGACGTCCCGGTGCTTGATCCAGGAGATCTCGCACTCCTCGAAGGTCATCTCGCCGAGGAAGAGCGCCCGCAGCCCGGTCAGCCGGGGCGCGAGGGAGACCAGCAGCTCGACCGGGGCCGGCATGTCGTACGCGCTGCCCCAATCCCCGACGACCAGGGCCCGGACCGCGTCGGCCGGCACCCGCGAGAGCAGCGCGTCCAGTTCATCCGCCAGCTCCTTCGGCGCGGAGCCGTAGTCGCGAGCCTCCACCCGCCAGGCCACCGCGGACGGGTCGGCCGGCAGCTCCGCCTCGCGGTCGAAGCGGACGACCGGCAGACCGTCGAACGTCGTCACATGGGTACTGATGGTCACGCCAACCTCCGGCTCACAGATCCACGGCGACGGCACCGTAACAGTCGCCGCCGACAGCGGGCCGGGGCCGGCTCGTCGTCCCCACCTGCTGAGCCGGGTTTCAGAGGCCGCCCCTGCCGGAGGCCCGCCGCGCCGACTCGTATCCTGTCCGGCGACACCACCTGTCACGGAAAGGAGTCGCCCGTGAGCAACGGGGTCGAGACGCGCGAGTTCCAGGCCGAGGCGCGCCAGCTGCTCCAGCTGATGGTCCACTCGATCTACTCGAACAAGGACGTCTTCCTGCGGGAGCTCGTCTCGAACGCGTCCGACGCGCTGGACAAGCTGCGGCTGGAGTCGATGGTCGACAAGGAACTCGACGTCGACACGTCCGACCTGCACATCGCCATCGAGGTCGATCGGGAGAAGCGGACGCTGACCGTCCGGGACAACGGCATCGGCATGTCCCGCGACGACGTGGTCACGTTGATCGGCACGATCGCCAAGTCCGGCACGGCCGAGCTGCTACGGAAGCTGAGGGAGTCCAAGGACGCCTCCGGCTCGCAGGACCTGATCGGTCAGTTCGGGGTGGGCTTCTACGCCACCTTCATGGTCGCCGACCGGGTGGAGCTGGTCACCCGTCGGGCCGGTGCGGCCGACGGCACCCGGTGGGAGTCCACCGGCGCCGGCACCTACACCATCGAGTCGGTCGACGACGTCCCGCAGGGCACCTCGGTCACCGTGCACCTCAAGCCGGAGGACAGCGAGGACAACCTCTTCGACTACACCGCCGACTGGAAGATCCGCGAGATCGTCAAGCGGTACTCCGACTTCATCGCCTGGCCGATCCGGATGACGGTGGAGCGCACCGACGCCGAGGGGGGGACGACCACCGACGTCCAGCCCCTCAACTCGATGAAGGCGCTCTGGGCCCGGCCGCGCAACGAGGTCGACGAAGCCGAGTACAAGGAGTTCTACAAGCACCTCAGCCACGACTGGGTGGACCCGCTGGAGATCATCCACATGCGGGGCGAGGGCACCTTCGAGTACGAGGCGCTGCTGTTCCTGCCGTCCCACGCGCCGTTCGACCTGTTCGCCCGGGAGGGGCGGCGCGGTGTCCAGCTCTACGTCAAGCGCGTCTTCATCATGGACGACTGCGAGGCGCTGATGCCGGACTACCTGCGCTTCGTCAAGGGCGTGGTGGACGCGCACGACCTGTCGCTGAACATCTCCCGGGAGATCCTCCAGCAGGACCGGCAGATCCGGGTGGTCCGCCGCCGCCTGGTCAAGAAGGTGCTCGCCACGGTCCGCACCATGATGACCGAGCACCCCGACCGGTACCGCACCTTCTGGACCGAGTTCGGTCGCGCGGTCAAGGAGGGGTTGATCGACGACACCGAGAACCGGGACACCCTGCTCGAGATCACCTCGCTCGCCTCCACCCGGGACGAGACCGAGCTGACCACCCTCGCGCAGTACGTCGAGCGGATGAAGGACGGCCAGAGCGACATCTACTACATGACCGGCGAGTCCCGGTCGATGATCGAGAACTCGCCGCACATGGAGGCGTTCCGCGCCCGGGGCTACGAGGTGCTCATCCTCACCGACCCGGTGGACGAGGTCTGGGTCGAGCGGGTCGGCGAGTTCGACGGCCGCCCGCTGCGCTCGATCGCCAAGGGCCAGGTCGACCTGGACTCCGAGGAGGAGAAGAAGAGCGCCGAGCCGGAGCGGGAGCAGCAGCGCAAGGACTTCGAGGCGCTGCTGACCTGGCTGGGTGAGCAGTTGGCCGACCAGGTCAAGGAGGTCCGTCTCTCGTCCCGGCTGACCACCTCGCCGGCGTGCATCGTCGGTGACGCGCACGACATGACCCCGACCCTGGAGAAGATGTACCGGGCGATGGGACAGGACGTCCCGTCGGTCAAGCGGATCCTGGAGCTCAACCCCACCCACCCGCTCGTCACCGGCCTGCGCACGGCACACGAGCAGGACGGTGACAAGGAGGGGCTGACCGAGACGGCCGAGCTGCTGCACGGCATGGCGCTGCTCGCCGAGGGCGGGGAGCTGACCGACCCGTCCCGGTTCACCCGGATCCTCGCCGACCGGCTCGCCCGGACGCTGTAGCGACCGCCGGGGGCGGGGTGGGCGGCGACCCACCCATCCCGCCCCCGGTCAGCGCGGTGAGACCATGGCCGCGTAGTCGGTGGCGGTGAGCGGGCCGGTGGAGAGCGAGCCGTCCGCACGGGGCACCCCGAGGCGCTGACCGCCCTGCACGAAGGTGACCCGGTCCACGTCGGCGCGGTCGGTCAGGGTGCAGACGATCTGCCCGAAGGCGAGCACCTCGTCGTTGCGGCCGGTGCCGGCGAGCCGCTCGCCGACGGTCACCGTCGCCCCGCCGTCGGCCACCCGCACGTCGGTGACCACGTTCACGCCGGTCAGGGCACTGGTCAGCCGGTCGTCCTGCTCGGCGGCGAGCGGCCCGTCCAGCAACAGCTCGATCTGCTCCCGGGCGGTCGGCAGGGTGCGGACCCGGCGGTTGACCACCACCAGCCGGTCGTCCCGGACGTAACAGAGCCGCTGGACCACGGTGCCGCTCTCGGTGGCCGCCGGGTCCGGGGACCCGACCGCCGGGAACGGTCCCTGCGGTGGGGTCACCTCGCGGGGCACCCGCTCGGCGGAGACCCCGCAGCCGGCCAGGGCGAGCACTCCGGCCACCGCGACCAGGGCCACCCGTCGCACCGGCCGCCCCGACCGGGCCGGGGTGTCGGGGCCCGGCTGTTCCGACCGGGCCGGTCCGTCCGAGCCCGGCTGTTCCGACCGGGCCGGGGTGTCGGGGCCCGGCCAGGACCGACCGGATGTGCCCGTCGTGGGTTGCCGTCGCGGGTCGCCGCTCACCGTCGGGGCTCCCGCAGATCGACCCGGAAACGGGCGCCGCCGCCCGGCCGGTCCATCACGTACGCCCGCCCGCCGTGGGCGGCGGCATGCTGCGCCACCAGTGCCAACCCCAGGCCGGTGCCGTCGCCGCCGCCCCGGGCGTGTGCCCCGCGCCCGCGTACGAACCGGTCGAAGATCAGCGTCCGGTCCTGCGGGTCGACACCCGGCCCCTCGTCGTCGACCTCCACCCGGTACGTCCCCTCCTCGATGG
This sequence comes from Micromonospora sp. NPDC023956, assembly GCF_040639195.1. NCBI lineage: Bacteria > Bacillati > Actinomycetota > Actinomycetes > Micromonosporales > Micromonosporaceae > Micromonospora > Micromonospora sp. NPDC023956. The sequence goes on from NZ_JBEZZN010000006.1 coordinate 170,123, forward strand.
TGAACCGGACGGCGCGGGGACCGCCGCCGTGGCGGACCGCGTTGTCCAGCAGGTTGCCCAGCAGCTGTTCGAACCGCCGTCGGTCGACCAGCCAGGTGCCCGGTCCGACGACGCGCACCAGCGTCTCGGGCAGTCCCCGGCCCCGGCACACCTGTCGGGCGAGGTCGCCGACGGCCACCGGGGTCCGTTCGGCCGGCTGGTCGCTACGGGCGAGTTCGAGCAGGTCGTTGACGAGGGTCTGGAACCGGGCGATCTCGTCGGTGATCAGGTCGGTCGCGGTTCGCGTCCGGTCGTCGAGGTGGTCCCGTCGCCGCTGGAGGACGCTCGCCGCGGCGGAGAGCGTCTGCAACGGCGACCGGAGTTCGTGGCTGACGTCGGCGGCGAACCGGCGGTCCCGTTCCAGCCGCCGGGAGAGCTGGTCGACCATGTGGTTGAAGGACGTGGTGAGCCGGGCCAGGTCCGGCTCGGTCGCCGGGTCCAGCCGGGCGCTCAGGTCCCCGGCGGTGATCTCCTCCGCCGCGTCGCCGACCCGGCGCAGCGGGCGCAGCACGTACCGGGTCATGTGCCAGCCGACCCCGGCGCCGGCCACGGCGGTGGTGACCGCGACGGCGGTGAGCACCAGGGCCACCGTGCGCAGCGTCTCCTCCAGCTCCCGCAACGAGTCCACCTCGTAGTAGGTGGTGGTGGGGGAGAGCGGCACCCCGACCACCACGGCCGGCTGCCCGTCCGCGCGGATCCGCTGCACCGCTGGGGTGCCGTCGGCGACCAGCTGCTGCAACCGCTCCGGGATGCCGGTGGTGACCCCGGCGTCGACGTTGCGGGCGTACCAGATGCCGTCGCGGCGCAGCACGGCCCGCCGGTCGCCGCCGGTGTCCAGCGACCGCAGCACCTCGATGATGTCCGGCCGCTCGCCGGTCAGTCCGGCCTGCACGATCGCGGCGTCGAAGTACGCGGCCCGTACCGCGGTGCGTTCCCGCTCGGCGAGCAGCGAACTCCGGGTGAACTGGTACGACGCCAGCGCGATCGAGGTGGACAGCGCCAGCGCGCCGGCGGCGAAACCGGCGGCCACCCGGGTACGCAGGCCGGCCCGTCTCATCGAGGCTCCGGCGCGCAGGCGTGGCAGGGACGTCAACGTTGCAGCTTGTAGCCGAGGCCACGGACGGTGACCAGGTGCCGGGGCGCGGCGGTGTCCCGCTCGATCTTCTGCCGCAGCCGGCCCACGTGCACGTCGACCAGCCGTTCGTCGCCGACCGTGTAGCCCCACACCCGTTCGAGGAGCTGCTGCCGGGACAGCACCCGACCGGGGTGCTGGGCCAGCTCGCAGAGCAGCCGGAACTCGGTGCGGGTGACCGCCACCGGCTCGCCGTCGAGTCGGACCTCACCACCGTCGGGCCGGATCTCCAGGTCGCCGAAGACGAGCGTCGGGACGGTCGTGGTCACCCCGGCGGCGGCGCGGGCCCGTCGGCGCAGGGCCCGCAGCCGGGCGGTCAGTTCCTTGATGGCGACCGGCTTGACCAGGTAGTCGTCCGCCCCGGCCTCCAACGCGGCGACGATGTCGTGGGTGTCGTCCCGGGCGCTCACCACGACGATGGGCACGTCGTCGGAGCGGCGGATCTCCCGGATGCACTCGAAGCCGTCCACGCCGGGCAGCATCAGGTCCACCAGGACCGTGTCGGCGGGTTCGGCGCGCTGCGTGCGCAGCCCCTCCTCGGCGGTGGCCGCCCCGCGTGCGACGTATCCCTCGTCCTCCAGCGCCAGCACCAGGGACAGCCGGATCCGGTCGTCGTCCTCGATCACCAGCACTCCCGTCATGCGGCCATCATGACCCGCCCGACCCGGTCGACCGCAAACCGGCGGGTGGCCCGGACCGGCCCCGACGACGTTTGTCATCGATCCGTCACATGTTCGGGAGACGGCCGCCACACCTTCCCGGAAGGCTGGGTCGTGGCTGACCTGCGACGAGCATCGGGAGGCGCGGTGGACGGGAACAGGCGGAGCGCGGAGGGCGACCACGGCGCGGATCAGGTGGAGATCGTCATCACCGAGCCGCTCGACCTGTCCGGGGTGCGGAAGCTGGGCCCGGTGGTCGACGCCGTCGTCGCGCGGCGGCCGGCCCGGCTGGTCATCGACATGTCGGCCTGCGGCCACGTCGACGCGGCCGGTATCGGCCTGCTGCTGGACACGCACCGGCGGATGTGGCGACTCGGCGGCGCGCTCTCGCTGCGTTCCCCGTCGCCCCGGATCCGGCGACTGCTCCAGGTCGCCCGGGTCGACCAGGTCTTCCACGTCACGGAGGTCGCGGTCCCGCCGGTCCGGGCCCGCGCGAGCGCCCCGGTCCGTGCCCGATGAGGGCCGTCACGGTGCCGGGCCCTGAGCACCGCGCCCGGACCTGCCACCGCCAGGAGAGGGCATGACCGTGGTACCCGGACTGCGCTCCGGCACGGTCAACCTGATCTGCGACCGGTGCGGCGACTCCGTCGAGGCGGTGCCCGCCGTCCTCCCGGAGCCCGAGGTGGTCTGGACCGTGCTCAACGAGTACGGGTGGGAGGGCTCGCCCTTCGCGGTCGGACCGCACCGCTGCGCCGGCTGCACGGTGGCCTCCCTGGTCGCGCCGCCTCCGGACGTCGACGGGCCCACGGCACCGTCGGCCGGGGCGCGAACCTGGCGGGTGGACGTCGAGGAGCTGCCCGAGGCGGTCGTGCTCACCCCCAGCGGTGACATCGACGTGCTGGTGGCCGACGTCCTGCGGGAGGCGCTCGCCGCCGCGCTCACCGGGGACCGGGACGTCGTGCTCGACCTTCACCGGGTCGGGATGCTCGACTCCACCGCCCTCGGCCTGCTGGTCCGTGCCCACCGGGAGGCCCGGCAGCAGGGCCGGTCGTTCTGCCTGGTGGCGCCTTCCCGGTTCGTGCTCACCGTGCTGCACACCATGCGACTGGCGTCGGTCTTCCTCGTCTTCGACCACCGCCCACAGGCACTGGCCTGCCTGGCCGCCGACCGGCCCGGCCTCTCCAGGCCCGCCCGGTAGGCGGCACGGATCATCCGGCCGTCGACCGGCCGGATCTCCCCAGGCCCGCCCGGTAGACCGCACGCGTCATCCGCCGGCCCGATGGCCGTGGGGATCGCGTCGCCGGTGCCGGGCAGGCCGCGTGCGGTCCGCCGGGGTCGGGGGGCGGTCGAACCGACGGCGGCGGCCGGGGACGTGTCGGACCCCTGCGGTAGACATGCGGTGGCAGGGCGGGTCCGGACACGGGGAGACACGACGGTGGAGTTCGGCACGCGGGACGCGCTCGGCTGGCGGATGGCCAGCCTTCTCCTCCGCCCCGGGCAGGTGTCCCCGCCGGGGGACGTCGCCGGGGTGGTCGAGTGGTTCGGCGCGATGCAGGCGCAGGACATGGCCAGCGGCCTCTGGTCGCTCGGCCTGCGGCTGCCCGGCGCCACCGTCGCCGACGTGCAGGCGGCACTGGAACGGCGGGAGGCGCTGCGCACCTGGCCGATGCGGGGGACGGTGCACCTGGTGCCGTCCCGGGACGCGCACTGGATGCTCACGGTGCTGGGGGAGCGGGCGCTGGCCGGCGCGGCACGCCGCCGGGAGTTCCTCGGGCTGACCGAGCAGACCGTCGACCGGGCCACCGACGTACTCGGCGCGGCGCTGGCCGGGGGCGGCCGGTTCACCCGCGACGAGTGCCGCCGGGCGCTCGTCGAGGCCGGCGTCGACTGCGCCGGGCAGTCGCTCTACCACCTGCTCTGGTACGCCAGCCAGCGCGGCGTGCTCTGCATCGCCCCGCACGTCGGCAAGGAACAGACCTTCGTGCTGCTCGACGAGTGGGTGCCCGATCCGCACCGCCCGGAGCGCGAGGAGGCGCTGGCCACCATCGCGCTGCGCTACTTCCGTAGCCACGGCCCCACCACCCGGCAGGACTTCGCCGGCTGGGCCGGGCTGACCGCCGCCGAGGCCCGGCGCGGCATCGCGGCGGCCGGCGACGCCCTGACCACCGTCCGGGTCGACGGGGTCGAGATGGTCATGACGCCCGAACTGCGCGACGCCGGTCCTCCGCCACCCGTCGACGACCTGTGGGTCCTGCCCGGTTTCGACGAGTACCTGCTCGGCTTCAAGGACCGGTCGCTGATGGTCGACCGGGAGCACCTGTCAGCGATCATCCCCGGCGGCAACGGGGTGTTCCAGTCGACGGTGGTCCGCTCCGGCCGGGTGGTGGCCACCTGGAAGCGGACGGTCGGGCGGAAACAGACGGTGGTGCGGATGGCGCCGCTGGTCGACCTCGACGCGGCGGAGCGCGCCCGGGTCGAGGAGGCGTTCGGGCCGTACGGGCACTTCGTCGGGCAGCCGCTGCGCGTCGACTGGCCCTGACGGGGATTCCGGCACGGGTCGGGAGGTGGCCCGGGTGCACCATCATGAGCGGTATGCCGGACGTCGATCCCCGTTTCGCCGCTCCCCCCAGAGTCGTCGGCCCGAGGCACCACCGGCCGCCCGGTCCGCCACGTCCCCCGCACTGGCCGGCTGTCGGGCAGGGTGGCGTGTCGGTGGTGCACCTCGGCGAGCGGGTGGGCACCCGGCAACGGAACGCCGTCGCCGAGTTGCTGGCCCGAGCGCTGGCCGAAGGCTACCTCGATCTTGCGGAGTTCGACCGTCGAACCGTCGCGACGCACCGGGCGGTGACGGTCGGGGACCTCTCCCCACAACTGAGGGACCTGCCCCGTCAGTTCCAGTGGCTGCCGACGCCGCCGGTCGTTGCACCGCCCCGGCGTTCCCACGACGAGTCGATGGCGGCCGTGGCGCTCTCGCTGAGCGTGGCCTCCCTCCCGACCGCGTTCTGCGCCGGACTGGGTGGCCTTCTCGCGGTCACCGGCGTCATCCTGGGTGCCCTGGCGCTCAGGACCGGTGGTCGTCAGACGGTCGGCGTGGCGGCGGTGGTCATCGGGCTCGTCGGAACAGTGCTGTCGCTCGGTCTGCTGGCCGTCGCCGCCCTGATCTGACCCCTCGGCAGGGGCGGTTCTCGGTCTGGCCGAGGATCGCCCGCGTCGTGTCCCGGGCCTGGGCGGCCTGACGAATCTGTCCGACCCCGCTCCGGGCCCGCAGCGATCCTTTGGCCACCGCGGAGACAAGCACCCTTGACATACTGCCCGGTGTCAAGCAAGCTTGTCGTGACAAGGTAACTTGACACCAGGGGTGTTCATGAGGAACGACCTCCGTGAGTTACGGCTGGCTGCCGGGCTCTCCCAACGTGAGCTGGCCCAGGCGTTGGACGTCTCCCGGCAGACGATCAACTCGATCGAGACCGCCCGCTACGACCCCTCCCTGCCGCTGGCCATCGCCATCGCGCGCCACTTCCACCGCACCGTTGAGGAGATCTTCCATGTCGACTGAGGGAAGCACAGCCATGCGGAAGGCGACCGTCGTCGGCGTCTTCCTGGCGATCCTGGCACTGCTGGTCGCCGTGGGCCTGCTGCTGCGGGAGCACGCGCCCGGCAACATGGGGGTGGGCTTCCTCCAGGGGGCGGCGGTCGGACTGCTCGGCGTGCTGGTGATGGCGTGGCGGCTGCGCAAGCGTCCGGAACGCGCGACGGTGTTCGAGCGGGCGTGGACGCAGACCGGTGACGAACGGGACGACGCCATCCTCACCCGAGCGCTGGCCGTGCTGGGCCTGGTCGCGTTCCCGCTCACCGGAGCGGCGGCCATCGCCATCGGCCTTGGCGCCGCGGCGCAGATGGTGGTCGGGGTGCTGCTCCTGGCCGAGATCCTCGTCGGAGCGGTCGCCTTCGCCGTCATCAACCGCCGCAGCTGAGCGCTGTGTACCGGCTGTGGGCGACGGACTCAGCGCCGGCTGGAGGGGCAGGAGAAGCGGACGTCCGCGCTGGCGGTCTCCGCCCCGCTGGTCACCGTCACCCGCACCACGTTCTCGGTGTACGCCCAGCAGTAGCCCTCGCTCACCGCCCCCTGGGCGACCAGGAACACCGAGTTCGGCGTCAGCGACCGCCACGAGTGGAGACGGCCGCCGGTGCCGCCGGACGCGGTCGCGGAACACGCGAAATCCCTGGTCGCCCCGAAGCCGGCAGCGCTCTCGCAGGAACCACTGACGGTCAGCGCGGAGGCGGCTGCCGGGACGGCGCCCATCGTGGCGCCCAGTACGGCGGCAGCCGCGCCAACGGCAACTCTGGCAAACAGGCCCATGGTCATCCTTCTGGTAAAGGTCGATGTGACTGTGCGGGAAGCGCTGCCCACCGGGCGTACTCGACCAGCCGGTGCCAGCCGGACCGGGCCGCTCCCGACGCGATCGTGGCGGCCGAGGCGCACCGCTCGCTGCGGCCCCTCGCCCGGCCGCTGCCCGGCGGGTTCACCGTCGAGCGGTGCTGCGCCCCTGCCCCGTCGTCACCGTCGGGGCCCGCGTCAGTCGTGCCGTAGTTCCCCGATGATCTTCTTCATCAGGTCGACGGACTCGCCCTCGTTCAGCGCCAGCCGGTCGATGCCCTGCCAGGTCTGCTCGTAGGCGGTCAGGTCGTCCGGCTTGTCGAGGTAGAACGCGCCGGTGAGCGACTCGCTGTAGACCACCGACGGTTCGGCGGCGGTCCGGCCGCCCCTGACCACCGGGAAGTCCAGGATCACGAAGGACCCGGCCGCCGCGCCCGGTGGCGGCCCGGCGGCCAGCGGGAGGACCCGGATCGACACGTTGGGCAGGGCGGTGACGTCGATGAGCCGCTGGAGCTGGGCCGTCATCTGCGCCGGCCCGCCGACGACCCGCCGCAGCGCCGCCTCGGAGAGGATCTGGTGCACCCGGGGTGCGGCGGGGGTGCGCCGACTCAGCAACGCCTGCCGGTGCAGGCGGAACTCGACCGCCCGGCCCCGTTCCTCCTCGCTGGCCTGTGGCCGGTCGAGCCGGTGGACCTCCTGTGCGTACTCGCGGGTCTGCCAGAGGTCGGGGATCACCGACTCCTCGTGGCAGCGCAGGTGGGCGGCGGCGGACTCCAGGCCGACGTACAGCTCGAACCAGCTCGGCACCACGTCGCCGTACGCGTGCCACCAGCCTTTCGAGCGGGTCTCGACGGCCAGTTCGCGCATCGTCTCGGTCATCTCCGGCGACACTCCGTACAGCTCGCACATCGCCCTGACGTCGAGAACCCGGACCGATCCCATGCCGGACTCGATCCGCCAGATCTTCTGCCGGCTGTATTCCAGAGCCTCGGCGGCGGCGTCGAGTGTCACGCCCGCCTCGGTACGGAACTGGCGCAGCAGTCGACCGAGCTGTCGACGCGGCACGGTCGACCCGATGTCTTCCGGCATCCGGATACTCCTTGATTCTGTCTGGCGACACTGCGTGACGTTGCCTTGCAACGTGTATAGGCTCGAGATAGGTAAGTCAAGACGCGGTGCCACGACGCAGCGACGGAGTGTCGTGCTGCTGCGCCGAGCTGTCATCGCGCGCGGGCGACCACCTCCTCCGGAGAGAGCGGGGCGGGCGGATGATGGGTGAGGCACATCGGCGTCCGCACCTTCACGAACGAGAAGCCCTCCCCGGCGACATAGAACTCGCCGCTGCCCAGCAGCCCGATGTCCGGCAACCGGCCACCCTTGACCTGGGCCAGCCCTCGGGCGGCCTCGATCTGGGCGGGAGAGTTCAACAGCCCGAAGAACTGCGTGGTCGCGTTGCCGGAGATCTGGTTGTGCAGCCCTCGCGGCGCCTGGGTGGCGAAGACCAGCCCCAGCCCGTACTTGCGGGCCTGCGAGGCGAGCGCGATCGAGCTGGCCGTGCACGGTGTGTGTCCGGTCGACGGGGCGAGGGTCTGCGCCTCGTCCATCACGAACAACCCACCCAGCGGACGGTCCCCGGCCGGATGCCGGCGGATCCACGCGAAGAGCGCCATCTGGAGCTGGTTGACGAAGTTCTGCCGCTGCGCGTCCGAGACGAGCCCGACGAAACTGATCACCGACACCCGGGCCCGCCGCCCCGCCGAGGGGGTGAGCAGCGTGCCCGGGTCGGCCGGGGTGCCGGCACCGCCGAACAGCGGGTCGGTCACCATGGCCGCCTTCAGTGTCTCGGCCGCCTCGTGGGCGAGCTTGTCGGCTCGGGCCAGCCGGCTCACCCCGTCGGGCAGGGCGGCGAGGAACTCGGTGAAGCCGGGCAGCCCGACCAGGCCGCTGCGTGCGTACGCCTGCAACGCCTCGGTCAGCACCGCCTTGCCCTGCTGGGCGAGCTTCGTCGTGCCGGCCACGCCCGCCCGGGGCGCGAGTGCCTCGATCGTCGAGCGGATCGCCTGGTCGAACTCGTCGGGGGAGTCGCGCAGCGGGGTGAAGTCGGGCAGCGGCTGGAAGCTCAGTGGTCGCCCGGCGGTGACCCGGGGAGTCCAGACCACCACCTCGGTCTGCGCCAGGTAGTCCCGGGCCCGTTCCCCGTCCCCGGGGAGCCAGCCGGTCGGCGGGTGCGGCCAGGGGTCGCCCAGCCGGGCCAGGTCGTTGTTCGGGTCCAGCACGATCGCCGAGACGCCCTGCCGGGCGCACTCCTCGACGAGACGGCGGATCAGCACGGTCTTGCCCGATCCGGAGCCGGCGAAGACGACGCTGTGCCGGCGTAGCGAGACGAGGTCCACCTCGAACGGACGTGCCCCGTCCACGGTGTGTCCGAGCCGGATGGTCCCTGCCCGGACGTCGGTGTCCGCCCGCCCACCGGCCGGCTCCGATCCATCCCCATGGGCCGCCGGTCCGTCCGGGTCCGCCGGTCCGTCCGGGTCCGCCGGTCCGTCCGGGTCCGCCGGTCCGTCCGGGTCCGCCGGTCCGTCCGGGTCCGCCGGTCGGGCGGTGTCCGGTGCCGGGTCGGTCGCGGTCGCCGGTCCGCCCAGGTCCGGCCCCGGCCCCGCCAATTCTGCCGACCCGGCGGTGCCGGTCGACGGGTGCGGGGTCTCCGGCGGGGGGAGCGGAGCGTGCGCCGGTGCGGCGGGCGTGGGGAGGCCTGTCGCGGGTGGTGGCCCTCCGTCTTCCGGGGCGTCGACGGCGGACGGTCCGCCGGGGTGGCCGGGCCGGCCGCCGCCCGGGTCACCGAGCACCGCACCGAACAGCGCGGTGCCGCTGGCCGGTCGCCGGGCGAGCAACCAGTCCGGGTACGCCGGGTCGCCCTCGGCGGCCAGGGTCCGCAACGCGGCCAGGATCCGCAGGTCGGCCGCGCCGACCGGGTGTGTGACGCCACCGGCGGCATGGAACGCGTCGAGTACCTCGGCGGTGCGCCGGCCGCTCGGCCACGGGGCGTTGCGCAGCAGCACCAGCCGTCGCTGCGGCACTGCCCGGTCCAGTCCCGCCAGCGTGCAGGCGGCCCGGATCCGGCTGAGCACGGCGATCGCGTTGCCGCTGCCGACGGCCCGGAAGCACCAGTGCGCCTCGTTCTCGGTGGCCTCGTCGAGCACCTCGACCAGTCGGCCGTGCAGCGCCGGCTTCCGCCCCGGTGGTGGGTCGTGCCGGTACGTCGTGCCGGTCGTCGCCTGCTCGCCGATCCAGGCGGCGAGGCCGGCGGCCAACAGCTCCGGCACCCGGGTGTCCTCGGTGGCCGGGTCCAGAGCGTCCTCGACGCGGGCCGTCCGTACCAACTCGGCGAAGCGTTCGTCGAGCCGGTCCAGTCCGGCACGGGCGGCCGGCACGGGGGCCGGCTGGGGGGCGGGGCCGGCCCCCGGTACGTCGATCAGCCGGTCCAGCTCGCTGACCTCGTCGCGGTCCCGGCAGGCGGTGACGTGCCGGTCTACCCGGCGCAGCAGGGCCCGTGGGGTGAGGTCCGGCGCGTCCGTGAACGCCTCCGGCGCGATCGGCCAGGTCGGGTGGGGCGGGGTGAAGCGCAGCTCCCGGTAGGCGGCGGTGAACCGCTTCTCGACCAGCGCCCGTCCGATCTCGGCGCTGGGGATCCGGTCGGGCAGGACCGCGGTGCGGAACCGGTCGGCGACCGGGGTCGGTGCGCTGCGGGTGAGCAGGTCCCAGGTGTCGGGAAGGCAGGAGAGCACGGTCAGGGTACGACGGGTGACGTCGCGCAGGGTCAGCAGCCCGTCGGCGACCGGCCCGACCGTCCGGGCGTACGCGTCCTCCAGCCCCTCGTGCCGGGCGAACAGCGAGGTGCTGGTCTGCGCGAAGAGCGTGTCGAGCTGGTCGACGGCGATGACCGTCGGCTCCAGGGTCAGCGCGGTCAGCCGGGAGATGTCCTGCACGATCTGCTGCGGCGAGCGGACCGCCCCGCCGAGTCCCCAGAACGTCCGGGCCGCCGGGTCCCCGGGCTCGGAGATCAGGTGGGCGTACCCGACGTCCTGGGCCTCGTAGTCGAGGGAGCCGTGCAGCACCAGCGCGCGGGCGGTGTCCTGCGCGTTCCGGCCCACCTCCCGGTCGTAGTCGCGCAGGGCCCGGACGAAGGTGTCCAGGTCGGCGCGGGTGACCGGACGCCGCCCGGCGACCGCGTCCCGTACCTCGACGGGGATGCCGAGTTGGGCGGTGAGCCGGCGCAGCAGGGTGGTGAGCTGGGTGCCCCAGCCAAAGGCGTCGCGCCCCAGCCCCTCCACCAGGGCGAGCGCCACGCTCTCCCAGAACGTCCTTCCGTTGATCATGCTGACCAGGAAGAAGTAGCCGCCCTGGCGCTGGATCTGGTCACGTACCGCACCGAGCAGGTGGGTCTTGCCCGACCCGGCGCGCCCCTGCACCGCCACGCCGAGGGGCTGACCGACCTCGGCGGTGCGCGCCCGCCCCACTCCGTGCAGGATCTCCCGGACCACCCGTTCGTGCAGCTCCGGTACGTCGTAGGGGGAGGGCCGCCAGACGTCGTCGGGGGTGGCCGCCGGGTGGAAGCTCAACGCCTCCAGGGCGGCCCGCTGCGCCGCGTCGATCATGCCGGTCCGATCGACAGCGCGTGGTTCGCCTCGTCCCCGATGAGCACGGCCGCCGCCCGGTCCCGGGCGGTCAGCGACTTGGAGTTGGCCACCGGGATGATCCGGACGTCGTCCTGACGGACCAGGGCGCGCAGCGCGGCGTCCACCATTGCCCGGTCGTGCTCGTCGAGCAGTTCGCGGAGGTCGGCCAGCCCGACCCAGGCCCCCGGGGTGACCGCCAGCTCGCGGTACGCCGCCCGGACCAGGGCCTGTGCGTCGACGGCAGGGGACCCGGTCGCGGTGGTGGCGGCCGGGACGGTGGCGCCGGTCGTCAGGGCTGCGCCGGTCGTCACGGCTGCGCCGGTCGTCGGGTTCGCGGGGCCGTCGTCGTGCGCCGGGGAGTCGGCACCGGAGCCCGGCGCGCCCGGCCGGAAGAAGTCGGCCTGGCTGATCCGCAACCGGTCCAGTCCCCGGTCGACGTTGGCCAGGACGGTGAGCAGCGACCGGGTGGCCGATCCGCTCTGCCGAGGCGGCCGGGCGGCGTGCAGCCGTCGGGCGACGTGCCAGCCGTGCTCGGTCAGCTCGTGCGAGAAGGGCCGCTGGGACCGGTCGGTGCTGACCAGGCCGAGCTTCACCAGCTTGGCGTTGTCCGCGCCGGTGAGCGTGAAGCCGGCCAGCTCCCGCAGCTCGGTGTTGGTCAGCTCGCGCGCCTCGACCATGAGCACGACCAGCGCGTTGATCTGGTTCGGCGTCAGGTGGGGCAGGGCGTCAGCGGTCGACATGGTGCCTCGTCTCCTCGTCTCGCACACCGGCCGGGCGTCGTCCGGCCAGCAGGTCCCGGATGGTGCCCGCGACGGCGTCGACATCGGAGAGCACCTGGTCGTTGGTGAACCGGAGCACGTCGTGCCCGAGCAGTTGCAGCTGGGCGTCCCGGTGCCGGTCGTCGGCGTAGCGCAGTCGTTCCCGGTGCTCCGGGCCGTCCACCTCCACCACCAGCCCCTCGGCCGGCCAGAACAGGTCGAGCCGGTACGGCCGGGCCAGGGTGTGCCAGGTCAGGGTGTGGTTCCAGCGGCGCCCGCGCGCCCAGTCGTGCCGGGCGAGAGCGCGCTCCAGGGTTTGTTCGGCGGTGCTGTCGGCGCGGGGCAGCCCGGCCACCGGCGGCACCCGCAGCGTGGGCGCCGCCGGTGGGTCGGTGTCGGTCGGGGCGGGTCGGCCCGACCACCGGCCGGTCGGGCCCGACGGCGGGTCGGTGGGCGCGACGGCGAGCCGGGTCAGCGTTCCGGGCAGGGTGATCCGGACCGCGCGGACCCGGTCCACCGTGCGTAACTCCGGCCCGGTCAGCCAGACCGCGCACCGGCCGTGCTGGACGAACCACTCGGCGGCGGCGGTGAGGGCCCGCTCGTCGGCGGGGGCGAGCCGGTCGGGCAGCCGGACCAGCAGGACGACCGACCGACGGTGGTAGGCGTCGGCGAGGACCCGGACGAGCCCGGCGGCTCGCACCTCCGCCGGCAGGCGGGAGCCGAGGTCGGGTTGCCGCTCGGCCGTGCCGCCGAGGGCACGTTCGGCCAGGTCGGTCAGGAACGGGCCGAACCCACGGGACCGGGCGGCCACCCCGGCGGCCAGGGCGCGGACCGCCCCGCTGCCGAGCGCGCCGGGACCGTCGAGCCGGTCGGCTCCGGGCAGCCACCGGGGGAACAGCGCGACGGCGGCCCGGTCGGCGGCATCGAGCAGCGTCGCCACCTGCGTGGCGGCGGGCACCCCGGTCACCGGGTGGAACCGCACGACCGCCGGGGCGTCGGCGGGCAGGGGGTCCAGGGCGAGGTCGATCAGCTGCGGGTCCGCCCCGGTCACCTGACTGACCCGGTACGCCGGCAGTAGGGTCCACCATGGACCGTCCACCGTGTACGTCATGTGGTGACGATACGTCCGCGTCCGGATGCGCGCGGTGGCACCCCGGCCGTCGGCGCGTGCCCGGCGGTGGACGTCTGCGTCCCCGTCCACCGCCGGGCGTTCCCCCCACCGCCAGACGCGTGCTCCGGGGCGTCTGGCAGGACCGGAGCCGACCCGGACCGGTCGCGCGGTCGGGGTCGGCGGACGGGGCCGGCGGGTCAGCCGCGCCGGAACGACTGGCGGACGACGCCGCCGACCACCGCGCACCAGGTGCTGGTGTCGACCTTGCCGTGGCTGGGCAGGCCGTGCAGGCGCTGGAGGTCCTGGAGCGCCTTCTTCGTCACCCAGTCGTACTCGCCGGTGATCGTGACGTCGGCGTACCCCTTGACGTTGAGGATGTACTGCACCGCGCTGATCGGCAGGCCGGTCGCGTCCCGGCCCAGTTCGGGAGCGAGAGTCTCCCAGGTCGGGCCGGTGAGGGTGGCGTCGACGTCGACCGGGATGCCGTTGCGGGCCTGCCAGTCCTGCACCGCGGCCACCGTGGCGGCGTCGAAGGCGCCGGTGACGGCGACCGGGTAACCCCGGTGGCCGAGCAGGTACTGGGCGACCCGGACCACGGGCCCGCCGACGAACCGCCAGATGTCCGGCCACCGGCGGGCCGGCACGTCCGCCAGGTCGGTGCCGAGCGCCGTGAAGACCTGCCGGCGCAGGGTGGGGAACTCCCGGTAGAACATCGCGCCGGGACAGAGGGTGGCCCGGAAGTCCCAGTGACCGAAGATGTCGTGGGCGTGCAGCCCGTACCGCTGGCAGATCGCGGTGCAGAGCCGGACGAGGGAGTCGAGCAGCGCCTGCGGCGGCGTCTCGGTGACGTAGGTTCCCTCGTTCTCGATACCGATGGACCGGCCGTTCTCGCCGGGGCAGTGGGCCGAGACCATCTGTCGTTCGCCGGCCCGCAGGGTGTCCAGGCTGCCGCGCCGTCCCTCCAGGACGTATCCGCCCCGGCTGACGGTGAAGTGCTGGCCGGTGTCGGACCAGCCGTTGCCGTCCATGTGCAGGTCCTGGCAGCTCTTGGCCAGTCGGACGGCCTGCTCTAGGGAGTGGTCCGGAGTGTTCGGGAAGGCCATGTGGTGAACGATGATCTTGTTGGTGGGGATGGTGCTGACCGCCAGCGGGTCCCGGGGCGGGCGGGCACCCCACCCGTCGCAGTCGATGATCCAGTCAAGGTCGTCGCCGGGTGCGGCGTGCGCGGCCGTCGGCAGCGCGAGTTCGCTCCCGACCACGGCGACCGCCGCTGCGCCGAGGCCCGCCCGGAACAGGGTCCGGCGGTCCAGTTCGGGGTTGTCGAAGATCATGGTGTCTCCCTCGGCCAGCCTGTGACGGCACGAGGCATGTAAAGGAACTCCATGAACCCCGCGCGTCATGGAGAATATTGCCGAGGTGACGACGGCGCCAGTACCCGGCGGTACCTTCGCGACCCGCAGGGACGGTCGTCCGGCGGCGCCCGCTACCGAGCGGCGGCGACGCGATGCGGCCAGTGGTCAGGTGCGAGGGGTCCGGTGCCGAGGTGGTGCCAGATCGCGGGCGGGCGGTCGGTCAGGCCGCCCGCATCCCCGTTCCGGGCAGCCGCTGGGGCAGCCGCACATCGTCGGAGGAGGCGTGGTCGGGGGAGGCGATGCGGGACTCTCCGGGTCGGTCGTCCTGGCGGGCCAGGTGCATCGCCCGTTCCGCCTGACGCAGGGCCGGGCACGGTCCGGACTCGTCGGGGCAGCCGAGGTTCCCGCACCGGCCGGACGCGTCGAGCCGGTGGGCGTGCGCCACGTCGAAACCGAGCCGCCACAGCAGCGGGTCGGTCACGTCGTCGGGCAGGCCGGCCTGCTGACTGGGATAGTTGTGGGAGGCGCTGGGCACGGGTACCCCTCTCGTTGACGTCGACCTGATTGTTCACCACCTCCACCAACGCTAAACCCCGCGCGCACCCCCGGTGCTGCGAGCTTGATCACCGGTCTGAGCAGGACCGCGGGCGAACCGAGGTGGCAGCTGGCGCATCGTCGGCGTGGCTCGGGTTCCTCTGTTGCTGGCAGCTTCGACGGTGGTCCACGGCGTCGTCCACGCCGGGGTGCGGTGAGCGGAGAGGGCGGTGGGTGGAGGGTGGAGGTCGTGGTGGTGGGGGCCGGCATCGTCGGTGCCGCGATGGCGTACGAGGCGGCGCGGGCCGGAGCCGCGGTGACCCTGGTGGACCGGTCCCTGCCCGCGTCCGGCGCGACCGGCGACTCCTTCGCCTGGATCGGTGGCCCCGGGGGTGCCGACGTACCGGACGAGAGTTGGCCGATCCGCCACAGAGCGTTGTCCGACTACCGGCGTCTGCAGAGACTCGTGCCGGGTGTGCAGGTGCGGTGGACCGGGTCCTTGACCTGGGACGAGCAGGGACCGACCCGGGACCGCCGCCTCGGCGCGGACGAGCAGCTGTTCGACGTGGCACAGACCAGGCGGTTGGAGCCGAACCTGGCGACTGTGCCGCCCCTCGCGCTGCACAAGGAGAGCGACGGAGTCATCGACCCGATCGCTGTCACCGACGCGCTGGTGCGTGCCGCCTGCGCCCACGGCACCCGACTGATGACCGGCACCGCCGTCAGCGCCCTGTCCGTGCGGAACGGGCGGGTCGTGGGAGCGCAGACCTCGAGCGGCTTCGTCGTCGCCGACACCGTGGTGGTGACCTCCGGCGTCGACGCGCCGATGCTGTGCGCGCCGCTCGGCTTCGACCTGCCCGTCGCACCGTCCCCGGCGCTCCTGCTGCGCTTCACTGCCGCCCCAGGGCTGGTACGTACCCTGATAGCCGGCACCCACGTCGAGGTCCGGCAGGCCTCGGACGGTCAGTTGCTGGTCGCCGCTGCCTACCACGGCGAGACCAGCCACGAGGACCTGGACCGCACCGCGCGCGAGACGCTCGATCGCCTCACCGCCACCTTCGCGGGCACCCACGACATACGTCTGGTCAGCGTGCGCCTCGCCGTGCGGCCGATGCCCGCCGATGGGCTGCCCGTCGTCGGGCCGCTGCCCGGCGTCGCCGGGGCCTACGTCGCGGTGATGCACTCGGGCGTAACCCTGGCGCCGGTCGTGGGACGGCTCGGCGCCGACGAGATCGTCAACCGCGTCGAGGCGGCCGAGCTCAACGGTCTTCGCCCGCACCGCTTCCGCCCGCGCGCCCGGCGTTGACGACCCGCTCCGAGGCTGGTTCGGGCACGCCGGGCAGGAGTGGCCACCGATCCAGTGGGTAACCGCCGGCCCGGGAGCGGGGCCTGCCGGAACCGGAGGGGACATGGAAGTCGCCATCATCGGCCTGACCGTCGCCGTCCTGGTGACGGTCCTGCTGGTGGCGAGCGTCCGGGTGGTGCAGCAGCACCAGCGCGGCGTCGTCTTCCGCTTCGGGCGGGTGCGTCACCGGATCCGTCAGCCCGGTCTGCACCTGATCGTGCCGGTCGCCGACCGGATGGTCCGGGTGAGTGTGCAGACCGTGGTGACGCAGGTCCCGGCGCAGAGCGCGATCACCCGGGACAACGTGCCCCTCACCGTCGACGTGGTCGTCCGGCACCGGGTGGTCGACCCGGTGCGGGCCCTGGTCGACGTGCGCGACTACCCGTCGGCGTTGCTCCAGGTGACGCGGACCGCCCTGCGGTCGGTGATCGGCGGGTCGGACCTCGACACCGTCATCGGCGACCGGGAGCGGATCAACGCCGCGCTGAGCGCGGCCGTCGACGGGGCGACCGGGCGACCCTGGGGCGTACTGGTCGAGCGGGCCGAGGTGCGGGACGTGGTGCTGCCCGAATCGTTGACCCGGGCGCTGTGCCGGCAGGCCGAGGCGGAACGGGAACGGCGGGCCCGGGTGACGGCCGCCGACGGCCAGGTCCAGGCGTCCCGCCGGGACGGCCCGGCCCACTGAGCACCGCCGGCCGGGCCGGGTTTCACCCGCCGTCGGTCAGTCCGTCGAGGTAGACCCACTCTCCGTCCTCGCGGCGGAACCGGCTGCGTTCGTGCAGCGTGCCGGGGCGGCCACGGTCGCGGTAGTGGGCCCGGAACTCCACCGTACCGGTGGTGTCGAAGAGGCCGCCCCCGTCCGTCGCGAGCACCTCGAGCCGGGTCCACCGCAGCCGGGGATCGAGCGTCAGTGCGGCCGGCCGGGTGCGGGGATGCCAGCTGCGCAGCAGGTGGTCGACGTCGCCGACGGCGAAGGCGACGAACCGGGACCGCATCAGCGCCTCGGCCGTCACCGCGCTGGTCTCGGCGCGGTGCAGCGGTGCGCAGCACTCGCCGTAGCCGCGTCCCGTGCCGCACGGGCACGGTGAGTCGTCCGTCGTCCTGCGTCCCGTGCCGCGCCCGCCCACCGGGCCATTCTGGCCGAGCGGTCCGCCGTGCCGGACACCGGGCGTCGCCACGGACGGTAGGTTGCCGGGCATGGTGGAGCGGACGGTCGACCCGGACGAGACGACGACCGGCAGGGTCGTGGAGATCTGGACCGACGGCGCGTGCAGCGGGAACCCGGGACCGGGCGGTTGGGGCGCGGTGTTGCGCTACGGCGCCCACGAACGGGAGATCAGCGGGGGTGAGTCGACCGCGACGACCAACAACCGGATGGAGTTGACGGCCGCCATCCGGGCGCTGGAGAGCCTCACCCGCCCGGTCACCGTACGGCTGCACACCGACAGCACCTACGTGCGTAACGGCATCACCGGTTGGCTCGCCTCGTGGAAGCGCAACGGCTGGCTCACGGCCGCCCGCCAGCCGGTCAAGAACGCCGACCTGTGGCAGCGCCTGGAGGCCGCGTGCGACCGCCACGAGGTGAGCTGGCACTGGGTGAAGGGGCACAGCGGGCACCCGGAGAACGAGCGGGCCGACGCGCTGGCCAACCGGGGCATGACCGAGGCCCGGACGGTGTCGCGCAGCGGTTCACGCTGAGCCCGTCCGGGTCGCTGCCCGTGCGGTCCGCTGGGGGCGGGTCGGCTACTCGGCGTTCGGGTCGGAACTGCCGGACACGTCGTCCACGTCGTATCCGGCCCGGCTGGTGGTGGTCGCCGGTAGGCCCTCGTCGGCTGCCGGCCCGCCGAGGTCGTCACCGGTGTCGTCGGTGCTCTGTACCGACTCTCCCGGCCGTCGCAGTGACGCCTCGAACGCGGTGGTGCCGTCCGGTTCGTCGGTGGTCGCGCGATCCCTGCGCTCATCGGTGCTCATGCCGCACTCCTGCCCGCGCCGTGGCGGCGCAAACGTCGGCCGGTGGGCCGGCATGCCGGCACGCCGGACCGTCGCCCTCGCCGGCGCCGCCGATCGCCGATTCCGGTCCGGTCCCGGCCGGCCCCGCGCACGACGTCCGTGCACGGGGCGCGCATTCCCGAAAGGCCGGCGCGGAAACCACCGGAGCTGCCGCAGAATCGTCCGTGCGCCGGTCGTACCGCGACGAACGACCATTCGGCTGACAACGAAAACGGGCTGCCAGGTCGCGGTGGCCGGCGGCGATATCGAATCGTTGCCGATGCACGACAACCAATCCGGCCGTTACCGGAACGATTCATTCATGGGTGGAGAAGAGCATTATCGTCGACGGCGGGAAACGGTGGTGTCGCCGTTTCCGTGGCGCACCTGATCGCGGGGGAGGAGCGCCGGCCGGGTGCGGCGGAGGCCGCCCCCGCCATCGGACCTCCTCGCGACCGGGGCTCCCCGAGCCCCCGGGGCAGGCCGACAGAGGAGGCGTCGGCCTGCCCCGGGCCGTCCTTCACCCGGCCCGCCACTCGTCCGAGGGCAGGTGCGACCCGGCCTGTGGTCCCATCATGAGCATGCCGCCGTCCACCGGCCAGGACGCTCCGGTGACGTACGCGGCGGCCGGGGACGCGAGCAGCGCCACCACGGCGGCGACCTCCCGGGCGTCGCCGGGCCGCCCCACCGGCACCCCGGGACGTTCCCGGGTGAACGGGTCGACGTCCTCCTGCCCGGTCATCGGGGTGGCGATCTCACCCGGGGCGACCGCGTTGACGGTGATCCCGTCCGCCGCCAGCTCCTGTGCCATCACCTTCGTCAGCAGCCCCAGTCCGCCCTTGGCCGCGCAGTACGCCGCCGAGCCGACCCGGGGCGCGTGTTCGTGCACGCTGGTGATGTTGATGATCCGTCCGCCCCGGCCGGTGGCCCGCATCCGCCGCGCCGCCCGCTGACCGCAGAGGAACGGTCCGTCCAGGTCGACCGAGAGCAC
Source organism: Micromonospora sp. NPDC023956 (assembly GCF_040639195.1). NCBI lineage: Bacteria > Bacillati > Actinomycetota > Actinomycetes > Micromonosporales > Micromonosporaceae > Micromonospora > Micromonospora sp. NPDC023956. The sequence goes on from NZ_JBEZZN010000006.1 coordinate 189,087, forward strand.
TTCCCGCCACTGTTCCCAGGCGGTGTCCACGAAGGGGGTGGACGCACCGGTCCCGGCGTTGTTGACCAGCACCCCGATCCCGCCGAGCCGTTCGGCCAGTTCGTCGACGACCGAGGCCGCGCCCGGCAGCCGGGTGAGGTCCAGGTGGGCGGTCTCGGCGCGGCGGCCGGCGGCGCGTACCTCCTCGGCGGTGCGTTCCGCCCCGTCGGCGTCGGCGTGCCAGGTGATCCCCACGTCGAAGCCGGCTCCGGCGAGGGCCGCCGCGCAGGCCCGGCCGATGCCGGAGTCCCCACCGGTGACGATCGCGATGCGGGGGTAGTTCTCGTAACGGTTCGGCATGCGGTACCGGTACCCTCGGCGACCCAGCCTACTCCGACCTGCGTCGGGATGCTCGTCGCCGGGCCACCGTGGCGGGGCCGCCGGCCGGGGGATTGTCTGCCGAGATCCGCTCTGGGATCCTCCACACTGGACGCCCTGCGTGACGGTTGCCGTTCGGCACCGGACCCGGGCGGCAGGAGGGATCCCTCGTGAAGCGCAGACGTCGCCACCTGTTCGTAGGACTCGCGGTCGCGGCCCTGGTGGCCACGACCGGCGCCGCCGGCATCCACCTCGCCGGCACCGAGGTCGCGCCCGCCGCCGCCCCCGGCGGCGGGGAACTGCCCGGCCGGCTGGGCGCGCACCTCCAGCGGCTGCACCAGTCCGTGCCGGGCAACACCGGCATGGCGCCCGAGGGCCCCGGGTACGCCGCCCAGCAGGAGTTCCAGGAGCGCTCCTATCCCGCCGCCGGCATCACCGTCGCCCAGATGGACCGGGCGCGGGACGCGTACGGCCGGGCCGAGCGGCGGACCGGCGCGGCGCGCGGCGGCCCGACCAGCCGGTGGACCACCATCGGCCCCCGCGAGGCGCTCTATCCGTTCACCGAGTTCCGTAACTCGTCGAACTACGTGCCGAACGAGTACGTCGCCGGCGGCCGGGTCACCTCGATCGACATCGCCCCGGACTGCAAGCCGCTGCTGTGCCGCGCGTACGCCACCCCGGCGGGCGGCGGCGTGTGGGGCACGCTGAACGTCCTCGCCCCGCAGCCCAACTGGATCTACCTCGGCGGCCCGCTCGGCATCAACGCCGCCGGCGCCGTCGTCATCGACCGCAACGACCCGACCGGTCTGACCGTCTGGGTCGGCACCGGCGAGGCGAACACCTGCGCCTCCGGCTGTGTCGCGGGCGTCGGCCTGTACCGGTCCACCAACGGGGGTCTCACCTGGCAGGGGCCGCTCGGCAAGGACTCCCTCGCCGGCAAGGGCATCGGCGAGATCACCATCAAGCCGGGTGACCCGAAGACCCTCTACGTCGCCACCACCACCGCGCTGCGCGGCATGTCCGGTACCTGCTGCACCGGCGGCACCCGTCCGGTGCCCGACGCCGCCAAGTGGGGCCTCTACAAGTCCACCGACGGTGGTAGGCGGTGGACCTTCCTGCACAACGGCTCGGCCAACGCCACCGAGTGCACCGGCAACGCCGCCGAGTACAACAACACCACCGCCTGCTCGCCGCGCGGGGTCCGCTACGTCAAGCTCGACCCGCGTGACCCGCAGGTCGTCTACGCCTCCTCGTACGCCCGGGGCGTCTGGCGCTCACCCGACGGCGGCACCACGTGGACGCAGATCAAGGAGTCGCTGAACCGGGCCGTCTTCCAGACCCGCGCCGCGATCGACGTCACCGCGCTGCCGAACGGCAGGACCCGGATGTACGTCTACGAGGGCAACATCGGCAACCCGTACTCGCGACTGTTCCGCAGCGACGACGTGGCCGGCGGCACCCCGACCTTCACCGACCTGACCAGCTCCAACCCGGCCGATCCGGGGTTCGCCACCTACAACCAGTGCACCGGCCAGTGCTGGTACGACGTCTTCGTGCACACCCCGAAGGGTCACCCGGACATCGTCTACACCGGTGGTTCCTACGTGTACGGCGAGACCGTGGCGAACAAGCGGGCGGTGGTGCTCTCCACCGACGCCGGGGTGACCGGTACGGACATGACCTTCGACGGCACCGACGAGGTGCACCCGAACGGCATCCACCCCGACCAGCACGCGCTGGTCACCAACCCGCGCAACCCGTACCAGTTCTTCGAGGCCGGTGACGGCGGCATGGTGCGGTCGAACGGCCAGTTCGTGGACCGCTCGGCCTGGTGCGACAACCCGGACCGTGGCCTGGTCACCGACGCGCAGCGGGCCCGCTGCCAGCAGATGCTCTCCCGGATCCCGGCGAAGATCGAGGGGATCAACAAGGGCATGACCACGTTGCAGTACATCGGCCTCTCGGTGAGCCCGCACGACCACACCCTGTTGCAGGGCGGCACCCAGGACAACGGCACCTGGGAGAACAAGGGCGAGCGCAAGCGCTGGGTCAACACGATGATCGGCGACGGCGGCGCCTCCGGCTTCGACGTCGGCCGGCCGGAGTTCCGGTTCCACACCTTCTACGACGCCACGCCCGAGGTGAACTTCGCGGGCGGGGACATCGGGAGCTGGATCTCGGTCTCCGACCCGATCTTCGGCCACCCCAACACGCTCTTCTACGCCCCGCACATCAGCGACCCGAAGGTCAGCGGCACGATGTTCGCCGGCACCGGGCGCACGGTCTACCGCACCACGACCTTCGGTCTGGGTGACCGGAGCATCGAGGAGGCGAACCGGATCTGCAACACCTGGACCGGCACCTACGAGGCGCAGTGCGGTGACTGGGCGGAGCTGGGCACCACCCGGCTCACCGACGCCGCCTGGGGCGACCGGGCCGGCGGTGCGGTCTCGGTGGTCGAGCGGGTGGCCACCGACACGTCGACCGCGTACGCGGCCACCAGCACCGGCCGGGTGTTCGTCAGCCACAACGTGGACGCCGAGCCGGCGTCCGCGGTGACCTGGACCCGGATCGACACCCCGAACACCCCGAACCGCTTCGTCACCAGCATCCACGTCGACCCGGCGAACCCGAACCGGATGTGGATCTCCTACAGCGGCTTCGGCTCGAACACCCCGGCCACCCCGGGGCACCTGTTCGAGGTGACCGTCGCCGGGGCCGGGGCGACCTGGGCCGACCGGTCGTACGACGTCGGCGACCAGCCGGTCACCGACCTGGTGCGTGACGACGTCACCGGCGACCTGTACGCGTCCACCGACTTCGGGGTGCTGCGGCTGCCCCGGGGCGGCACGAGCTGGGTCCCCGCCGCCGCCGGCATGCCGAACGTGGAGGTCGCCGGGCTGACCGTCGTGCCCGGCAAGCGGATCCTCTACGCCGCCTCGCACGGGCTGGGCGCCTGGCAGCTCACCCTCCGCTAGGCGGGACGGTCATCGGTGACAACCGGGTGCGGGGTCGCGGACGCGGCCCCGCACCGCTGCCCGGACGGGCGTCGCGGGTCTGGCGCACCCTCGGCGCGGCCTTCGTCCTCCTGGTCTTCGTGCCGCCGCTGGTGCTGCTGGTCTCCGGCTCGCTGACCCAGCCCGGCCTGCCCCCGGCACCCACGCCCCGACTGGTCCCGGACCCGCTCACCACGGTCGGCTACGAGCAGGCCGTCGAGCTGGGCGGGCTGCTGCGGGCCTCGGTGAACTCGGTCCTGGTCGCGGTGGTCGCCGTGCCGCTGAGCGTGCTGGTGGCGTCGCTGGCCGGGTTCGCGATGGCCCGGCTTGCCCCGCGCACCACCGCCGCCGTCGTCGCGGCGTCCCTGGTGGCGCTGATGGTGCCGGCGACGGCGCTGCTGGTGCCGCGCTTCGCGGTCTTCCGGGTGCTCGGTCTGACCGACACCCTGGTCCCGCTGGTCGCCCCGGCGCTGGTGGGCACCTCACCGCTGTACGTCCTGGTCTACTACCTGGCGTTCCGGGCGCTGCCGGCGGAGCTGTACGACGCCTGCCTGGTGGAGGACCTGAGCCCGGTGCGGACGTGGTGGCGGATGGCCCTGCCGATGGTCCGCCCGGTGACCGCCGGCCTGACCGCGCTGACCTTCGTGCTCACCTGGTCCAACTTCCTCGACCCGCTGGTCTACGTCTACGACCGTGACCTGTTCACCCTGCCGCTGGCACTGCGCTCGCTGTCCGTGCTCGACCCGACGAACTTCCCGGTCTTCCTGGCCGGCGCGGTCGTCGCCACGGTGCCGGCGCTGGTGGTGTTCGTCCTCGCCCAGCGGCGTCTCCTGCACACCCCCGACCGGAACGGACGATGATGCGACCGAAGGCGCTGCTCGCGCTGCTGCTGTCCACCCTGCTGCTCGCCACCGGGTGTGGCTCCGGCTCCGACCCGTCCGACGACGGGCCGGTGCGGCTGCTGGTCTTCGGCGCCCCGGAGGAACTCGCCGCCTACCGCACCCTGGTCAAGGCGTACGAGAAGGCGCAGCCGGGCTCGCGGATGCAGCTCGTCGAGGCCAGCGACCGCAAGGACCTGCTGGCGCGGCTGTCCACCTCGGTAGCCGGGGGAGCGCCGCCGGACCTGTTCCTGATGAACTACCGCTTCTACGGCCAGTTCGCCGCCAAGGGCGTGATCGAACCGCTCGACGACCGGATCGCCGGTTCGGACAAGCTCGACCCGGCCGACTACTACCCGGTGGCGATGGACGCCTTCAGGTGGAACGGCAAGCAGCTCTGCCTGCCGCAGAACGTCTCCAGCCTGGCCGTCTACTACAACCGGACGCTCTTCGCGAAGTACGGCGTACCCGAGCCGAAGCCGGGTTGGACCTGGAACGACATGGTCGGTACGGCCACCCTGATGACCCGCGACGCCACCGGGGCGGTGATCAAGGGCACCGAGAGCGAGGGCGCGGCCCGCCGGCCGGCGGTGCACGGGCTCGGGGTCGAACCGTCGATCATCCGGCTCGCCCCGTTCGTCTGGTCGGCCGGCGGGGAGATCGTCGACGACCCGGCGAAGCCGACCCGGCTGACCCTGGCGGGCCCGGCCGCGCGGGAGGCGCTCAAGAACCTGGTCGACCTGCGCCAGGCGTACGGGGTGACGCCCACCGACGAGGAGGTGGAGGCCGAGGACGACGAGTCCCGCTTCGCCAACGGGCGGCTCGCCATGCTGATGACCTCCCGACGGGCCACCACGACCTTCCGCACCGTCACCGGCTTCGAGTGGGACGTCGCCCCGCTGCCGGTCTACGCCAAGCCGGTGGGGGTGCTGCACTCCGACGCGTACTGCATGCCGACCGGCGCGAAGAACAAGGCTGCCGCGTGGCGGTTCCTGGAGTTCGCCATCGCCGAGGAGGGACAGCGGATCATCGCGGCGACCGGGCGGACCGTCCCCTCGCACGTCGAGGTGGCGACCTCGGCGGCGTTCCTCGACCCGACGCGGCCGCCGCGCAACGCGAAGGTCTTCCTGGACGCCATCCCCACGGTCCGGGCCCTGCCGACCGTCTCCACCTGGCCGGAGATCGAGGACGTCAGCTACGGCATCCTGGAGAACGCCGTGTTCCGCGGGGACCGCCTGGACGACGTGATCCGCCAGCTCGACACCGCGACCCGGCCGATCTTCGCCCGGGGCGAGCAGGGGTGAGCACGGCGGGTCTCGCCCTGGCCGGCGTCTCGGCCGCCTACCGGGGCACGGAGGTCCTGCACGCCGTCGACCTGGCGGTGGCGCGCGGGGAACTGCTGGTGGTGCTCGGTCCCTCCGGGGCGGGCAAGTCCACCGTGCTGCGGGTGGTGGCCGGGCTGGAGCCGGTGACCGGCGGGCGGGTACTGATCGCCGGCCGGGACGTCACCGCCCTGCGCCCGGGGCGGCGCAACGTCTCCATGGTGTTCCAGTCGTACGCCCTCTTCCCGCACCTGACGGTCGCGGAGAACATCGCCTTCGGCCTCGAGGTGCGTGACGTACCCCGGTCGGCGGCCCGGGAGCGGGCGCGGGCGGCGGCCGAGACGGTGGGCTGTGCCGAGCTGCTCGGCCGCCGTCCCGGGCAGCTCTCCGGCGGGGAACGGCAGCGGGTGGCGCTGGCCCGCGCCCTGGTCCGGGAGCCGGACGTGTTCCTGCTCGACGAGCCGTTGTCCAACCTCGACCAGGCCCTGCGGGTGGAGATGCGGGCCGAGCTGCGGGCCCTGCACGACCGCCTCGGCGCGACCATGGTGCACGTCACCCACGACCAGACCGAGGCGCTGGTGCTCGCCGACCGGATCGCGGTGCTGCGGGACGGCCGGGTCGAGCAGGTGGGCACCCCGGAGGAGGTGTGGCGTCGCCCGGCGAGCGTGTTCGTGGCCCGGTTCGTCGGGTCGCCCGCGATGAACCTGCTGCCGGCCGACGCCTTCACCCCGGCCGGCGACCCGCCACCGGGGGTGGGCGGCACCCGGATCGGCTTCCGTCCGGAGGCGGTCGGCTTGGCCGACCCGACGTCGACCGACGCCGGTGGCACGGCGGTGGTCGACCGGGTCGAGGTGGTCGGCGAGGACGCCTACGCGTACCTGACCCTGTCGGGCGGGCACCCGGTGGTGGCCCGGGTCCCGGCGGCCCGCCGGCCCGCTCCCGGCTCCGCCGTCCGGGTCACCGTGCGCTGGCCGGACGCGCACCTCTTCGACACCTCCGGGCGGCGGGTCGGCCCGGCGTGAACCCCGACCCCCGCTCCCGCCGGCAGTTGCGGCTGATGCTGGCGCCGTACCTGGTCGGTCTGGTCGGCCTGGTGCTGCTGCCCGCCGTGGTCACCCTGGTGCTCGCGTTCACCGAGTACGACCTGCTGCGCGCGCCGCGCTTCGTCGGGTGGGACAACCTCACCGAGCTGGCCGGCGACCCGGTGTTCCGGGTGTCGCTGCTCAACTCGCTGGTCTTCGCCCTGGTGGCGGTGCCACTGCGGCTGCTGCTGGCGCTGGGTCTGGCACTGCTGCTGCACCGGCGCGGCCCGGCCGTCGGCTCGGCCCGCACCGCGACCGTGCTGCCCACGGCGGTGCCGGAGGTCGCGTACGGGCTGCTCTGGCTCTGGTTGCTCAACCCGCTGCACGGCCCGGTCAACCAGGTGCTCCGGCTCGGCGGGGAGAACGGGCTGACCATGTTCGGCCGGACCCCGCCCCAGTGGCTCACCGACCCGACCGACGCGCGGGCGGCGATCATCCTGATGAGCCTGTTCACCATCGGCGAGACCTTCGTGGTGCTGCTCGCCGCCCGCCGGGCGCTCCCCGCCGACGTGTACGAGATGGCGGCCATCGAGGACGCCACCGGCTGGGACGTGTTCCGCCGGATCACGTGGCCGTTGATGGCGCCGGTGCTGGCGCTGCTGCTGATCCGGGACGCGATCGGCAGTCTCCAGTTCTCCTTCGTCCCCGCGTTCGTGGTGACCGACGGCGGCCCGCCCCCGTACGCCACCACCTACCTGTCGCTCTTCGTCTACCGCAACGCCTTCGAGTACCTCCGGTACGGCTACGCGGCGGCGGCGACCCTGGTGATGGTGCTGCTGACCGTGGCGGCGGTGGTGCTCCAGTGGCGGCTGATCCGCCGTTACCGGGGCCTCTACCGGATCTGACCCGGCCCGCGCGGCACCCGCGTCGCGCCGATCGGCGTCCCCGGCAGCGCGCCGCGGCTGCTGAAGCTGGTCAACCGGGCGTATCCGGCCGAGGTGGGCCGCTACGGCGTGATCTGCCGGCACGAGATGCGCCGGATCGCCTCGGTCTCGCCGGTCGCGTCAGCGACGACGACCCGTACGGCGTAGGCCCGGCCCACCGCGCACCGCTGGGCCACGGACGTCAGGTCGTCCCAGGCGGGCCGGTACGTGTTGTCGACCCACCACCGGACGGACACCGGCTGCTGGGCGTTCGCGTAGGTCACGTCGCAGGAGAGGATGGCGGCTCCGGACTCGCAGAGGAGCGAGACGGTCGGCGCGGCACCGGCCGGGCCGGTCGGGGTGAGCGCGGCGCCGATTCCGAGGGCGACCGCTGCGGCGAAGGCGCCGGACCGGCGAGAGAACGACAACGGCATGACGATGCCCCTTCGCGCGACGGTGATTCGTCTTCCGCCGCCCGACGGCGGCGTCGATAGAGCATAATCGATCGATCGACGCCTGTGTAGCTCGCGCTTCGGGGCAGGTGGGTCAGTCGGCCGCGCCGTCCGGGCACGCCGTCTCGGGGCACGGGACGTCGGTCGCGAAGTGCTGGAGGGCGGCGGTGAACGCGGACAGGTCCGCCGTCGACAGGTGGTCGAAGACGTGCCGCCGTACGCTCGCCAGGTGTGCCGGCCAGGCCTGGCGCAGCCGGTCGAAGCCGGCGTCGGTGAGCACGGCGTGGTAGCCGCGCCGGTCGTTCGGGCAGCGTTGCCGGCGGACCAGGCCCTGCCCCTCGAGGCGGTCGACGATCCGGCTCGTCCCGCTGAGCGAGAGTGCGCCGGCGGTGGCCAGGTCGTTCATCCGCAGTCGCCGGTCGGGCGCCTCGGAGAGCAGCCGGAGTGCGGTGTACTCGCTCATCGACATGCCCTGGTCGCGCAGCAGGTCCCCGTCGAGGGCGCGGGGGACCGTGATGATCGTCCGCGTGAAGGCGCGGAGGAAGGCCTCCTCGTCGGCGGTCAGCGGGCCCTGCCGGGGTGGCTCCTCGGTCGTCACCGCACGCACTCTACTTGCTTGACAAAGCAAGTGCCAGCCTGTTTGCTTGACGCGGCAAATACGAGGTCGGTCCCCGCCGGCCGCTACGAGTGTGCAGGAGTACTCCTCATGACCCGCATCGGGATCATCATCGGCAGCACCCGCCCCGGTCGCAACGGCGAGCAGGTCGCCAAGTGGGTGTTGGACATCGCCTCGCGCCGTACCGACGCCGAGTTCGAGCTGATCGACCTGGCCGACCATCCGCTGCCGCACCTGGACGAGCCGATCCCGGCGTCGCTCGGCCAGTACCAGAAGCAGCACACCAAGCGGTGGGCTGCCACGATCGCCTCGTTCGACGGTTTCGTGATCGTCACGCCGGAGTACAACCACAGCACCTCCGGGGTGCTGAAGAACGCGATCGACTACCTCTTCGCGGAGTGGCACAACAAGGCCGTCGGCTTCGTCTCGTACGGCTCGGCCGGCGGGGCCCGCGCCGTCGAGCACCTGCGGCTGATCGCCGGTGAGCTGAAGATGGCCGACGTCCGCCAGCAGGTCGTGCTCTCGCTGATGACCGAGTTCGAGAACTTCAGCGTCTTCAAGCCGGGTGACTACAACCTCCCCGCGGTGAACACCCTCCTCGACGAGGTCGTCGCCTGGAGCAAGGCCCTCGCCCCGCTGCGCGCCGCCGCCTGACCCGGCCGCCGGACGGGGGACCGCCGCCGCGGCGACCCCCCGTCCGGCTGCGTGCTCGTCCGGGGTGGCCGGCCCGGAGCCGGGAACCGACGCGATCGGGCAGCGGTTCTAGGTATTGATCGCTATGCATGGAGCGCGGTATATCTCTTCTGCGCCGTCGCCACGATGCGGCGGTCAGACGTCAGAGGAGACTTCGCGTGCCCGCTCGTACCCTCCGCCACGCCGCCCTGTCGGTCGGCCTCGCGACGGCGGTCCTGACGACCTCGGTCGCCGCTGCTGCCCACGCCCGTCCCGCCGACCACCGCCCGGCACCCGCGACCACCACCGTCGGCGGCGTCCACGCGATCACCGACGGACTGGCCCGCCAGCTCGCCGTCGGACTCGACGACCGCACCACCGACCGGGTCGTCGTCGCGGCCACCGCCGCGGGGCCGGCGGACCTGCTCACCGTCCGGTTCCCCGCCGCGACCCTGACCGACGCCGCACGGACCGCGAACGACCGGGTGCTGCGGGCCAAGGGCCTGCCGGCCACGACCGGATCGGTGCTGCGGCTGCGACTGGCCCTCCCGGACATGCACGCGGCGCTCGCCCGTGGCGTGTCGCCGCTGGTGGCGGCGGCACCGTCGGACGACCTTCCGGCCAGCGTCACCGCCTACGCGCGGGGTGGCGTCCCGGTGCGGCTCGACGCGGCCCGGATCCCCGCGCGACCGGTGCTGGTGGTCGAGGTGGACACCCGCCGGGCGCTGACCGCCGGCCTCTCCCTGATGCGGACCGAGCTGGCCCGCCGGGGTGTCGGCGACAGCGCGAGCACCGTGCGCGGCCGGGCGACCGCGACCGCCGGCTACTGGGCGACCCGGATCGACGCGCTACGGCTCGACGACGACATGGAGCCGTGGATCAAGGGGGACGCGGAGATCTACAGCGTGGTGGCCGGGTTCGGACTCGACGGCAAGGCCACGGTGGACCTGGTCCAGATGCCGTACCTCGACGACGACGGCACGACCTACCGCCCGAACCAGATCCTCGTCCACTTCGCCGGGTACAAGTACAACCTGGCTGACGTGGTCATGATGGAGGACGACGGGGACACCAACTACCAGGCCCTGGTGCAGGCCATCGTCGCCGCCCTGCTGGTCGTCGTGGACGGTGGGGCGTACCAACCGCTGGTGGGCGCGATCCTGGACGCCATCCCCACCTCCTGGTACACCGACGACCCGGACTACGTGGACTCCTGGTACACGCTGACCAGCACCAGCGGCGGCCGGCTCGACGGTGCCGCCGGCAACGGCTGGCTGGACGTGTCACCGTACTTCGTCCAGCCGCTCTGACCGTCCGGTGCCGGCCGGCCCACGAGTGGGTCGGCCGGCGGACGGAGGTCGCGTCGCCCCGGTCGTCGAGGGCGGATCAGGTCCAGTAGAGCATCCGGGCAGCGGGCACCCTGGCTTCGAGTTCCCGCTCGAACCAGGTGCGCAGCTCGATCATCGTGTCGGGCCGGTACACGTACTTCACCCCACCGAACCGGCCGAACTTGCGGCGGCGGGACTCTTCGTCCATCTCCAGCCGGGTGCGGGGATACCAGCCGAGCAGGACCTCCTTGCTCCCGGGCGTGAACCGGTGCGTGATCAGCTCAGTGGTGAGGTCCAGCCGGTCGACCCCGGCCACGGCCGCCCGTACCCGGTCGAGCAGTGCGCCGTAGTGCTCCCGCCAGTGCGGCGCGGGCATGATCGGGGCGATGGTCAGCCCGACCGGGTAGCCGTCGAGCGCCAGCCTGCGCAGGGCGTCGAGCCGCTCCGGCACGGTCGCGGTGCCGCCCTCCAACCGCTCGCTGATCGGGGCGGCGTTGACGCTGAACCGCACCCGGGTGCGCCGGGCGTGCGGCAGTCCCACGAACGTGTCCACGTCGGCGTACTTCGTGGTCCAGCGCAACTGCACCGGCGCGTCCCAGGCCCCGAAGTGCTCCACCGCCCGGCGCCAGCTGCCGGTGAGGTGCTCCAGCGCGAGTGGGTCGGTGTAGCAGGACGCCTCGAACGTCGTGCCCTCGCCGGCCCGGGTGGCGCTGCGGCTGGTCACCGTTCCCCGGCCGACGTAGTCGGCCAGGCCGGCGAGGATGTCGTCGAGATCGGCGTAGACCCGGGTCACCGGAGGACCGGAGAGCGAGCCGGCGAGATAGCAGTACTGGCAGTGGGCCGGGCAGCCCTCGGCCAGGTCCGCCCGCCAGTCCGCACTCGGCGCGATCGACTGCAGCGCCCGCCGCGACGGTGGGCTGACCACGATGGCCAGGGTCGACTTCGCCCGCGCGTACGTCTCCCGCTCGGTCTCGCCCCGCACGCCGACCAGCCGGTTGGCGCGCAACCGCTCGACCTCGATGCCGAGCCCCTCGATCCGGTCGACGATCCGGCGCCCGTGCGGGTGGTCGAGCGCCGCCGGGGTGACGACCACCCGGCGGGGCGTCCAGCGCCGGGCCGGCCGGGCGGGTGGCGCCAGCCCGGTCAGGTCACGGGTCGCCACCTGCTCGCCGCTGGCGTCGTGCGGCGCCGCGGGTACGTTCGCGGCGAGCGGCTCCTCGACGTCCACGGCGTCGTCATCCGGCTTCACCCGGCCCGGGTACCCGTTGTCGCTCCGACCGCACCTACGGCCTGATTCTCGGCCCCCGGACCCGGCAAACCGCCGTGCCGGCCGGGGCGAGCGGCGATGATGGGGCCATGACCGTGGATCTCCGGGGACGCACCGCGCGTGAGGTGCTCGACGACCACCTGCGCCTCGCCGCCGAGGGGCGGTTCGCCGAGGACATCGAGCGCAACGTCGCGCCGGACTGCGTGGTCCTGGAGCGGCGGGGCGTGTTCCGGGGACGCGACGGTGTCCGCACCCTGGCCCGGTGGCTGGTCGAGGAACTGCCGGACGCCCGCTACACGTACACGACCGTGCTGGTGGAGGGACGGGTCGGCTTCCTGGAGTGGACGGCCGAGGCCACCGGCTACCAGGTCCTCGACGGCGCCGACTCCTTCCTCGTCGAGGACGGTTGGATCATCGCGCAGACCATCCACTACACGGTGGAGCCGACAACGGTGGACGTCGTCTCGTAACTGTCTCACTACCGTCGCACAACGCGGCTCACTATTCGTCGCCCAGGTGCCGGTAGACGGTGGCCCGGGAGACGCCCAGGGCGGCGGCGATCTCCTCGACCGAGTGCCGGCCGGCCGCGTGCATCCGCCGGGCGGTGGCGATCTGACCGCTGCTCATCGCCCGGGGCCGGCCGGGTCGACGGGGCGCGGCCGGCGCCTCGGGGACGGCCGGTCCGTCCAGCAGCCGGTGCACCCCGTCGAGCATGTCCGCGCGCAGCACGGCCGGCGGGACGTCCAGGAAGAAGACCACCGGGTCGGAGCACATCGCGATCGCCTGGCTGGCCCGGATCCGGTCCCGCCGGTCGCCGGCCGGCCCGGCGACGATCTCGTTGGCGCGCAGCGCGAACTGCACCAGTCGCTGGTACGTCGGCCCACGGGCGACCAGCGCCATGTCGTGGAAGAGCATGCCCAGCGGCCGGCGGTGCGCCAGCATGGTGTCCACGAACCCCTCGAGCAGCGCCCAGCGACCCCGCTCCGGCGGCAGTCCGCCGGCCGTCGCCAGCAGCGCCTCCAGGTCGGTCAGGAGCGGCTCGACCAGGGCCGCGAGCAGGTCCTCCTTGGTGGGGAAGTGGTAGAGGATGGCGGCCTTGGTCAGCCGGAGCCGCTCGGCGATCTCGCGCAGCGAGGTGCGCTGGTAGCCCCGGGCGGCGAAGAGGTCCAGCGCGGTCCGCAGGATCCTGCCCCGGGTGTCGCCCGGCTCCTCGTCGTCCACGGCCGTCAGCGTAGCGGCGGCTGACCGGTGCCCGGTGGCGACAGGTGGATACGCTGACCGTCGGTCAGTACAGTGTGCACTGTTCGCCCGCTGAGCGACAGGAGGCGTCATGGCCGTCATCTCGGTCAACGACCTGGTCAAGACCTTCGGCCGCACCCGGGCCCTGGACGGGCTCGCCCTGCGCGTCGAGGCGGGGGAGGTGCACGGGTTCCTCGGCCCGAACGGCTCCGGCAAGTCCACCACCATCCGGGTCCTGCTCGGACTGCTCCGGTGGGACTCCGGCGACGTCCGGCTGCTCGGCGGTGATCCGTGGCGGGACGCGGTGGCGTTGCACCGCCGCCTCGCCTACGTCCCCGGTGACGTCAACCTCTGGCCGAACCTCTCCGGCGGGGAGGCGATCGACCTGCTCGGGGCCCTGCGCGGCGGGCTCGACCGGCGTCGCCGCGACGAACTGCTCCAGCGGTTCGACCTCGATCCGACGAAGAAGTGCCGCACCTACTCCAAGGGCAACCGGCAGAAGGTGGCCATCGTCGCGGCCTTCGCCACCGACGTCGAGCTGTACGTGCTGGACGAGCCGACCTCCGGCCTGGACCCGCTGATGGAGGCGGTGTTCCAGGACGAGATCCGGCGGATCCGGGGCGACGGCGGCACCGTGCTGCTCTCCAGCCACGTGCTCGCCGAGGTGGAGGCGCTCTGCGACCGGGTGAGCATCATCCGGGAGGGCCGCACCGTCGAGTCCGGCACCCTCGCCGAGCTGCGCCACCTCACCCGCCTGTCCGTCACCGTCGAGACCGCGCGCCCGGTGACCGGGCTGGACGGCATCGCCGGGACCCAGCTCGTCGGCACGGCCGACAACCGACTCCAGCTGGAGGTCGACCCGGCCCACCTGGACGACCTCCTCGGCCACCTGGTCCGGTTCGGCGTCCGGTCGCTGACCAGCGCCCCGCCCACCCTGGAGGAGCTGTTCCTGGCCCACTACGGCGACCGGGTCACCCCCACCGGGCGCGTGCCGGCGGGGCAGCGGTGAGCGCCCTCACCGGCACCGGTCGCCTGGTCCGGCTGGCGGTGCGCCGCGACCGGGTCCGGCTGGTGTTCTGGGTGCTCGGGACGCCGCTGCTGACCGCCGCGCTGGCGGCCAGCGTCGCCGGCCTCTACGCCGGGGAACGGGACCGGCTCACCTACGCCACCACCGCGGCGGCCAGCCTGGTCGCGCGGGCGTTCAACGGGCCGATCGCCGGGCCGAGCATGGGCGCGGTGGTCTTCGCCGAGTCGTACCTGACCCTCGCCGTGCTGACCGCCCTGCTGAGCACCTTCACCGTGGTCCGGCACACCCGCCAGAACGAGGAGACCGGCCGGGCCGAACTGCTCGGCGCGTCGGTGCTCGGCCGCTACGCCCCGCTCACCGCCGCCCTGCTGGTCACCGTCGCGGCCAACCTGCTCACCGCCGCGCTGGTCGCCCTCGCCCTGGTCGGTGCGGACCTGCCGGCCGGCGGATCGGTCGCCACCGCCGCGGCGATCGCCACCGTCGGCGTCTCCTTCGCGGCGGTCGCCGCGGTGACCGCCCAGCTCTCCGGCACCTCCCGGGGCGCGAACGCCCTGGCCGCGGCGACCGTCGGGGTGGCGTTCGTGCTCCGCGCCGCCGGTGACGTGTTCGGCGACGCCAGCCCGGACGGGCTGCGCGTGGTCAGCGCCTGGCCCGCCTGGCTCTCCCCGCTCGGCTGGGCCACCCAGGTCCGCCCGTACGGGGGCGAGCGGTGGTGGGTGCTCCTGCTGCCCGCCGCGCTGCTGGTCGCGGCGACCGTGGCCGCGTACCTGCTGACCAGCCGGCGGGACCTCGGGGCCGGCCTGCTCGCCACCCGGCGCGGGCCGGCGCGGGCACCCCGTGGCCTGCTCAGCCCGGTCGGCCTGGCGTGGCGGTTGCAGCGCGCTGCCCTGCTCGGCTGGGCCGTCGGTGTCGCGCTGCTCGGCTTCGGCCTGGGGCTCGCCGCCGACGAGGTCGAGAACATGGTCGGCGAGAACGCGGCGGCGGCCGAGGCGATCAGCCAGCTCGGCGGTGGGGCGAACCTGGTCGACGCGTACCTGACCGCGATGATCGGGATCTTCGCGTTGACCATCGGCGCGTACGTCGTGCAGGCGGTGCTGCGGGCCCGCGCCGAGGAGTCCGACGGGACCCTGGAGGTGGTGCTCGCCGCCGCCGTCAGCCGGCCGCGTTGGCTGGCCGGGCACCTGTCCACCGCCGTGCTCGGCGCCACCGGCCTGCTGCTCCTGGCCGGGGCGACCACCGGACTCGGGTACGCCACCGTCGCCGGTGACCCGGTCGGCCGGGTGGGCGAGCTGACCGGGGCGGCCCTGGTCCGGGTGCCGGCGCTGCTGGTGCTGGCCGGGGTGGTGGTGCTGTTCTTCGGGCTGGCGCCCCGCGCGGTGGCGAGCCTGTCCTGGGCGACGCTGATCGTGTTCCTGCTGTTCGGGCAGCTCGGGGCGGTACTGGACCTGCCGCAGCCGGTGCTGGACCTCTCCCCGTACACGCACGTGCCGGCCCTGCCGGCGGCCGGGTTCACCGCGTTGCCGCTGGCCGTGCTCACCGGGGTGGCGGTCCTGCTGCTCGCTGCCGGGGCGACCGGCTTCCGCCGTCGCGACGTCCCGAGCTGAGCGGACGCGGACCCGGGTGGGCCGGCGCCCTGCCCGCCCGGGGCGCGGTCAGTGGGCTCGGACCGGGTTGTCGAGGATCGCCCGGAAGCGCTCCTCGGCCAGGTCGAGCTGGGCGGAGATGTGCTCCTTGACGG
Organism: Micromonospora sp. NPDC023956; assembly: GCF_040639195.1. Taxonomy (NCBI): domain Bacteria; kingdom Bacillati; phylum Actinomycetota; class Actinomycetes; order Micromonosporales; family Micromonosporaceae; genus Micromonospora; species Micromonospora sp. NPDC023956. The sequence goes on from NZ_JBEZZN010000006.1 coordinate 204,924, forward strand.
CGGGCGCGAGCGGCGTGTCCGGTCGGGCGACCAGTTCCCGCAGGATCGGGACCAGTGGTCGGTACTTGCGGGCCAGCGAGAGCACCTTCGGCCCGGTCGTGTGGATCACCCCGACGCCGTTGTCGGTGAAGTCGGAGATCTTGATGACCCGCGCCCACGGGTCCCGCTCCAGGCTGGCCGCGACGTGCTCCCGGTACTGGACGTGCCGGTCCCGGTCCGGGTCCCAGGACGGGTTGGTGACCGCCGCGACCAACCGGGCGACCCGGTGACCGAACCGGTCGGCCAGCACGGCGAGGGCGGCCGGGACCGGATCGACGCCCTCGGCGACCGGGCCGGCCAGCGCGGCCGGATGGTCCTCCACGGCGTCGTGCAGCAGACCCGCGACGATCACGTCGACGTCGCGGACCTGGTAGTGGTGCATCATCCGGATCGCCACCCGCAGCAGGTGGTTCAGGTACGGCTCGCGCACCCGCCGGTCGTCGCGGTGCAGGTCGGCGGCGAGGTCGAGGGCCTCGCTGAGCCGTGCCCGCGCGTCGTCGTCGAAGGTGCCGATCTCCAGCCGGAACCGCTCCAGCAGGCCGGGCTCACCATGGATCTCCGTGATCGCGTGCATCGGCATCGTGCCCAGGTACGAGGGGAAATCCATCCGTCACTTATAGCCGATGGGGCCGGTGTGACGTGTGGCCGGCACCGGCCGTGGGTAGCAGACGATCACGGAACGACACGGGAGTGGCCATGAGCGAAGCGAACAACGTCTGGCGGGTCGACGTCGACGGCGGGCAGCACGACATCGAGGTCGAGCACAGCACCATGACGGGAAAGATCGTGGTGCGGCTCGACGGTCAGGTCGTGGACGAGGAGCGGCTCTGGTTCAGCAAGGAACAGATGGAGTTCCCGGTCGGTACGCACAGCGCGCGGGTGACCGTCGAGTACGCCTACGGCGGATTCGCGACGCGTAGCGCCCTGCACTTCGACGGACGGTACGTCGAGCCACTGAGCAAGTGACCGCACGGCGGGCCGGCACCGGGGACGGTGGCCGCGCCCGTCGACCCGAACGGTCTCCGGAAGCGAACCGGGCCCGGCGCTCTCCCCGCGCCGGGCCCCACGCGTTCCCGGCCGGAGCGGGGTCCGGGCGCGAGCCGTCAGCGGCACCGGCGGGCGTTGAGCCGGGCGGCCTGTCGGGTCAGGTGGTCACGTTCGGCGAGGTTGGGGGCCCGGTGGGCCGCCTCGGCGTACAACCGCGCCGCCGTCTCCGGGTCGCCGTCGCGTTCGTGGAGGTACGCCGCCACCGCGGCGTGACGGGGCAGTGCCGCGTCCAGCTCCGCGAGCGCCGCCAGCCCGGCGCGCGGTCCGTCGGCCTCGCCGACGGCCACCGCGCGGTTGAGCCGGACGACCGGGCTGTCGGTCAGGCGCGCGAGCTCGTCGTACCACTCGACGATCTGCACCCAGTCGGTCTCCTCGGCGGTGGGCGCGTCGGCGTGCAGGGCCGCGATGGCGGCCTGGGCCTGGAACTCGCCCAGCCGGTCGCGGGCGAGGGCCGCCTGGAGGATCTCGACGCCCTCGGCGATCGACGTCCTGTCCCACCGGCCGCGGTCCTGCTCGGCGAGGGGCACCAGAGCGCCGTCGGGAGCGGTCCGGGTGGCGCGCCGGGCGTGGTGGAGCAGCATGAGAGCGAGCAGCCCGGCCACCTCGGGATGGTCGATCGTGGCGGCGAGCTGCCGGGTGAGCCGGATGGCCTCGGCGGCGAGGTCGACGTCGCCCGAGTAGCCCTCGTTGAAGACCAGGTAGAGGACGCGCAGCACGGTGGCGACGTCGCCGGGCTGGTCGAACCGCACACCGGAGACGGTGCGCTTGGCCCGGCTGATGCGCTGCGCCATGGTGGCCTCGGGGACCAGGTAGGCCTGGGCGATCTGGCGGGTGGTCAGCCCGCCGACGGCGCGCAGGGTGAGCGCGACCGCGGACGACGGCGTCAGCGACGGGTGGGCGCACAGGAAGTAGAGCTGGAGCGTGTCGTCCACCGCGGGCACGGGGCCGGGGGTCGGCTCCTCGTCGACGAGGTCCTCACGGCGGCGGCGGGCGGCGTCGGACCGGGTCGCGTCGAGGAAGCGGCGCCAGGCCACGGTGACCAGCCAGCCCTTCGGGTCCCGCGGCGGGTCGGCCGGCCAGACGCGGACCGCCTCGACCAGCGCGTCCTGCACGGCGTCCTCGGCCGCCGCGAAGTCGGCTCCGCGGCGGACGAGGATGCCGAGCACGTTCGGCGTGAGGCTCCGGAGCAGAGCCTCGTTCATCGGAGAACTCACTCCGTGATGGTGGGCGGTGCGGTCAGGAACGGGCGCAGCTCGAGCCATTCGTGGATCGGCTTTCCGCCCGCCCCGGGGGCGGCAGACAGCTCGCCGGCCAGCTCGACGGCGCGCTCGTAGCTGTCGACGTCGATCACCATCCAGCCGGCGATGAGGTCCTTGGTCTCGGCGAACGGGCCGTCGGTGACCGGCGGGCGCCCCTCACCGTCGTACCGGACGAACGTCCCTTCGGGGGCGAGCGCCTGACCGTCGACGAACTCACCGGTCCCCTCGAGCCGGGCCGCGAAGTCGCTCATGTACTGCATGTGCGCCGAGATCTCCTCCGGCGTCCACTGGTCCATGGGCACGTCGTTGACCGCGGCCGGAGCGCCGCGGTAGTGCTTGAGCAGCAGGTACTTGGCCATCGTGGTTCTCCTCGGTGCGATTGCGACCCATTCTGGTCACGTTCACCGCAGGGACGGAGCCCGCCACGGTTTCTCGACATCGTCGTCCGAGGAATTTCCCGCTCTCGTGGCGGAGCGGGGCAGACCGGCGGCCGGGGTCGCCGGCGAACAGTTCGCCCGCGACCCCGGCCGATGGTGCGGGGGTGGGGTGGGGGACGGGAGACACCACCCCACCGCCGTGGTCAGACGGTGATCCGTCCGGCACCCGCGCCGGCCGTGACCGACGCCTTGACCCCGGTGGCGTTCTCCACCGCGTACGGGTACGGGATGGCCGCGACGTCCCCGGCGCTCTCCGGCGTACCGGAGTTGACGAAGTGGTTGTTCCGCTGGACCAGGTCACCCGGGCCCGAGTCGGCGTAGCCCACGGCGGTCGGGCGGGTCACGTTCTCGAAGTAGTTCCCCTCGACCAGCACGCCCGCCCCCATGGTGGAGGCGACGCCGTAGTCCGCGCCGTTGTAGTAGTTGTTGAACACGTGCACCGGGTCACCGAAGCGCACCCGGGGGTGCCGCTCCTTGCTCCCGTCGAACCAGTTGTGGTGGTAGGTCACCCGCAGGTGGCCCCGGTCGGCGGTGTGCCCGTCGTCGTGCCCGAGCAGCATGCTCTTGGTGTGGTTCATGACCCGGTTCCACGAGACGGTGACGAAGTCGGACTCCCGCTTCACGTCGACCGCGCCGTCGTAGCCGCCGTCGAAGGTGTTGTGGTCGACCCAGACGTTCGTCGAGCCCTGGACGTTGATCGCGTCGTCGTCCCAGCCCCGGAAGGTGAGGTTGCGGATGATGACGTTACGGGCCCCGCTGACGTTGAACCCGTTGTCGACCACGGCGTTACCGACCCCGAGCACGGTCTTGTTCGACCGGACGTCGTTCATCGTGTCCGGCATGGTGAGCGAGCCCTGCACCCGGATGATCAGCGGGGACGACGACTCCAGCGCGTCGGCCAGGGCCTGACCGCTGGTGACCGTCACCGTCTGACCGCCGGCGCCGCCGGTGGTGCCACCGTTCTGGGTGGCCCAGCCGACCAGGTCGCCGGTGGGCGGGTTGGTCGGCGGGGGAGTGGTGGCCGGGGGCGTGGTGGGCGGGGTGGTGGTCGGCGGCGTGCTGGTGGGCGGGGTGCCGGGGAGCCCGACCCGGCCCACCCCGGCCTGGGCGGTGACCACGGCCTTCTGGTCGCAGGCGGTGCCGACGGTGTAGGCGTACGACGGGTTGCCGACGCTGCCGCCGGTCTGCCCGGCGCCGGAGTTGACCAGGCAGTTGTTCCGGGCGACCAGTCGCCCGTCACCGGAGGAGCCCTCGCCCAGGTGGTACGGGTCGTCGACGTTCTCGAAGTAGTTGCCCTCGACGATGACCCCGGCGTCCTCGGTGGAGGCGACCCCGTAGTTGCCGGTGTTCAGGTAGTAGTTGTTGTAGACGTGCACCTGGTCGCCGAAGCGGACCCGGGGGTTGCGCTGGTTGGTGTTGTCGAACCAGTTGTGGTGGTAGGTGACCTTGAGCCGGCCGACGTCCTGGGCGGCGTTGCCGTCGTCGTGGCCGAGGAGCATGTTCTTGTCGGTGCCGTCGGCGTGGTTGTAGGAGATCGTCACGTACGACGAGCCCCGCTTGACGTCGACGCCTCCGTCGGCGCCGGTGGTCCAGGTGTTGTGGTCGATCCAGATGTGGTGGGAGAACATCTGCACGTTGATCGCGTCGTCCGCCCAGTTCCGGAAGTTCAGGTTCCGGACGATCACGTTGTGCACGGCGTTGGCCGGCGGTGAGGTGATCGCGTTGTCGATCGGCAGGCCGATGTTGAGACCGCCGCCGGTGAAGCCGGAGTTCGCCCCGACACCGACGATCGTCTTGTCCGAGGTGACCTCGTGCATCGGACCGGGCAGGGCGATCATCCCGTTGACCTGGATGATCTTCGGACCGGTCGAGGCGGCCTCCGCGACGAACTGCGCCGCACTGGTCACCGTGACGGTCGGCCCGCCGGCCCCGCCGGTGGTGCCGTTCTGCCCCCAGGCGTCCACCGACGCCCAACCGTCGGCGACGTTCGTGCCCGGGTTGCCGGTCGGGTCGGGGGTCGGCGTGGTCGGCGTCGGCGTCGGGGTGACACCGCCCGAGCTGACCTGCACGTTGTCGAACTCGGCGCTGGAGTAGAAGGTGGCCAGGCCGATCCGGCCGGTGGCGTACCGGCTGTCCGACGCCTCGGTGAGCAGGGTGCCGTTGACGTACCCCTTGAGGGAGCTGCCGGCCACGTCGAGCCGCAGGGTGTAGGTGGTGCCGGCGGAGACCGGCACGCTGGCGGTGTCCAGGGTGGTGGACGAGCCGCCGGCCAGGCTCTTCAGCTCGACGGTGTTGTTGCTGCGCAGCGCCAGGTAGTAGTAGCTGGTGCTGCTCTGCGCGCGGGCCAGCAGCGCGACGAAGCGGTTGCTGCCGTTGAACGCGGTCGGCTTCACCGTGGCCTGCACCGAGTAGTCGGTCCAGCTCGACGTGCCGGCCACCGACCGGGCGTCACTGCTGGTGCCGGTCTGCCGGTAGGTCTGCGAGGCCACCGACCAGCTCCCGCCGGAGGGGGTCCAGCCGGAGGAGTTGCCGTCGGCGAAGTCGTCGGAGAAGAGGGTGTCGGCGTAGGCGGTGGCGCCCATGCCGAGGGCGAGGGTGACCGCGCCGAGCGCGGAACCGATCGCGATCAGGAGACCGCGGCGTCGTCTGCGCCGCGTGTCGGTCCGGTTCACGGAACCTCCTGGTGAGGGGTGGTGGGATGCCCGGATCGGGCTATTCATCGATCAAGATCGATGTCTTGGGGACGGGTCGGCCCCGGTGCGGTGGATCTTCGGGGGGGTGTCGCGGTGGGACGGGTGCGCCGGGGCCGACCCGGTGGAACGGGTGGAACGGGTGGAACGGGTGGAAAGCCGACCCTCAGAAGCCGATCTTCCCGGTGCCGGCGCCGGCCATGACCACCGACTTCACGCTGGCCGGGTCGGTGAGCTGGTACGGGTAGAAGGTGCGCGGCTCGGTCACCGTGCCTCCGGAGTCACCCGGCTCGCTGGTGCCGGACAGGACGTTGTCCCGGGCCACCAGGCGACCCCGGGATCCCGAGTAGCTGATCGACCAGGGCACCTCGACGTCCTCGAAGTGGTTGCCCTCGACCACGCAGCCCGAGTTCAGCTGGCAGGCCACCCCGACGTCGGTGTTGTAGACGAAGTAGTTGTTGAAGACGTGCACCGGGTCGCCGAACCGCACCCGCGGATTGCGCTGCGGGGTCCGGTCGTACCAGTTGTGGTGGTAGGTGACCCGGAGGTGGCCGGTGTCCTGCGCGCCGTTGTTGTCGTCGTGGCCGAGCAGCATGTTCTTGGTGTGGTGGTGGGTGTGGTTCCACGACACGGTCACGTACGACGACCCGCGCTTGATGTCGATCAGCCCGTCGTATCCGTTCGACAGGTCGTTGTGGTCGATCCAGACGTGGTGGGAGAACATCTGCACGTTGATCGCGTCGTCGACGGTGTTCCGGAAGTTCAGGTTCCGGATGATCACGTTGTGCACGGCGTTGGCCGGCGGGGTGGTCACGTTGCTCACCGGCAGGCCGATGTTGAGGCCGCCGCCGGTGATCCCCGAGTTCGCGCCGACCCCGACGATGGTCTTGTCCGAGGTGACGTCGTGCATCGGACCGGGCAGGGCGATCATCCCGCTGATCTTGACGGTCAACGGTCCGGGTGTGGCGATCGCGCTGAGCAGCTCGCCGGCGGTGTCCACGGTGACGGTCGGACCGCCCGCCCCGCCGGTGGTGCCGTTCTGCCCGAGGGCGTTCACCGACGCGAAGCCGATCGGCGGCGCGCCCGGGTCGGTCGGCGGCTCGGTCGGCGGCAGGGTCGGCGTCGGCCCGCCGGTCGGGGTGCCGGTCGGCGGGGCCCCGGTGGCGGTGGCCACCAGCACGTCGTCGAAGGTCGCGCTGGCGTACGAGGTGGCCAGCCCGGCCCGGCCGGCGGTGAACGCGCCGTCGGTGGCCTGCACCACCAGCGCGCCGTCGACGTAACCGCGCAGCGAGCTGCCGACCGCCTCCAGCCGCAGCGTCGACCAGGAACCGACCGTGACGCCGGCGGTGGCCGAGCCGAGCACCACCGGGTCACCGCCGGCGCGCTTGACCAGCTGCACCCCGCCGCTGGCGGTGGCCACCAGGGCGTAGTAGTTGCTGCTGCTCTGCGCCCGCGCGATCACCCCGGCGTGCCGGGCGCCGCTGGCGAACGCGGTGGGCTTGACCCGGGCCTGGACGCCGTAGTCGGCCCAGCTGGTCTGACCGGTCAGCACCCGGGCGTCGCTGCTGGTGCCGGACTGCCGGAACGCCAGCGAGCCGTCGGTGACCACCGACCAGCTGCCGCCCGACCGGGACCAGCCGTTGGCGTCGCCGTCCTCGAAGGTGTCGGTGAGCAGTGTGTCGGCCCACGCCGACGAGGTGGTGACCAGCACGGTGCCGGCGACCAGGGCGCCGGCCGCCAGCGCGGCGGCGAGGCGTCCGGCCGGGCGGCCCCGGATCGGGAGTCGGTTCATCGGGTACCTCCTGTGGTGGTAGGGGGTGCGGGTTGCGGTGGGTCGCCGCGTGAGCGCGGACGTGGCGACCCACCCTCCTCGGGCGGTGTGCGGGGACGGTCACCCACCGCCCGTGGCTTCTACAGCGGCAGCCGGTCCGCCCCGGCCAGCAGACCGACCACGAGCGGGACCGCCGGGGCCGGCAGCGGGCGTGCGGTGCGCAGCGTCGGCGTCCAGCCCGCGTCGGTGCCCAGGTCGGGGTCGTGGGTGGCGTTGTACGCGGCCACCAGGTCGACCGGGCCGGGCAGCGACCGGTGGGCGTGCACCCAGTTGCCGCGCGCGGTGATCGCGGTGCCGCCCCAGTCGTACAGCAGGTCCTCGACGGCGATTCCGGCGCCGAGGGTGAAGTGGTTGTTCTCCGCGTACACCGCGGACTGCACGCCCACGCCGATGGCGTAGTCGAAGCCCGCGCCGAGGCGGTACCAGTTGTTGTAGATGTCGACCTGGCCGAAGCGGACCCGGGGCAGCCGCTGGACCACCTGGTCGAAGAGGTTGTGGTGCAGGGTCACCTTGAGCCGGCCGACGTCCGGACCGACCGTGTTCGACGAGCCGATCAGCATCAGCTTGTCCCGACCGGTGAACCGGTTGTACGAGGCGGTGACCAGGCTGGCGGTGTGGGTGACGTCCAACGATCCGTCGTGCACCTGGTAGGGCCGGCCGAAGTGCACCGGCTGGGCGCTGTCCGGGTTGTCGCCGTCGGTGAACGTGTTGTGGTCGATCCACACGTTCTCGCTGCGCCGCACCGAGATCTGGTCGTACTGGGAGTTCCAGTTGCCGGCCGCGCCGTCCGTCGGCGACCAGGCCGGGAAGCAGTCCCGCGCGTCGTCGAAGGTCAGGTTCCGGACGATGACGTTGCTGGCGGTGTCGATCATCAGGGTCAGCCCGGTCAGCCGGGCCCCGCGCAGGCCGACGATGGTGGTGTTCGGGCCGACGTTGATCTGCGTGTGCCGCGTCTGGTTGGTCACCGAGCGCACCCGGGCGGCCTCCAGCGGCCCGCTCGGCGCGACCATGCCCCACACCGCCGGGTCGTACGCGGCCAGGTACGCCGGCAGCGAGTAGTCCGGGTCGGCCAGGTCGGTGCAGTCGAGCAGGCTGCCGTCGGGGCCCTCGAAGCCGTCGACGATGCCGTCGACCACGAGCACCTTGGGGGTGGCGTTGGCACGGTTGGTGGCGTTGTCCCCGCCGAGCGCGCGGATCAGGTCGGCCCGGCTGCGGACCAAATGGACCTGGTCCGCGGTGGCGGCCGACCCGCCGGTGGTGCCGGGGCCGGCGGCGGCCCAGCCGTCCCCGGCGGGCAGGGACTGCCGGGCGAACCGTTCGACGTGCCGGGAGACGGATCCGTCGGCGGTCCCCGGGGCGGCGGCGACCGCGCTGCCGGGGAGAAGAAGGGCGAGGGCGACCAGGGCCGCCCCGGTTATGCGAAGACGCATGGGACTCTCCGAAGTGGTCTGTCGTGCGGCGGACTCCGCGTCGGAAGCGGAATGCCGATGATTCGACAGTAAGGAAAATCACTAAAGAGAGTCAATGAATACAATATGCAGCTATTTTGCAGTTAATTGTGGCAGGCGTTATTCGCCCGACCGTTCGTCGTCGGGAACGTGCCGGTCACGCCCATTTTCCGGGGAATGCCGGCACTGCTCGTTTGCAGTGGTCTGCCGATGGTCCCGGTCCGGGCCGTTCGCGTCAGCCGTCCCCCCTCTCCGTCAGCGTGGTCCGCGCCGGCGGGACCGCCCACGGCACCGCCAGCTCCGACAGGAGCGCCCCCGTCTCGGCCGCCTTCCGGAGCACCCCGTTCACCCCACGGATGGTGACCACCCGGTCCGGTCCCGTCCCGGTGGCGGTGACCAGGTCGCCGTCGAGCAACGTCGGTTCGGGCGCGTGCTGGATCACCTCCAGCACGGCGGTGAACGGGGCGGTCCGGGCCAGTGGCGCGATCAGCGGTGCGCCGGTCGCCCGGTGGTCGAGCAGGTTCTCCAGCAACCCGATCCGGCCGGGCACGGTGCGCGGCGCGGTGTCCCCGGGCAGCAGCAGCCGGTCGGTGGGGTACTCCAGCACCGCCCGGCCGGCGGTCCCCTCCACCAGCACCTCGCCCCGGACGAAGTCCTCCCCGGCCAGCGTCACCGCCGCCAGGACGGGCGGTGCGCCCCGGGACTCCACCCGCATCGCGGCGGTGTCGTCCACCTCGATCGGGCGCACCCGGTAGCGTTCCAGCTCCACCGCCGTCGGCGTCACCGGCCGCCCGGCGATCGCCTCGGCGATCGCCAGGCACTGCATCCACGCGTGGGCGATCGGGTTCGCCAGCACCCCGTCCAGCACCGGCCGGCCGGCCAGGAACCGCCGGCCGGCCCAGGGCGCACGGGCGTAGTAGCCGTCCGGACGCTGCCAGGCCGCCACGGTGGAGATGCCGAGGACGGTGCCCAGCCGCCCCTCGGCCACCGCCGTGACCAGCTCGGCCAGCGCGGCCGACCCGAGCGCCTGGAACCCGACCTGGCAGGACCGGCCGGTCTCGGCGAGCACGCCGGTCAACGCGTCGTGCTCGGCCAGGGAGAGTACCGGCGGCTTCTCCAGCAGGACGTCGGCCCCGGCGGTCAGCGCGTCCCGGGCGATCGGCAGGTGGGTGTGCGGGGGTGTGCAGACCACCACCACGTCCGGCCGGCTCGCGCGCAGCATCTCCCGGTGGTCGGTGAAGACGCCGGTGCCATCCGGCACCGGCGCGTCCGGGTCCGGCTCCACCGGTCGGACGTCGACCAGGGCGACCAACCGCAGCCGCCCCGCCGCGTGCAGCGGCGCGATCACCCGCCGGTGCCACCGGCCGTGCCCGTTCGCCCCGATCACCGCCACCCGGGGGACCGGGCGGCCCGTCGTGGACACCGGCCGGCCCGTACCGGTCATGCCGCGCCCGCCAGCGTCGCCGCGACGCCGTGCCGGTCCAGGTCGGTCAGCCACCCGGTCACCGCCGTACGGACCCCCTCGTCGGCGCCCACCTCGGCCGGGAACACCTCGGTCAGGCCGAGCAGCGCCCCGGCCACCCCGGCGGGGGTGTCCGGGTGCCCGGCGAGGGCGGCCCGGATCCGGTCGGCCAGCGGGTCGTCCAGCGGCAGCGCCGTACCGTCGTCGGCCCGGCCCCGGACGAACCGCATCCAGGCGGCCACCACGAGCGTCGCCCAGCGGGCGTCCCGACCGTCCGCGCGCAGGTCGGCGATGGTGTGCAGGACCCGCTGCGGCAGCTTCTGCGACCCGTCCATCGCCACCTGAAGGGTGCGGTGCCGGATCGCCGGGTTGGTGAACCGGGCGATCACCTGGTCACCGTAGTCGACCACGGAGACGCCGTCCGGCGGGGTGAAGCTCGCCGCGACGTCCTCGGCGACCAGCCGCCGCAGCACCGTCTCCAGGTGCGGCAGGGCCAGCGCGTCGGCGATGGTCTCCCGCCCGGCCAGCGCGCCGAGGTAGGCGGCGGCCGAGTGCACCCCGTTGAGGGCGCGCAGCTTCAGCCGCTCCCACGACCCGGCGTCGTCGGTGAGCACCGCCCCGGCAGCGGCCCAGTCCGGCCGACCGCCCGGGAAGACGTCCTCGACCACCCACTGCCGGTACGGCTCGGCCGCGACCGCTGCGAGGTCGGCCACGCCCAGCGCCCGGCGCGCCTCGGCGAGGGTCTCCTCGGTGCTGGCCGGCACGATCCGGTCCACCATCGTGCCCGGGAAGGTGACGCAGGCCGCGACCCAGGCGGTCACCCGGTCCGGCACCCGGGCGTACGCCAGCGACTGCTCGACCAGGCCGCGCAACCGGTGGCCGTTGGCGGGCAGGTTGTCACAGCTGACCAGGGCGATCGGCCCGGCGTCGGTGGCGGCACGGGCGAGCAGGCCGCGCACCAGCAGCCCCGGCACCGTGCGCGGTGACCGGTCGGTGGTCAGGTCGGCGACCACCTCCGGGTCCGGGCGCAGCCGTCCGCTGACCGGGTCGAGCTGGTACGCCTTCTCCGTCACGGTGAGGGTGACCACCCGGACGCGCGGGTCGGCGAGCAGGGCGACCACCGCCCCCGGGTCGCTGGCCGCGTGTCGCACCCCGGCGAGCGCGCCGACCACCTGGGTGTGGCTGCCCTCGGCGGAGCTGGTGGTCACGCTGAACAGCCCGTCCTGCGCGGCCAGCGTGGTGACCAGCCCGGTGCTGCGCGGGGCGACGCCGATGATGCCCCAGTCGCCACCGGAGTACGCCATCGCCGCCTCGGTGTAGACCGCCTGGTGGGCCCGGTGGAACGCGCCGAGTCCCAGGTGGACGATGCCGACGCCGACCGTGCCCGGCCGCACCAGCGGTCGGCTCGCCTCGGGCAGCCGGCGCAGGGTGCCCAACCCGAGCTGGGCCGTGCCCGGGGTCATCGCCACACCGGCCCGTCCGGGAAGCGGAACTCGGCGATCGACTCCGCCTTCATCGTGGCGCTGTAGCCGGGCTCGGTGGGCAGCAGATAGCGTCCCTCGCGGGTGCGGACCGGGTCGACGAAGTGTTCGTGCAGGTGGTCGACGTACTCGACCATCCGGCCGTCCAGGCTCGTGCCGGCCCGCAGGTAGTCGAAGATCGCCAGGTGCTGGACGTACTCGCAGAGCCCGACCCCGCCGGAGTGCGGGCAGATCGGCACACCGAACTTGGCGGCCATCACGATCTCGGCGAGCACCTCGTTGACCCCGCCGACCCGGCAGGAGTCGATCTGCATCACGCCGATCGCCTCGGCCTGGAGGAGCTGCTTGAAGATCACCCGGTTGGCCGCGACCTCACCGGTGGCGACCCGGCACCGGCCGCCGGTCAGCTCGGTCACCGCGCGGGCGATCCGGGCGTGTCCGAGGATGTCGTCGGCGTGCGTCGGCTCCTCGATCCAGTACGGGTCCACCTCGGCCAGTGCGGCCATGTTGGTGATCGCCTCGTCGACGTCCCAGACCTGGTTGGCGTCCATCATCAGCAGCGCGTCCGGGCCGATCTCCGCCCGGATGATGCGGGCCCGGCGCAGGTCGTCGGCGGGCGGACCACCGACCTTCATCTTCATCGCCCGCCAGCCGGCCGCGTACGCCTCGCGGGTCAGCGCCCGCACCTTGTCGTCCGGGTAGCCCAGCCAGCCGACCGAGGTGGTGTACGACGGGAAGCCGTCCCGCTCCAGCAGGGCGAGCCGGTCGGCCATCCCGTCGCGGCCCTTGTCCAGGATGGCGGCCGCCTCGTCCGGGGTGAGCGCGTCGGTGATGTGGTGGAAGTCGATGCTGCCGACCAGTTCCTCGGTGGACATCTCGGCGAGGAACTGCCACATCGGCTTGCCGGCGAGTTTGGCCCGCAGGTCCCACACCGCGTTGACCACCGCGCCGGTGGCCATGTGGATCACGCCCTTCTCCGGGCCGAGCCAGCGCAGCTGCACGTCGGCGCTGAGCGACCGCCAGAACGTCACCTGGTCGGCGGCGATCTCCTCGACCGTCCTGCCCTCGACGTGGTGCGCGAGGGCCCGCACCGCCGCACAGGTGATCTCGTTGCCCCGGCCGTTGGTGAAGGTGAACCCGGCCCCGGTGACGCCGGCGTCGGTGCGCAGCTCCACGTACGTGGCCGAGTAGTCGCCCTTGTTGATCGCGTCCGAGCCGTCGCCGGTGCGCGCGGTGGGGAACCGCACGTCGTGCACGTCGACGCCGGTGATGGTGACCGTCATGAGTTGACCCCGATCTTGAAGACCTTCTTCGGCAGCCGGTACGCCAGGTCGACGATGGTCTCGGCTGCCTCGTCCTCGGCCAGCCGGTGCTCGGCGACCAGTCGGGCCAGGAAGGCCGCGTCGACCCGACGGGCTACGTCGTGGCGTACCGGGATGGAACAGAACGCGCGGGTGTCGTCGACGAACCCGGCGGTGTTGTAGAAGCCGGCCGACTCGGTCACCGACTCGCGGAAGCGGCGCAGCACCTCGGGGGAGTCCAGGAACCACCAGGGCGCGCCGAGGTAGAGGGCGGCGTACCCGCCGGCGAGCGGGGCGAGTTCCCGGCTGAAGGTGTACTCGTCCAGGGTGTAGACCACCACGGTCAGCCGGGGGTCGTTGCCGTACGCGTCCAGCAGCGGGGTCAGCGCGTGCAGGTACTCGGTGGCCTGGGGGATGTCGCCGCCGACGTCCCGCCCGTGGGTGGCGTACAGCCACCTGTTGTGGTTGCGCACCGAGCCCGGGTGCAGCTGCATCACCAGGCCGTCGTCGAGTGACATCCGGGCGAACTCCACCAGCATGTGTGCCCGGAACGCCTCCGCGTCGCCCGCGTCGGCCTCCCCGCGTCGGCCCCGGTCGTAGAGCGCCGCCGCCTCCGAGGCGCTGAGGTCCAGCGTCAGGGCGGTGGGGTGGCCGTGGTCGGAGGAGGTGGCCCCGGCCGCGACGAAGGCCGCCCGCCGTTGCCGCAGGGCGCGCAGGAACCCCGCGTAGGAGCCGGTGTCCTCGCCGGAGATCTCGGCGAGCTGGTCGACGTTGGCCGACCAGTTGTCGAACTCCATGTCCACCACGTTGTCCGGGCGGAACGTGGTGATCACCCGCCCGCCCGGACCGCCCCACCCGTCCGCGGCGAGCTTGGCGTGCCGGCCCAGGTCGTCGAGGGGGGACTCGGTGGTGGCGAGCACCTCGATGCCGAACCGCTCGAACAACGCCCGGGGCCGGAACGCCGGCTCGGTCAGTCGGGCCGCGATCGCGTCGTAGACCTCGTCGGCGGTGGCCGGGGAGAGCCTCGTGTGCACGTCGAACACCTCGCGCAGGGTCTGCTCCAGCCACAGCCGCGACGGCGTGCCCCGGAACAGGTGCCAGTGGTCGACGAAGCGCCGCCAGATCCGTCGACCGTCGCTCTCCACCGGGCTGCCGTCGACCGTCGGGACGCCCAGCTCGGCCGGGCGGACCCCCTGGCTGAGCAGCATCCGGGTGAGGTAGTGGTCCGGGACGATCAGCAGCCGCGCCGGGTCGGGGAAGGGCTGGTCGTCGGCGAGCAGCGCCGGGTCGACGTGCCCGTGCGGCGAGATGATCGGCTGGCGCGCCGCCAGGGCGTACAGCTCCCGGGCCAGGGCGCGTTGCCCCGGTTCGGCGGGGAAGAGCAGGTCGGTGCGGTTCGTCGGCACGGGTGTCGCTCCTCGGCGATCGGCGGGGCGGGTCAGGGCAGGGTCAGCAGGTCGGCGACCCGGACCGGCTGCCCCGTGTCGAAGGATCGGTTGGCGGCCAGGCCGGTGAGCAGTGCCATCGCGCCGTCCTGGGCGGTCGCCGCGCGGCCCATCGGGTCCGGCTCACCGCCGAACAGCACCCGGTTCATCCGGGCGTCCGCGCCGCCGTGCCCCTCCCGGGTGTACCCCTCGATCGGCACCGTCTCCGGCGGGGACCAGAACGGCCGCAGGGTGATGGTCGCCGAGCCGGCCTCGACCGCCGCCTCGGTGCCGTGCAACGCGGCGCCCTTGAGCGCTCCGGCGGCCTGCGGGCTGACGAAGTGGCTCTCCACGACCTCCAGCTCCAGCCGGCCCCGGCTGCCGTTGACCATCACCCGGTAGCCCTCCCACGGGGCGTACGCGGTGAGGTGGTAGGTCATGGTCGCGCCGGTGGAGTAGCGGGCCAGCACCGCCATGTCGTCCTCGATCGTCACCCCGGGAGCGAAAACGTTGCGGTCGCGGTGGTACCCGTCCTCGCCCTCGGCGTCGAGGTACAGCTCCCGCAGCCGGGGGTGTGCGGCCAGGTGCAGGGCGAACGGGTCGTCGCCGGCGGCGGCGGAGCCGTGCACCCGGTCGTAGTCGCGGGCGTAGCCGTGTCGCCGGCCGTGCTCGCCGTAGAAGAACAACCGGCCGGCGGCGTAGACCTCGACCGGGACGGCGTCCAGCCACCAGTTGACCAGGTCGAAGTGGTGGCTGGCCTTGTGCACCATCAGCCCGCCGGAGTTGGCGCGGTCGCGGTGCCAGCGGCGGAAGTAGTCGGCCCCGTGCCGGACGTCGAGCAACCACTCGAAGTGCACCGAGCCGATCTCGCCGACCGCCCCGTCCGCGAGCAGGCGCCGGACCTTCTCGTGCAAAGGGTTGTAGCGATAGTTGAACGCCACCCGCACCTGTCGACCGGTCCGCGCCACCGCGTCGAGGATCCGCTGGCAGCGGGGGGCGTCGACGGTCATGGGCTTCTCGGTCACCACGTCGCAACCGGCGTCCAGCGCGGCCACGATGTACTCGTCGTGGGTGACGTCGACGCTGGTCACCAGCACCACGTCGACTCGCTCCTTGGCGAGCATCGCGGCGAACTCGTCGGCGTGGTAGGTCGGCACGGCGGGGTGGCCGAGCTCGACCAGCCAGCGGTTGTGCGCGTCCATCCTGGCCTGGTTGACGTCGGCGAAGGCGACCAGTTCGGCGCTGTCGGCGTGGTCGAGCACCAGCGCCCGGACGAACATCTCGGCCCGTGCCCCGGCGCCCACCAGGGCGTGCCGGGTCCGCGGTCCGGTTCCGGATGACATCACGATCGCCTCCCGGCGGCTGCAAAGGTTTGCAGCGAAGTAACCATGTCGGTTACGCCTGCGTCAACGGTCGATGTCAAAGCGGTGGTTTAAATCCTCCTTTGCCCGTTTAATCCCTGCGGTGGGAGCGCAGCCGAAATGGAACCGACATCGAGGAACCCGTTGACAGCAACACAACCGTTTGCATTAATTGGCGACACCCACGTGACCGCAGCCACACCCGCAATCAAGGGGCCGCCGTGCCAGCCACCATCCGAGACGTCGCGCGGGCCTCCGGCGTGCACATCTCCACGGTCTCCCGCACGTTCTCGGCCCCGCACCTGGTCAACCCGGAGACCCGGGTCCGGGTCCTCGCCTGCGCCGAGGAGCTCGGCTACCGGCCGAACCGGGCCGCCCGCGCCCTGATCACCGGGCGGACCCACAACATCGGCCTGATCATCGCCGACATCGCCAACCCGTTCTTCCCTCCGCTGATCAAGGCGGCGGAGAGCCAGGCCCGGCACCGCGACTACCACGTCTTCGTCGCCGACACCAACGAGGACCCGGTCGCCGAGGAGGAACTGGTCCACGCGCTGGCCAAGCAGGTGGACGGGGTCCTGCTCTGTAGCCCCCGGATGAGCAACAGCCTGATCGAGCAGCTCAGCCGGGAGGTGCCCCTGGTGGTGATAAACCGCCAGGTCGCCGGCCTGCCCTGCGTGATGATGGACGTGGGCCAGGGGGCGCGGGCCGCGATCGAGCACCTGCTCGCCCTCGGCCACCGGAAACTGGCCCTGCTCAGCGGCCCCCGCGGCTCGTGGACCAGCCGGGAGATCCGCCGGTCCGCCGTGGCGGCGGCCCGTAGCGGGGGCGCGGAGCTGACCGTGCTCGGCCCCAACCCGCCCACCGAGACCGGCGGCGCCGGACTGGCCGACCAGGTCCGCCGGAGCGGGGTCTCGGCCGTGCTCGCCTACAACGACCTGATGGCGATCGGGCTCATCGACGGGCTCGACGCGTACGGGATCCGGGTGCCGCAGGACGTCAGCGTCGTCGGGATCGACGACATCGCGCTGAGCCGGCTCACCCGACCCAAGTTGACGACGGTGGCCACGCCTACCTCGGCCGCCGGCCGGACGGCCGTCGACATGCTCCTGCAACACGACGCCGGCGTTCGCCCGCGCGGTGTCCGCAGCGGCACGTCCGACGACCGTCGCACCACCGCACAGGTAATGCTCCAGACCGAACTGGTCATCCGCGACTCGACCGCACCCGCAACGCCGGACGGTCGATGCCGTTCCGGTGCCGTCGCCGACCCGGACCCGCACTGTCCTGCGGGCCCGGGTCACCCGGTGGCGACCACCGGTGGCGTCGTCGCCTCCTAACGCCAAGGAGTGAGCGCACATGCACCCCGCAACCACCCCCACCGCCGGCCCGCCCACCGGGCCTTCTCACCGTACTCCCCGCCGTCGGTTGCTCCGCGGCCTGCTCGCGGCGGTCGTCGCCGTACCGCTGGTGCTCGGCGCCGCGGCCTGCGGGGACGACGACGCGGCCAGCTCCGACCCGAACGCCCCGGTGAAGCTCTCCATCTTCTGGTGGGGCGGTGAGGCCCGCGCGAAGCTGACCGAGGAGGCGCTGGCCCTCTACACCAAGAAGCACCCGAACGTCACCTTCGAGAAGACCTGGCAGGCCAACCAGGGCTACTTCGACAAGCTGGCCACCCTCACCGCCGGCGGCAACCCGCCGGACATCTTCCAGATCGACGACAACTACCTGTCCGAGTACGCCTCCCGCAACACCACGCTCGACCTGACGAAGTACAAGGACGACGGGGACCTCGACGTGTCGAAGTTCCCGGAGAGCCTCTGGCAGTACGGCGTGGTCAACGGCAAGCTGGCCGGCATGGCCGCCGGGGAGAACACCCAGGGCCTGGTCTACAACAAGACCCTCCTGCAGAAGAACGGTCTGCCCGAGCCGACCACGGGGATGAGCTGGGAGGAGCACATCGCCTGGGCCGAGCAGGTGGCGAAGAAGACCAAGCTCGGCACCCAGGACCCGAGCGCCGACTACAAGGCGTTCTGGGTGTGGCTGCGCCAGCAGGGCAAGGACCTGTACAACGGCTCCGACCTCGGCTTCACCGTCGAGGACGTGACCAAGTGGTTCGAGCTGTGGAAGGGCGCCCGGGACCGCAAGGCCACCCCGACCGCGGACGTCATCCACGAGGGCAACGCCACCGACATCACCAAGCAGCTCGTGGTGACCGGCAAGTCGGCGACCTCCTGGGTCTGGGTCAACCAGATGCCCGAGCTGAAGAAGAACACCAAGGACGAACTCGGCGTGATCGCCTACCCGGGTGACCCGAGCGCCCAGTGGGCCCGCGCCTCGATGTACTGGTCGGTCTTCCGGGGCAGCAAGCACCGGGACGTCGCGGTCGACGTGCTGAACTTCCTCGCCAACGACCCGGAGGCGGTCAAGATCCTCGGCACCGACCGGGGACTGCCCTCCAACCTGGACCTGCGCAAGCAGGTCAGCGACGCGGTCTCCGACCCGGCCATGAAGCAGTCCATCCAGGTCGAGTCGGAGCTGGCGCAGAAGTTCGGGGCGGCACCCCAGGTGCCGATCAAGGGCCACAGCAAGGTCCGCTCCGAGCTGACCAAGGCCGCCGAGAACGCGCAGTACGGACGGGCCACCCCGGCCGAGGCGGCGAAGCAGTTCGTCGACGCCTGCAAGTCCGCCATCGCCTGACCCGCCAAGGCTCGGAGAGGAGTCGGCCCGTGGCCCTGACCACCGCGCCCGACCCGACCCGCCGCGGCACCGGATCCGTCCGGCCCCGCGCCAACCGGCGCGGGGCCGGCGGACTCCGGAACAGCGAAGGTCTGGCGGGTTACGTCTTCCTGTCGCCCTGGCTCATCGGCCTGATGGCCGTCACGGCGATCCCCATGCTCCTGTCGCTCTACCTCAGCTTCACCAACTACGACATCCTGACCCCCTGGTCGGAGGTCGGGTGGGTGGGATTCGCCAACTACGAGCGGATGTTCACCAGCGACCCGTCCTACTGGCACGCCGTCCAGGTGACGCTGAAGTTCGCCCTGATCGCGGTGCCGCTCAAGCTGGCCGCCGCGCTCGGGGTGGCCCTGCTGCTCAACCACGCCTGGCGCGGGGTCGGGCTGTTCCGGGGACTGTTCTACCTGCCGTCCCTGCTCGGCGGCAGCGTCGCGCTCGCCATCGTCTGGGTGAACATGTTCAACCGGGACGGTGCGTTCAACTCGCTGCTCGCTTTCTTCGGCATCGAGGGCAAGCCCTGGGTGAACGACCCGGACTGGGCGCTGGAGACCCTGATGGTCCTGGCGATCTGGCAGTTCGGCGCGCCCATGGTGATCTTCCTGGCCGGGCTCAAGCAGGTCCCGACCGAACTGTACGAGGCCGCCTCGGTCGACGGGGCCAACAAGTGGCGGCAGTTCCGCGCCGTCACCCTGCCGATGCTCTCCCCGGTGATCTTCTTCAACCTGGTGCTGGAGACGATCAACGGCTTCCAGGGCTTCACCGCCGCGTTCGTGCTCAGCAACGGCACCGGCGGTCCGGTCGACTCGACCCTGATGTACACGCTCAACCTGTACATCGCCGGCTTCACCGACCTGAACATGGGCTACGCCTCGGCGATGGCCTGGGTCTTCCTCATCGCCATCGCCATCATCACCGCGATCTTCTTCAGCACCGGGCGGTTCTGGGTGCACTATTCGGACGGGGAGGACCGGTGACGGCGATCGCATCCCCGGCGGCCGCCCGGCGGCGCGGTGGCGTCGGCCGGCAGACGGTACGCCTGCTCGTGCTGGTCGCGATCCTGGGAGTGGTGCTCTACCCGCTGTTCTGGATGCTCGGCACGTCGGTGAAGTCCCAGCAGGAGATCGTCAACAACATCGGTCTGCTGCCGGAGGTCTTCACCCCGGGCAACTACCGGGACGGATGGACCAACTTCGACATCAGCTTCGGCCGGTTCTTCCTGAACAGCGCCATGGTCAGCCTGCTGTCGGTGGTCGGCAACGCGGTCTCCTGCCTGCTGGCCGCGTACGCCTTCGCGCGGTTGCGGTTCAAGCTGCGGGGCGTCTGGTTCGCCGTGATGATCGGGACGCTGCTGCTCCCCGGCCACGTGCTGATCGTTCCGCAGTACATCCTCTTCCGGAGCATGGGCATGGTCGGCGGCGACTGGCCGTACCTGCCCCTGCTGGTCCCGCAGTTCCTGGCCACCGAGGCGTTCTTCGTCTTCCTCATGGTGCAGTTCATGCGGGGGATCCCCCGGGAACTGGACGAGGCTGCCAAGATCGACGGAGCCAGTCCGTTCGGCATCTTCCGGCACGTCATCCTGCCGCTGAGCCGCCCGGCGCTGGTCACCACGGCGATCTTCTCGTTCATCTGGACCTGGAACGACTTCTTCCGGCAGTTGGTGTTCCTCTCCGACCTCGAGGACTACACCGTCCCGGTGGCGCTGACCCTGTTCATCGACTCGACCAGCCAGAGCGCGGTCGGACCGATGTTCGCCATGTCGGTGCTCTCCCTGCTGCCGGTGTTCCTGTTCTTCGTCGCCTTCCAGCGGATGCTGGTCGAGGGCATCAACACCAGCGGCCTGAAGGGGTGAGGTGATGAGCGTCGACGCGCCCGTCCGGCGGGACTGGCGGGACACCGCCCGCGACGCCAGCGACCTGGCCGTACTCGGTTTCACCCTGGTCCTGGCCGCGCTGCCGGTGCTGACCGCCGGGGCGGCCGTGGCCACCGCCAGTGCGGCGGTGCACGACTGGCTGACCACCGGGACGTGGCCGTCGGCGCGCGACAACCTGCGCCGGTACGGCCGGGCGCTCCTGCCCGGCGTACCGGTGACCCTGCTGGTCCTGGCCGTCGCCGCGCTGGTGGCGGTGGACCTCGCCGCCCTGGCCCGGGGCGCGGTGCCCGGCGGCACGCCGATGGTGCTGGTCACCGCCGTGGTGGTGGCGGCAGCCCTCGGGTACGCCGCGGTGGCCGTGGTCGAGGTCGGCCGTGCCGGCGGCCGGGACTGGCGGGCGGCGGCCCGGACCGCCGCCCGGTCCTGCCTCGACCGGCCGGCGCTGTGGGCCGGCACCGGGGCGGTGGCCGCGATCGTCGCGCTGCTCACCGCCCTGGTCCACCCGGTCGCGGTGCCGGTCCTCGCCGGGTACGCCGTGGCCGCCCTGCACGCCGTGAACCGTCGTCTTCCGGCGACCCGATGGGAGCACCCGTGACCGAACCGACCACGCCGGTCAGCGGCCACCCGTCCGGTGCGCGGCAGCCGACCCGGACCGCCCAGCCCGGCGTCGATCCGGGGCACCCGGACGATCCCCGCCTGCGGGTGGGGGAGCGGGAGGTGGCCCGCTACGTCCTCGACCCGGCCCTGGACCCCACCCACGGCCCCCGTCCCTACCTGCACCCGGTGCGGACCCTGGCCGGCACGACGGTCACCGACGCGCTCCCGGCCGACCACGTCTGGCACCTCGGCGCCTCCCTGACCGTGCAGGACGTCAACGGCACCAACCTGTGGGGCGGGCGCACCTACGTCCGGGGCACCGGCTACACCTGGCGCGACGACCACGGCCGGATCCGCCACGTCGACTGGGACCGGCGCGACCCCGACCGGCTGGAGCACCGGCTGCACTGGTGCGACCGCGACGGCGGGATCCTGCTCACCGAGCGACGCCGGCTGGCCGCGCGGGCCCTCGGCGACGACGGCTGGGTGCTCGACCTCGACTACACGCTCACCGCCCCGGACGACACCGACGTCGCCCTCGGCAGCCCGGCCACCAACGGTCGCCCCGGTGGGGCCGGGTACGGCGGGTTCTTCTGGCGGGCCGCCGCCGCCACCCCACCGCGGGTCCGCACCGTAGGTGCGGAGGGGGAGGAACGGGTCAACGGCAGTGCCGAGCCCTGGGTCGCGCTGGCCGGCACCACGGCGGAGGGGGCGGCGTACACCCTGCTCTTCGCCGGCCTGGCCGACGGCGACCGGTGGTTCGTGCGCAGCAGCATGTACCCGGGGGTGTGCGCGGCGTTCGCCTTCGACACCCCCCGGGTGATCCCGGCCGGCACGTCCCGGTCGGGCCGGCACCGGGTCGCGGTGCTCGACGGGCACCTCGACCGGGACGCCGCGACCGCGCTGGCCGCCCGGCTGGACCGGCCGTGACCGGCGGCCCGCCGGGTCCCGAGGTGGTCACCATCGGGGAGACCATGGTGGTGTTCAGTCCCGACGGGTCGGTCCCGCTGGAGGCGGCCGAGCGGATGACGGTGCACGTCGGCGGCGCGGAGTCCAACGTCGCCAGGTACCTCGCCGCGCTCGGGCACCGGGTGGCCTGGGCCAGCCGGGTCGGGGACGACCCGTTCGGCCGGATGGTGCTGCGGCACGTCGCCGACGCCGGGGTCGACGTCACCGGGGTCACCGTCGACCCGGACGCGCCGACCGGCGTCTACGTGAAGGACCCGACCCCGGAGGGGACCCGCGTCCACTACTACCGGGCCGGCTCGGCGGCGTCCCGGCTCGATCCGACGCTGCTCGACCACCCCGGTGCCGCCGGCGCCCGGCTGCTGCACCTCAGCGGCATCACCCCGGTGCTCTCCGAATCGTGCCGGGCGCTGGTCGAGGCGGCGCTGGTCAGTCGACCGCTGCCCGGCGTCACGGTCAGCTTCGACGTCAACTACCGGCCCGCACTGTGGCCCGTCGAGCGGGCCGCGCCGGTCCTGCGGGACCTCGCCGACCACGCCGACGTGGTCTTCGTGGGACTGGACGAGGCGCAGACGCTGTGGGGCACCCCCGACCCGGCGGCGGTGCGCCGGCTGCTGCCCGGACCGTCCGTGGTGGTGGTCAAGGACGGGGCGGTGGGCGCGACCGCGCTGGCCCGCGACGGCCGGGTGAGTTTCGTACCGGCGCTGCGTGTCCCGGTGGTCGAGCCGGTCGGCGCGGGTGACGCCTTCGCCGCCGGCTGTCTCTCCGCGCTGCTGCGCGATCTCGACCCGGTGGCCGCCCTGCGCTGGGGCCACCTGGTCGCCGCGCACGCCCTGCGGGTGCCCGGCGACCACGCCCCGCTGACCGGGCGGGCACACCTCGACGACCTGGCGAGCGTGCCGGCCGACCGCTGGCCGACGGTGCGCCTGCCCGAACCCCGCCCCGAAGGGACCTGACCATGTCTCCGCACGACTTCGCCCCGGTCTTCGGCCGCGCCCGGGTGATGGTGATCCTTCGCGACCTGCCGGCGGAGGAGACCGTCCGGCTCGCCGGCCGGGCCTGGGACCTGGGCATCGAGGTGGTGGAGGTACCGGTGCGCACCCCGGACGCGCTGCCCGCCCTGCGGGCCGCGGTGCGGGCCGGCGCGGAGCGGGACCGCCGGGTGGGTGCGGGCACCGTCTACACCGTCGAGCAGGTACGCCGGGCCGCCGACGCCGGGGCGGCGTTCACCGTCGCGCCGGGCTTCGACCCGGCGGTGGTCGACGCCGCCGCCGACTGCGGCCTGCCGCACCTGCCGGGGGTGGCCACGCCCACCGAGGCGCAGCGTGCCCGGGACCACGGGCTGCGGTGGCTCAAGGCGTTCCCCGCCACCAGCCTCGGTCCGCAGTGGTTCCGGGCGGTCGCCGGCCCCCTGCCCGAACTGCGCTTCGTGGCCACCGGTGGGATCGACGCCGGCAACGCCGGTGACTTCCTCGCCGCCGGGGTGCGGGTGGTGGCGGTCGGCTCCGCGTTGGCGGATCCGGCGCAGATCGACCGGCTCGCCGAGCTGGCCCGGGGCTGAGCCGGCCCGCGTCAGCGGACCGGACGGCGGCGGTGTGGCCCGGCCCGCCCCGTCCGGAGCCGGGCCGGTGCCTGTCCGGCAGGACCCGCTCCGTCCGGAGCCGACCGGGCGTGGCGGTCGGTCAGGCGGGGGCGGGGCCGGTGCTGTCCCGCAGGACCACCCCGGCGTCGAGCACCTCGATCCGGTCGCCGGCGATCCCCGGCTCCAGCGCCAGGGTCATCGCCCGCGCGCCCATCTCGACCAGAGGCAGGCGGACGGTGGTCAGGGTCGGCGTGACGTCGCGGGCGATCGGCATGTCGTCGAAGCCGGTGACCGAGATCCGGTCGGGCACGGCCACGTTCCGGGCCCGCAGCAGGGACAGCGCGCCGACGGCCATGGAGTCGTTGAGCGCCATCACCGCCGTCATGCCGGGCACCCCGTCGAGAAGGCTGGCCGTCGCGTCCGCCCCGCTGTCCCGGTCGAACTCGGCGTAGCGGACGTGCTCCTCGGGCAGGGTCAGCTCCCGCTCGGCGAGGGCGCGGCGCAGCCCGGCCAGCCGGTCGGTGGTGGTGGTGAGCAGCCGGGGACCGGCCACCACCCCGATCCGCCGGTGACCGAGGGCGAGCAGCTCGCGGGTCAGCAGGTAGGCGCCGTTCTCGTTGGCCGGCATCACCGCGTCGCCGGCGTGCTCGTGCCGCCCGATCACCGCGACCCGGCCCCCGGTCGACTCGTACGCGGCGAGCTGTTCGTTGAGCCGGGTGGTGAAGCTGTCGTCGTGGTAGCCGGAGCCGGCCAGGATCATCGCCGCGACCTGCTGGCCGCGCAGCAGGTCGACGTACTCCAGTTCCCGTTCCGGGTCGCGGTAGCTGTTGCAGATGATCAGCAGCTTGCCGCTGTCGGTCGCCACCCGTTGCAGGCCCCGGGTGATCTCGGCGAAGTACGGGTCGGAGACGTCGTGCACGATGACGCCGACCACGCTGCGCTGGGGACGGGCCAGCAGCTGAGCGTGGGCGTTCGGGACGTAGCGCAGGTCGGCCACCGCCCGCAGCACCCGGTCGCGCAGCTCCTCGGTGACGGTCTTGCTGCTGCCGTTGATAACCCGCGACGCGGTCGCGGGGGAGACCCCGGCCCGCCGGGCGACGTCGGCCAGCGTCGCCATGGCCACCCCCGAGTTGCTCTGCTGATGTGGTCGCGCCGTCGGCGCGGCCTCAGGCTACCGCAGCAGGCAGGACGGTCCCAGCCGCCGTGAGGTCCGGCACGCCGGGCGAACGGGCGGGGGAAAGGCCTTGCCCGGTGGGTCGGGGGCCCATACGCTGCTTGGGAAAGCGCTTGCCTGAGGTGGAAGGAAGATCATGACCCGCAGGCCGATCGGCATCATCCTGAACGGCGTCACCGGCCGGATGGGGTACCGGCAGCATCTCGTCCGGTCCCTGCTCGCCATCCGTGAGCAGGGCGGCGTCCCGCTGGACGACGGCACCACCATCTGGCCGGAGCCCGTGCTCGTCGGCCGCAGCGAGACCCGGCTGCGGGACATCGCGGAGCGGCACGGCCTGGCGGACTGGACCACGGACCTGAGCGCCGCCCTGGCCCGCGACGACGTGCGGATCTACTTCGACTCCCAGGTCACCCAGCAGCGGGAGAAGGCCATCCGCCAGGCCATCGAGGCCGGCAAGCACGTCTACACGGAGAAGCCACTGGCCGAGACGAGCGCCGCCGCGCTCGACCTGGCCCGCGCCGCCACCGCGGCCGGTCTGCGCACCGGCGTCGTGCAGGACAAGCTCTTCCTCCCGGGCCTGCGCAAGCTCAAGCGCCTCATCGACGGCGGCTTCTTCGGGCGGATCCTCTCCGTGCGGGGCGAGTTCGGCTACTGGGTCTTCGAGGGCGACTGGCAGCCGGCCCAGCGTCCCTCCTGGAACTACCGCCTCGAGGACGGCGGCGGCATCGTCGTCGACATGTTCCCGCACTGGCAGTACGTGCTGGAGGAACTCTTCGGCCAGGTCCGGGCGGTCACCGCCGTCACCGCCACGCATATCCCGCACCGCGTCGACGAGGCCGGCGCCACCTACCCGGCCACCGCCGACGACGCCGCCTACGGCATCTTCGAGCTGGCCGGCGGGATTGTCGCCCAGCTCAACTCCTCCTGGTGCGTCCGGGTGAACCGGGACGAACTCGTCGAGTTCCAGGTCGACGGCACCGAGGGCAGCGCCGTCGCCGGCCTGCGCGGCTGCCGGGTCCAGCACCGGGCCACCACCCCGAAGCCGGTGTGGAACCCGGACCTGCCGGTCACCGAGAACTTCCGGTCCCAGTGGACCGAGGTGCCGGACAACGAGGAGTTCGACAACGGCTTCAAGGTGCAGTGGGAGGCGTTCCTGCGGCACGTGGTCGCCGGGGAGCCGTTCGCCTGGGACTTCCTCGCCGGGGCCCGGGGCGTGCAGCTCGCCGAACTCGGTCTGCTCTCCGCCCGGGAGGGCTGCCGCGTCGAGGTACCGGAGCTGGACCGGTGAGCGCGGAGGTCCGCCTGCCCGGCGGGGCGACCCACCGGCTGACCGGCGGCGCCGGCTTCGACCGACCGGCCGGCCCGCCGACCGCGCGGATCGCGTACGCCGCCGCGCACGTGGTGGCCGACCCGCGCGCGGAGAACGTCCCCGGCGCCCCGGCCACCCTGGACTGGGACACCACCCTCGCCTTCCGCCACCATCTCTGGGCCCACGGCTTCGGCGTCGCCGAGGCGATGGACACCGCCCAGCGGGGCATGGGACTCGACCACACCGCCACCCGGGAGCTGATCCGCCGCAGCGCCGCCGAGGCCCGCAGCGTCGGCGGGCGCATCGTCGCCGGGGTCAACACCGACCACCTCGCCCCCGGCGAGTACCCGGTCGCCGACCTCGCCGCCGCCTACCGCACCCAGCTGGAGGAGGTGCTGACCAGCGGCGCCCGCCCGGTGCTGATGTGCAGCCGCCACCTCGCGGCGGTCGCCTCCGGCCCGGAGGACTACCTCTCCGTCTACGCCGAACTCCTCGCCGCCAGCGACGAACCTGTCGTCCTGCACTGGCTCGGCGACATGTTCGACCCGGCGCTGAGCGGCTACTGGGGCTCGACCGACCTGGACCTGGCCGCCGACACGGTGGTCCAGCTCGTCAAGGACCACGCCGACCGGGTCGACGGGATCAAGATCTCCCTGCTCGACGCCGACCGGGAGATCGCCCTGCGCCGCCGGCTGCCGGCCGGGGTGCGCCTCTACACCGGGGACGACTTCCACTACCCGGAGCTGATCCGCGGCGACGAGCAGGGCCACTCCGACGCGCTGCTCGGCATCTTCGCCGCCATCGCCCCGGCGGCCGGGGCGGCGCTGGCCGCCCTCGACGCCGGCGACCTGGCGGCGTACGACCGGATCATGGCGCCGACCGTGCCGCTGGCCCGGCACCTCTTCGCCGCGCCGACCTGGCACTACAAGACCGGGATCGTCTTCCTGGCCTGGCTCACCGGCCACCAGGAGCACTTCACCATGGTCGCCGGTCAGCAGGCCGGCCGGTCCCCGGCCCACCTGGCCCGGCTGCTCGTCCTCGCCGACTCCGCCGGGCTGCTGCCCGACGCCGAGCTGGCCGCCGCGCGGGCACGGGCCTACTTCACCGTCGCCGGGGTGACCCAGTGACCGCCCCGCAGGCCGTGCCGGGGGTCGACCGGCCCGCCGGGCTGGCCCGCTTCTCCTTCAACCAGGCCACCTCGATGAACTGGCCGCTGGAGGAGGCCGTGGCGGCCTGCGCCGACGCGGGCGTGCCGGGCATCGGACTGTGGCGGGAGCCGGTCGGGGCGTACGGCCTGGACCGCGCCGCCCGGCTGGTCCGCGCCGCCGGGCTCACCGTCACCTCGCTCTGCCGGGGCGGCTTCTTCACCGCCGACGACTGGCGGACGGAGAACCTGCGGGCCATCGAGGAGGCGGCCACCCTGGACTGCCCGGTCCTGGTGCTGGTCTCCGGTGGTCTGCCCGCCGGCAGCCGGGACCTCGACGGGGCCCGGTCGCGGGTCGCCGACGCCATCGCCGAGCTGGCACCGCACGCCACCGCCGCCGGGGTGACCCTGGCCATCGAACCGCTGCACCCGATGTTCTGTGCGGACCGGTGCGTGATCTCCACCCTCGGTCAGGCCCTCGACATTGCCGAGCGGTTCGAGCCGGGAGCGGTCGGGGTGGTCGTCGACGCCTACCACGTCTGGTGGGACGACACCGTCCACCACCAGATCGCCCGGGCCGGCGACCGGATCGCGGCCTTCCAGGTCTGCGACTGGATCACCCCGTTGCCGGCGGGGGTGCTGCTCGGCCGGGGGCTGCCCGGCGAGGGCTGCATCGACCTGCGTGGGCTCCGCCGGGCGGTGGACGCCGCCGGGTACACCGGCCCGATCGAGGTGGAGGTCTTCCACGGCGAGGTCTGGGAGCGCCCCGGCCGGGAGGTGCTGGCCGCCTCGGTGGAGGGCTACCTGCGGCACGTGCTCTGAGTGACCCCCGGGCCCACCGGTCGGCGTACGTCGACGCGTCGACCGGTGGGCCCGGCCTGCCGGCCGAAGGGGACGGACGTCCCGGTCGGCGGTGCGGCGGATACGTCGATCATGCGCGTGGTGTTCGTCACCGTGACACTCCCACGGACCAGCGGCTAGGGTGACGCTGCCGTGGTGCTCGGGAAGCCGGTGAGATACCGGCGCGGCCCTCGCCACTGTTATCGGGAAGTCCGCGACCTTCGTCTGCGAAGAGGCCACTGGGCGTACGCCTGGGAAGGCCGGTCAACGACGCACCACCCGTCAGCCAGGAGACCGGCCACGGCACTGTGACGAACCGTCCACGAGGTGCTGGAAGGCGATTCCGATGCGCGAGCGCGCTGTCTGGTCCACCCTGTCCCGGCGCGTTGCCGCGCCCCTGACCGCCCTGGTCGTCCTGCTCGGCGGGTGCGCCACCGACGACGATCCCCAGCGGTCCACTCCGGCGTCCGCCGGCCCGGTCACCGTGACCAACTGTGGTACGCCGGTCACCGTGGCGGCTCCGCCGGAACGGGCGGTGACCCTGAACCAGCCGGCCACCGAGATCATGCTGGCCCTCGGCCTGGCCGACCGGATGGCC
Organism: Micromonospora sp. NPDC023956; assembly: GCF_040639195.1. NCBI lineage: Bacteria > Bacillati > Actinomycetota > Actinomycetes > Micromonosporales > Micromonosporaceae > Micromonospora > Micromonospora sp. NPDC023956. The sequence goes on from NZ_JBEZZN010000006.1 coordinate 233,523, forward strand.
GGCACGGCGTACCTGGACGACGCGATCCTGCCCGAGTACGCCGCCGCGTACGCCTCGGTGCCGGTGCTGGCCAAGGAGTACCCGGCGCGGGAGAAGCTGCTGGAGGCGGAACCGGACTTCGTCTACGGCTCCTTCCAGAGCGCGTTCGGCGACGAGGGGGCCGGCGACCGGGCCGAGCTGGCGAAACTCGGCGTCGGCTCGTACCTCTCCCCGGCCGGCTGCCCGGCGCCGCACCGGCCGGCGAAGCTCACCACCGACCACGTGTTCACCGAGCTCCGCGAGATCGCGGCCATCTTCGGCGTACCCGAGCGGGCCGAGAAGCTCATCACCGACCAGCGGACCCGGCTCGCCGCCGCGGCCGGCCGGGTCGACGGCGCCGCGAAGCTCTCCGTGCTCTGGTGGGACGCGGGCACCGACGCCCCGAGCGTGGGGGCCTGCTGCGGCGGGCCGGGCATGATCATGTCGGCGGTCGGGGTCACCAACGCCTTCGCCGACCTGACCGGGTCGTGGGCCGACAGCGGCTGGGAGACCGTCGCCGACCGCGACCCCGACGTCATCGTGCTGGTCGACGCGAGCTGGGACACCGCCGCCGCGAAGCGGACCTTCCTGACCGGGCACGCCACCCTGCGGCACCTCGGGGCGGTGGCGGGGAAGCGGTTCGTGGTCATCCCCTTCTCCTCCACCTCCGCCGGGGTCCGGGTCGTGCTCGGTGTCGAGGCGCTCGCCGAGGGCGTCGCCGGGCTCCCCGAGGGGACCGGACGCTGACCACCGTCACCGCTGCGGCCGGGGTACGGTCCCGCCCCCCGGCCGGGGCGGCCCTGCTGATGGGTGGGCTGCTGGTGGCGCTGGTGGCCTCGATCAGCGTGGCGGTCACCATCGGTCCGGCCGACATCTCGGTCCGTACCGTCTGGACGGTGGTCGGCGACCGGCTGGGCCTGGTCCACTCCGACGTGCCCCTGCTGCGCGAGCACATCGTCTGGCGGCTGCGGCTGCCCCGGGTGCTCGGCGCGGCGGCGGTCGGGGCCGGACTGGCGGCGGTCGGCGCGGTGATGCAGACCGTCACCCGCAACCCGCTTGCCGACCCGTACCTGCTCGGGGTCTCGTCCGGGGCGTCGCTCGGCGCGGTCGCGGTCCTCGTCGTCGGGCTGGGCGGCGGGATGGCCTCACTGACCGGCGGTGCGCTGGTCGGCGCGCTCGCCGCGTTCGTGGCGGTGATCGCGGTGGCCGGTTCGCGCGGTGCCCTGGAGCCGACCCGGGTGGTGCTCGCCGGAGTGGCGGTCGCCCAACTCTGTGCCGCCGCGACCTCGTTCGTCATCATCTGGGTCGCCGATCCGCACGCCACCCAGAGCATCACCTTCTGGCTCTCCGGCTCGCTGGCCCGGGTCGACTGGTCTGCGCTGGCCTGGGCCACCCCGGTCCTGGTCGCCGTGCTCACCCTGGTGGCGGCGTACGCCCGGCTGCTCAACGCCTTCGCCTTCGGTGAGGAGGCCGCCGCCACCCTCGGCGTGCCGGTCGGCCGGGTCCGCTGGCTGCTGCTGGTGGCGACCGCCCTGCTCACCGCCGTGCTGGTCGCGATCAGCGGGGCGATCGGCTTCGTCGGGCTGATCCTGCCGCACGCCGTCCGCTTCCTCACCGGGGCGGACCACCGGCGGCTGCTGCCCGCCGTCGTCCTGGCCGGCGCGATCTTCCTGGTCTGGGTGGACACCGCCGCGCGAACCCTGTTCGCGCCCCGGGAACTGCCGGTCGGCGTGCTGACCGCGCTGCTCGGCGTGCCCGCCTTCGTGGTGCTCCTGCACCGGCGGAGGGTCCGCGACTGATGCTCGACGTCACCGGCGTGTCCTGGTCCGTCGCGGCCCGGCGGATCCTCGACGACGTCACCTGCGCGGTGCCGACGGGCAGCCTCGTCGGGCTGCTCGGGCCCAACGGCTGCGGCAAGACCACCCTGCTGCGGATCGTCGCCCGGCTCACCCATGCCGAACGCGGGCGGGTCACCGTCGACGGCGACGACGTCACCGCCCTCTCCCGGTCCACGCTGGCCCGCCGGGCCGCCCTGCTCGCCCAGCACGCCGACACCGACCTCGACCTCACCGTCGGCCAGGTGGTGCTGCTCGGCCGCATCCCGCACCGTCGCTCCTGGTGGTCGGAGACCGCCGACGACCGGGCGGCGGCGACCGAGGCGCTGGCCCGGGTCGACCTCGACGGGTACGAGGACCGTCGCTGGCACACCCTCTCCGGCGGCGAACGGCAGCGCGTGCAACTGGCCCGCGCCCTCGCCCAGCAACCACGACTGCTGCTGCTCGACGAACCCACCAACCACCTCGACATCGGCCACCAGCTGCACCTGCTCCACCTGGTCCGGCGCGCCGGCATCACCACCCTCGCCGCGCTGCACGACCTCAACCTCGCCGCCATGTTCTGCGACACCGTGGTCGTACTGGCCGACGGCCGGGTCGTCGCCACCGGCGCACCCGCCGAGGTCCTCACCCCGGGCCTGCTCGCCGACGTGTACGGCGTCCACGCCGACGTGGTGGCGCATCCGGTCACCGGGCGGCCCACCATCACCTACCACCCGCCCGCGTCATGACCCACGTGCTGCTGGTGGCCCGCGCGGTCGTCCACGTCGGCGGGCAGGACACCGTACGCCGGCTGGCCGTCGAGGTGGCCGCGGCGCTGGACGTCCCGGTGTCGGCGTGCTTCCTCGACGGTGCCGCGCCGTCGCTGCACGAGGCGCTGGACGACGCCGTCGCCGCCGGGGCCACCGAGGTCCTGCTGGTCCCGACGCACCTGCCACCGGACCGCTACCTGGACACCTGGATCCGTCGCGCCCACGCGCACTGGGCGACCGGCCACCCGGGACCGCCCCGGGTCTCGGTCACCGAGCCCCTGGCCGGCCAACCCGCCCTGGTCACCGCGATCACCGACGCGGTCTCCGGGCCACGCCACCCGCTCGTCGGCAGTCCCGGCCCGTTCCGCAGCCCCGCCTGGTCCCGGCTGACCCCGCACCGCCATCACGTCCTGGTCTGCCGGGGGCCCCGCTGCACCGCCTACGGGGCCAACCAGGTCGTCGACCGGCTCACCCAGGGGCTCGCCCGGCACGGTCTGGGCGACGACGACGCCCTGGTCACCCCCACCGGGTGCCTCTTCCCCTGTAACCTCGGTCCGCTCGTCGTGGTCTACCCCGACGACGTCTGGTACGAGCACGTGGATCCGGAACTCGCCGGGCGGATCGCCGACGAACACCTGCGGCGGGGAGAGCCCGTCGACGGCCAGCGCCCGAGGAGCCGACCATGACCGACCCGTCCGGCTGCCTGGTCACCGTCTGCCGGGACTGCTGCTGCGGCAGCGCCCGCAAGCACCCGTCGGTCGACCACGACGGGCAACTACGCCGCCTGCGCGCCGGCCTGCCCGCACCGCACCGGCTGCGGATCAGCGCCTGCCTCGACCTGTGCGCGCAGTCCAACCTGGTCGTCGTCCACCCCGCGAAGGCGGCCCGCCGCGCCGGTGCCCGGCCGGTCTGGTTCGGCCTGGTCCTGGACGACACCGTGGTCGACGACATCACCCGGTGGATCCGGGCCGGCGGACCGGGCGTGGCACCCCTGTCCGCCGCGCTCGAACTGTCGGTGGTCACCCCCGGCCTGCCCGAACCGGGCCGCCGCCGCTGACCCCGTCCCCGGTCCCGGCCGGCGGAATGAGGTCGAGCCGGATCCGCCGCTGACATATCGTTGCGCCGACCGGCGTTCGTACCCCGCCCGCACACTCCGCAGCGGGCGACCGACCCCGAGCACCGCGACGTGCGGTACGCCTACGGACTGGAGAAGCCGCTGAGCAGTGTGACCATCGAGGAGTTTCCGGTGGCCGAGCCGGGCGCCGGGCCGTACGCGCTCGTCACCGGCCCGGACGGCGCGCTCTGGTTCACCCTGGTCCACCAGAGTGGGATCGGCCGCCTCGTGCCCGGGGCGATGCCGACCGTCCATCGGCTCGAACCGGACCGCGGTCCGACGATGATCACCTCGGGGCCGGACGGTGCCCTGTGGTTCACCGAGTACCGGGCCGACCGGATCGGGCGGATCACCACCGACGGCGTGGTGACCGAGTTCCCGCTCGCCACCCCGGGCTGCGGACCGTACGGCATCGCCGCCGGGCCCGACGGCGCGCTCTGGTTCACCGCGACCGCCACCGACCGGATCGGCCGGATCACCACCGACGGCCGGGTCACCGAGTTCCCGCTCCCGACCACCGGCGCCTTCCCCTCCGCGATCGTCGCCGGTGGCGACGGCGGCATGTGGTTCACGCTCAACCAGGCCAACGCCGTCGGACGCGTCGGCCTGGACGGCGCGGTCACCCTGCATCCGGTGCCGACCGCCGCCGCCGCGCCGGTCGGGATCACCGCCGCCCCGGACGGCGCCCTCTGGTTCGTCGAGATCGGCGCCGGCCAGCTCGGCCGGATCCGGCCCGGCGGCGAGGTCGAGGAGTTCCCGCTGCCCGACCGGACCGCCCGCCCGCACGCCGTCACCACCGACCGTACCGGTGCGCCCTGGTTCACCGAGTGGGGCGCCAACCGGGTCGGCACCGTCACCGGCGACGGCACCGTCGTCGTCCACGACCTACCCACGCCGGGCTCCGAACCGCACGGCATCACCTGCGGCCCGGACGGGGCGTTGTGGGTGGCGCTGGAGAGCGGCGCGCTGGCCCGGGTCGTCCCCGGCCACACCTGACCGGCCCGTCCCGACGGTCCGCAGCCCCGGCCCCGGCCGCCCCGTCCCGAGAGGACCCCATGACCGCCCAGCCCTCCTACGACGTGGCCACCGAGTTCGACCGGCAGGTCCGGACCCTCCTCGACCTCGACTATCCGGCCCTGGCCGGTCTCGACCCGGAGCGGTTCGCGGACTCGCTCGCCCCGCTGCGGGACGTCGCCGTCGGGCACGGCGACACCCCGCCGGACCCGGTGGCCGGTCGGGTGCCGTTCCTGCTCGTGCTCACCCGTCAGCTCGCGCCGATCGACCGGATGATGCCCCGCACCACGCTGCACGGCGGACGTAAGCCGGGGTTCGTCGACGGGTCCTTCGAGCCGGGGGCCCTGGAACGGTTCGTCGCCACCGCCACCACGGTCCTGCCCGACCGGGACGCCTACCTCCTGCTCGACGTCGAGCGCGGCGAGGAGTTCTGTGGCGTCGTACCCGACGACGCGATGGCCACCATCGCCGGGCGGGGCCGGACCCTGCTCACCATCGAGGAGGGGATCGCCCTGGTCACCCACTTCCCGCAGGTGCTGGTGAAGAACAGGTGCTTCTCGCTCGGCGGCTCCCGTGCCGGCGACCGCCGGGTACCGGCGATCTGGATCAGCCAGCGATCCCCCAAGCTCGGCTGGTGCTGGGCGGGCAACCCGCACACCTGGCTGGGCATGGCCTCCGCCGGCGCGCGCCGGGCCACCGCCTGACACCCGCCCGGGGCCGCCACCGGTGCCGGCCGGGGCGTCGTCCGCACCGGGGTGGCGGTGATCCACCCCGGCTGGGCACGAACGCGCGCACCCGGCCGACTAGGCTTGCCTGCCGTGCCCACCGACCGCAGCCCCACGCCCACCGCCCTGCCGCGTGCGGCGGACCTGCGGGCGGACTGCGCGCGGTGTTTCGGCCTCTGCTGCTACGTGCCGGCGTTCGCCGCGTCCGCCGACTTCGCCGTGGACAAGCCCGCCGGTACGCCCTGCCCGAACCTGGCCGACGACTTCCGCTGCGGCATCCACGACCGGCTGCGGGACCGGGGCTTCCCCGGCTGCACGGTCTTCGACTGCTTCGGCGCGGGGCAGCACCTCGCCCAGGTCACCTTCGGCGGCCGGGACTGGCGTACCCATCCCGAGCTGGCCGGCCCGGTGCGGGCCGTCTTCCCGGTGCTGCGGGCCCTGCACGAGCTGCTCTGGTACGTCACCGAAGCGGTCGCGCTGCGCCCCGGCGATCCGCTCGACGGCGAGCTGCGACAGGTGGGCGGGCGGCTCACCGCGCGCACCCGACTCGGCCCGGACGAGCTGCGCGCGGTGGCGGTGGACGCCCTGCGCGGCGAGGTCAATCCGGTGCTGTCCCGGGTCAGCACGCGGGTGCGCTCCCGGGGCGGCCGGCCGGGCCGCGACCACCGGGGCGCGGACCTGGTCGGGGCGGACCTGCGCCGGGTCGACCTGCGGGCGGCCAACCTGCGGGGGGCGTACCTGATCGGCGCGGACCTGCGCGGCGTGAACCTGCGCCTGGCCGATCTGACCGGCGCGGACCTGCGCGGCGCGGACCTGCGCGGGGCCGACCTGGCCGGCAGCATCTTCCTCACCCGGGCCCAGCTCGACGCCGCCCGGGGGGACGTCCGGACGGCGGTGCCGGCCTCGCTCGGCCGTCCGGCGCACTGGACACCGACCCCGGTCACCATCGCCCGGCGACCCGACGACGACCGTCGCGGCGACCCGTCGCGGCGACGGGGCCGGCGCGGCTGACCGAGGACGGGCCGGTCGGGGCCCGTCGTGGTACGACCGCCGAACCCGCCGCCGGGGGTGGAGGAACGTCGGCGGCGGGCCCGGCGACCGGTCAGGTGGCGTAGACCTCCAGTCGGGAGAGCTGGGCGGCGGACCAGCCGGTGTTCCCGGTGACCTGGATCCGGACGTACCGCGTCGAGGTCGTGGCGACGGTGACACCCACCTGGTTGCCGGCGGCGGGGTCGAAGACCCGACCGGCCGGCGCGACGAGGGTGCGCCAGGTGGTGCCGTCGGTGCTGCCCTGCACGGACAGGGTCTGGGTCCGCGTCGCCCAGGCGGCCGAGGGGGGCAGGCCGAGCACCAGCCGCCCGATCGACGTGACGCTGCCGAGGTCGACCTGCACCCACTGCGGGAACGCGCCACCGGCGCTCTCCCAGTAGCTGTGGGCGTCCCCGTCGACCACGTGGCCGCCGACGTGCCCCTGGGTGTGGCTGCTCGACGCGGTCGTCCTGCCCCGGGCGAGGTCGGTCGTGGGCGGGGGAGCGGTGGTCGCGTACACCTCGACCTGGGCGAGCTGCGCCGCCGGCCAGGCCGTGTTGCCGGTGACCGTCACCCGCAGGTGCCGGACGGAGGTCGTGGGCACGGTGACGGTCGCCGTGTTGCCGGTCGCCGGGTCGAACCGCACCCCGGCTGCCCCGGCGAGCGTGCCGAACGTGGTGCCGTCCGTGCTGCCCTGGACCGACAGGGTCTGGGTACGCGCCTCCCAGCCGGCCGGCAGGGCGAGGACGACCCGGGTCACCGGGTGGGCGGCGCCGAGGTCGACCTGCCACCACTGGGGGAAGACGCCGTTGGTGCCCTCCCAGTAGCTGCCCCGGTCACCGTCGACCGCGTTGCCGGCGGCGAACGGGCCGTTCTGGCTGCTGGCGCTGGCCGGTCGCCCGGCGGCCAGGTTCCCGCCGGGCGGTGGCCCGCCGCCGACCACGGGTGGGGTCGGCCGGACCGGGGTGAGGGCGAGCTGGCCCTTGAGCATCCGCCCGCCGTCGGCGGTGATCCGCAGGTAGTAGTCGGCGGAGCAGAGGGTGCCGTCCTCGTCGAGCGAACGGATGCCGACACCGGCCGGCGTGGTCGCCTGCGTCTCGGTGGTCTTGGCGATCTGGTTGCCCTCGTTGTACTCGTCGAACATCGAGACGTAGAGGCCCTGCGCGCCGAGCCGGATCATGTTGTAGAGGTGCCGCCAGTAGAAGTCGCCGTGCCGGCGGTGCCCCGCCGACAGGTCGCCCGGCATCACGCAGGGCTGGTAGTCGATGCCGTGCGCGGCGCAGTCGGCCAGGTCGGGGGTGTTGACGTTGGTGTGGAACCAGTCCAGCCCGTCCAGGGTGCCGGTGCGGCCGACCATCCACGGGGAGATCATGTGGAACGCGTGGTAGACCTCGGAGAAGCCCGGCCGCGAGTCGTTGATGCCCTGTCGCCAGTACGTCGGCACCCCACCGATCACGTAGCAGCCTCGCGCCCTGAACCACTGCACGACGTCGAGGCAGGCGGCCGGGGCGAACGGACGGCCGTCGTCGTTGAACCCGAATCCCCAGATGCAGACGACCGGCTTGCCGTTCTGCCGGGCGTACGCCGGGGAGGCGGTGTGCGCGGACATCCGGTTCGTCCAGTCCTCCTTGATCTGCGACTGCATCGCCGTCCAGCCGGTGACGTCGTACATGACGTAGAACTTCCGCCCGTGCCGTTCGGCCGCGTCGCGGACCTTGACCGCCATCGCGTCGCGGGTGGGCCCCTCGTCGCCGAACGGGTTGAACCGCTGCAACGCGGCGGTGTCGCAGCCGTGGTCGCGCATCCACCGGAAGTGGGTGTCGACGGTCTGCTGGTCGTAGGAGGAGAAGAGCCGGGCCGGCTGGCCGTTGCCGAGCGCGGGGTAGGCGGTGGGGTAGCCGTTGGTGTACTCCCGCATGTCGGGCCAGGAGACGATGGTCGTGTTGCTCGGTGACGGCGGCTGGAAGCGGTCCCGGCTCCAGTGCCACCAGCCGCCGATCGGCGCGCCGTCACCCGGGCAACTGAACCAGCCCTGGTAGCCGACGGTGATCTTGCCGACCACGTCGCCGGGCGGGCTGGCGGCGGCGGCCGACGGGGTGCCGCCCGGCACCAGGTCGCGGGGGGAGACGGCGGCGAGCGCGGTGCCGGCCGCCACGGTTCCGATGAGCTTGCGGCGGGACAGTGCCATGGCAACCCCTCCTCGTGGGGGATGACGAGAGCTGACGGTCGCGGTGTGCGGGGGGTGGAGCGACCAGGGCGCTCCCGGACGGCCCCGACGGGGGACGTCACCGCCGCTCGCGGATCGGTGACGTCCCCGTCGGGGTGGCGGGGTCAGCCGCCGGTGATGGTGAAGGACGAACCCGGCTGCCGGACGATGTCACCGTCGGCCGAGTTGGTGATGGTGACGTTGGTCAGCGTCGCGCTGCCCCGGGCACCGCTCATCGCCAGGATGCCGGCGCCGTTGTTCGACTTGTCGATCTTCACATTGGTGATGGCGACGTTCGGCATGTTGCCACCGCCGGTCTTGAACTGGATGCCGTCGTAGGTGGAGTCGTGGATCTCGGTGTCCCGGATCGTGACACCGGTGATGTCACTGCCGGCGGCGAACAACGTGATCGCCCCGAACTCCTGGTCCTCGTTCCAGAACACCCCGCCGCACCGGTACAGCCCGTTGTTGGCGATCAGTGTCGTGCCCGAGAAGGGCAGTGGACTGTGGTCGGTCGCCAGCATGATGCCGGGGTAGTTCATCGTGTCGTGGATCAGGTTGTTCTCGATCGTGTTGCCGGAGCCGCCGTAGATCGCGATGCCGTTGGCCCGCCAGGGGAGCTGGATGGTGTTGTTGACGAAGCGGTTGTTCCGGGCGACGTCGGCCGTGGCGTCCTTGACGCGGGGGTTGGCCCAGACCGCCAGGGCGTCGTCGCCGGTGGTGCGGAACGTCGAGTTGAACACCCGCGAGTTGCGGGTGCCGTTGGAGAAGTTGATGCCGTCGGCGTAGGTGTTGCGGATCCGCATGCCGGTGAACTCGAGCCCGTCGCCGGGGTTCCAGTACGCCGGGGTGTCCGAGTAGTCCCGGCCGACCCAGGCCCCGACGTTGACGTGCTCGATCCAGACGTTGCTGACCTTCGTGTTCGTGCCGAACCGCCCGTTCAGACCGTGTCCCCGGTGGGCGCGGTTGGTCGTCCTGCCGAAGATGGCGATGTCGGAGATCTGGGTGTTGTCGTCGATGTCGAAGCCGACGTTGCCCTCGTGCGGGTGGTTGATGTTGCCCACCACGTTCTGCGGCTCGGTCTGGGTGTAGAGCTGCGCGTGCCACATTCCCGCGCCGCGGATGGTGACGTTCCGGATCCCCTGCTGGTTGTACTGCCCACGGGTCGGGTCGGGGGAGAGGATCTTCTGCTCCTGCCGCCACTGCCCGGCCGGGATCCAGACGCAGCTGATGACCCCGTTCTGGTCGTCGGTGACGGCCCGCTGGATGGCGGCCGAGTCGTCGACGCCGTCGTTCGGCACCGCGCCGTAGTTCGTGATCGAGGTGCACTCGGCCGGCTTGCTGGCCGCCGGCGCCACCTGCTCCAGGTTGATCAGGTCGATGACGTAGAACGACGCCGTGTCGGTCGCGTCCCGCTGGAGCTTGAACCGGGTCCCCGCCGGGTAGGAGCGCGCCAGCAGCGCGTGCGACTCGTCGAACAGCCGGCGGGCGTCGGCCTGCGGGGTGTTCGACAACGACTCGGTGTCGTCGGTGGTGCCGTAGAGCCAGCTGTGCCGCGAGGAGAGGGTCAGCTTCTGCACGAAGGTGTCGTTGGCGTAGAGGCTGATGGTGGCGTCGATGCCGCCGCCGTTCGGCGCGTCGGGGATGGAGTTGCGCACCACGATCGAGTTGGCCGCGTTGGTCGAGGTGAATTCGACGAACTGACCGGTGCTGTTCAGCCGTACCGACCTGCGCCCCGAGGACTCGGTGCCGAAGTTGGTGTGCCCGAAGGTGCGCAGCGGGTCGGCCTCGACCAGGGTTCCCTGGTAGCGGGCGGCCTCGGCCTCGTACTCGACCCACGGCGTCGCCGCACCGCGTCCGACCACGATCGACCGGGAGAACGCGTTGTTGGACTCGTTGGTCTCGGCGACGACGTTGGTGGCGTCGGCGGTGGCGGTGACGGTGGCCCCGCCGGCGGCGGCGGTCCACTGGCCGCTCATCGCCACGTTGACCGTCGCTCCCGCGCCGACCGTGGGGGTGGTGGTGTTCAGCGTGGTGCCGCCCACCACGAGCCGGGTGACCGTGGCGGCGGTGGTCCCGGTGATCCCACGGTTGCGCACCGACACGGTGAAGGTGACCGCCGCGCCGACCGCCGGGTTCGACGGGTTGGTGGCGATGTCGACGACCTGGAGGTCGGGGCCGGGTGCCTGGGTGATCACCAGGGACGACGCCGCGGTGAAGGTGTTGTTGTCGTTGTTCTGCTCGGGGACCGTGTTGGCCGGGTCGACCACCGACGAGACGCGGTGACTGCCCATCGGCTGCGTCCCGACGTTCGCCGAGACGGTGGTCGAGGCACCGGCGGCGAGCGCGCCGACCGAGGCGCTGCCCACCACCGTGCCGCCGAGCCGGAAGTCCACCCGGGTCGCGCCGGCGACGGCGGTTCCCGCGTTCCGGACGGTGGCCGACAGGGTGATCGGGGTGGCCTCGGTCACCGAGGTCGGGCTCCAGGTCGTCGAGGTGACCACCAGGTCCGGATTCGGCGCCCACCCGCCCAGCACCTGGAAGTCGGCGACCTGCCCACCGGGTGCGCCGGTGTTGCCGAGGAACCTCAGCTGCACGTCGGCCACCCGGCCGGTGACCGGGATGGTCACCGAGTTCTGGTTGCCCGACGGGCTGAAGGCGTAGTCGGCTGCGGCCTTGAGCGAGGTGAAGCCGCTGCCCGCCGTGGCCCGGCCGAGCACCTGGACGTTCTGGGTCCGGGGTCCCCAGACCGGGTCCGGGTTGAGTTTGACCACGACCGCCGTGACGTCGGCGTCGGCACCCAGCTTCACCGTCAGGGTGGCCGGGAACCCGGCGGACTCCCAGTACGAGGTGGGGCTGGTGTCGTTGGCGTTGGTCGGGACGAAGGTGAAGGTCGACGAGGACGCCTCGATCGGCTTGCCGCCGGCCAGGTTCGTGCCCACCGGCGGATCGACGGGACCGCCGCCCCCGCCGTCCACGCCGTAGACCTCCAACTCGGAGATCTGGGCGGCGGGCCAGCCCGTGTTGGCGGTGACGTGCAGCCGTACGTACCGGACGGTCGCCGCGGTGAAGTCGATGGTGACGGTGTTGCCCGAGGCCGGGTCGAACACCCGCCCGGCCGACCCGGAGAGCGTGCTGAAGGTGCTGCCGTTGGTGCTGCCCTGCACGGCGAGGGTCTGTGTTCGGGTGCCCCAGTCGGCCACCGGTGGCAGCTTCAGCTTCACCTGGTCGACGGCGACGGCGCCGCCGAGGTCGACCTGCACCCACTGCGGGAACGCGTGGGACGGGCTCTCCCAGTACGTGTGCGGGTTGCCGTCGGTGACGTTGGACGCGCCGTAGGGACCGTTGGCGCCGCTCGCCGAGGTCGCCTTGCCGGCGGAGAGGTTGGGACCGCCGGCGGCCAGCGCCGGGGTGGGCGAGATCGCCATCAGGCCGACCAGACCGGCGGCGAGGAGCCCGCCGACCAGCCGTCGGCTGTGCTTCTTCCGTTTCATGACGCCCTTCCTGAGGGGGTACGACAGGGAGCGTGGTGCCGAGGCCGTGGCCCGGCGGAGCCGGGGCGGTACGGGTGCGGTGCGATGGGGTGCGGATCCGGGGGAGGAGTCGCGGTGGCTGCCAGTACGGACCGGGACGGCGTGACCCACGCTTATTTCGCTGGTCGACACGAAGATTTACATCACCCTGTCGACTTCTTGCAGCGTGATGGCCCTCAATGTTTCAGATGTACTACCGGTTCGTCAACGGGTCCGGCGGGCGGCGACCGCAGGCGACGGCCCCCGGTGCCGGACGGTCGACCGTCCGGCACCGGGGGCCGTCAGTGGGTCACCAGGCCGCGGGCGGCGGCGGCGCCACGACCGGCGGCCGGTCGTCGCAGGTGATGGTGTTGGGCAGCTGCCACGGGGCGAGCCAGCCGCCGTCGTTGCCGCCGAGGTCGGTCAGGCCGAACTCCGACCCGCCGGGACCGAAGTGGAAGGAACCGCAGTTGTTGACGCCGACCGCTCCCACGTTCCGGGCGTCGACGTTGCGGAACGACGCCGAGCCCGCCGTCCGGGCGCTCACCACCGAGGTCCCGGTGCCGTCCACCCGGATGTCCGAGAAGTGCACGTTCGTGATGGCGTACCGGTCCTTCACCGCCCACTCGCTGACCAGCATCACGGCGTTGTAGGTGCTGTCCAGGTAGTGGTCGCCGGTCACCTGGATGTCGGCGTCGATGCTCCGGTCCAGGGCGTAGAGCCAGATCGCGCCGAGGCCGATCTTCCAGTTCAGCTCGTAGGTGCCGGCCCGGACGGTGGTGTTGTCCCTGATCCAGAGGTGACCGGTGAAGGGCTCGGCGCCGAAGCGGGCACCGACCTGGATGGCGCTGCCCTCCCGGACCGGGTCGGCGATCAGGTTGCCCGAGACGGTGTTGTCCGTGCCGCCGTAGAGGGCGATGCCGTTGGCCAGCACCGGAGACTGGACGGTGTTGCGGGCGATCGTGTTGTTGGCGTTGCCGACCTTCTCGGACCACATGGCGATCGCGTCGTCACCGGTGTTGCGGACGACGTTGTTCCGTACCACGGAGTCGGTGACGCCGGTGTGGAAGTTCAGGCCGTCGGCGATCTGGTCGACGATGACGTTGTTGGTGACCCGCAGGTTCGTCATCGGTCCGTCGAACCACAGCCCCACCTTCGTGTGGCGCAGGTGGAGGCCGTCGATGCTGGAGTGGCTCATCGCGCCACCGACGCCGTTGACCTGGTCGGTGTCGATCCGCTCGCGGACGTCGCCCTCGATCGCGAAGCCGGAGAGGTGGACGTTGCGGCTGCCGCCCGCCGACGCGGGCCGGCCGTAGAAGCCGACCCCGGTGTGCACCGAGCCGTCCGGGGCCGGGGTGTCCAGGGTGACCTGGCGTCCGCGGACGATCGTGTGCCAGTTGCCGGCGCCGGCGATGGTGACGTCGTCGACGATGATGTGCCGGTTCACCTGGTAGGTCCCCGGCGGCAGGTAGACCGGGAGCTTCGTCCGCCGGGCGACGGCGATCGCCCGGTCGATGGCGTCGGCGGAGTCCCGTCGGCCGGTGGGGTCGGCCCCGAAGAGCAGGACGTTCGCCGCGATCGGCAGGATGCGGGGCGGGCCGACCAGCTCCGAGTCGAGCAGGTCGATGACCGTCCAGGCCGCGACGCTGCGCGCCGGCACCGAGAGCCGCAGCACGCTGCCCGCCGGGTAGGTCCGGTCCAGCCGTAGCCGCTGCTCGTCGTAGAAGTGGTGCGGGCGGAACGGTTTGGTGATCGTCGGGGCGGGGGTGGTGACCGCCGGGACACAGGAGCACTCGGTGATCCACCAGTCGGGGTGCAGCAGGTCGGCGGTGGGGTCGTTGGAGAACGGGTACTGGTTGTACAGCCAGGCGTACTCCGAGGTCAGCGTCATGGTCCGGACCGGCCGCTTGCCGACCGAGACGTCCAGCGGCGCGGTGATGCCGCCGCCGGTGGGCGCGTCCGGGATGCTGTACCGCACGGTGATCGCGTTGGCGGCGGCCGGCAGGGTGAACTCGACGAACTGGCCGGGCGCCAGGCTGACCGCCCGGCGGCCGGAGGCCTCCGAGGCCAGGGTGTACGCCGTGCGGTCCGGGCCGATCGGCGTGCCGTTCGTCCGGGCGTGCTCCGCCTCCTGTTCGACGAAGCGGACGTCGGCGCCCCGGCCCGCGACGAGTGCCGGGTCGAGAGCGGCCCGGGTGATCACCGGGGCGGGACGCGCGGTGGACCGCTCCGCTGCCTGGGCGGTTCCGGCTCCGCCGGTCACCGTGGCGGCCATGATCGCCGCCAGGGCCACCGCCCCGACCGGTCGCCAGCGTGCCGGTCCGCCCGGCCGTCCTGTGGTGGTTCGAGACATCGCGTTATCCGTTCTGCTGAGGACCCGGCGACCGTCATCGACGCCGCAGGCGGTCCCCGTCGTGCCGCGGTGGATGTCAGAAGCGAGGCGGGATGGTTGCGGCGATGTTATTTCTATGTCCTGTCAGTCTTCAAGCATGAACTTGTGCGGCAATTGCAGGGCAGGTCGCCGGACCGCAGGTCGCCGGTGGGGGCACGCCGGTTCGGCCGAGCCGAGGGGCCGGGGAACCGCCCGCAGGGTGGCGGCGGTTCCCGCTGCGCCGACGATGACGTGACACGTCAACAGGCAGCTCATTTCTTGCAGAACCGGTGCAGTACCATCGCGGCGTGACGAAGCGACTCACCGAGGTGGCGAGGAAGGCCGGCGTCAGCGAGGCCACCGTCAGCCGGGTGCTGAACGGTCGTGGTGGCGTCTCCGAGGCGACCCGCACCGCCGTGCTGACCGCCCTGGACGTGCTGGGCTACGAGCGGCCGACCAAGCTGCGGGGGGAGCGGGCCCGGCTGGTCGGCCTGGTGCTCCCGGAGCTGCAGAACCCGATCTTCCCGGCCCTGGCCGAGGTGGTGACCGGGTCGCTGGCCCAGCGCGGCTACACCCCGGCGCTCTGCGCCCGGACGATCGGTGGCGTCTCCGAGGCCGACTACGTCGAGATGTTGCTGGACCACCAGGTCTCCGGCGTCATCTTCGCCGGTGGGTCGTACGCGCTGGCCGACGCCCCGCACGAGCACTACCGGCGGCTGACCGACCGGGGCCTGCCGGTGGTGCTGGTCAACGCGGGGGTGGACGAGTTGAGCTTCCCCCGGGTCTCCACCGACGACGCGGTCGCCGTGGAGCAGGCGTACGGGCACCTGCGGTCCCTCGGCCACAGCCGGATCGGCATGGTGCTGGGACCGGAGGGGCACGTCCCGTCACGCCGCAAGCTGGACGCGATGGTCCAGGTCGCGAACTGGGCCGACGACCGGGAGTGCGTCGAGCGGTCCAGCTTCTCCCTGGAGGGGGCGCGGGTCGCCGCGGCCCGCCTGATCGAGCGGGGCGTGACCGGCATCATCTGCGCCAGCGACGTGCTGGCCCTGGGGGCCATCCGGGCCGCCCGCCGGTTGGGTCGGGCGGTACCGGCCGAGGTGTCGGTGGTGGGCTTCGACGACTCCGCCTTCATGACCTGCACCGATCCGCCGTTGACCACCGTCCGGCAGCCGATCGAGACGATGGGGCAGGCTGCGGTGGACCTGCTGGTCACCCAGATCGAGGGGGCCGGTGTGCTGCACGACGAGTTGCTGTTCGAGCCCGAGCTGGTGGTGCGGGGCTCCACCGCGCCGGCCCCGGGCCGCCGGGAGCGCGGCTAGCTCGGGAAGCGGCCGCGTCGCCAGTGCCAGTGGCGGCCGGCCGTCAGGTGGTCGACGATCGCGCGCTGGAGCACGGTACGGCGCGGCAGCTGGTCGAGCGGGGTGGTCAGGTCGCGGAAGGCGAACCGCAGCACCTCGACGTCGGCGTCGATCCCTTCCGGCGCCTCGTAGGGCTCCAGTTCGAACCTGCGCTGGAACCGGACGATGTTGGAGTCGGCGGGTAGGTACTCCCGCAGTTGCGGGTCGAGCAGCCACGAGCCGCAGGTGAACGTGGTGTGGCGTTCGTCGGGGAAGTGGCGCGGGAAGAACGCGCGGGCCTGGTCGAGCGACGCGGTGACCGTGTCCGGGGTCAGCGGCCCCGACTCGGGGATGTGCAGGGCGATGGCGCTGTCGCCGCGCTGGTACTGGAGCCGGCCCAGTTCGTAGAGGCCGCCGCGCGTGTGCAGGGTCAGCCAGCTCTGCATGACCGGCCAGCCCTGGCGGCGCATCCGCCGGTCGATCGCGAGGTTGCGGCCCAGGTCCGCGAGGGTCGTCCACGAGACGGCGTCGGCGATGCCGTGATCACGGTGGTACGCCCGGACGACGTCGACCAGGGCCAGGTACGCGTACACGTAGAGGTGCCGCCAGGCGGGGCCCCGCTCGCGCGGTAGCGCCGGACCGGGCGGCAGCCAGCCGTGGCCGCCGAGATCGGCGCGGACCAGGGCGGTCGAGCGGTCGAGCAGCCAGCGCAGCTCCGGCGTCCACCGGGGGGAGTCGGGGTCGGGCCAGCCCGCCATGATCTCGGCGGCGTCGTCCGGGCGTACCGCGAGCCGGTCGAGGATCGCGGGCGCGTCGGCCCTGGCGGGCAGCGGAGCCGACGGCAGGTCGCCGGCGAGCCGGTGCACGCGGTCGACGTCCTCGACGGGTACCCCGAGCCGGGCGGCGGTGACGTCCAGGTCCACCCGGAGGACCCTACCGGCCGGCCGGCGTCCGCCATGGCCCGTACCCCTCGCGGCCCCGCGCGCCCACGGCCCCGCCGCCGGGTGCCGAACACGATCATGTCCGCATCTGTTGCTGTGAAGTCGTGTCTTTTCACATCTCAGTCGGTACCTTGCCGAGATCAGTCCGCTTCGTTACAGTGGCCCCACTCACACCTGACACCACACAGCTCCAGGGCCCGTCATCGCGGACGGGGAGGCAGCAGATCCCCCGCCCCGACGGCGATCCGGCGAACCGGCGACGGTCACGGAGCCTCACGTTCCCCGAAGGGATGGACAGATGTCCGTACCGCAGTACCGGAAGGTCGCGGCGTTGACGCTCGTGGCCGGCCTGGGGCTCGGCCTCACGGCGTGCTCCACCAAGAGCGACGACGCGGACAGCGCCGCCGGCGGCAAGGTCACCATCACGGTCGACTGCCAGCCGGTCGGCTCGCAGAAGGAGCTGTTGCAGAACTGGAACGACGACGTCGTCGAGTTCCAGCGCCAGAATCCGGACATCGTCGTCAAGAGCGTCAGCGTCGGCGAGCAGTGCAACAACCCGCCGGACTTCACCGCCCGCCTCGCCGGCGGCACCGTGACCGACGTGTTCTACGGGTACATGACCGACCTCCAGCAGGTGCTCGACTCCGGTCAGGCGATGGACATCACCGAGTACGCCACCAAGGACACCATCCCGACCTGGGACAGCGTCGACCCGGCGCTGAAGGAGGCGTTCACCGACGGCGGCAAGCTCTACGCCGTACCGGTGAAGAACTACTCGATGGGTCTGGTCTACAACAAGGCCCTGTTCCAGCAGGCCGGGCTGGACGTGAACAACCCGCCGAAGACCTGGCGCGAGGTCCGCGACGCGGCCAAGAAGATCTCCGCCCTCGGCAACGGCATCGCCGGCTACGCCGAGTACAGCGCCGGCAACACCGGCGGCTGGCACTTCACCTCGCTGCTCTACTCCCAGGGCGGCCGGGTGCTGACCGAGGACGGCAAGAAGGCCGACTTCAACAACGCGATGGGCAAGCAGGTCCTGCAGAACCTCAAGGACATGCGGTACGGCGACAACAGCATGGGGGCCCGCCAGTTGTTGCAGTGGGGTGACCTGTTGACCAACGCCGGCGCGGGCAAGGTCGGCATGTTCGTCGGCGCGCCGGACGCCACCCAGGCGATCGTGAGCCAGTTCCAGGGCAAGTTCCAGGACTGGGCGATGGGTCCGCTGCCCGGCCAGGACGGCGCGGCGAAGGGGACGCTCGGTGGTGGCGAGGGCTACTTCTTCAAGAAGGGTCTGACCCCCGAGCAGGTGCGGGCCGGTCTGAAGTGGATCGCGTACCAGAAGCTGACGCCGGGCAAGGGCCAGTTCGACTACGTCCGGGCCAAGCCGCAGAACTACCCGGTGGGCCTGCCCCAGCCGCTGCTGTTCGCCAACGGCAGCGAGGCGCAGAAGCAGGAACTCGAACTGCGCAAGGCGAACGCCAACGTGGACACCGCGAACTTCGCGGTCTTCGAGGCGAACCCGGTCCCGATCAAGGGTGAGCCGCGCAACGCGCAGGCGATCTACGCGGTCCTCGACTCCGCGATGTCCGGGGTGCTGACGAACCCGAAGGCGAACATCGACGAGCTGCTCAAGACCGCCGAAGACAAGGTCAACAAGCTCCTCGCCGCCCAGGGCTGATCCGACGGTGTGGGGGCCGGGGAACCGGCTCCCACACCCCGCCGCACCACCTCGTCGCCGTCACTGACTCAGGCAGGAGTTGCCTTGGCGATCACCACCGCCCCGCGGACCGTCGGATCACCGGGTCGCTCCGCGTCGTCGTACCCGCCCGGCCCACGGCGGGCCAGCCTCGGCCGCAGGGTACGGGACCACCTCACCGGCCACGCGTTCCTGATCGGCGCGGTGATCTGCTTCGCGTTCTTCTCCTGGTACCCGATGATCCGCGGCGTCGTGATGAGCTTCCAGCGCACCCGGCGCGGCGTCACCACCTGGGTCGGCTGGGAGAACTACGAACGCGTCCTCGCCGACCCCAGCTTCTGGACGGCCTGGAAGAACACCTTCTACTTCACCTTCCTCGCGCTCGTCCTCGGGTACGCGGTGCCGTTCTTCGTGGCGATCCTGCTCAACGAGTTCCGCCACGCCAAGGGGTACCTGCGGATCCTGGTCTACCTGCCGGTGATGCTGCCGCCGGCCTCGGCGCTGTTCCTCTTCAAGTTCTACGCCTACGACCCCGGTGACGCGGGGCTGTTCAACTCGATCCTCAAGGCGCTGAACCTGCCCACGTCGCAGTGGATGCAGAGTGCCGAGACGACGATGCCGGCGATGGTGATCGCGTCGACCTGGATGAACATGGGCGGCGCGGTGCTCATCTACCTGGCCGCGCTCCAGAACATTCCCGGTGAGCTCTACGAGGCGGCCGAACTCGACGGCGCCGGGATCTGGCGGCGGATCCGCCACGTGACGATCCCGCAGACCCGGCTGATCCTCGCGCTCCTGGCGATGCTGCAGATCGTCGCGACGATGCAGTTCTTCGTCGAGCCGCTGATCCTCGCCAACGGTACCGGCACCCAGGACTCCGCGACCTCGGTGGCGTACCTCATCTACCAGCACGGGTTCTTCCAGAACGACCTCAACGGTGCCGCCGCACTCGGCGTGATCATGCTCGTGGTGCTGGCCGGCTTCTCGGCCGCCTACGTGCGGCTGAACGCGAAGCAGGACTAGGACGGGACGCGCGATGGCACACGACACCGGAACCCGGACCCTCGTCTCCCACGCCCAGCTCACGCGGGGGCGCGGCAGGATCATCTACTGGACGCTGCTCACCGTCGTGGTGGTGGGATTCACGCTGGTCTTCCTCGGGCCGCTCTACTGGATGGTCACCGGCGCGCTCAAGTCCGGCCAGGAGATCGCGCAGACCCCGCCCTCGCTGTTCCCGAAGGACCCCCAGCTCCAGAACTACGCCGACGCCTGGCACAACCTGGACCTCGCCAAGCTGCTCTTCAACACGTTCTACTACGCGACCGGCGCGTTGGTCTTCCAGGTCGTCCTGGACACCGCCGCGGCGTACGCGCTGTCGAAGCTCCGCCCGGTCTTCGGCAACCTGATCCTCGGCCTGATGCTGGCCACGCTGATGATCCCGGCGATGGTCCTCATCGTCCCGCAGTACGTGACCGTGATCGACCTGCCGGTCCTGCACGTCAACCTGCTCGACTCGCCGTTCGCCATCTGGCTGCCCGCGGTCGCGAACGCGTTCAACATCTTCCTGCTGAAACGGTTCTTCGACTCCATCCCGGAGGAGCTGATGGCCGCGGCCCTGGTGGACGGCGCGTCGCCACTGCGCACGCTCTGGTCGATCATCCTGCCGATGTCGCGTCCCATCCTCGGGGTGGTGTCGATCTTCGCCGTGACGGCGGTCTGGAAGGACTTCCTGTGGCCGAAACTGGTCATGCCGTCGCCGGAGACCCGCACGGTCAGTGTCGGCATCTACGCCTTCTCCGGCGGCACGCCCATGAACGTGGTGATCGCCGCCTCGGTGATCGCCGCGATCCCGACCGTCGTGGTCTTCCTGATCTTCCAGCGGAACATCATGTCCGGCCTGACCACGGGCAGCCTGAAGGGGTAGCCCGAGGTCGCCGGCCGCGCAGCGGCGGCGCGGTCGGGTGGGCCGGCCACCCCGCCGCCGCACCGGCGCAACCCACGCTCGGCGAACGACCGTTCGCCCGACACATCCAAGGTCCGGCGATCACGCCGACACACCGACGCAGAAAGCAGGGTGCTCGTGACCACAGCAGACGCTAGTCCGTGGTGGCGTGGAGCGGTGATCTACCAGGTGTACCCCCGGAGCTTCGCCGACGGCGACGGCGACGGCATCGGTGACGTCGCCGGTATCCGCTCCCGGCTGGACCACCTGTCCGCGCTCGGCGTCGACGCGATCTGGTTCAGCCCCTGGTACCCCTCCCCGATGGCGGACGCCGGCTACGACGTGGTCGACTACCGCGACATCGACCCGGTGTTCGGTACCCTCGCCGAGGTGGAGGCGCTGATCGCGGAGGCACACGCGCTCGGCGTCCGGGTCATCGTCGACGTGGTGCCGAACCACTGCTCCGACGCGCACCCCTGGTTCCAGGCGGCCCTCGCCGGTGGACCGGGCGCACCCGAGCGGGACCTCTTCTGGTTCCGCCCCGGCCGGGGCCCCAACGGCGACCAGCGGCCCACCGACTGGGTCGGCGAGTTCGGCGGCGAGACCTGGACCCGGACCACCAACCCGGACGGCACCCCCGGTGACTGGTACCTGCACCTGTTCACCGCCCAGCAGCCGGACTTCAACTGGGACCACCCCCGGGTGCGGGCGGAGTTCGAGGACATCCTCCGGTTCTGGTTCGACCGGGGCGTGGACGGCATCCGGATCGACTCGGCCGGGCTGCTGGTCAAGGACCCGACGCTGCCGGAGGCCCTGCCGGACCGGCCGCACCCGTTCCAGCACCTCGACGGGGTGCACGACATCTACCGCGCCTGGCGGCGGATCGCCGACGAGTACCCCGGCGACCGGGCCCTGATCGGCGAGGTGTGGCTGCCGGACCGGCAGCGGTTCGCCAACTACCTGCGCCCGGACGAGCTGCACGCGGCGTTCAACTTCGACTTCCTCGGCTGCGCCTGGGACGCCTCCGCGCTGCGGGACAGCATCGACGGCACGCTGAGCGCGCACGCGCCGGTCGGCGCGCCGGCCACCTGGGTGCTCTCCAACCACGACGTCACCCGGCACGTCACCCGGTACGGCCGGGCGGACACCCGGTTCAGCTTCGCCACCAAGCGCGAGGGGACCCCGACCGACCTGGAACTGGGCACCCGGCGGGCGCGGGCCGCCGCGCTGCTCTCGCTGTCGCTGCCCGGCGCCGCCTACGTCTACCAGGGCGAGGAACTGGGCCTCTACGAGGTCGAGGACATCCCGTACGCCCAGCGCCAGGACCCGATGTGGGAACGGTCCGGCCGGGTCGACCCCGGTCGGGACGGTTGTCGGGTGCCGCTGCCGTGGGCCGGTGACGAGCCGCCGTTCGGGTTCAGCCCCGACGGCGCGGCGGCACCCTGGCTGCCCCAACCGGCCGACTGGAAGGACCGGACGGTCCAGGCGCAGACCGGCGACCCGAACTCGATGCTGGAGCTGTACCGGGCGGCGATCCGGGCCCGGCGGGCCGAACCGGCGCTCGGCGACGGCGAGTTGAGCTGGCTGCCCGCTCCGGACGGGGTGCTCGCCTTCCGTCGCGGCGCGCGCTTCCGTTGCCTGGTCAACCTCTCCGGGGCGCCGGTCCCGCTCCCCGCCGACGGGGACCTGCTGCTGGCCAGCGGGCCGCTAGAGCACGGTGTGCTGCCGCCGGACACCGCCGTCTGGCTGCGCACCGCGCCCGTACCGGAGGAGTCCGACCCGACCTGACCGCCCGGCTGCCGGCGGCTTTCCCGTCCCTGCCGCCGGCACCACGTCGTCCCCGCCGGCACCGTCCGTCGGCGGGGGACAGGAACGAAGGAGAACACCGCGCACCACACACGGGGGACCTGGCCACCTGACGAAAGGGAGAGCACCGCTCATGGCCGACCACACCACCGGGCACCACCGTCCACCCCGGCATCGCCTCCGCGCCGGCCTGGCGGCGCTCGCCGCGACGGCGCTGGCCGCGACCTCGATCACCGTCGTCGCGCTGACCTCCACCGCGACCCCGGCCCGCGCCGCCGGCCTGTCGCCGTTCGACATCCCCGGTCGGGGCGCGACCGTTCCGTTCGTCGAGCACGAGGCGGAGGAGGTGACGCACACCGGCACCCGGATCGGGCCGGACCGGCGGTACGGCACGCTTCCCTCGGAGGCGTCCGGTCGGGAGGCGGTCACCCTCGACGCGGTCGGCGAGTACGTCGAGTTCACCCTGACCCGGCCGGCCGACGCCGTGACCTTCCGGTACAGCCTGCCGGACAACGCCGCCGGCACCGGCCGGGACGCCAGCATCGACCTGCGGGCGAACGGCACCCTGGTCAAGGCCGTGCCGGTGACCTCCCGGTACGGCTGGTACTACGGCGGCTACCCGTTCAACAACAACCCCGGCGACACCAACCCGCACCACTTCTACGACGAGACCCGCACCTTCCTCGGTGCCACCTACCCGGCCGGCACGAGGATCCGTCTCCAGGTCTCCTCGACCGCGCAGTCGCCGACCTTCACCATCGACCTGGCCGACTTCGAGCTGGTCGGCGCGCCGATCGCCAAGCCCGCCGGGGTCCTGGACGTGGTGACCGACTTCGGTGCCGACCCGACCGGCGCGACGGACTCGACCGCGAAGTTCCAGGCCGCGGTCGACGCCGGGAAGGCGCAGGGGCGGGCGGTGTGGATCCCCACCGGCACCTTCACCCTCTGGGACCACGTGGTGGTCGACGGGGTCACCCTGCGCGGTGCCGGACCGTGGTACTCGGTGCTCGGCGGCCGGCACCCCACCGACCGCAAGCGCGCCGCCGGCATCTACGGCAAGTACGTCCCGGGTGGCGGCTACACCGGTGAGGTCCGGACGCACGAGGCCGGCGGGCCGAGCCGCAACGTCACCCTGCGGGACTTCGCCATCATCGGCGACATCCGCGAGCGGATCGACGACGACCAGGTCAACGCGATCGGCGGGGCGATGTCGAACTCCGTGGTCGACAACGTCTGGATGCAGCACACCAAGGTCGGGGCCTGGATGGACGGCCCGATGGACAACTTCACCATCCGCAACAGCCGGATCCTCGACCAGACCGCCGACGGGGTGAACTTCCACACCGGGGTCACCAACTCCACGGTCACCAACACCTTCGTCCGCAACACCGGCGACGACGCCCTCGCCATGTGGGCGCAGAACGTGCCGAACGTCAACAACTCCTTCACCTTCAACACCATCGGCGTGACCATCCTCGCCAACCACCTGGTCAGCTACGGCGGCCGGGACATCAAGATCACCGACAACGTGACCGCGGACTCGGTCACCAACGGTGGTGGCATCCACGTCGCCAACCGGTACCCCGGGGTACAGGGCCCGACCGCCGTCCTGGGCACCTGGACGGTCGCCCGGAACACCCTGATCCGCAACGGCAACTCCGACTACAACTGGCAGTTCGGGGTCGGCGCGATCTGGTTCTCCGCGCTGAACGAGGCGTTCCAGAACCCGACCATCAACATCACCGACACCGACATCCTGGACAGCTCCTACGCGGCGCTGCACTGGATCGAGGGCCAGACCAACGGGATCAACCTGACCAACGTCCGCATCGACGGGGCGGGGACGTACGCCCTCCAGGTGCAGGCCGCCAGCCGGGTCTCGTTCACCAACGTACGGGCCACCCGGATCGCCCAGGCCAACCCGATGCACAACTGCGTGGGCAGCGGTTTCCAGATCACCCAGGGGGCCGGCAACTCCGGCTGGTACACGGCCAACCCGTACTGCGGGCCGTGGCCGCAGCCGCAGTGGGGCAACGGCCCGACCAGCCCGCCCCCGACCAGCCCGACGCCGACCCCGACCGCGTCGCCGACCGACCCGCCGCCCACCGGCGGCAACCTCGCCCGCGGCCGACCGGTGACCGCGTCCAGCAGCAACCAGACCTACACGGCGGGCAACGCGGTGGACGGCAACGCCGGCAGCTACTGGGAGAGCGCGAACAGCGCCTTCCCGCAGACCCTCACCGTGGACCTCGGGGCCGCGCGCCAGGTCGACCGGGTGGTGCTCACCCTGCCCCCCGGCTGGGAGCGCCGCACTCAGACCGTGGCGGTGCTCGGTTCCACCGACGGGTCGACGTACACCACGCTGAAGGCGTCGGCCGGGTACACCCTCGACCCGGCGTCGGGCAACACCGTGTCGATCCCGCTGCCCGCCGGGGACCGCCGGTTCGTCCGGCTCAGCGTCACCGGCAACACCGGCTGGCCGGCCGCCCAGCTCGCCGAGTTCGAGGTGTACGGCGGCTCGACCCCGCCGCCCACCACCCCGGCACCGACCACCCCGCCGCCCACCACCGCACCGCCGTCGGGCAACCTCGCCGTCGGTCGCCCGGCCACCGCCACCAGCCACTCCGACGTGTACGTGGCCCCGAACGCGGTGGACGGCAACGCCGGCAGTTACTGGGAGAGCGCGAACAACGCCTTCCCGCAGTCGCTCACCGTCGACCTGGGCGCCACGCAGCAGGTCTCCCGGGTGGTGCTGCGGCTGCCCCCGTCGGGGACCTGGCAGAGCCGGACCCAGACGCTGAGCGTGTCGGGCTCCACGAACGGGTCGACGTACACGACGGTGAAGGCGTCGGCCGGGTACACCTTCGACCCGGCCACCGGCAACGCGGTGACCATCACCTTCGCCCCCACCGGCCAGCGGTACCTGCGGCTGACCGTGACCGGCAACACCGGCTGGCCGGCGGGCCAGATCGGCGAGTTCGAGGTGCACCGCTCCTGACCCGGTCGGCCCCCGCCCCGCGCGGCGGGGGCCGACCGCGCACCCCCCACCCCCATCCACCTCTCCACCCGGAAGAAGGTGTCGTTCCCCCATGTCCAGACTCCGTACCAGAGTGGTCGCGGCGTTCGCCGCGATCGGGCTGGTCCTCACCGGGCCGGCTCCGACGCCGGCCGTCGCGGCCGGCGGACCCAACCTCGCCCTCGGCCGTACCGCCACGGCCAGCAGCACCAACGCCCCCTACGCCGCCGCGAACCTCACCGACGGCGACCCGAACACCTACTGGGAGAGCAGCGGGGCCCTGCCCCAGTGGGCCCAGGTCGACCTGGGCAGCGTCCAGTCGATCGACCAGGTCGTGCTGCGGCTGCCGACGAGCTGGGAGAGCCGCACCCAGACCCTGTCCGTGCAGGGCGGCACCGACGGCAGCGGCTTCGTCACCCTGGCCGGCTCGGCCGGGCGGACCTTCAGCCCCGGTGGCGGCAACACGGTGACCGTCGGCTTCCCGGCCACCCCCGTCCGCTACCTGCGGGTGGTGGTCACCGCGAACACCGGCTGGTCCGCCGCTCAGCTCGGCGAACTGGCGGTGCACGGGGCGACCGCCTCGTCGACCAACCTGGCCGCCGGCCGGACGATGACCGCCAGCAGCCACGCCGACGTCTACGGCGCGGGCAACGCCAACGACGGGAACCCGGCCAGCTACTGGGAGAGCGCCAACAGTGCCTTCCCGCAGTGGCTCCGGGTCGACCTCGGCGCCACGGTCGGGGTCAACCGGGTGGTGCTCAAGCTGCCACCCGGCTGGGGCGCCCGCAGTCAGACCCTGGCGGTGCAGGGCAGTACCACCGGGTCGACCTTCACCGACATCCTGGCCGCCGCCAGCCACGCCTTCAACCCGGCCACCGGCAACACGGTCACCCTGAGCTTCCCGACCGCCAGCACCCGTCACCTGCGGCTGCTGGTCACCGCCAACACCGCCTGGCCGGCCGGGCAGCTCTCCGAGCTGGAGGTGTACGGCCCGGCCACCGGGGACACCCAGGCGCCCAGCGCTCCCGGCAACCTCGCCTTCACCCAGCCGGCCCCGGACCAGATCCGGCTGACCTGGACCGCGTCCACCGACAACGTCGGGGTCACCGGCTACGACGTCTACGCCAACGGGGTGCTGCGCACCAGTGTCGGCGGGTCCACCCTGACGTACACCGACACCCAGCCGGCGAGCGCGACCGTCGCCTACCACGTCCGGGCCCGGGACGCGGCCGGCAACGCCTCCGGGAACAGCAACACGGTCACCCGGACCGGCAGCACCGGTGACACCACCGCGCCGACCGCGCCGGGCAACCTGGCGTACACCCAGCCCGGCGCCGGGCAGATCCGGCTGACCTGGACCGCGTCCACCGACAACGTCGGGGTCACCGGCTACGACGTCTACGCCAACAACGCGCTGCGGGCCAGTGTCGGCGGGTCCACCCTGACCTACACCGACAGTCAGCCGGACAGCGCCACGGTCTCCTACTTCGTCCGGGCCCGGGACGCGGCCGGCAACCCCTCCGCGACCAGCAACACGGTCACCCGGACCGGCAGCACGCCGGGCGGCAGCAACCTGGCGGTCGGCAAGCCGATCACCGCCTCCTCGACCGTGCACGTCTTCCAGGCCACCAACGCCAACGACAACGACGTGGCCACCTACTGGGAGGGCGCGCCGGGGGCGTACCCGAGCACGCTGACCGTCTCGCTCGGCGCGAACGCCAGCGTCAGCGCGATCGTGGTCAAGCTGAACCCGGACCCGGCCTGGGGCGCGCGCACCCAGACCTTCCAGGTGCTTGGCCGGGAGCAGTCCGCGTCGTCGTTCGGCACCCTGGCCGGCTCGGCGACCTACTCGTTCAATCCGAGCAGCAGCAACACGGTGACCATCCCGGTCACCGCCACCGCCGCCGACGTGCGGTTGCAGTTCACCGCCAACTCCGGCTCGTCCAACGGGCAGGTCGCGGAGTTCCAGGTGATCGGCACGCCGGCCCCGAACCCGGACCTCACCGTCACCGCGCTGACCGCCAGCCCGTCCGCGCCGGTGGAAACCGACCCGATCACCCTGTCGGCGACCGTGCGCAACACCGGTCCGGCCGCCGCCGGCGCGTCCCGGGTCGCCTTCAAGCTGGGCGACACGACGGTCGGCACCGCTGCGGTCGGCGCGCTGGCCGCCGGAGCGCAGACCACGGTGACCGCGAACATCGGGGTCCGCAACGCGGGCAGCTACCAGGTCACCGCGGTCGCCGACGACGCGAACGCGGTCATCGAGCAGAGCGAGTCCAACAACAGCCGGACCGCCGCGCTGACCGTCTCCCCGGTGGCCAGCTCCGACCTCGTCGCCGGGGCGGTCACCTGGTCGCCGGGCACCCCCACCGCCGGCCAGGCGGTGACCTTCTCGGTGTCCATCCGCAACCAGGGCAGCGTCGCCTCGGCCGGCGGGGCGCACGGCATCACGCTCACCCTGCTCAACGACACCGGGGGAGTGGTCCGTACCCTCACCGGCTCGTACAGCGGCATCATCGCGGCCGGCGCGACCAGCCCGGCGGTGAACCTGGGCAGCTGGACGGCGGCCAACGGCCGGTACACGGTGCGGGTGGCGCTCGCCGCCGACGCCAACGAACTGCCGGTCAAGCAGCCGAACAACACCAGCGAGCGGCCCCTCTTCGTCGGCCGGGGCGCGAACCTGCCGTACGACATGTACGAGGCCGAGGACGGCCGGATCGGCGGCGGCGCGCAGCTGGTCGGGCCGAACCGGACCATCGGCGACCTGGCCGGCGAGGCGTCCGGACGGCGGGCGGTGACCCTGAACGGCACCGGCGCCTACGTCGAGTGGACCACCCGGGCGGCCACCAACACCCTGGTCACCCGCTTCTCCATCCCGGACGCCCCGAACGGCGGCGGCATCGACGCGACGTTGAACGTCTACGTCAACGGGACGCTGCACAAGCCGATCAACCTGACCTCGAAGCACATCTGGCTCTACGGCGCCGAGGCCAGCCCGAGCGACTCGCCGAGCGCCGGCCCGCCCCGGCACCTCTACGACGAGGCGAACGTGATGCTCAACGGCACCATCCCGGCGGGCAGCACGATCCGGCTCCAGAAGGACCCGGCGAACACCACCACGTACGCCATCGACTTCGTCAACACCGAGCTGGTGGCGCCGCGGGCCAACCCGGACCCGGCCCGGTACCGGGTGCCCACCGGGTTCAGCCACTCGGACGTGCAGAACGCCCTGGACGCGGTCCGGATGGACACCACCGGCACCCTGGTCGGCGTCTACCTGCCCGCCGGCACCTACACCACCGCGCAGAAGCTCCAGGTGTACGGCAAGGCCGTGCAGGTGGTCGGCGCGGGGATGTGGTACACCCGCTTCCAGACCCCGACCAACCAGCAGAACACCGACGCGGGCTTCCGGGTCGAGTCGTCGGCCAGCGGCTCCACCTTCGCCCACCTGTCGTTCTTCGGCAACTACACGGTCCGGCAGGACGGGCCGGGCAAGGTGTGGGGTGAGCTGAAGGACGTCGACAACCTCACCCTGGACAACGTCTGGGTCGAGCACACCGTCTGCGCGTACTGGGGGGTGAGCGTCAGCGGCCTGAGCATCACCAACAGCCGGTTCCGCAACACCTTCGCCGACGCGGTGAACATGACCAACGGCAGCACCAACAACCGGGTCGCCAACTCGGAGGGGCGGTCCAACGGGGACGACGCGTTCGCGTTGTTCTCCGCCACCGACCAGGGCGGCGGCACCGGCAACCACGGCAACGTGTTCGAGAACCTCTCCGCGACGCTGACCTGGCGGGCCGCCGGGATCGCGGTGTACGGCGGCTACGACAACGTGTTCCGCAACCTCTACATCGCGGACATGCTGACGTACTCCGGCATCACGATCAGCTCGCTGGACTTCGGTTACCCGTTCGTCGGGTTCGGGGCCAGCCCGCCGACCCGGTTCGAGAACATCTCGCTGATCCGGGCGGGTGGCCACTTCTGGGGTTCGCAGACCTTCCCGGCGATCTGGGTCTTCTCCGCCTCGAAGGAGTTCCGCGGCATCCGCGTCTCGGACGTCGACATCGTCGATCCGACGTACTCGGGGATCATGTTCCAGACCAAGTACACCGGTAGCCAACCGGAGAACCCGGTCACCGACACGGTCTTCACCAACGTGTCCATCTCCGGGGCCCGCAAGAGCGGCGACGCCTTCGACGCGAAGTCCGGCTACGGCATCTGGGTCAACGAGATGCCCGAGCCCGGACAGGGCCCGGCGGTCGGCTCGGCCACCTTCGTCAACCTCCGGCTGAGCGACAACCACCAGGACATCCGTAACACCACCTCCACCTTCACCATCAACCGGAGCTGACCGCCGGCACGGCGCCGCCCCGGGGGCCACGGTCCCCGGGGCGGCGCCGTCGACGTGCACCCGGACGGGTGGATACCCCGGACGATCAAGTTAGGTTACCCTCGCCTAACTACAGGGACCGGGAGGACGAGTGGAACACGTACGGGACCGATCGGCGTCGGGCCGCCTGGGCACGCTCACGGCGCTCTACGTCACTCAGTACCTGGGTATCGGTTTCATCACCGTCGGCCTCACCGCCATCCTCCGCGACGGCGGCACCTCGCTGGAAACCCTGGCACTGCTGAACATCGTCGGTCTGATCTGGCCGATCAAGTTCCTCTGGGCCCCGATCCTCGACCGCTACGGTTCCCGCCACCGGGGCCACTACCGGTCCTGGCTGCTGGTGCTCCAGCTCGGGCTGGTGCTGGCCCTGCTGGCGCTGCTGCCGTTCAGCCGGCCCGCCGAGCAGCTCGGCCCGGTCGTCGCCATCGCCGCCCTCTACGTGCTGCTGTCGGCCACCCAGGACGTCGCCGCCGACGCCGTGGCCGTCCGGCTGCTCGCCGAGCGGGCCCGGGGCACCGGCAACGGCATCCAGGTCGCCGCGAGCTACCTCGGCAACCTGCTCGGTGGCGGGGCCTGCGTCGTCGTCTACGACCGGTTCGGCTGGGTGCCGGCGATCCTGCTGCTGGCCGCGCTGACCGCGGTCGGGCTGGTGGTGGTGTGGCGGTTCCGGGAGCCGCCCCGCGTCGACCGGGTGGCCCGCACCAGCGAGGCGTACCGGGCGCTGCTGTCGGCGTTCGGCCAGCCCGGCTGCCGGTGGTGGACCTTCGTCGTGGTGCCCCTGGTCTACGTGGGGGCCGGGGCGGCGTACGCGCTGGTCACGCCGGCCCTGGTCGACGCGGGCTGGACGCTGGAACGGATCGGTGTGGTCACCGGCGTGGTGATCAGCGTGCCGGCCATCCTGGCCGGGCTGCTGGCCGGGACCGGGATCGGCCGCTTCGGGCGCAGCGGGGTGCTCGTCGCCGGTGGCGTCGCCCTGGCCGTCGCCACCGTGGCGATGCTGCCGCTGCTGAACGGCCACGCCCCGCTCGGCGGCACGGTCGCCGTGCTGGGCTGCTTCATGGCCGCGTACACCGTGCTCAACGTGGTGCTCTACACGGTCAACATGGACTACTCGCGGCCGGGCAGCGGCGGCACCGACTTCACCGTCCTGTCGTCGTTCGGCCTGGTCTGCTCGTTCGTCGCCGCCTCGATCGGCCTGGCCGCCGCCGCGCAGGTCGGCTACCCGGCGGTGGCGGTCGCCTCGGTCGTGCTGGTCGCCGGCGGGGTCGTCGCCGGCCTGCGGCACCAGCGGCGGTACGGGGGCCGGATCCGGCCCGACGACGTCCCGGCGCCGACGGTCCCGGAGCGGGGGACCGTCGTGGC
Source organism: Micromonospora sp. NPDC023956 (assembly GCF_040639195.1). NCBI lineage: Bacteria > Bacillati > Actinomycetota > Actinomycetes > Micromonosporales > Micromonosporaceae > Micromonospora > Micromonospora sp. NPDC023956. The sequence goes on from NZ_JBEZZN010000006.1 coordinate 264,598, forward strand.
GTGAGCCCGGTCGCCGGGGCGGCGTCTCGGCAGGTCGGAGGGGCCGGGAACGATCCGCCCCGACACGCGTCAGCCCTCCACGGCCGGGGTAGTAGGGGCCGCATGGACGATCGTGTGATGGTGTTCGCACCGGCGCCGTTGTTGACCGTGACCATCGAACAGCAGGCCGACGCGGTCGAGCTGCACCTGCATCCGGGTGGTCAGGGCGTCTGGCAGGCGCGCATGATCGCGTCCCTGGGCGTCCCGGTCACCCTCTGCGTGGCGCTCGGCGGGGAGGTCGGTGACGCGCTGCACAAGCTGCTCACCGAGGAGGACGTCCAGGTCCGGTCGGTGTTCCGGCAGTCCGGCAGCGGCTGGTACGTCCACGACCGGCGGGACGGCTCGCGGGCGGAGATCGCCGAGTTCCCCGGTGCGCCGATGGTCCGGCACGACATCGACGAGCTGTACACCGTCACCCTCACCGAGGGGCTGCGTGCCCCGGTGAGCGTGCTCAGCGGCCCGGCGGACCCGTCGGTGGTCGACCCGGACATCTACCGGCGGCTCGCCGCCGACCTCACCGCGAACGACACGGTGGTGGTCGCCGACCTCTCCGGGGCGTACCTGACCGCCGTCGTCGAGGGCGGCGTGGCCCTGCTCAAGGTCAGTCACGAGGAGCTGCTGGACGACGGTCTGGCCGAGGACGACAGCGTGGAGTCGCTGCTGGCCGCCGGGCGTCGCCTGCAGGAGCAGGGCGCGGCGTCGGTGCTGATCAGCCGGGCCGGCGAGCCCGGTCTGGCACTGCTCGACGGTCACGGGGCGGTGGAGGTGCACGTCCCCCAACTGCAACTGGCCGACCACCGGGGCGCCGGTGACTCGATGACCGCCGGGGTCGCCGCCGTGCTCGCCCGGGGCGGGGACCTCGAGGAGGCGGTGCGCACCGGCGCCGCCGCCGGGGCGCTCAACGTCACCCGGCACGGGCTCGGCACCGGCCGGGCCGAGGCGGTCCGGGAACTCGTCGGCCGGGTCCGACTCGAGCCGCTCGACGACAGGTAGGGGGCGGCCGTGGCGGACCGGCGGGTGCGGGTGCTGGTAACCAACGACGACGGGATCCGGGCGCCGGGGCTGCGCTGGCTCGCCCGCGCGGCGCACGAACGGGGACTGGACGTGGTGGTGGCGGCCCCGAGCGAGGAGGCGAGCGGGATGAGCGCCGCCCTGTCGGCGGTGACGGACGAGGGGCGGGTGGTCCTCACCGGGACCGAACTGGCCGGGTTGGCCGATGTCCCGGCGTACGCCGTCGCCGCCTCGCCGGCCTACATCGCCGTGCTGGCCGGGCTGGGCGCGTTCGGCCCGCCGCCGGACGTGGTGCTGTCCGGGATCAACCGGGGTGCCAACGCCGGTCACGCGGTCCTGCACTCCGGTACGGTCGGCGCGGCGCTCACCGCCGCCAACCACGGTGCCCGGGCCATGGCGGTCTCCCTCGACGTGCTCTCCCCGGTGGCGGCGAGCGTCGGCACCGGCGGTGCCGCGATCGCCGTGCTGGACACCGTCGACGACGAGATCCGTAACTGGGCCACGGCGGCGGAGCTGGCCGGGTGGCTGCTGCCCTGGCTGGTCGGCGCCGATCCGGGCACGGTGCTCAACCTGAACGTGCCGGACGCGCCGGTGGCCGGGGTCGCCGGGCTGCGGCAGGCCACCCTCGCCCCGTTCGGGCAGGTGCAGATGACAATCGCCGAGCGCGGCCGGGACCACGTCCGGACGGCCATCGAGGAGAGCGGTTCCCAACCCGTTCCCGGCTCCGACCTCGCCTGGCTGGCCGAGGGGTACGCCGCCGTCACCGCCGTCCGACCTTTGGCGCACGTGGGCGGGGTGACGGTGCCGACCGGCTGGCGGCCCGCGCCGGGCGGGGCGGGCCGGCCAGGAGGGACGGACGGTCAGCGGGAGTAGTGCTCCACCACGAGTTGCTCGTCGCAGATCACCGGCACCTCGCCGCGGGCGGGCAGCCGGGTCAGCCGGGCGGTCAGGCCGGACAGCTCGACGTCGAGGTACGGAGCGGGCCGCTGCGGGGCGTGCGCTCCGGCGGCGGCGACCACGAACGGCGTCTTGGTGCGGCTGCGCTCCGCGATGGCGATCCGGTCGCCGGGGCGCAGCCGGGCCGACGGCCGGTCCACCCGCCGGCCGTTGACGGTGACGTGCCGGTGGGTGACGGCCTGCCGGGCCTGGTAGATCGTGCGGGCGAAGCCGGCGCGCAGGACGAGCGCGTCGAGCCGGGTCTCCAGGTCGATGACCAGTTCCTCACCGGTCTTGCCCGGTCGGCGCAGGGCCCGGTCGAACGCCCGGCGCAGTTGGCCCTCGGCGACGTCATACTGTGCCTTGAGGCGCTGCTTCTCCACGAGCCGGACCTTGTAGTCGGAGTCCTTGCTCCGGGCCCGGCCGTGGTCGCCGGGAGGGAACGGGCGGCGCTCGAAGTACCGGACGCACTTGGGGGTCAGGGGGATGCCGAGACGCCGGGACCGCTTGATCTTGGGACGGGACTGGTTCATCATCACCTCTCAGGTAAGGTAAGGCTAACCTAAACTGGAGGCGTCGTGGCGGGCAAGACGGTGGCGGCCGGCACGGCCGCCGAACGGATGCGTACCCTGCTGGCCGGTACGGAGTCGCTGACCCTGCGTACCCCCGACCACCGCGCCGACCTCGCCGGTCGGCACACCGTCGACCCGGACGGCCGGCTCCGCCTGGCGCTGCCCGTCGACAGCCGGATCGCCCGGCATCTCCTCGTCGCCGGCGAGGTCGCCGCGCAGGTCGAGGTCACCGGTCTCGCCCCGGTCCCGATGCGCGACCGGGTCCGGTCCCGGGCGACGCTGGCCGGCTGGCTGACCGTGGTGGACCCGGGCGGCGCCGACGTGGTCGCCCGCCTCGACCTGGTCACCGCCGAACTGGTCGACGCGGACGGCGACGCCCCGGTCGACCCGGACGACCTCGCCGCCGCACGACCCGACCCGCTCGCCGCCGACGAGGCGGACCTGTTGCGGCACCTGGACGACCAGCAGCAGCAGACGGTGTGGACGCTGGCCCGGCTGGTCCCGGCACCGCTGCGGCGGGAGGCCCGACGCGTCCACCCGCTCCGGCTGGACCGCTGCGGGCTGGTCCTCCGGCTGGAGTCCGCGACCGGCCACCGGGACGTCCGGTTGCCGTTCAGCAGGTCGCTGCGCGGCCCGGACCAGGTACCGGCGGAGATCGCCCGGCTGCTGGCCCGTTGCCGGCCCCGGTGACCAGGGAAGCTGTCCGGTAGGTGGTCCGAGCCGCACCGACGCGCTCGGTCCGGCCGGTGCCGGGCCCGGGGCGGCCGAGGCCGGTCAGTGGCGGCGTGCTTCCGGCCGCCGGATCGTCCGGTGGCTCAGGAACCGTCGGGGTGCAGCAGCACCTTGGTCCATCCCGTCTCCCGCCGGTCGAACCGCTCGTATCCGTCGGCGGCCCCGTCCAGCGGCAGTTCGTGCGAGACGAGGAAGGACGGGTTCGCCCGACCGTTGATGATCAGGTCGCGGAGCTGGCGGTTGTACCGCATGACCGGGCACTGGCCGGTGCCCATGTGCTGCCCCTTGCTGAAGAACGTGCCGTACTGCCAGCCGATGCGTCCCTCCCGGGCGCGCCGGTCGGGGCTGCGCGGATCCTGCGGCACGTACACCCCGACCACGCCGATGCCCCCGGTGGAGCGGACGCAGTCGACCAGGTTGTCCAGCACCAGTTCCGGGTGCTCCTCGCCGGAGGGGTCGTGGGCCTGGTAGCCGACGGCCTCGACCCCGCAGTCCGCGCCGGCCCCGTCGGTGGCGTCCATGATCTGCTCCACCGGGTCGCCCTCGGCGAAGTTCACCGGGACACCGCCGATCTTCTCGGCCAGGGCGAGCCGGTCGGGTTCCTTGTCCACCACGAACACCCGGGCGGCTCCCTGGATCAGCGCGCTGTGGGCGGCCATCAGGCCGACCGGACCGGCACCGAAGACGGCCACCGTGTCACCCGGACGCTGCCCGGCGAGTACGGTGCCGTGCCAGCCGGTCGGGAAGATGTCCGACAGCATGGTGAAGTCGTTCTCGTGGTCCGTGCCGGGTGGCAGGTGCAGCAGGTTGACGTCGGCGTACGGCACCCGCAGGTAGTCGGCCTGACCCCCGTGGTACGGGCCCATGTTCGCGTAGCCGTAGGCCGCGCCGTCGATCCCCTCGATCGGGTTGGTGCGCAGGCAGAAGCTGGTCCAGCCGTGCAGGCAGTTGCGGCAGGTGCCGCAGGCGATGTTGAACGGCACGGAGACCCGGTCGCCGACCCGGATCCGGTCGACCGCGGGGCCGACCTCCTGCACCACGCCCATGTTCTCGTGGCCGAGGACCGTGCCCTCGGCCACGGCCGTGCGGCCCTCGTACATGTGCAGGTCCGAACCGCAGATGTTGGTGGTGGTGATCCGGACGATCGCGTCGGTGGGTGCCTCGATCCGCGGGTCGGGCACCTCCTCGACCCGGACGGTGCGGGGACCCCGGTAGACCACGGCCCTCATCGACGTCATCTCCCTCCGACGGCTCTGCCGGGCCTTCCCGTCGTCGGCCGCCGCAAACGTCCCGCCGGTGGTCAGCCCCGGACCGGGAGCGGACCGGTGGACTCGCGGACCACCAGCCGGCCCGGTTGCCGGATCACCCCCGGGGCCAGGTGCCCGTCGAGGGCGGCGAACAGGTGCGTCACCGCCGTGGCGCCGAGCTGTTCGAGGTTGAGGTCGACGGTGGTCAGCGGGGGGTGGCAGTCGGCGGCGAACACCTCCCAGTTGTCGTAGCCGACGATCGCGACGTCGTCCGGGACGGACCGGCCGAGAGCGAGGACGGAGTGGGTGACCCCGGCGGCGATCTGGTCGCTGCCGCAGAAGATCGCGTCCACCTCGGGATGGGTGGCGAGCAGCGTCCGGGCGGCGTGCCGCCCCCAGCGCTGGGTCCACTCGCCGTAGTACGGCCGCCCGCCGCCCAGCGGGAGGTCGTGCTCGGCCAGCACCGCGCACAGCCCGGTGAACCGGTCCCGGGCGGCCCGGTAGCTCTCCGGGCCGGTGATGTGCGCGATCCGGCGGCGGCGCAGCCCGACCAGGTGTTCGGCGGCGAGCCGGGCGCCGCCCTCGTCGTCGGCGAGCACCGACAGGTCGTCGGGGTCGCTCGACTCGCCGTACACGTAGACCACCGGGACCGGGATGTCCCGGGTGAGGGACGGGCGGACGTCGTTGCTGTCGCCGAGGATGATGAACCCGTCGACCTGCCGGGCCAGCAACGCCCGGATGTAGTGCCGACGTCGGATCGCGTCCCCCCGGGCGTCGCAGAGCAGTACCGACATCTGCTCGTTGCCGAGGGCGTTCTCCGCACCGAGCAGGATCGGGATGGAGAACCGACCGCCGAGTTCGTCGGTGAGCAGGCCGATGGTGCGGGTGCGGCCCGAGATCAGACCGCGGGCCAGCACGTTCGGCTGGAACGACAGCTCGTCGGCGGCCTGGAGCACCCGTTGCCGGGTGGCCGGGGCGACCTCGTCCCGGGCGTTGAGGGCCTTGGAGGCGGTGGCGACCGAGACGCCGGCCAGCCGGGCCACGTCGCTGAGGGTCACCGATCGGGATCGCTGTCTGCCCACCGAAATCCTTTCGACTGCTTTCGACCAGCCCGGTCAGAGGAGAGTAGAGCCCGGCCCGAGGAAACGCCAGCAGTCTTTTTATTCATGGGTAGACTTCGATACTTGCCGAAAAGCTTTTCGTAGTCCATCGTAGCCTCATCGCACCGGGTGACTCCGGTCACCCACGAGCTGCCGGAGGGACAATGACGAAGGTTGCGCCCGGCACCGATCCCAGCGGCGGCCGGCCCGTGGTGCCGTCGCACGGTGTGCTCCGGCCCCTCGGCCTCGGTGAGGTGCGGGTCGTGGACGGCTTCTGGGCCGTCCGGCAGCGGCTCAACGGTGCCGCGACCCTCGACCACGGGCGGTCCTGGATGGACAAGCTCGGCTGGACCGGCAACTTCACCGCCGTCCGGGCCGGTGCCGGCGAGGTCGACCGGCGGGGGCGGGAGTTCTCCGACTCGGAGGTCTACAAGCTCGTCGAGGCGATGTCCTGGGAGGTGGGCCGGACCGCCTCGACCGACCGGGACCGGGAGGTCACCGAGCTGACCGAGCTGATCGCCACGGCCCAGGCACCGGACGGCTACCTCGGCACCGCCTTCGGCGGCCCGGGCCAACGTCCCCGGTACAGCGACCTCGCCTCCGGGCACGAGCTGTACTGCACCGGCCACCTGCTCCAGGCCGCCGTCGCGCGGACGCGGACCGGGCCGGCCGGGCCGCTGCTGGAGGTCGCCCGCCGCGCCGCCGACCACGTCTGCGACACCTTCGGCCCGGACGGGACGTGGGGCGTCTGCGGCCATCCGAACATCGAGCCGGCCCTGGTCGAGCTGGCCCGGCTCACCGGCGAGCAGCGCTACCTCGACCAGGCCGGCCTGTTCGTGCGGCGGCGTGGACACCAGAGCCTGCCCCAGCACCACTTCGGCTGGTCGTACTACAGCGACGACGTCCCGGTACGGCGGGCCACCGTGCTGCGCGGGCACGCGGTCCGCGCCCTCTACCTGGCCTGCGGCGCGGTGGACGTCGCGGTCGAGACCGGCGACGGCGAACTGCTCGCGGCGGTGGCCGCCCAGTTCGACCGGACCCTGGCCCGGCGCACCTACCTCACCGGCGGGATGGGCTCACGCCACACGGACGAGGCGTTCGGCGACGACTTCGTGCTCCCACCCGACCGGTCCTACTCCGAGACCTGTGCCGGCGTCGCCGCGATCATGCTGGCCTGGCGGCTGTTGCTGGCCACCGGCGCCAGCCGGTACGCCGACGTGATCGAACGCATCCTCTACAACGTCGTCGCCACCGCGGTCAGCGACGACGGGCGGGCCTTCTTCTACGCCAACACCCTGCACCAGCGCACCCGGACCGTGGACGTGCCGACCGACGAGCAGCAGCTCGGCTTCGGCGGCGGGCCGCGTGCCCCGTGGTTCGAGGTCTCCTGCTGCCTGCCCAACGTCGCCCGGCTGCTCGCCAGCCTCTCCACCTACCTGGTCACCGCCGACGACGAGGGGCTGCGGATCCACCAGTACACCGACGCGGACGTCGACACCCGGCTGCCCGACGGCCGGCGGGTGGCCCTGCGGATGCGGACCGGCTACCCCGACGACGGGGTGGTGACCGTGCGGGTGACCGCCACCGACGGCGGCGGCTTCCCGCTCACCCTGCGGGTGCCGGAGTGGGCGACCGACGCGGTGCTGGTCACCCCGACCGGCCGCCGACCGGCGGCACCCGGCCCGGTCACCGTGCGGCACGCCTTCGCCGCCGGCGACGAGGTCCGGCTGGAACTGCCGCTGCGTCCCCGGTTCACCCACCCCGACCCCCGCATCGACGCGGTGCGCGGCTGTCTCGCCGTGGAGCGCGGGCCGGTGGTGTACTGCGCCGAGGCACTCGCCGACGAGGACCTCGACACCCTGCGGGTCGATCCGGAGCACCCACCGGTCGACGCCGACGGCGGGGTGCGGGTCCGGGCCCGGTTCACCGCGGTGGCGGAGGGGGCCTGGCCGTACGGGCCGACGCCCCGGCCCGCCCGCGAGTCGCCCCGCACCGACCTGCGACTGCTGCCGTACCACCGCTGGGCCCGGCGCGGCCCGGCGACCATGCGGGTCTGGCTGCCGGTGACCTGAGCCGGCACCGCCCCCTCGGACGTGTTCGTCCACCCCGCTTCCGGCGGAAGGAGAAACCGATGGGACCGCGAGGTCTTCGAGTTGTCGCCGTGCTGACGGCGGCGGTCCTGGCGATGGCCGTGGCGGGCTGCGGCGGGGACGACCCGCCCTCGGCCACCGGCCCGTCCGGGGTCGACGACGGTGCCACGCTGACCCTCTGGACCAGGGCGGCCACCGAGTCGGTCTCCCGGGCGTACGCCGACGCGTACAACGCCACGCACCGCAACCAGGTGCGGGTCACCGCGTACCCCAACGAGGAGTACCCGGCGAAACTGGCCTCGGCGGCGGGTGCCCGGGCCCTGCCCGACCTGTTCGCCGCCGACGTGGTGCTCGCCGCGCAGTACGCCGCCCAGGGGCTCTGGACCGACCTCACCGACCGGTTCGCGGGGCTCGACGTGCGGGACCGGGTGGCCCCGGCGCACGTGCGCGCCGGCACCTGGAAGGACCGCAACTACGCGGTTCCGCACACCATCGACATGTCGGTGATGCTCTACAACAAGGATCTCTACCGCAGGGCCGGGCTCGATCCGGAGCGGCCGCCGACCTCGCTGCGGGAATTCGCCGACCACGCGCGGGCCATCGACCGGCTGGGTGGCGACGTGCACGGCACCTACTTCGGCGGCAACTGCGGCGGCTGCGTGGAGTTCACCTTCTGGCCGTCGGTCTGGGCGGCGGGCGGCGAGGTCCTGGACGCCGAGGGGCGTACGGCCCGGATCGACTCCCCGGAGATGGCCGGGGTGTTCGCGCTCTACCGCTCCCTCTACGAGGAGGGCGTCGCCGCACCGGCGTCCCGGGACGAGGCCGGCCCGACCTGGCTCGGCGCGCTCCAGGCGGGCCGGGTCGGCATCGCCCCCGGTCCCTCGGTGTGGCTGGGCATGATCGAGTCCAAGGGGGTGTCGATGGGGGTCGCGCCGATCCCCGGCCTGACCGGCGGCGGGTCCACCTTCGTCGGCGGCGACGCGATCGGCATCGGCGCCACCAGTGACCGGGCCGCCCAGGCCTGGGACTTCCTGGCCTGGACGATGTCCGACGAGGCGCAGGTCGAGGTGGTCGCGAAGAACAAGGGCGTGCCCACCCGCACCGACCTGGCGGCGAACCGGTACTCCGCGGCCGACCCGCGGCTCACGCTGATCAACGGCCTGGTGGCGCAGGGACGCACACCGTACGCGGAGAACTTCAACGCCTCGTTCAACGACCCGCAGAGCCCCTGGCTCCGGACCGTCCGCGGGGCGTTGTTCGGCGACGCCCCCCGCGCGCTCGCCGAGGGCAACACGGCCATCACCAGGTCACTCCAGCAGGGCTGACCCGTCACGTGGTCCCGGCTGTCGGCGTGCGCGTCCGGCGTCGCGGGTCCGCCCTCTGTGGACCGGAGGAACAGATGCCCACCACGGTGCTGCCACCGTCGACCGACGCCGAGCGGCCCGGAGCCGTCGCGTCCCGACCCCGGGGCCGGGCACGTCGGGCGTGGTCGCGTTCCCGGCGGCAGGCCCTGACCGGCCTCGCCTACGCCACGCCGACGGCGCTCATGGTCGGGCTGTTCTTCCTCGTCCCGCTGGTCCTGGTCGGCTGGATGTCGGTGCACCGGTGGCCGCTGCTCGGCAGGCCCACCCGCAACGTCCCGGACAACTACACCGGCATCGCCGACGACGAGCTGATCCGGTCGGCGGCCTGGTTCACCCTGCGCTACACGCTGATCATGACGGTGCTGCTCTTCGCGGTCGCGCTCGGTCTGGCCCTGTTGCTGCAACAGCGCCGACGCGGGGTGGGTTTCCTCCGCACCGCGGTGGTCCTGCCGATGGCGGTCGGCTTCGCCAGCGCCTCCCTGCTCTTCCTGGGCCTGCTCAGCGACGAGATCGGCCCGGTCACCGACCTGCTCCGGTGGCTCGGGGCGGTCGACGGGCACGTCTCGCTGACCAGCGGCAGCGCCGGCTCGGCGCTCGGCTCGACGGTGCTGCTGGTGCTGTGGCGGTTCGCGGGGTTCAACATGCTGATCCTGCTGACCGGCTTGCAGGCCATCCCGCTGGAGGTCTACGAGGCGGCGCGGCTCGACGGGGCGTCCCGCTGGCAGACCTTCCGGCGGATCACGCTGCCGCTGCTGCGGCCGTCGATCGCGTTGGTGCTCACCCTGATGGTGACCGGCTCGCTGCTGGCCTTCGACCAGTTCTGGATCCTCACCCGGGGTGGGCCGGACAACAGCACCACCTCGCTGGTGATGGTGATCTACCGGGAGGCGTTCGTCCGGCTCGACCTCGGGTCGGCGGCGGGTATCTCGGTGGTGCTGCTCACCGTCCTCCTCGTCGTGAACGTCATCCAGCTCGGCGTGCTGCGCCGACGTTCCCAGTGAGGGGCGCACGGTCATGACCGGTTCCAGGACGGCCTCGCGGTGGGGATTCCCCGTCACGGGCGCGGCGCTGGCGATCCTCTTCCTGTCGCCGCTGGTGTGGAGCGGCTGGGCGTCGCTGCGGACCGGCACCGGCTTCGGTCTGGAGAACTACGACCGGTTGTTCACCTCCGACCAGGGGATCCGCCCGTACCACCTGGTCAACAGCGCGACGGTCAGCGCGTTGACGGTCGGCGGCACGCTGCTGGTCGCGACGCTGGGCGGCTACGCCTTCGGGCGCTTCCGGTTCCCCGGCCGGGACCTGCTCTTCCTGCTCACCCTGGCGATCCTGATGGTGCCGTACGCGACCATCCTGATCGCGCTCTACGTGCTGCTCGGCTGGATCGGCCTGGCGGACTCGCTGGTCGGGCTGAGCCTGGTACTGATCATGTTCCAGCTGCCGTTCTCGGTCTTCATGATGCGCAACTCGTTCGAGGCCGTCCCCCGGGAACTGGAGGAGTCCGCCCAGGTCGACGGGGCGGGCAGCGTGGGCGTGCTGGTCCGGGTCCTGCTGCCGGCGGTGCGTCCCGGGCTGGTCACCGTGGCGCTGTTCGCGTTCCTCACCTCGTGGAGCGAGTTCTTCGCGCCGCTGATCCTGCTCAACTCCACCGACCGGTTCACCGCCACCCTGGCGGTGGTCAACATGCGGACGGCGAGTCACGGCTCGATCGACTACGCCGCCCTGGAGGCCGGCGTGGTCGTCATGGCCGTGCCGTGTCTGCTCCTCTTCGCGTTCCTCCAGCGCAGCTATGTCCGGGGGTTCGCCTCCGGCGCGGTGAAGGGCTGATCCCGGACCACCCGCGATGGGCCGCGGGACCTGGGCGGGTCCGGGTCAATAGATCGACAAACTTCGATTAAGGAGATCAGAATGAGACAGTGGTGGAGGCGATTCGTCACCCCGGTGGCGGTCGGGCTGGTGGCAGCCGGCCTCAGCCTCGTCGCCGTCGGGACGACCGGCGGGGCCGCCCAGGCGGACCCCGGGGACAACCTGGCCTGGACGGCGACGCCGAGCGCGTCGTACACCTCGCCGTGGGAGAGTGTCGCGGCGATCCGGGACGGGATCGACCCGACGTCGTCCCACGACACGGCCAACCCGCGCTGGGGGACCTGGCCCAACCAGGGCCAGCAGTGGGCGCAGCTCACCTGGACCGGGAACCAGACGATCCGCGCGGTCGAGGTCTACTTCTTCGACGACGACGGTGGCGTCCGGCTGCCCGCCGCCTGGCGGGTGCAGTCCTGGAACGGCAGCTCCTACCAGGACGTGACCGGTGCCTCCGGCTATCCGGTCGCGGCGAACCGCTACAACCTGGTGACCTTCACCGCGGTCAGCACCGCCCGACTGCGGGTGGTGCTCGACAGCGGTGCCGGCTCGGTCGGGCTGCTGGAGGTCAAGGCGCACGCCAACCCGCCCGGCAACCCCGGCAACCCGCCGACCGGCTGGAACCCGCCGGGCAACCTGGTCACCCCGCTGGGCGAGGTCTGGGCCCACCAGGAGGCGACCTATCCCAACCTGTACGGCTTCCGCAACTACGGCTGGGACCAGGTCTTCGCCAACCGGGGCAGCCTGAACTTCTGCGTTCGCTGGGACTCCCCGGCCAGCGTCTCCGCCGCGTTGCGCGACCAGATCCACGCCAGTCTGGCCCGCCAGTACAAGAAGTGGATGGACGTCATGGTCGGCCACAACAACTGGCCGTACACCAGCGTGCCGATCAAGGTGGTCGGCTGGGCGGTGCGTGACCGGGCCCAGTTGCAGTGGTCGGACACCTCCGTCGACATCTACGTGGGCGACATCCGGGAGAACGCCCCGCAGTGCGCCGAGGGGTGCGGGCGGTTCTTCAACCAGAACGGTCAGTACCCGAACTGCCCCGGCGGCGCGGCCCGCCACTACGACCAGTCGCTCTGGCTGACCGCCGGGATGGGCGGCGGCGCGGGCGGTGACTGGGGGCAGCGGATGGGCAGCGAGTACTTCGTCAACAACATCAACGCCGAGAACATGACCATCCTGCTGCACGAGATCGGCCACACCTTCGGCCTCGACGACTTCTACGACTGGTCGCCGAGCGGGGTCGGCGGGTTCCTGATGAAGGCCGGCTCCGCCGGTGCCATCACCGATTTCGACGCCTGGATGTTCCGCGACTGGTGGCGGCACCTGAAGAGCCGCTACGGCCACTGATCCGTCGGCCCGCCGGGCACCCCGCCCGGCGGGCCGACGCCGTATCCCTGTCGAGAGAGGTGACGCGCATGTTCCGTCCACCTGAGTCCCGGCGTGCCGTCCGGTGGGCCGGCGCGGCCACCGCCGCCGGCACGCTCGTCGCGTTCGGCGCGGTGGCGCCCGCCGCGCCCGCGCACGCCGCCAACCCGATCGTCACCCACGTCTACACCGCCGACCCCGCCCCGCTGGTGGTCGGGAACACCATGTACGTCTACGCCGGCCGCGACGAGGCCCCGACCGGCACCGACACCTTCGTCATGCGGGAGTGGCGGGTGCTCTCCTCCACCGACGCGGCGACCTGGACCGACCACGGGGCGCGCGCCGGCGTCGGCACCTTCGACTGGGCCGGCGCGGACGCCTGGGCCAGCGAGGTGGAGCCCCGCAACGGCCGCTACTACTGGTACACCTCGGTCAACGGGCGCGGCCCCGGCTGGATGGACATCGGGGTGGCGGTCGGCGACAGCCCGCTCGGTCCGTTCACCGACGCCAAGGGCGGCCCGCTGATCAGCGACAGCACCCCGAACTCCTCCGGCCTCAACATCGACCCGACCGTCTTCACCGACGACGACGGCCAGGCCTACATCTACTGGGGCGGCTACTGGGGAGTCCGGGCGGCGAAACTCAAGCCCAACATGATCGAGTTGGACGGGCCGGTGGTCACCCCGCAGGGGCTGACGAACTTCTGGGAGGCCCCCTGGATGTTCAAACGCAACGGCCTCTACTACCTGATGTACGCCGCCAACGACACCGGCGGCTGCGTCACCGACTCGGCCTACGCCTGCCAGCGGTACGCCACCGCGACCAGCCCGCTCGGCCCGTGGACCCATCGGGGCGTGGTGCTCGACCGGGTCTCCTCGACCACCAACCACGCCGGGGTGGTCCAGTTCAACGGCCAGTGGTACGTCGTCTACCACACCGCCGACGCCCCCGGCGGCGGCAACTTCCGTCGCTCGGTCGCGGTGGACCTGCTCCACTTCAACGCCGACGGCACCATACGCAAGGTCGTGCCGACCACCACCGGTCCGCCGCCCAACCCCGGCGGCGGGGGACCACCGGCCGGCACCAACCTCGCCCCCTCGGCCACCGCCACCACCTCGTACGTCTCACCCTGGGAGAGCGTCGCCGCGCTGCACAACGGCGGCGTGCCGGCCAACTCCGCCGACCGGAGCAACCTGGCCTACGGCAACTGGCCGCAGCAGGGCACCCAGTGGGTCGAGTACACCTGGCCGTCGGCCCGTCAGGTCAACCGGGTCGCGACCTACTGGTTCGACGACGGCCAGGGCATCGACCTGCCCGCCTCCTGCCAGGTGCAGTACTGGACCGGCAGCGCCTACCTGCCGGTGCCCGGCCAGTCGTCCTGCCCGGTCGCCGGCGACACCTACACCGTCACCACCTTCGGCACCGTCAGCACCACCCGGCTGCGGCTGGCCGTCACCGCCCGGCCCGGTCTCTCCACCGGCCTGCTGGAGTGGCTCGCCTACCAGCCCTGACCGTCCCCCTCCACCCCGTCCCTGGAGGTGTCCCCGTGTCCCGTACCCACGCCCGAGGTCGGGCGCCGACCGCACTGGCGCTGGCCGCCGTGCTCACCGCCGGCGCGCTGACCGTGCCCGTCGCCCCCGTCCGGGCGGCCCAGACCATCGGCTATCCCACCTTCTCCGGCCCGTCGGTGCCCGCGCCGCCGGTCGGCTACACCACCGGCAACATGATGAAGGCCATCTACGACGCCGAGAGCAACGGCACCGACTTCTGGATGGACCGGCTGCTCGCCCGCCCCGGCAACGACCCGGCCGGCACCTGGCTGATGACGCGCGGCCGGGGCCTGTACATGAACACCCACAACCCGGCCGTGATCGGCTTCGGCGGCAACGCCGCCTACTGGGACAACATCAGCAGCCAGAACGCCTACGCCGTGGCGGTCACCCCGGGCACCTTCACCGAGCAGGTCGGCAGCCGGTGGCAGTCCCCGAGCCACTGGAAGGGCGTCTACACCAGCGGTGCGGTCCGGGTCGACCTGACCAAGTTCATCACCCACCAGAACGTGGCGGTCACCAACCTGGCCGTCACCAACACCGGCGGCACGGCCACCACCCTCCAGCTCCGGGTCACCTCGCCGTACGCGACCAGCGGCACCGGGGGCGAGCTGACCGGCAGCCGGCAGGTGAAGAACAACCTCACCACGATCTATCCCCGGCTGGCCGGCGACGGCTTCACGGCCAGCGGCGGCGGGCTCAACCGGTCGGTGACCCTCGACCCCGGGCAGAGCGTCAGCACCAAGGTGGTGATGGGCTTCGTCACCACCGAGATCCCCGAGTCGCTGACCGAGTACCAGGCCTACCGCGACCGCACCCCGGCGACCGCCTTCGCCACCCACGTGCGCGACTACAACCGCTGGTGGGCGGAGAACGTCCCGTACGTCGACGTGCCCGACCCGGCGATCAAGAAGAACGTCTACTACCGCTGGTGGCTGATGCGCTACAACTACCTCGACGTGGACATCCCGGGGCAGGACTTCCAGTTCCCGGTCTCCATCGAGGGCGTCACCGGCTACAACAACGCCATCGCGCTGACCCAACCCATGCACATCGACGACCTGAAGTACCTGCGCAACCCGGTCTACTCGTACGGGCCGTGGCTGTCGGTGGGGCAGACCTCCAAGGGCGGCCGGTTCATGGACAACCCCGGTGACCCGGAGAACTGGTCGAACTCCTACACCCAGTACATCGCCGAGGCGGCCTGGCGCAGCTACCAGATCCACGGCGGGCAGCCGGTGATCGCCGGTCACCTGGCCCGCTACGCCGAGGGCGACGTCAAGGGGCAGCTCGCCACCTACGACACCAACGGCAACGGCGTCATCGAGTACGACTGGGGCGCGATGACCGGCAACGACGCCGACGCGGTCTCCTTCCACTGGCGCGACGGCAACCTCGACCGGGCCGAGACGGCGTACGTCTACAGCGGAGCGGTCGCCGCGCAGCAGGCGTACGCGGTGGTCGGCAACACCGCCAAGGCGGCCGAGATGCAGGCGCTGGCCGAGCGGATCCGCTCCGGCGTGCTCACCACCCTGTGGAACCCGTCCCGGCAGCTGCTGGAACACAAGCACGTCGCGACCGACACCCACGTGCCCTGGAAGGAGATCAACAACTACTACCCGTACGCGGTGGGGCTGATGCCGAACACCGAGCAGTACCGGCAGGCGCTGCGGCTCTTCGACGACCCGGCCGAGTACCCGATCTTCCCGTTCTTCACCGCCAACCAGCGGGACAAGGCCGCCGCCGCGGCGGCCGGCAAGCCGGGCAGCAACAACTTCTCCACCATCAACTCCACCGTGCAGTTCCGGCTCTACTCCTCGGTGCTGCGCAACTACCCCAACCAGTGGATGACCGCCGAGCACTACCGGAAGCTGCTCCACTGGAACGCCTGGGCGCAGTACGTCGGCGGGAACACCCAGTGGCCGGACGCCAACGAGTTCTGGGCCGACTGGAACCCGACCACGAGGACCATCGCCTACCGGTCCTGGATCCACCACAACATCCTCGGCAGCAGCAACTGGACGGTGATCGAGGACGTGGCCGGACTGCGCCCGCGCACCGACGCGCGGGTGGAACTCGACCCCATCGACATCGGCTGGTCGCACGTCGCGGTGAACAACCTGCGCTACCGGAACATGGACCTGAGCATCGTCTGGGACGACCCGGCCGACGGCGTCACCCGCTACCCGGGCGTGCCGCAGGGCTACTCGATCTACCTGGACGGCGTCCGGGCGGTCACCGTCGACCGGCTGACCCGGGTGGTCTACGACCCGGCCACCGGCACGGTCGAGCTGCCCGAGGGCGGCACCGTCACCCACCGCACGACGGTCCCCGGGCTGCGGGCGCCCCAGGCGGTGACCCACACCGCCGACCGGATGGTGGACATCTTCGCCAAGGCGGGCGCCGACCTGACCGCCACCCTGCCCAACCTGGCGCGGGGCGCGGCCACCTCGGCGTCGTACACCGCGTCGGGCACCTCGACGCAGGCGGCGGTGGACGGCTTCCCGATCAACGAGCCGATCTGGGGCAGTCACGGCTCACCGAACGCCACCGACTGGTACGAGGTGAACCTCGGGCAGACCCGCACCGTGGACGACGTGTGGCTCTACTTCCGCAACGACCGGGCCACCAACCGCTACCGTCCGCCCGGCTCGTACACCGTGCAGTACCTCGACGGCGGCACCTGGGTGACCGCGCCGGGCCAGGTGCGCACCCCCGGCACCGTCCGGTCCAACTACAACCGGGTCCGCTTCACCCCGGTGGCCACGTCGCGGCTACGGGTGCAGCTGACCCACGCCGCCGGTTTCCGCACCGGGCTGACCGAGGTGCAGGTGTACCAGCGGGGCGGGGGCGGCGTCCCGGGGACGAACCTGGCCCGGACGGCGACCCCGTCGGCGGCGTCGTACACCTCACCCTGGGAGAGCGTGGCCGCGATCAACGACGGGGTGGACCCGCCGTCGTCGAACGACACCGGCAACCCACGGTGGGGGACCTGGCCCGAAGTGGGCCCGCAGTGGGCCGAGCTGACCTGGGCGTCCGCGCAGACGGTCCGGTCCGCCCGGGTCTACTTCCTCGACGACGGTGGCGGCGTCCGGCTGCCGGCGTCCTGGACGGTGCAGCACTGGACCGGCACCGCCTGGGCCGACGTGACCGCCGCCGGTGGCCACCCGGTCGGTGTCGACCGGTACAACGAGGTCGGGTTCACCCCGGTCACCACGACCCGGCTGCGGTTCCTGCTCCAGAGCGGGACGGCCTCCGTCGGCCTCCTGGAGGCGCAGGTCTTCGGTTGACCCGCCCCGGCGGGGGCCTCGCCGTCACCGTGACCGTCCGCCACGGCTAGGGTTCGCCCAGGGCGACACATGGTGGAGGCAGAGTTGAGCCAGGAGAAGGACGGCCCGCGCGAGTCCGTGGCCGACCCCGCGACCAGCGGGCCGGACGTGCCTGCGGCGATGCCACCCGTGCCCGTACCGGCGCGGACGCCCCGGCGGGGGCCCCGGATGCGGACCGCGATCCGCCGGGTGGCGATCGTCGCGGCGCAGTTGCTCGTGATCGCCGCCGCGCTGGTCGGCCTCGGCTACGTCCTGGGTCGGCTCTGGGTCGTCCTCTTCCCGGTGGTGCTCGGCCTGCTGCTCACCACGGTCCTCTGGCCGACGGTGCGGTTCCTGCGCGCGCACCGGTGGCCGCCCGCCCTGGCCGCGGCGACGGTCCTGCTGGCCTTCCTGGCCCTGCTGACGGCGCTCGGCGTCCTCGTGGTGCCGCCGGTGGTGGGCCAGATCGGCGAGCTCACCGACCAGACGACCGCCGGGCTCGAGCAGGTACGCCAGTGGCTCACCGGTCCGCCGCTCAACCTCGGCGAGGACCAGATCGGTGAGACGATCGACAACGTCTTCAGCGCCCTGCAGTCCAACGCGCAGAACATCGCCGGCTACGTGCTGACCTGGGCCACGTCGGTGGGGTCCGGCGTGGTCAACACCGTGCTGGCCCTGGTCCTGTGCTTCTTCTTCCTCAAGGACGGTCCCCGCTGGGTGCCGTGGCTGGCGGCGCAGACCGGCCCCCGTGCCGGGAAGCACGTCACCCGGTTGTCGGAGCGGAGCTGGCGGACGCTGTCGGAGTTCATCCGGCAGCAGGCCCTGGTCGGTTTCATCGATGCCTTCTTCATCGGCGTCGGCCTGTGGGCCTTCGGGGTACCGCTGGTCCTGCCGCTGGCGGTGCTGACCTTCTTCGCCGCCTTCATCCCCATCATCGGGGCGTTCGTGGCCGGCGCGTTCGCGGTCCTGATCGCGCTGGTCGACCAGGGCCCCACCACGGCGCTGATCATCCTCGGCATCGTGGTGGTGGTGCAGCAGGTGGAGGGCAACGTCCTCCAGCCGCTGCTCCAGGGACGGGGACTGAGCCTGCATCCGGCGGTGGTCATCCTGGCCGTGGCCGCCGGCAGCAGTCTCGCCGGGATCACCGGCGCCTTCCTGGCGGTGCCGGTCGCCGCGATCGTGGCGGTCGCCTACCGGTACGCCCGCGACCAGCTCGACAACGGCCACCCGGACGGCGTGCCAACGGTCACCCGGCCGGCGACCACCCCGCCGGCCCCCACCTCGCCGGACGAGTGAGGGCGGCGGCGTGGCGGTGCCCCGCTCAGCCGGCCGTCGCCACCCACGCCGCCGTTTCGCTGCTCCGGCCCACCGCGCCGACCGGCGCTGACCCGTCCCTGCCCACCCCGGGCACCATGCGCTCGTCGACGGTGGGGAAACCCCCGGTCGACGCGTGGTCCCCGGTGCGGCGTCGTCCCGCCCGCACCACGGCCACGATGGTCACCACCGCTGCCAGCGACATCGTCGCCGCCTGTACCAGCGCTGCTCGTCTACCACGCCGACGCCTCGTCACCGTTCGCTCCTCTCACCGTCGCGCTTGTCCTGGTTCCATGGTGCGGAGCGTGACCCGGTGGCGCGGGCCGTTTCCGGCCATTCGCCCGCCCGGGGGAGTCCCGGCGCGGGCGGGTGGGGGGTGCGGGCGCAGGTCCGGAGCAGCGCGCTCCGGACCTGCGGCGGTGCGGCTAGCAGCGCGGCACGTTCGGGATGTAACCGTCGTGACCGGTGTACAGGTAGGCGTCGGAGACGTAGCGGTTGGTGCCGATCCGGTGCCAGATGCTGGAGGTGCCGTAGGGGCCGGTGACCGCGGTGCCGGTGGCCTGGCAGTAGACGCTCACCGCACTGCCGCCGGTCAGGGAACCGACGACGGCGTGGCCGGTGCCGGGCCCCGAACGTACGTTGAGCACGGCGGTGCCGCTGT
Organism: Micromonospora sp. NPDC023956; assembly: GCF_040639195.1. Classification (NCBI taxonomy): domain Bacteria; kingdom Bacillati; phylum Actinomycetota; class Actinomycetes; order Micromonosporales; family Micromonosporaceae; genus Micromonospora; species Micromonospora sp. NPDC023956. The sequence goes on from NZ_JBEZZN010000006.1 coordinate 283,750, forward strand.
CCACCGTTCCGGAGCCGATGCCGGTGACCCCGTTGACCAGCTGCATGTAGTAGGTCCAGTTCCAGTGCGGGCCGGGGTCGGTGTGGGTGGCCCCGGACACCTCCTTGTGCGCGATGATGTTGCTGCGGGTCTTGGGGATGCCGTACCGGTCGGCGAGGTTCCGGGTGAGCGCGGCGGACGCCCGGTACATGGCGTCGGTGAACCACGCCGGGTTGTCGACCCAGCCCTCGTGCTCGATGCCGATCGACTGGGTGTTGTAGGTCCAGTTGCCGGCGTGCCAGGCGATGTCCTTCTCGCGGACGGACTGGGTGACCGCGCCGTCGGAGGAGCGGAACGTGTAGTGCGCGCTGACCTTGGACGCCGGGTTCTGGAACCAGTTGATGGCGCTGGTGTACGAACCCTGGGTCACGTGGATGACGACGTGGGTGACGGGCTGGCTGCCGGGGCGGCTGGCCACGGTGTAGTTGCCGGGGTTGGCCGGCACCCAGGCCGCCGGCCCGTAGTCGGTGCTCAGGATGGTGTGGTCCGTCGCGCCGTCCGCGGCCGGCGCGGGCACCGCCGCGTGCGCGGACGGAGCGGCGCCGAGGACGGCGCCCTGCAGGACGACCAGGGCCAGGGATACGCTCGCCCATCGCCGGAGTCGCATCGGTTCTCCCATCGACACAAATCAATGAATCTCGATGGGGTGACGATAGGGCCAGTGATCGAAGGTTGTCTACAACTCGTTCATCCGGAGTGAAGAATTCCCCCGGGAGCGGTGCCCGGCCTGCCCCGGACCGGGGTGCCGCGCCTGCCGGGGTGGCCGCTCCGGGCGCTGCGGCACCGCCGGGCTTTGCCGGAACGGCAACGATATTTGCGCCCGAGTGGGGCGGACCTCGCGCCCGGCACGGCACTGGACGCCGGTTGTGGCGAGGGGGCCGACGCCCGCTGGCTCGCCTCGCGTGGCTGGCGGGTGACGGCCGTGGACCTCGCCGCCACCGCCCTCCGGCGTGCCCGCGAACAGGCCGCCGAACTCGGTGCCGACGTCGCGGGACGGATCCACTGGGTACGGGCCGACCTGACCACGTGGACCCCGCCGGGCGACGGGTTCGACCTGGTCTGCGCGCACTACGTGCACTCGACCGCGCCACCCGGGACGCTGCTGCGCCGGCTGGCGGCGTCGGTCGCGCCGGACGGCACCCTGCTGGTCGTCGGCCACCACCCGTCGGACCCGCACCACCCCGGCGGCCCCCCGAGGGCGGCGGAGGCACAGGTCACCGCCGAGGAGATGGTGGACAGCCTCGGCCCCGGCTGGGACGTCCTCGTCGCCGGTACCCGCACCCGGCCGGCGGGCCCAGGGCCGCACGGACCCGCCGGCACCGCCCGTGACGCGGTCCTGCGGGCCCGTCGGCGCCCCTGACCCGTACGTCGTCCCCGGGCGCGGCCGGACACCCGTCCGGTGACCGCGCTCACCTCCACCGCCCGGTGACGTGAAGAACGCGTCAAGAAACGGGTGTCCGCCGTCATGGTCGCGTCAAGGACCCTGTCCGCGCGGCGGTGGACGCGTTGTGATGGCCCGGCACGACCGCACCGGCGGTCGTGGGTGACGTCCCTGGTGAGGAGCCAGCCGTGTCTGACCTGGTGTTCGTGGTGGTGACGGTGGCGTTGTTCGCGACGCTCGCCCTGGTGCTCAGAGGCCTGGAGCAGCGGTGAGTGTCGTGGACGCCGTCGGCCTGGTGCTGGCGACCGGCCTGGCCGTGTTCCTGGTGGTCGCCCTGCTCTTCCCGGAGCGCTTCTGATGTCCGCGACGACCGCGGGTGTGCTCTTCGTCGTCTCGCTCGGCGTGGCGCTGGTCGCCCTTCACCGGCCCTTCGGCGACTACCTGTACAGCGTCGTGTCCGGCCGGCGGCACGGCCATGTCGAGCGGGGCATCCTCCGGCTCGTCGGGGTCGACCGGAGCGCCGAGCAGTCCTGGGCGGTGTACGCCCGCAGCGTGCTCGCCTTCTCCGCCGTCTCGATCCTGTTCCTGTACGCCTTCCAGCGCCTCCAGCAGCACCTGTGGCTGTCACTGGGCTTCGAGCCGGTGGTCCCGCACGGGGCCTGGAACACGGCGGTCTCCTTCGTGACCAACACCAACTGGCAGTGGTACCCGGGTGAGTCGACCATGGGTCACCTGGTCCAGATGGCCGGGCTGGCGGTGCAGAACTTCGTCTCCGCGGCGGTGGGCATCGCGGTCGCGGTCGCCCTGGTCCGGGGCTTCGCCCGCAGCCGCAGCGGCGAGTTGGGCAACTTCTGGGTCGACCTGGTCCGGATCACGTTGCGGATCCTGCTGCCGATCTCGGTGCTCGGGGCGCTCGTCCTGATGGCCGGGGGAGTGGTGCAGAACCTCTCCGCCGGCACCGAGGTCACCACCCTGACCGGCGGTGGCCAGACCATCCCCGGCGGGCCGGTGGCCAGCCAGGAGGCGATCAAGCAGCTCGGCACCAACGGCGGCGGCTTCTACAACGTGAACAGCGCCCACCCGTTCGAGAACCCGACCACGTGGACGAACTGGCTCCAGGTGTTCCTGGTCCTGCTGATCCCCTTCAGCCTGCCCCGGGTCTTCGGCCGGCTGGTCGGCCAGCCCCGGCAGGGGTACGCGATCGCCGCGGTGATGGCGATCCTGGCGCTGGCCAGCGTCACCCTGACCATCGTGTTCGAGTCGGCGGGCCACGGCACGGTGCCGCAGGCGGTGGGCGCGGCGCTGGAGGGCAAGGAGGTGCGGTTCGACGTGTCGAACTCGGCGACGTTCGCCGCCGCGACCACGCTCACCTCGACCGGGGCGGTGAACTCGTCCCACGACTCGTACACCGCGCTGGGTGGCATGCTGCCGCTGGTCAACATGATGCTCGGCGAGGTGGCCCCCGGCGGCGTCGGTGCCGGACTCTACGGAATGCTGGTCCTGGCGGTGATCACCGTGTTCGTGGCCGGTCTGATGGTCGGCCGGACCCCGGAGTACCTGGGTAAGCGGATCGGCCCGCGCGAGATCAAGCTCGCGTCGCTGTACTTCCTGGTCACCCCGGCCCTAGTGCTGGTCGGTACCGCGGCGGCGTTCGCCACCGGCAACGACGCGACCGCGCTCAACGTGGGCCCGCACGGGCTCTCCGAGGTCCTCTACGCGTTCACCTCGGCGAGCAACAACAACGGTTCCGCGTTCGCCGGCATCACGGTCGCCACGCCGTGGTGGAACACGGCGCTGGGCCTGTGCATGCTGCTCGGCCGCTTCCTGCCGATCGTCCTCGTGCTCGCGCTGGCCGGTTCGCTCGCCCGCCAGCAGCCCACTCCCGCCTCGGCGGGCACCCTGCCGACGCACCGCCCCCTCTTCGTCGGGATGGTCGTCGGCGTCACGGTGATCCTGGTCGCGCTGACCTTCCTGCCCGCCCTCGCGCTCGGCCCCCTGGCAGAGGGGCTCTGACCAGCATGAGAGGGACCGAGATGACCACCTCCACGACGGCACCGCACGACACCCCCGACGCGGCGACCGCCAACCCCCCGACAGCCCGCGTCGACCGGATCGGTGGCGGCCTGCTCGACCCCCGGCAGCTGGTGCGATCGCTCCCCGGCGCCCTGCGCAAGCTCGACCCGCGCACCCTGTGGCGCAACCCGGTGATGCTGATCGTCGAGATCGGGGCGCTCCTCACCACCGTGCTCGCGGTCGCCGACCCGTCGGTGTTCGCGGTCGCCATCACCGTCTGGCTGTGGCTGACGGTCCTCTTCGCCAACCTCGCCGAGGCGGTCGCCGAGGGCCGGGGCAAGGCCCAGGCCGCCGCCCTGCGCAGGACGAAGACGGACACCACCGCCACCCGCCTGGTCGGCTGGACCCCGGGGGCGGCACGGACCGACGGTCACCGGCAGGAGGCCGTCCCCGCGACCGACCTCCGGCAGGGCGACATCGTCCTGGTCGAAGCCGGCGACATCATCCCCGGTGACGGGGACGTGGTCGAGGGGATCGCCAGCGTCGACGAATCCGCGATCACCGGTGAGTCCGCGCCGGTGATCCGGGAGTCCGGCGGTGACCGCAGCGCGGTCACCGGCGGCACGAGGGTCCTCTCCGACCGGATCGTCGTCACGATCACCCAGCGGCCCGGCGAGAGCTTCATCGATCGCATGATCAGGCTGGTCGAGGGAGCCGACCGGCAGAAGACCCCGAACGAGATCGCGCTGAACATCCTGCTCGCCGCGCTCACGCTCGTCTTCCTGCTGGCCGTGGTCACCCTCCAGCCGCTGGCGGTCGCCGCCAAGCGTCACCAGGGGGCCGCGCCGGACACGACCGCGATCACCGATGCCGGGATCAGCGGGATCGTGCTGGTGTCCCTGCTGGTCTGCCTGATCCCGACCACCATCGGCGCGCTGCTCTCGGCGATCGGCATCGCCGGCATGGACCGCCTCGTCCAACGCAACGTCCTGGCCATGAGCGGCCGGGCCGTCGAAGCCGCCGGCGACGTGGACACCCTGCTGCTCGACAAGACCGGCACCATCACCCTCGGCAACCGGCACGCCGCCGAGTTCCTCCCGGTCGACGGGGTGGCCCCGGCGGCCGTGGCGGACGCCGCGCGGCTGTCCAGCCTCGCCGACGAGACCCCCGAGGGCCGCTCGGTCGTCGTCCTCGCGACGGACGGGTTCGGCCCGGGTGAGCGGGAGCCGGTTCCGGAACCGCACGCCACGTTCGTGCCGTTCACCGCGCAGACCCGGATGAGCGGCGTCGACCTCGGTGCGGCGGGCGTCGACGGGGGACTCCGCCGGATCCGCAAGGGTGCCGCCGCGACCGTGACGACGTGGGTACGCGACAACGGCGGCCACCCCACCGGGCAGGTGGCTCGCCTGGTCGACGAGATCAGTGGCAGCGGCGGCACGCCGCTCGTCGTCGCCGAGCACCTCGACGGCCGGCCGGCCCGCGCCCTCGGCGTCATCCACCTCAAGGACGTGGTCAAGCCCGGGATGCGGGACCGCTTCGACGAGCTGCGCCGGATGGGCATCCGGACCGTGATGGTCACCGGCGACAACCCGCGGACCGCCAGGGCGATCGCCGACGAGGCAGGTGTCGACGACGTCCTCGCCGAGGCCACCCCCGAGGACAAGCTCGCCCTGATCCGCGCCGAACAGGAGGGCGGCCGACTGGTCGCGATGACCGGCGACGGCACCAACGACGCCCCCGCCCTCGCCCAGGCCGACGTCGGCGTGGCCATGAACACCGGCACCTCCGCCGCCAAGGAGGCCGGCAACATGGTCGACCTCGACTCCGACCCGACCAAACTGATCGAGATCGTGGAGATCGGCAAGCAGTTGCTCATCACCCGGGGGGCGCTGACCACCTTCTCGATCGCCAACGACCTCGCGAAGTACTTCGCGATCATCCCGGCCATGTTCGCCGGCATCTACCCGAGCCTGGACACGTTGAACGTCATGCGGCTGGCCAGCCCCGAGTCGGCGATGCTCTCGGCGGTCGTCTTCAACGCGATCGTCATCGTCGCGCTCATCCCGCTCGCGCTGCGCGGCGTCCGCTACCGCCCGGCCGCCGCCTCGCAGCTGCTCAGCCGCAACCTGCTGGTCTACGGACTCGGCGGCGTCCTGGCGCCCTTCGTCGGCATCAAGCTCATCGACCTGCTCGTCCAATTCCTCCCAGGGATCTCGTGATGCGCCTTCCCCGCTGGCTCGCCCCGCACCTGGCCGCCCTGCGCGCGCTGCTCGTCCTCACCGTGCTGCTCGGCCTCGCCTACCCCCTGGCCCTGGTCGCGGTGGGGCGGATCCCCGGCCTCGCCGGCAGGGCGGACGGCTCGCTCGTCGACGTCGACGGCCGTACCGTCGGCAGCGCCCTGATCGGCCAGTCCTTCACCGACGCCGACGGCGACCCCGTTCCGCGCTACTTCCAGTCCCGGCCGTCCGCAGCCGGCTACGACCCCACCGCCACGACCGCCGGCAACCTCGGCCCGGAGAGCGTCGTCGACGTCCTCGCCACCGACCCGGCGGCCTCGACGCCGAGCCTGCTCAGCCAGGTCTGCGCCCGCAGCCGGGCGGTGGGGGAGTTCAACGGCGTCGACGGTCGCCGCCCCTACTGCACCGACGACGGGGTCGGCGCGGTGCTGGCCGTCTTCCGCCGCGACGGGCTGACCGGTCCGGTGACCCGGGTGGTCAGCGTCAACCAGGCCGCCCCGGCGATCCCCTTCCTCGCCAGCTACCAGGGCGTGCCGGTGGAACCGGCTCACCCGGGCGAGGACCACGTCGCCGCCGGCGGGCTGGTCACGCCGATCCGGGGCGACGCGCCCGAGCGCCCGGCGGTCCCCGCCGACGCGGTCACCGCCAGCGGCAGCGGCCTCGACCCGCACATCAGCCCCGCGTACGCCGCCCTCCAGGTGAGCCGGGTGGCGCGGGAGCGGGGAGTGGACCCGGCGCGGATCCGCGACCTGGTCACCGCGCACACCGCCGGCCGGGGCCTCGGCTTCCTCGGCGCGCCCCGGGTCGACGTGCTGGCGCTCAACCTCGCCCTCGACGAGCGGTTCCCCGCCCGCTGACCGCCCGCCCGGCACCGGGGCCGGTCCGGGCGGCCCCGGCACCGCGCCGGTACCCGGCGGGCGGGCCGGTCCCGGTGAGCAGCAGGCCCACGACCAGGAAGGATGGTGTCGTGTCACGGGGAGAACTACGCATCTACCTGGGGGCCGCCCCCGGCGTGGGAAAGACCTACACCATGCTGGAGGAGGCGCGGCGCCGGGCGGAACGCGGCACCGACGTGGTGGTGGGTCTGGTCGAGACGCACGACCGGCCGCAGACCGCCGCCATGCTCGGCGACCTGGAGGTGGTCCCCCGTCGCCGGATCACCCACCGGGGCGTCGGGTTCACCGAGATGGACCTCGACGCGGTGCTCGCCCGCCGGCCCGAGGTGGCCGTGGTGGACGAACTCGCCCACACCAACGTGCCCGGCTCCCGCAACGCCAAGCGCTGGCAGGACGTCCAGGACCTGCTCGACGCGGGCATCTCGGTGCTGTCGACGGTGAACATCCAGCACCTCGACTCGGTCAACGACGTGGTCGCCCGGATCACCGGCACTGTGCAGCGGGAGACCGTGCCCGACGAGGTCGTCCGCGCCGCCGAGCAGGTCGAACTGGTCGACATGACCCCGCAGGCGCTACGTCGCCGGATGGCGCACGGCAACGTCTACCGCCCGGACCGGGTCGACGCGGCGCTGGGCAACTACTTCCGCGTCGGCAACCTGACCGCGCTGCGCGAACTGGCGCTGCTCTGGCTCGCCGACAAGGTCGACGAGCAGCTCGACGCGTACCGCGCCCAGCAGGGCATCCGGGCGACCTGGGAGGCGCGGGAACGGGTGGTGGTCGCCCTCACCGGTGGCCCGGAGGGGGAGACGCTGATCCGTCGGGCCGCCCGGGTCGCCGCCCGCAGCAAGGGTGCCGACCTGCTCGCCGTGCACGTCGCCCGCAGCGACGGCCTCGCCGGCGCCGACCCGGCCCGACTCGCCCGGCAGCGGATCCTGGTGGAGAGCCTCGGCGGCACGTACCACCAGGTGCTTGGCGGTGACGTGCCCGCCGCGCTGCTCGACTTCGCCCGGGGCGTCAACGCCACCCAACTCGTCCTCGGGGCCAGCCGCCGGGGTCGCCTCGCCCACCTGCTGTCCCGGGGTGTCGGGGTGACCACGACCGCCCGGTCCGGGCCGATCGACGTGCACCTGGTCACCCACCCCGAGGCGGGACGCGGTCGGCGGGCCGGCACGGTGCCGGCGGCGCTGTCCCGGCGGCGCCGGCTGGTCGGTTTCGCGGTGGCCCTGCTCGGGATGCCCGCGCTGACCGTGCTGCTCGACGCGCTGCCCGACCTCACCCTCACCAACGACATCCTGATCGTCCTGGCCGCCGTGGTGGGGGTCGCCCTGATCGGTGGCCTCTGGCCGGCCCTGCTCGCCGCGCTCGGCGGCTCCCTGCTGCTCAACTGGTTCTTCACGCCGCCGTTCCGGACGCTCACCATCGCCGAGGGCGACAACCTGCTCGCCCTCGCGGTGTTCGTCGGGGTGGCCGTCGCGGTCAGCGGGGTGGTCGACGTGGCCGCCCGCCGGACCCGGGAGGCGGCCCGGGCGTCCGCCGACGCGCAGACCCTGGCCACCGTCGCGGGGGGCGTGCTGCGCGGGGAGCGACCGCTGCCGGCGCTGCTCGACCGGCTGCGCGAGACCTTCGGCCTGCGCGCGGTCAGCGTGCTCGAACTGACCGCCGAGGCGGAGGGCCGCCCGACCCGGGCCCGCGAGGCGACCGCCTGGCGGATCGTCGCCGGTGTCGGTGCCGAGCCCCCGGCCAGCCCGAGCGCGGGGGAGACGGCCGTCCCGGTCGACGACCGGCTCACCGTGGTCCTCGCCGGGCGTCGCCTGGACGCGGCCGACCGCCGGGTGGTGGAGGCGTTCGCCGCACAGGCCGCCGTCGCGCTCCGGCAGGAGCGGCTCGCCGAGGAGGCCGCCACGGCCCGTCCGTTGGCCCAGGCCGACCGGATGCGTACCGCGCTGCTCGCCGCCGTCAGCCACGACCTGCGTACCCCGCTGGCCTCGGCGAAGGCCGCCGTGTCCAGCCTGCGCAGCCCGGACGTCGAGTTCGACGCCGAGGACCGGGCCGAGCTGCTCGCCACGGCGGACGAGTCCCTCGACCGGCTCGACCGGCTCGTCGCCAACCTGCTCGACATGAGCCGCCTCCAGGCGGGGGCGCTCGGTGTCGCCGCCACCGCGATCGGCCTGGAGGACGTCGTACCCCGGGCCCTGGACGAACTCGGGCCGGAAGCCGCGAGCGTCACCACCGACATTCCCGCCGACCTGCCCGCTGCCACCGCGGACCCGGGACTGCTGGAGCGGGTGCTGGTCAACGTCGTCGCCAACGCCCTGCGGCACAGTCCGGCCGGGCAACCGCCCCGGATCACCGCCAGTGCGCACGCCGGGCAGGTCGAGCTACGGGTGATCGACACCGGTCCGGGGATCCCCGAGGACCAGTGGGACCACGTCTTCCTGCCGTTCCAGCGCCTCGGCGACCGGGACAACACCACCGGCGTCGGCCTGGGTCTGGCGCTCTCCCGGGGCCTGGCCGAGGCCATGGGGGGCAGCATCATCCCCGAGACCACCCCCGGTGGCGGCCTGACCATGGTGCTGCGCCTGCCCGCCGCCCCGCACCCCGGACCGGAGGGACCACGGGAATGACCCGCATCCTCGTCGTCGACGACGAACCGCAGATCCTCCGTGCCCTCCGGATCAACCTGCGGGCCCGGGGCTACGACGTCGCGGTGGCCGACACCGGCACCACGGCGTTGAAGCTCGCCGCCAGCCACCCTCCCGACCTGGTGGTGCTCGACCTGGGCCTGCCCGACCTGGACGGGGTGGACGTCATCCGGGGCCTGCGGGGCTGGAGCACCGTCCCGATCATCGTCCTCTCCGGCCGCGCCGGCAGCCAGGACAAGGTCTCCGCCCTGGACGCCGGCGCCGACGACTACGTCACCAAGCCCTTCGGGGTGGACGAACTCCTCGCCCGGATCCGTGCCGTCACCCGCCGCCTGCACGGCGCGGCCGACAGCGCGGTCGCCACCGTACGGGTCGGCCGGCACACCGTGAACCTCACCGACCGTACGGTCACCCGGGACGACGGCACCGACGTCCGACTGACCCCTACCCAGTGGAACGTCCTGGAACAGTTGCTGCGTCATCCCGGCAAGCTGGTCAGTCAGCGGCAGCTCCTGCACGACGTGTGGGGGCCGGAGTACCAGAACGAGACCAACTACCTGCGTCAGTACCTGGCCCAACTGCGCCGCAAACTCGAGGACGACCCGGCCCGTCCCCGCCACCTCGTCACCGAACCCGGGATGGGCTACCGGTTCCGACCCGATCCGCAGGGCTGACCCGTACCGGTGACCGGGTTCTCCGGAGCCCGGGACGTCCGCTCAGCCGACCACGGTGACCTGGACCGGGCCCACCCGCAGCGTGCCGTCGGTCAGCGGGGTGCAGCGGACGCCGCCGCGTCGGCGCAACGCCTTCCAGGCTCCGGGGCCGATCGTGGCGTCCATCCAGGCGCACGGGTGGGCGGCGCGGTTGACCCGCAGCCGGACCGGCCCCTGTCCCGAGTCGAGGACCAGCACGGATCCGACCAGCTCGTCCACGGCGAGGCCGGCGGTCAGGACGTTGCGCCGGACCTGCACCAGGTCGGCGCCGGGCGGCAGGGACTCCCGCGCGATCAGGGTGACGCTCGCGTCGCGGTGGGCGGGCCGGCCGGCCGAAGTAGCGGTCGCCGACGATGCCGAGCCCGGCCCGGATGCGGACCTCCGTCACGATCTCGTCGCGGGTGGCCGGTGCCGGGCCGTCGGCCGGCCGACCCACGTACCGGTGCACGGGCGAGGCCAACAGCTGGAGGATCTCGGGCACGGCGGGGATTCTACGGAGCCGTTCCGCCCGATCAGCCGCAGCGAGACGTGGTCCCGCAGGTACGCCGGGGCGGCCAGCTCGCGGCCTGCCGAAAGTTTCGGAATCATATCGATAATTCCGCCGCCTCCCGGTCGTCGTCGCCTGCCACTCGAATGCGTTCACGCCCCTGCTCGGGTTGGTCGTGGGCGGGCCGACGGGGTCTACGCTGGACGGCCCCTGGTGGCGGGAGGGCAGGGGTCCGCCCGTTGAGGTTTCGGGATTGTTTCGATACTGTGCGGATACAGGAGCTTCGATCGAACCATGGTGGTCGAGCAGCCGAACCGGTCGATGTGGCCTCCGGGCGACCACACCGACGCCGGGCCGGCCGCCGTGGTGGGGCAGTGGTCGGGGCGTCCTTCCCCATCCGTGCAGCTCAGCGAAAGGCAGCTGTCATGAACGACCTGTCCGCCCGCGACAGCGGGCGCCCGGCGACCGGACCACGAACCCGCGCGGCATGGTTGTCGGCCGCGCTGGGGGTCGCCCTCGTCGCCACCACGGTGGTCGTGGCGTCCTCCAGCGCCAGTGCCGGGACCACCCTCGCCACGGCGGCCGGCGAGACGGGCCGCTACTTCGGCACCGCGGTGGCCGCGAACAAGCTCTCCGACGCCACCTACGTCGGCATCCTGAACCGCGAGTTCAACTCCGTGACGGCGGAGAACGAGATGAAGTGGGACGCGACCGAACCGTCGCAGGGCCAGTTCAGCTTCGCCAACGCCGACCGGATCGTCAACCACGCCCGAGCCAACGGGATGATGGTGCGCGGTCACGCCCTGGCCTGGCACTCCCAGCAGCCCGGCTGGGCGCAGAACATGAGCGGGACCGCGCTGCGGTCGGCGATGGTCAACCACGTCACCCAGGTGGCCAGCTACTACCGCGGCAAGATCCATTCCTGGGACGTGGTGAACGAGGCGTTCGCCGACGGCGGCAGCGGAGCGCGCCGTGACTCCAACCTCCAGCGGACCGGCAACGACTGGATCGAGGTGGCGTTCCGCGCCGCGCGGGCGGCCGACCCGGCCGCCAAGCTCTGCTACAACGACTACAACACCGACGACTGGACCCACGCCAAGACGCAGGCGGTGTACACCATGGTCCGGGACTTCAAGGCCCGGGGCGTCCCGATCGACTGCGTCGGCCTCCAGTCCCACTTCAACAGCCAGTCGCCGGTGCCGGCGAACTACCAGACGACGCTGTCGAGCTTCGCCGCGCTCGGCGTCGACGTGCAGATCACCGAGTTGGACATCGAGGGCTCGGGACAGACCCAGGCCGACAACTACGCCCGGGTGGTCCGGGCCTGCCTGGCCGTGGCCCGCTGCACCGGCATCACCGTCTGGGGCATCCGGGACACCGACTCCTGGCGGGCCAGTGGCACCCCGCTGCTGTTCGACGGCAACGGCAACAAGAAGGCGGCTTACACCTCGACCCTGAACGCCCTGAACGGCGGCGGCACCACCCCGCCGCCGACCACCCCGCCCCCGACCACGCCCCCGCCGACCACCCCGCCGCCCGGCGGGGCCTGCTCCGCCACGGTGTCGCTGAACTCGTGGACCGGTGGGTTCGTGGCCACGGTCCGGGTGACCGCCGGTACCGCCGGCCTCGACGGCTGGACCGTCGCGCTCACCCTGCCGTCCGGCAGCGTGGTCACCAACACCTGGAACGCGCGGGGTAGCGGCACCACCGGTGCGTTGACCTTCGGTAACGTCGACTTCAACGGTCGGCTGGCGCCCGGTACCAGCACCGAGTTCGGCTTCCAGGGCACCGGTGTCGGCCCGGCCGGCACCCCCACCTGCACGGCGGGCTGATTCCGGACGATCCGGCCCGGCCGGGGGCGGGACGGCGATCGACGCCGTCCCGCCCCCGGCATCGTCGAACGTGGAATCGTGTGGCTGACGACGCCGTCATGATGGGGGTTCCCTATCCGGACGGTGGGCGTCGGCGAACGGGCAGCCAACGCGGTGCGGCGGAGCACTCGCCACGTTCGTCGGGCCGGACAGAATCGGGTGGCGGTGGGCACCGGACCCGGTGCCCACCGCGGTCGCTCCGGCCTCAGCCGGTGGCGCAGGTGGTGCCGTTGAGGGCGAACGAGGCCGGTGCGCCGGTGTTCCCGGTGTGCGTGGCCTGGAACCCGATGGTGACCGAGGCGTTCGGGGCGATCGTGGCGTTGTAGGCGACGTTGCGGGCGGTGACCGTCCCGCTCGACGGCGCGTACGTGGCGTTCCACCCGCTGGTCACGGTCTGCCCGGCGGGCAGCGGGAAGGCCAGCTGCCAGCCGTCGATCGTGCTGCCGCCGGTGTTGGTGATGGTGACCGACGCGGTCAGGCCGGTGTTCCAGGTGCTGACCGTGTAACCGATCCGGCAGGTTCCGGGGCCGGGCGGGGGAGTGCTCGGCGGTGGGGTCGTCGGCGGCGGCGTCGAGGGCGGCGGGCTGGTCGGTGACGCGGTGGTGTCGATGCCGAAGAAGCGGATCGCCTGCGCGGCGTCGACCGGCAGGTTGTGCGACACACCCTGCATGCTGATCGCCTCGACCGGGGCGGTCGGACCGGACCCGCCGTAGCGGGTGCGGGTGTAGCCGGACTGCGGGCTGTCGGTGTACGTGGGCGTCTGACCCAACCCGTGCAGGTTGGTCCACTGCTTGATCTGTTCACCGAAGTTGGGGTACCGCAGGGTCTCGTCGTTCGTGCCGTGCCAGGTCTGCATCCTCGGCCGTGGGCCGGTGTACCCGGGGTACGCGTTGCGGACCAGGTCCCCCCACTGCTGGGGCGTCCGGACGACCTGGCCGTTGGCGCACTGGCTGTTCCACTCCGACCCGTCCGTGGTGGCGAAGCAGCCGAACGGCACGCCGGAGAAGGCCGCCCCCGCGCTGAACACGTCGGGGTAGAGGCCGAGCAGGACGTTGGTCATCATCGCCCCGGACGAGATGCCGGTGGCGAAGATCCGGGCCGGGTCGACGTCGTACCGCTGCCGGACGTGGTCGACCATCGACATGATGCCCACCGGGTCGCTGCCGCCGCCGCGGCGCAACGCCTGCGGGGAGGACACGTCGAAACACTTGCTGCTGCGGGTCACCGACGGGTAGACCACGATGTAGCCGTACCGGTCCGCGAGCGCGGCGTACTGGGTGCCGGAGTGCATCGCCGGTCCGCTGCCGGTGCAGTAGTGCACCGCGACCACCAGCGCCGGCTTGGGGGCGACGCGGTCCGGGACGTAGAGGTACATGCGTAGGTTGCTGGGGTTCGCGCCGAAGGCGGTCACCTCGGTCAGCGTCGCGGCGGCCGCCGGGGCGGGGACCGTCAGGGCGGCCAACACGGTGGTCGCGACGGCCACCAGGGCAGCCCCCAGCAGCTTCGTTCTCGCCGTCATGGAATGGTTCCTCCTGAGCATCACGGATGGCAGGGAGGTTCCGATCGGGGACTGCCCGGTGCCCGATCACGTCCGGCTCAGGAACATTTGCCAGTATGGATGGCCTTCGAGGCGGTGGGCAAGCCCGACGGCGGCGCGCCGATCCCCGTCCGCGACCGACGCGACGACGACCCACGCCGGTGTACGGGGTGGCGGCCGGGTCGGCCACCACCCCGCACCCTCGTCCGGTCGTCCGGGTCAGCCGTTGGGCAGCACCGCCCGGCCCCGGTTGAAGTTGCGGCCGTGGCCGTCCGGCCGGTAGTTGCCCTCCACGTTGCCGGCCGCGTCCACCGAGAACCAGTGCACCCGCGTGCCGGCCGGTACGGTCAGGGTCTCCGCCCCCTCCCGGATACCCGCCGAGGCGTACAGGGTGGACGCGTAGGTCGGTCGGGCGCCGTCGAGGGTGTAGAACACCGCCGCCGGTTCGCTGACCCCGAACTGCACGCTCACCATGCCCGGGGTGGCGCTCGGCGTCACCGTCATCGTGCTCTCCGGCCGCCTGCGGTCCTTGTCGAAGTCGCGGGCCACCCGCATCAGCTCGACCAGGCCGTTGGCGTACTCCAGGGTCTGCTCGTGCGCCTCGTCCCAGGCCGGCTGGAAGCTGCTGCCGACCTCGAAGTTCCAGGCGTAGATGCCGTACCGGTACCAGAGCATGTCACCGGAGTTGCCGGCCGCCGAGTAGAGCACGTCGGAGATCGGGCCGGTCCGGGCCGGGGTGACCGCCAGGTTGCGGTGCCGCTTGATGGCGGTGAGGATCCGGGACGAGGCACCCCAGAAGAACGACTCCTCGGCGAGCGTGGGACGCGGCGCGGAGACCCGGTCCGGCAGCGAGTACGCCCCGGGCGACCACATGAAGTAGTTGCCGGAGGAGTGCAGGTTCATCGAGAACCTGATGTTCCCGCGCCGGGCCAGCCAGTCCAGGTTCCGGTTCTCCGGCTCGGACAGCTCGGACGGTCCGGCGTAGCTGCCACTGGTGCAGTTCGACGACGCGCCCGCGTAGCCGTCGAAGAGGCTGTACTCGGTGTAGTTCCGGTTGTTGTCCACTCCCCACGAGTTGCGGGCCAGGGCGTCCGCCGCGTCACCGGCCGGGCAGTGGTTGGTCATGCTCTTGCGCTGCGAGGCGAAGTCGTAGAACGAGTAGTGCCCGCCGTCCGGGTTGATCGACGGGGCGATCCAGATGTCCAGGGTGTCGAGCAACTGCCGGGTCTGCCGGTCGTGCGGGTAGTTGCGCAGCAGCCGCTCGGCGGTCTCGATGGTCACCAACGGGGGTACCCACTCCCGGGCGTGTTCCTGGGCGTACGCCAGCACGCCGGTGCGGGAGCCGTCCCGGTGCTTGCCGATCCGGATCGCGTACACCGGGTGCGGGTCGCGGGACACGCTCGCCGGCGCCTTGAGGTTGTCGGTGAGCGGCGTCGCCGCCACCGGAGCGACCACCCCGGCCCCGGCCTCCCCCCGGTAGGTGTAGGCCTTGACCAGCGTGCCGGCGCGGGCGTTGAGCGCCGCGACCACCTCGGCGGCGGTGCTGGTGACCGCCCCGGCGGCGTCGGTGGCCAGCTCCACCCGGATCGCCGGACCGGTGACGGTCACGGTGAGCGGCCGGTCGGCGGCACCCGGGTCGGCCAGCTCCACGGAGATGTCGTTGCCGCCCTGGTGGCCCCAGGCGAGGGAGTCGACCGCGACCCGCCCGGCGGCGGTGCCGCCGAGCACCACCTGCGCCTTGCGCCGGTACCCGTTCGTCCTGTACGGCAGCTCGACCACCTCGGCGAGCCTCGGGTGGTCGGCGGCGAGCTGCCGGATCCGCGCGTACAGCTCCGTCGGGGTCAGATAGCTGGTGACGAAGTCCTTCTGGTAGCCCGGCCCCTCCGGGTCGTCGGCCGGGATCGGCAGCCACTCGGTGACCTCGGCGACCGCCACGTCCCCGGTCGGGCTGGTCACCTGGATCCGGTGCGGCCGGGCGGTGACCGTGGCCGCGCCCCGGTGGTAGAGGTACACCCCGGCGTCGACGAAGCGGGCGATGGTCTGGGTGCCGCCGGAGCCGATGTCGGTGCCGGGGCCGCTGTCCCGGGCGACGGTCAGCGCGGCGGTGGCCGTCTGTCCCTGTGCCCACTTCGCCTCCACCGACAGCACCCGCTCGGTGCCGGAGGTGTAGTAGTCGGCCCGGATGATCCGGACGTCCGACGTGGTCGCCGACGGGGCGAGAGCCGCCGAGAACCGCTGGTTGTCGCCTCGGTGCCCGGCGATGGTCGCCTCCCGCTCGGCGATCCGCCGCGCCGAGTCGGCCGGGTCGTGCAGGGTCGCGCCGATCCGGTAGCCCATCCGGCGTAACGCGGCGTTCTCGCTCGGCGTCACCACCGCGTGCACCACGATCCCGGTCTCGGTGCGGGTCACGTGGTGGTCGAGGTCCACGCCGGTGGCGACCAGCTCGTCCAGGGCGGCCTGGCCGGCGAGGAGCACCTCCACCACGGACGCCTGCTCGTCGGCGGGACGGTCGAGGACGGCCGGTGCGGCGGCGCGCGGGCCGGCGGCCGGGGTGACGGTGACCGCCGTGGCGGGGCTGGCCAGCATGAGCAGGGCAGCGCCGGCGGCGGTCACCGCGGGGAGCCGTCGTCGCCAGCGGGAGGGAACGGGTCGGGGCATCTGTGGCCGCCTTTCGCGGGAGACGGGAGCGGGCCGGCGGGCCGGTACGGGCGGACCCGGCGGTGGTCGGCGGAGGCTTCGCCGCGCCCGGCCCCGAACCGCCGAAGCGGACGACCGGTGCGCCCATCCTGGTCAACGCGGTGACGCATGTCAATGGAGTCGGTGCTCGGGCCGCCGCCCGCTGGGCGACCTGGTGGACGGCTCCTCCCCTGGTCACCGCCGCTGACGAGCGGAGCCGGACGGTCCCGGTGGCTCCGCCCCGGCCGGGCGGCGGTGAGCCGCTCGTGCGGCCGACGGTGGGCCGCCCACCGCACGGGCGGCCCACCGTCGACCACTACCGGTCGAGCGCCTCGGCCAGCCGCCGCGCCTCCCGGACCAGGCGGCTCGACCCGCCGCGCCCGGCGACCTCGGCGAGCCCCGGCACCTCGATCCGCACCCCGGTACGGGCGGCCGTCTCGGCCGCCAGGGTCAGGAGGTCCGGAGTGCCCCGGGGAGCGGTCGGCGCGGCGAGCAGCGCCGGCAGGGCGGCGGCGAGCAGCCGCCACACGCTCAGCGGGGCACCGGCGGTGGCCGCGTCCCGCAACGGGCCCAGCACCCGGGTGGGGAGCACGGTGCCGTCGGTGACCAGCGTGCCGAGGTGTCCCCCGACGGCCGGGGCGTCCAGGGTGCCGGCGGCGGCGAGCAGCAGGAGGGCGTCGAGGGTGGCGACCCGGTCGGCCTCGTGCCGGGCCCCCAGGCCGTACGCCAGGGCGATGTCGAGGGCCGGACCGCCCGCGCCGCCGCTCTCGGCGAGCACCGGCAGGACGGCGGTGGCTCCCCGGACGTCCTGGTCGGCGGCGCTGGCGACCTCGGGCAGCGCGTGCGCCGCCACCACACCCGGCTGCCAGGGCAGCACCGACGCCCAGAACGCCGACCGGTGGCCCTGGTTCACCCCGAGCGGCGCGACCGGCACGGTGAGCAGCCCGTACCGGTCGTGGTACCCGTCGGGCGGGGTCAGCCGCACCTGCCGGCGTCGCTCGGGCAGCCGGTCGTACTCCCAGTCGGCCCACCGGGACCTGGCGGGCCTGTCCCGCTTCTGTCGGGGCACGGTGAGCACCTCGGCGACCGGATCGGGCAGGCCCCCGTCGCGCAGCCAGGTGGCGAGCCGGTCACCGGCCGGACTGCGCAACGCCCGCGCCTTCGCGGCGAGCGGCTCGTCGGACCCCGGGGGCAGCCGCAGCAGCGCCTGGGTGAGGTCCCACCGCCACGGGCCGCCCGAGCCGAGGCGGGCGATCCGTTCGTAGAGGGCGACCGGGTCGACCGCTCCGCTGGCCGAGGTCGGCATGGCGAGCAGGCCCGGATAGGCGTCGCCGCCGACCCGGCAGCCGACCTCGGCGATGCGGGCCCGCAGCAGCCGGTGCAGGGCGGGCACCCGGCTCTGCGCGGGGAGCTGCTGGTCCGGCTCGGGCGTCCGGCCGACCGCGGCCATCAGCGCCTGCCACCGGCCACGCCGGTCGGCGGCCCGCGCCGGTTCGACCGCCGTGTACAGCACCCCGCCGACCAGTTCGCAGAGGCAGCAGGGATCCCACCGGTGTTCGTGCATGCCGTGCCGGTGCCGGGCCAGCACCGGCACGAGGGCCCGGTTCAGGACGGGCAGGTCGGCGCCGGCCAGCCGGACCAGCCCGTCGAGCACTCGGTCCAGGGGCAGCGCCTGCGGTACGCCGTCGAGCAGGGCCGCGACCTCCTCGGCCAGTTCGTCCGGGTCGGTGATCGGCGGCGGGGCGGGCGGCGGCCCGGCCGGTGGTGGCAGTTCGTCCCCGACGGCGGTGACCACCGCCGGCGCGGGCGCGTGTCCGTGCCGGGCGGTCAGTGCGCCGACCCGGTCCCGGATGTCGGCGGCGGGATGGTCGAGCGCCACCGCGAGCACCTCGACGATGTCGGCGGTCCGGTCCGGCAGCCGGCGGGCCAGCCGGTCGAGCCAGCTCAACTGGGCCTTCACCAGCGCCTTCTCCGGCCGGGCCAGCACCGCCCGGGACGCGTCGAGCACGTCGGCGATCTCCGCGGCGTCCCCCTGCCGCAGGACCTTCTGCGCCATCGTGGCGACCGGAGCCGGGGCGTCGGCGAGTAGCCGCAGGTAGCCGGCGGCCCGGTCGGCGACCTCCGGCCCGGTCGGGGCGAGCTGGTCGTGCAGGACGACGAAGGCGCGCAGCGCCGACGGCCGGTCGTCGCGCAGCAGGCGGCTGAGACACCCGTCGAGCAGGACGCTCCGGTCGAGCCGGCCGGTGCCGGCGAGGTCCGCCAGCGCCCGGGGCAGGGCCATCTTCTCCCGGGTCTCCGGGTCGTCCTTCTCCCCGTTCCAGGGCGCGTCGAACGCCATGTGCAGGCCGATGCCGTCGATCTCGAAGAGCCGGGGCAGCAGGGCGTCGAGGAACGGGTCGGCGGAGAGCCGCTCCGGCAGTGGAACGCCCCGCTGTCGCTGCTCCCTCGGCCAGCCCAGGTGCCGTACCCAGCCGGTGACGAAGAGGTCCCCGGTCGGCGGCGGAGCCTGCTCGGCGGCGAGCAGCGCGGCGATGAACTCCCACCCGTCGTCCGGGTCGGTGCGCGGCAACCTGTCCGCGAGGCGGTACGCCAGGTCGGCCAGCCAGGCCACACCCCGCTCCCGCGCCACCTCGACGACCAGCTTGGCCTGCACCGCGCGCAGCGACACCGACCGCCGGCCGAGCAGCTGGGCGGCCTGGGCGGCGCTGGGCAGGCAGCCCACCGCCACCACCGCCAGCGCGGTCGCCCGCGCCTCCCAGAACCAGGGGTTCTCCTGCTCGCGGACGTGGACCAGCAGGGCCTTCGCCATGTCGCGGCGCTGCGCGTCGGTGAGCCCGGTGACCGCCACCTTCGCGGCCCGGATGCCCCCGGTGGTCAGGTAGTCGAAGCGTCCGTCGGTCACGCCGGCACCTCCACCATGGAGACCGCGAGCGCGTGCTTGCACGGCCCCCGTTCGCCCCGGTGCCGGCTCCACCAGCGACAGGTGCAGGTGTACCCGCCGTCGGGGAGGCGACGGACCCGGTAGACCTCGGTGCCGTGGCTGACCGTGGCGACGTCGCCGTCCCGGCCGACCGCCCCGGCCTCGACCAGCGCCCGCGCCCCGACCAGGCGGGGATTGTCCCGCTCGGCCCGGCCCGCCTCGTACGGCAGCACCCGGTGGAAGTACGCCTGCTCGGCCACGTCGTACCCGACCCGGCCGGCGGTGCCCAGCTGCACCAGGGCCGCCCGGACCCGCTCGTCGGTCAGACCCGCCTGCCGGGCCAGTGTCGGCACGTCGATCGTCGGATCCCAGGACAGCAGCGCGCTGACCAGTGCGGCGTCGTCGGTGACGTCGTCGGAGGCCAGGGAGGCCAGGACGCCGCCCTCGCCGGAGAATCCCCGGTACGGCTCCGGCGAGAGGGTCAGCGACAGCCGCATCCCGCCGGTGTCCAGCTCCCAGACGCTCGCGGCCGCCGGTGACCCGGCGGTCACCGCCGGCCCGTACACCCGTAACGTCGTGGCGAAGCGCAGCAGTCCGCGTAGCGCGGCCAACCGGCCGGCCCCGGCCAGGCAGACCGCCCCCGGGCCGGGGCGGGAGGTCAGCCGCAGCGTCCGGCCGGCCGGCACCGCCCAGAGCACCGACCGGTCACCGGCCGCCGGCAGCCGGCGCAGGAAGGCCGCCGCCTCGGTCGCCGGGACCTCGGCGCGCAGGGCCATCTCGGCGGCCAGCACGTGGACCTCGGCGAAACCGCGCAGCCAGCGGGCCGGTAGCGGTACCTTCTTCTCCACCACCGGGCCGTCCATGGTGGACACGGTGAGGTCGTCCGGCCCGACCGACAGGTGCAGCGGGTCGAGGCCGCCGACCCGGGCCAGCGCCTCCCGCAGCGGCGCGTTCACATCCACGTTGGTGGTGCCGTGCTCGACGACGTCGCCGTCGAAACCGGCGGGGGAGACGTCGAGGCGGGCGTACACCCCGCAGCAGCCGGAGAAGGACTCGAAGCGCAACCGGTCCCGGCTGCCGGTGACCACCGGGTCCAGGCTCGCCGGGTTGACCGGCTGGTGGTAACGGGTCCGGGCCACCTCGGCGACCGCCAGCAGGCCGGTCGCGGCGGCCCGGGGCGCGGTGAGGAAGCCGATGAAGAAGCGGGGGTTGGCCGAGGGGCCGCCGCTGGTCTGCAATGCCAGGTCACCGCCGGCCAGGGCGGACGGTCGCAGGTAACGGTACGTCTGAAGCGCGTTCACGGTGGCCCACGGTACGGGGGGCCACCGACACGTCCGGCGGTCAGGACCGCAGGTCACCGCCGCGTGCCGGCCGGCCCGTGCCGGCGGACGGTGGCTGTCGGTGGCTGCCGGTACGGTGCGGGCCATGACCGTGGACTTCTCCGACGTACCGCCCCGGCTGGCCCGGCTGGCCGCCGACCCGACGGCCGGGGAGGTCTTCGGCGCCGGCGAACACGGGTTCGTCCTGGAACCGCCGTTGACCGGCGCGGAACTGGCCGAGTTGGAGGGACAGCTGCGGCGGGAGTTGCCCGCCGAGTACCGGTCCTTCCTGCTGACGGCCGGCCGGGGTGGGGCCGGTCCGGCCTACGGGCTCTTCCCGCTGCGACGGGTCGACGGACGGTGGCGGTGGGAGGGCGACGGCGCCGACCTGACCGACCTGGACACCCTCGACCAGCCCTTCGCGCACACCGAGGCGTTCAACCCGGCCGACGCCCTCCCCCCACGGCCCGACGAGGACGACGTCGACTCGCCCGAGGCGTTGGAGGCCGCCGAGGACGCCTACCAGGAGCTGTACGAGGCGGTGGTCTACGACGACGCGCACTCCGTCGGCCTGCTCTACCTGTGCCACCTCGGGTGTGCCCTGCGGGAGGCACTGGTGGTCAGCGGACCGGCGCGCGGACAGATGTGGGCCGACGACAGCGCGGACGGGGGCGGGTTCCGGCCGCTGCGCGACGACGACGGCGTGCCGTTGGGCTTCGCCCGCTGGTACCGGCGCTGGCTGGACTCCTGCCCCACCCCGGTCACCCGTTGAGCCGGGCCGCCGGCTCCGGGCCGGCGCCGGCGCGGTCACCGCGTCGACCGGTGACCGTCGGAGGCTGACGGCCCGACGGTCGCCTTCCGCCGGGGATGGGCGACCGTCGTCCGCGTCCGCTGGTCAGTCGCGCTGCCCGGCGGCCCGTCCACGGTCGGCGTCGGCATCGGCCGAGCCGACCGGAACACCGTCACCGTCCCGGTTCGCCCCGGTCAGGTCGACGTCGGCGCCGGCGCGGGCGGCGTCGGCCGCCGCGTCGTCCGCGCCGACGATCGCACCGGTCGGTTCGGGACCGCTGCCGTCGTCCTCGTTCAGCAGGCCGGAGCCGGCCAGTGGCAGTGCCGCGTACCTCGGGTCGCTCATCTCGTTCCTCCTCGGCGTCCGGTTGCCCTGGTGCTACCCAGGCCGGGGCGATCCGAACCGGAACGGGTCACTCCCCGACGGCGGTGTACCGGTAGCTCTCCCCGTCGTACTCGTCGTCCTCCTGCGGGTCCGACACGTCCACCCGTACCCCGGGCAGAGCGGTGACCAGCGCGTCGGCCAGACCGTCGGGCAGGTAGTGGTGGTGCAGGTCGAGTTCGGTCAGGTGGGTCAGCGGTTGACCGGCCAGCAGCGCGGCGGCACCCCGCTCGCCGAGCGTGCCCAACGACAGGTCGAGGCGGTCCAGCCGGAGCACCACCCGCGCGGTCGACAACGCCTCGGCCAGGTCGTCGGCGATCTCGGCGTTGCGTAGCCCCAGCCGGCGCAGCGCCGGGAAGCGCTCGCCGGCCAGCAGCGGTGCCAGGTCGGCGACCTGGGTGTCACCGCCGTAGTCGGGGGTGCCCAACCAGAGTTCCAGGTCGGTGAGGGCGGGCAGTTCCGAGTCGAGCACCGCCCGGGTGAACGCGGGGGACAGCCCGCCGGTCTCCACGGTCAGCTCACGCAGCCGTTCGTGCCGAACCGGGGAGAAGGTGAGGTCCTGACCGCCCCGGACCCGCAGCACCTCCAGCTCCGGGTACGCCGTGAGCAGCGGGCTGACGTCGCCCACCCGCATCCAGGAGACCTCGCACTCCTCGGAGGTCATGTCGCCGAGGAAGAGCGCCCGCAGTGCCGGCATCCGGGGTGCCGCCGCGCAGAGCTGCGCGATCGGGGCGGGATTGAACGCCGCGTACCCCCAGGCGCCGATCACCAGCGCCTCCACCGACGGCCCGGCCTGCGCGACGAACCGCTCGAACGCCTCCCGGAACGGCTCGGACAGGGTGGTCCCGGCGGACTGGTCGAAGTCCCAGTAGCCGAACCGCCAGGACACCGGAGTGTCCACGGTCGGCAGCGGTCCGTCCGGCGGTACGTCCACCACGGGTCGGCCGGCGAAGGTCCGCGCGTGCCCACCGAACGCCATCGCCGGTTACTCCCCGACCGCGGTGAACCGATACTCCCGGCCGTGGTAGACCTCGACCTCCTGCGCGTCCGAGAGGTCGACGTCGACGCCCGGGAGCGCGGCGACCACCCGCTGCTGCGCCTCGTCGGAGAGGAAGTGGTGTGTCAGGTCGAGCCGGCGCAGGTGGGTCAACGGCTGCCCGGCCAGCAACGCGTCCAGGCCGTTGTCGGTGAACACCCCCATGGACAGGTCGAGCACCGCCAACCGGGCGACGACCGGCGCGTCGGCGACCACCCGGGCCACCACGTCGGCGATCTCGCTGTTGCAGAGTCCGAGGTGGCGCAGGGCCGGCAGCCCGGCGCCGGCCAGCACCGGCGCGAGTTCGTCGACGCCGGTGTCCGCGCCGTAGTCCGTGCGGCCGAGCCAGAAGACCAGCCGTTCCAACGCCGGCAGCGAGGACTCGCCGACCGCCCTGACCACCGCGCCGGGCAGCCCGCCGGACTCGAACCGCAGCTCCCGCAGCCGGTCGTGCCGCACCGGGCTGAGCCGGAGCGCGTTGCCGCCGCGCACCCAGAGCGTCTCCAGGGCCGGGTAGGCGGTCAGCAGCGCCGTGATGTCGGTCAGGGTCAGCCAGGAGATCTCGCACTCTTCGGAGACCAGGTCGGCGAGGAAGACCGCCCGCAGCCCGGTCCACTCGGCGGCCGCCTCCACCAGCAGCTCGACCGGGAGCGCCCGCTCGTACGCGCTGCCCCACTCCCCGACGACCACCGCCCGGACGGCCGCTGCGGGCACCGTCGCCCGGAACGTCGCCACCAGGTCGGCGAACTCCTCGGGGGCGGCCTCGAAGTCCTCGACCTCCAGCCGCCAGGCCACCGCCGACGGGTCCTCGGGTAGGGGTTCCCCGGGGGTGAAGGGTCGGACCGGCAACCCGGCGAACGACGACGCATGCGAGCGGATCACGACAACCTCCGGTCGGACGGGTGGGCCAGCGGCGCGACGCTAACAGCCCCGACCGACAACGCGATCAGCGGTGCGCCCCGCTGGTGCCCCCCCGGTCCGCAAGATGGTGCAAGAAACTGGAACGTCTTGCGAGAAAACTACGCCGCCGGAGCGGAAGGCGTCAACGTTCTCCGGTCCGCCGGGCGATGGGCCCGTGGGGTGAGGATGCGGATCTCCTCTGGCCGGCCCGGTGCGGACCGGCCGGTCCACTATGGCGGCCAGGTTGCCGGCAGGTTGCGAAAGGTCCCGCAAGGTCTTGCAAAGCTTTCATCGATGCCGCATCGTTCTGCTACACGGACGGCCGTCCCCTCCCGCCAGCGCCTCTTCGACCCCGGAAGAAGGTCCTCGTGCCATGGAACGTCTGAGATCACCCCTGCGCGACCACGCCGGTCGCGTCCTGCTCGCCGCCGCGCTCGTCGCGTCCGCCGCCACCCCGGCACTCCTGGCGACCGCGCCCGCGACCCCCGCGCGGGCCGCTGTCACCCTCAACGACAGCGAGGTGACCGCGAACCTCTGGGAGTGGAACTGGCCGTCGGTCGCCACGGCCTGCACCGACCACCTCGGCCCGGCCGGGTACGGCGCGGTCCAGGTCGCCCCGCCGCAGGAGTCGGTCAGCCTGCCGAACAGCCCCGACGGCGTGCACCCGTGGTACGAGGTGTACCAGCCGGTCTCGTACGAGCTGGAGAGCCGGTTCGGCAACCGGCAGCAGTTCGCGGCGATGGTCACCGCCTGCCACGCCGCCGGGGTGCGGGTGTACGTGGACGCCGTGGTCAACCACATGGCCGGCACGAACAACCCGGCGGGAAGCGTCGGCTACGCCGGCACCCAGTTCTCCGGCTACGACTACCCCGCCGTGCCCTACGGCACCGGCGACTTCCACCGGCCGGGCGACAACTGCCCGACCAGCGGGACGATCACCGACTGGAACAACGAGGCCCAGGTCACCAGCTGCGAGTTGCTCTCCCTCTCCGACCTGTACACCGAGAAGGAGACCGTCCGCAACAAGATCGCGGCCTATCTCAACGACCTGATCGGCCTCGGCGTCGACGGCTTCCGGGTGGACGCGGTCAAGCACGTCAAGAAGGAGGACTTCGCGGCCATCCTCGGCAAGCTCGACAACACGGTCGCGGAGAACCGGCGTCCCTACGTGGCGCAGGAGATCTTCGACGGGGCCAGCAACGACGCGCTCAAGGCGCGGGCGTTCATCGGCAACGGCGACGTCCTCGACTTCGCGTACGCCAAGGGGATCCGGGCCGCCTTCCAGGGCTCGGTGGCCACGCTGGCGAACATCCCCAGCTGGAACCTGGACGCGCCGAGCGCCAACGTCTTCGCCATGGTCACCAACCACGACCTGGAGCGGGACGGGGTGGTCCTGTCCTACCAGAACGGCACCGACTACGTGCTGGCCAACTACTTCGCGCTGGCCTACCCGCACGGTAAGCCGTCGGTCTACGACAGCTTCTCCTGGACCAACCGCAACCAGTCCCCGCCGCACGACGGCAACGGGTACGTCACCGACACCGTCTGCGGCGGCGCCTGGAACTGCCTGAGCCAGAGCACCGGGATCAAGGGCATGGTCGGCTGGGCCAACGCGGCGCGGTCGGTGAAGACCATCGCCGACTTCACCGCCGTCAACAACAACGTCATCGGCTTCCACCGGGGCGACCGCGCCTGGATCGGCATCAACGACTCCGGCACCGCCACCAGCGCGCAGTTCGTCACCGGCCTGGCCGACGGCGAGTACTGCGACGTCATCTCCGGTGGGGCCGGTGGTGCCGGCTGCACCGGCACCCGGGTCACCGTCTCCGGTGGACGGGCCACCGTGACCATCCCGGCCAACGGCGCGGTCGCCATCCACGTCGACGCCCGGCCCACCCCGGGGGTCACCGTCGGCACCACGTTCACCGCCACCGCCGCCCTCGCGGCCGGTCAGACCCTGCACCTGGTCGGCGACACCGCCGCGCTGGGTGGCGGCAACCCCGCCGACGCCGTCCCCCTGACCGGCAGTGGCAACACCTGGACGACCACCGTCGCGCTGCCGGCCAGCACCGCGATCTCCTACCGCTACCTGGTCCGGAACGGGTCCACGGTGGTGGGCCGGGAGGCGGCCGACCGCACCTTCACCACCCCGGCCGGCGGCACCGTGACCCGGACGGACACCTACGTCCCCGGGCCGGTCGGCGACACCGTCGAGGCCACCTTCACCGTCACCGCCTCGACCACCAGCGGCCAGGGCGTCTATCTGGTGGGCAGCGTCCCCGCGCTCGGCTCCTGGGCGCCGGCCTCGGCGGTCCAGCTGACCGCCCAGGGCGGCGGCGTCTTCCGGGGCGTGGTGCCGCTGCCGACGTCGAGCACGGTGGAGTACAAGTTCGTCAAGCGGACCGCCGCCGGCGCGGTGACCTGGGAGTCCGGTGCCAACCGGAGCCTGTCCACCCCGGCGGGCGGCGGCGTCACGGTCACCGAGACGTTCCGGGGGGACACCGCCACCTCGGCGGTCGCCACCTCGTTCCAGGCCACCGCGATCACGTCCTGGGGGCAGAACGTCCAGGTGGTGGGCAACGTCGCGGCCCTGGGTTCGTGGAACCCGGCCAACGCGGTGCCGCTCTCGTCGGCCGGCTACCCGGTGTGGGCGGCCACGGTGAGCCTCCCGCCGAACACCGTGGTGGAGTACAAGTACCTGAAGAAGAACGCCGACGGCACGGTGACCTGGGAGGGCGGCGGCAACCGCAGCTTCACCACCCCGTCCGGCGGCGCCCTGACCCGCACCGACGCCTGGCGCTGACGCGTCGACCGACCGTCCGACGGCCGGCCCCCGGGTGGGGCCGGCCGTCGGGACGACGGGGGAGCGGGACCGGGAAGAGGTTGACGTGAGTGGATGCGGTTCGTACCGTCGGCGAGGAAAGCGCTTTCACTTCCGTCGCCGTCCCCGTCCCGGAGGTACGTCCACATGCGTCCGTCCCGCCAGCGTCGGCTGGCCCTCCTCCTGTCGGCGGTGCTCGTCCCCGCCGCCGCGTCCGTGGTCGGGCTCGCCGCGACCGCCTCCGCCGCCACCGTGTTCAGCGACGACTTCGCCGACGGCGACACCAACGGCTGGTCCAAGTCCGGCGGCAGTTGGGCCGTCGTCGCCGACGGCTCCCCGGCCGCCCGGCAGTCCAATGCCACCAGCGAGAACGCCCGCCTCTTCGCCGGCGGCACCAGCTGGACCGGCTACACCGTGCAGGCCCGGGTGAAGCCGCTCAGCCTGGCGGCGAACGGCCACGTCAGCCTGCTGGCCCGCGCGAGCGGGTCGACGGTGTACTACCGGCTCGCCCTGCTGCCCGGCCACCGGGCGCAGTTGCAGGCGGTCAACGGCCAGGCGGTGACCGTGCTCGCCACCGTCTCCCGCACCGTCACCCCGGGGACCTGGTACACCCTCGCCGTCGAGGTCGACGGCACCACCGTCCGGGGCAGCGTCGACGGGACGGTGATCGGCCAGGGCACCAGTTCCCTCTCCAGCGCCGGCCGGATCGGCCTACAGACGGCGTACGCGTCGGCGTCCTTCGACGACGTGGTGGTCACCACCGGCGGTACGGCCCCGCCGACCACCCCGCCCGCGACCACCGCCCCACCGACCACGCCGCCGCCCACCAGCGCCCCGCCGACCACCCCGCCGCCCACCACCGCCCCGCCGCCCACCGGCACGCTGATCGTGGCCACCAACGGCGACGACGCGAACCCGGGCACCCTGGCGCAGCCGTTGCGGACCATCCAGCGCGCCCACGACCTGGTGCAGCCCGGCGGCACCATCGCCGTCCGGGGCGGCACCTACGCCCCGACCAGCACCATCAAGATCCTGAAGGACGGCAGCTCGGCGCAGCCGATCACCCTCACCACCTACCAGGGCGAGCGCGTGGTGATCGACGGGGAGAACATGCCGTACACCCCGGGGGCAATCGGCTCCAGCATCCCCCGGGCCGACCGGGGCGCGCTGCACGTCGAGGGCGACTGGTGGCGGTTCGTCGGTCTGGAGATCGTCAACGGTCCGTACGGCATCTTCGGCGTGGACACCAACCACGGCCGGTACGAGCGGCTGACCACCCGGGACAACTACGAGTCCGGCCTGCACATCCAGGGCTCCTCGTCCGGCAACCAGATCGTCGACCTGGACAGTCACGGCAACCGCGACCCGCGCAAGAACGGCGAGAGCGCGGACGGGCTGGCGATCAAGGAGGGCTCCGGCAGCGGCAACGTCGTGCGGGGTGCCCGCCTCTGGCGCAACGCCGACGACGGCTTCGACGCCTGGTTGTTCCTGTCGCCCATCCTGATCGAGGACAGCGTCGCCTACGACAACGGTTACAACTACTGGAACCTGCCCGACTACACCGGTGACGGCAACGGCTTCAAGAACGGCGGCGGCACCGACCCCCGTCCGGCCGTCGCCCACGTCACCCGCAACAGCATGGCCTGGGGCAACTCGGCCGGCGGATTCATCGACAACGGCAACCCGGGCTCCCTGGTGTTCGAGCGGAACACCGCCTGGGACAACGGCAAGGCCGGGTTCGACGTCTCCCGCTCGACCTCCACGCTGAACCGGAACCTGTCCGTCGGTAACACCACGAACGTCTCGCTGGGCAACTCCACCGGATCGAACAACTCGTGGAACATCGGCGGCACCTGGAGCTTCGTGAGCACCGACCCCGCGACCATCACCGGACCCCGGGCGGCGGACGGGTCCATCCCGTCGTCGACCTTCCTGCACCCGGCCAACGGCGCGGACGTGGGCGCCCGGCTCTGACCGTATCCCCGCAGGGCGCTGTCGCCGCCGACAGCGCCCTGCGGCACGGGCCGCCCGGGGCGGAGATGGACACCGGCCGCGCGGGGCGTCCCCCGGCGAGGGACCGGGACCTCTACGGTGGTCAGCCGGAGCCGATTCCGTCAGCCGAGGAGAGAGCCGATGGCCGACCCCCGCCACCGCCCGTGTCCCGCCCGGTCGCACGAGTCCGGTGTGGACGGCGCGCGGCGATGAGCGAACCGGTACCCGTGGTGATCGTCGGTGCCGGCCCCACCGGCGTGACCGCCGCGCTCCTGCTCGCCGGGCACGGCGTCCGGTCCGTGCTCCTGGACCGGTGGGCGGACGTCTACCCCCGGCCCCGGGCCGTGCACCTCGACGACGAGGTCTACCGGATCCTGCACCGGATCGGGGTGCACGAGCAGTTCGCCACCATCTCCCGGCCGGCCGAGGGACTGCGGTTGCTCGCCCCCGACCACCGGGTTCTCGCCGAGTTCAACCGGGGCACCGGCGCCGGGGTCCACGGCTATCCCCAGGCGAACATGTTCGACCAGCCGGAGCTGGAACGCCTGCTGCGCCGCCGGCTGGCCGGGGAGCCGCTGGTCACCCTGCGCGGGGAGGTGGAGGTCACCGGCGTCGACCGCGACGGCGACGGACCGGTCCGCGTGCACCTCGTCGACCGCGCGGCGGGACGGCGGGAGACGCTCTCCGCGCGGTTCGTGCTCGGCTGCGACGGTGCCAACAGCACCGTCCGGCCGCTGATCGGCGCCACCATGCGCGACCTCGGCTTCGCCCAACGCTGGCTGGTGGTCGACGTCGACACCGACGCCGACATCGCCGCGTGGGAGGGCGTGCACCAGGTCTGCGACCCGCACCGTGCCGCCACCTACATGCGGGTGGGGCGGCGGCGGTACCGGTGGGAGTTCCGCCTGCTGCCCGGCGAGACGGCGAGCGGCCTCTCCGCGCCGGAGGCCCTGCACCGGCTCGTCCGGCCCTGGACCGGGGACGTGCCCTTCACCGCGTTGACCGTGACCCGCTGTGCCGAGTACACCTTCCGGGCCCAGGTCGCCGACCGGTGGCGGGACGGGCCCGTCCTCCTCCTCGGCGATGCCGCCCACCTCACCCCGCCCTTCATCGGGCAGGGCATGGGCGCCGGCCTGCGCGACGCGGCCAACCTGACCTGGAAACTCGCCGCCGTCCTCGCCGGCAGCCTGCCGGAGAGCGTGCTGGACAGCTACGAGGCGGAGCGGAAACCGCACGTCACGTCGCTGATCCGGTTGGCCACGGTGATCGGCCGCGCGATGACCGAGGGAGGCGAGATCGGCAACCTGCTGCGGCGGGTCGTCGCCCCGCGTCTGGCGTACCTGCCCGGCTTCCGGGCGAAGGTCCTCGACAGTGCGACCCCGCCGCTGCCGCGGTCGGTCCTGCGGCAGCGGCGGGCGTCGCCGCGCAGCCCGCACGGCCGGCTCTGCCCGAACGCGCTTCTCGGTGACGGCCGGCGGTTCGACGACGTGGTCGGTCCCTGCTTCGCGGTGGTCACCGTCCGGGCGCTGCCGGCGGAGGTGGCCGGGGCGGCCCGGCGGCACGGCGTGGTGCCGGTGCCGGTGGAGCCGGCCTCGGACCTCGGCCGGTGGCTGCGGCGGGCCGGGGTCGGCGCGGTCCTCGTCCGCCCCGACCGGACGGTGATGACCTCGGGGGACGACGTGTCCGCCCTGCTGGCGCGGGCTCCCTCGGTGCGGTGCGGCGACCTGCCGTCGGTCCACCCCTGACCGTCGGCTCCGGCAACCGGTGATCGGCCGGCGTACTCGGACTGGCCTGCGCTTTCCCCGGCTGCCGCACTAATTGGCAACAGTGTTGACAAAAACGTGAACCATCGACATGCTTCGCTAGAGAGCGCTCTCTCGCCGCCGGTGGGAAGCGGCGTCGCCGGTGGCCACCGCAGCCGTACCGGCGTCGCCCGGCCGGACACCACGCCGTGCCCGGCAGCCACCGGCACGCCGCGCCCGGACCGTTCCACCACGCGAAGGAGATCCCCGTGCCCCGATTCCGACTTCCCCCGCGGGTCCGCCCGCTCGCGCTCGTCCTCGCCGCGGTGCTGGGCTTCACCGCGGCCCCCGTCCTGCCCGCCGGTGACGGGCCCGCGCAGGCCGCGATCGGCGGCATCACCTGGCAGGACGAGTTCAACGCCTCGGCCGGCACCCCCGTCGACCAGAGCAAGTGGCGGTTCGACATCGGTGGCCACGGGTGGGGCAACAACGAGTTGCAGTACTACACCAACAGCACCAGCAACGCGGTGCACGACGGCCAGGGCAACCTGGTCATCACCGCCCGGCGGGAGAACCCGAACAACTACCAGTGCCACTACGGCCGGTGCGAGTACACCTCGGCCCGGCTGCTGACCGCCGCGACCTTCACCCAGGCGTACGGTCGCTTCGAGGCCCGCATCAAGATCCCCCGGGGTCAGGGCATCTGGCCGGCGTTCTGGATGCTCGGCAACGACTTCGGCAGCGTGGGCTGGCCGAACTCGGGCGAGATCGACATCATGGAGAACATCGGTCGGGAGCCGAACACGGTGTACGGCACCATCCACGGGCCGGGGTACTCCGGTGGCGGCGGCATCACCGGCGGTCGGACCATCGGCGCCCCGCTGGCCGACGCCTTCCACACCTACCGGGTGGACTGGGAGCCGAACTCGATCATCTGGTACCTCGACGGGGTCGAGTTCCACCGGGTCGACCCGAGCCGGCTCAACGGTAACCGCTGGGTCTTCGACCACCCTTTCTTCATGATCCTGAACGTGGCGGTCGGCGGGAACTGGCCCGGCTACCCCGACGCCAGCACCCAGTTCCCGCAGCAGATGCTGGTCGACTACGTCCGGGTCAACGGCTACACCTCCGGCAACAACCCGCCCCCGGGCAGCACCCGGATCCGTGGCGTGCAGAGCGGACGTTGCGTCGACATCCCCAGCGCCAACCCGGTCGACGGTGCCAAGCTCCAGATCTGGGACTGCAACACCACGGCCGCGCAGGCGTGGACGTTCGCCGCCGACGGCACGGTCCGGGCGATGGGCAAGTGCATGGACCCGGCCTGGGCCGGCACCGCCAACGGCACCGAGGTCAACCTGGTCACCTGCAACGGCAACCCGGCGCAGAGGTTCACCCTGAACGCCGCCGGTGACCTGGTCAACCTCAGCGCCAACCGGTGCGTGGACGTCCGGGACAACGTGACCGCCAACGGCGGCAAGCTCCAGCTCTGGGACTGCGCGGGCACGCCCAACCAGAGGTGGACCCGGTACTGACGCGCCCTGGCTCCGGCCGGCCGGTGGTCAGGCCGGCCGGACCAGCACCACCGCGAGGGTGCGCGGACCGTGCACCCCCTCCACCCGGTGCAGCTCGATGTCACTGGTCGCCGAGGGGCCACTGACCAGCGTGACCGGCCGCTGCCGGGCGAGCCGGGCCAGCAGCTCCGGCACGCTCTGCACCACCTGCCCGGCGTGGACCACGCAGAGGTGCCGGTCCGGGACCAGGGTGAGCGCCCGGCGGCCCTGGCCCGGCCCACCGTCCAGGGCGATCGTCCCGGTCTCGGCGGCCACCGCCGCGCACCCGGTCACCACGGCGGCGAAACCGTCCAGGGCGGTCGCGTCGGCGCTGCCGTCGTCCCGGGTGGCGTCGGTCAGCCCCCAGTGCGCCGGCAGGTCGGGCGGCACCACCACCCGGCCACCCGGCGGCACGATCCGGGCCAGCTCGGCGGCGAGCGTGGCCGCCAGCTCCCCGGGCGCGGTGCGGGTGACCGTGGCCCGGTAGTCCACCAGCCGGTCGGTGAGCAGGTCGAGCAGGGCGGGGTGGCCCGGCGGGTGCTCGCCACGGGTGCGGTACGCCCGGGGCACCACCGGCACCACCGGGTCGGTACCCAGGGCGGCCCGGATGCGTGCCAGCACCACCTCCCGCGCGCTCACCGCCGTTTCCCCCGGACGCCCCCGGCCCCACGGGTGCCGGGGCGGCCGGTGGACCGCCACCAGCTCTGGAAGGTCCGCCGGGGCGGCAGCGGGACGTCCCGGCTGGCGGTCCAGGTGGACAGCGGGGGCGGCAGCCGGGTGATCCGCCCGTGCCGGCCGCCCAGCAGCCGGCCCAGCCGCAGCAGCGACCCGGCGATCCGGAACCGGCGGGGGGACGCCATCACCCAGGCGGCCAGGGCCATCGCCACCGCCTCCGGCGAGGGAAACCGCCGCCGGGCGCGTTCGGCGACCTGTCTTCCGCGCAGGTGCACCAGGACGGACGGGATGTCGATGCGTACCGGACAGACGTCGTAGCAGGCACCGCAGAGACTCGACGCGTACGGCAGGGACGCGTTGTCCGCCACACCGGTGAGCTGTGGGCTGAGGATCGCCCCGATCGGCCCCGGATAGACCGAACCGTACGCGTGGCCGCCGGTGCGTTCGTAGACCGGGCAGACGTTGAGGCAGGCACTGCACCGGATGCAGTGCAGCGCGCTGCGCCCGCGTTCGTCGGCGAGCACGGCGGTGCGGCCGTTGTCCAGCAGCACCAGGTGGAACTCCCGGGGCCCGTCCCCGGGCGTCACCCCGGTCCACAGCGACGTGTACGGGTTCATCCGCTCCCCGGTGGAGGAGCGGGGCAGCAGTTGCAGGAAGACGTCCAGGTCGGACCAGGAGGGGACGACCTTCTCGATGCCCATCACGGTGATCAGCACCTCGGGCAGGGTCAGGCACATCCGGCCGTTGCCCTCGGACTCGACGACGGCCAGGGTGCCGCTCTCGGCCACGGCGAAGTTGGCCCCCGACACGGCGACCCGGGCGTCGAGGAAGGTCCGCCGCAGGTGGGCGCGGGCGGCCATGGCGAGCTGGTGCGGGTCGTCGGTGAGGTCGGGGTCCACGTCGGGCATCTCCCGGCGGAAGATGTCCCGGATCTCGGTGCGGTTGCGGTGGATCGCCGGCACCAGGATGTGCGACGGACGGTCCTGGCCCAGCTGGACGATCAGCTCGGCGAGGTCCGTCTCCACCGGCCGGATACCGGCGTCCTCCAGTGCCTCGTTGAGCCCGATCTCCTGGGTGGCCATCGACTTGACCTTGACGATCTCGGTCGCTCCGGTGGCCCGGACCAGATCGGTGACGATGGCGTTGGCCTCCACCGCGTCGCGGGCCCAGTGCACCCGGCCGCCCCGCGCGGTGACCTCGTGCTCCAGCCGGAGCAGGTGCTCGTCCAACCGGGCCATGGTGGCCGCCTTGACCGCCTCGCCGGCCCGGCGCAACTCCTCCCAGTCGGGCAGTTCCCCGACCACGGCCGCGCGCCTGCCCCGGATGGCGCCGGTGGCGTGCCGGAGGTTCCGCCGCAACTGCCCGTCGGCCAGTGCCCGGCGGGCCGCTGCCGGAAACGGCTCGCTGCCCCGCAGCCCACCCACTCCCGGCGGGGCGTACACCGGGTCGGCCGGCCGGACGCCGGGCATGCCCAGGAAGGTGTTCACCGCGCGTCCTCCCGGTTCACCGGTGCTCCGCCATGCCCGTCGGGACCGGGTCGTGTTCCGTGTGGGCCAGGATCTGCGCCAGGTGGAGGGTCCGGGTGCCGGCGCGCAACCGTCCCAGTCCGCCACCGAGGTGCATCAGACAGGACGCGTCCCCGGCGGTCAGCACGTCCGCCCCGGTCGACCGGACGGCGTCCAGCTTGTCGGCGAGCATGGCGGCGGAGGTGTCGGCGTTCGTGACCGCGAAGGTGCCGCCGAAGCCGCAGCACTGCTCGGCGGCCGGCAACGCGACCAGGTCGAGGCCGCGCACCGCGCGCAGCAGGCGCAGCGGCCGGTCACCGACCCCGAGCAGCCGCAGCGAGTGGCAGGTCGGGTGGTAGGTGACCCGGTGCGGGAAGTGCGCGCCCACGTCGGTCACCCCCAGCACGTCGACCAGGAACTCGGACAACTCGTAGGTGCGGGCGGCCAGCGCGTCGGCGCGGCTGGCCAGTGCCCGGTCCCCGGCGGCGCGGGCGACGTCCGCGTGCTGGTGCCGGACAGAGCCGACGCAGGAGCCGGCGGGCGCGACCACCGCGTCGTAGCGGGAGAACACGTCGACGTGCCGACGGACCAGCGGGACCGCCTGCCGGTGGTAGCCGGTGTTGACGTGCATCTGCCCGCAGCAGGTCTGGTCGGCGGGGAAGACCACCTCGTGACCCAGCCGTTCCAGCAGGCGCACCGTGGCCCGCCCGACCTCCGGGAAGAGCACGTCGGCCAGACAGGTGACGAAGAGCGCGACCCGCATCAGCGGCTCCGGCCGGGTCGGGCCGGGCCGGGGCGGCCGGCGCGGCACCGGGTGGGGGCGGCACGGGAGCAACCGGGCCGACCGGTCGCTGCCCTGCGGAGGGTCACGGCCGGCGTCCGGTCGGGCGGGATGCGCACGCGGTCCACGGTACCGAGCCGGTGGCCGGGCCGCCCGGCGACCGACCCTGCAACAAACTTCCCTATGTGTTTGCGAGTAGGGTAGTTTGCGGAGCGATGAGCGAAGAAATGTACTCGGTGGAGCAGGTGGCGGAGCGGCTCGGCCTGCACGTGCGCACCGTGCGCGGCTACATCCGCAGCGGTCGGCTGCGCGCGGTACGGATCGGCAAGCAGTACCGGATCACCCGGGCCGACCTCGCCGCGCTGACCGGACGACCCGTGTCGTCGGCCGGGGCCGTCGCGGTCGAGGTGTCGAGCATCGTCCAGGTCGACGGAGTGGACCGGACCGCTGCCGACCGGCTCGGCACCCTCCTCCTGGCCGGGGCGAAGACCGTGCGGGACCCGGCCCGGCCCCTGCGCATCCAGACCGTCCACGACGAGGAACGGAGCCGCATGAAGATCGTGGTACTCGGGGGCGCCGCGGCGACCGCCGAGGTGCTGCACCTGGTCGAGGCGGTGCTCGACGGGGGCAGTGGCCTGCTCGTCCGGGAGGTCGACGATGCCTGACGTCATGCAGGAGCGGGCCGGCGTGCAGGTGCTGGTCTGCGATCCGGACGGACCGCCGGTGGCCACCCCGCAGGACGCGTCGGACCTGGTCGGCGCGGTCTTCCTCGGCGCCCGGGCGGTGGCCGTGCCGGCCAGCCGGCTCGACGCCGGCTTCTTCTCCCTGGGCAGCGGCTTCGCCGGCGAGGTCATGCAGAAGTTCGTCAACTACCGGCTGCGGCTGGTGGTGCTCGGCGACATCTCCCGGCACCTCGCCGCCAGTTCCGCGCTGCGCGCCCTGGTCCACGAGTCGAACCGGGCCGACCATGTCTGGTTCCTGCCCGACCTCGAGGCGCTCGACGCCCGGCTGCGCGACACGGCCTGACCGGGCCGTGGCGGCGTCCCGACCTCCGGGGTCGGGACGCCGCCACGGCGTCCTGTCGGGGTTGACGGGATCAGCTGGTCGGGAAGTTGTCCGGGGTGCGGATGCGGTTGCGCATGAAGGTGCCGGACTCGGTCAGCACCGCCGTGCCGGCGTACGTGCCGCCGTAGCAGGTGCCCGGCCGGAACGCGGCGCTGCCCTCGGCCTTGTCGGAGTAGGTCCAGTTCGCGTAACTGATCTTCAGCCGGTCCAGCAGGTCCAGCCAGGTGGCGCTGCTGGCCAGGTCGACCCCGCCGTCACCGGTGTAGTCGACCGTGCCGAACTCGGTGACGAACATCGGCAGCCGGGCGGCGGCCCGCTCCAGTTCGGCCCGGTAGTTGTCCCGGTGCGAGGCGGCGTAGAAGTGGAACGCGTACATCACGTTGCTCGCGTTCACCGGGTTGTTGATGATCTCGGTGGAGTTGCCGCCCTCCGAGACGCCCAGCGACGACCAGGCCCGGGTGCCGACGACCACCACGGCGTCCGGGTCGTTGGCCCGGATGACCGGGATGACCTGCTCGGCGTAGTTCTTGATGGTCGACCAGCTCACGCCGTTCGGCTCGTTGGTGATCTCGTAGATCACGTTGTTCTTGTTCGCGTGCCGGGCGGAGACGGCGGCGAAGAAGGTCTTGGCCCGCTCCAGGTTGAACATCGGGTCGCCCGGAGTGAGGGTGTGGAAGTCGACCAGCGCGTACATGCCGCGCTCGGTGGCCTCCTCGACCAGGTTGTTGACCCGGTTGGTGAATCCGGCCGGGTCGGTCTCGTAGCCGTCCTCCTGCACGTACATCGAGATCCGGAACAGGTCGGCGAGCCAGTCCTTGGCGAGCGCGTCCAGGGACGCGTCGTTGTAGCAGTGCGGGAACCACTGGATGCCGTGCGAGCTCATCCCGCGTAGCTGGATCGGCTTGCCGTACTGGTTGCAGAGGTTGGCGCCGCAGACCCGCAGCTGACCGTTGACGGCCACCGGCGTCTGCCCGCCCGGCGGGGGCGTGGTCGGCGGGGGAGTGGTCGGTGGCGGGGTCGTCGGTGGGGGAGTGGTCGGTGGCGGGGTCGTGGGCGGGGTGGAGCCGTTGCAGACCGTGCCGTTCAGGGTGAACGACGTCGGTGCCGGGTTGCTGCCGGTCCAGGTGCCGTTGAAGCCGATGCTCGTGCTGGCCCCGCTGGCCAGCGCACCGTTGTAGCTCAGGTTCCGTGCGGTCACCGCGGGACCGGTCTGGCTGTACGTCGCCGACCAGCCCTGACCGACCCGTTGGCCGGCGTCGGGGAAGCTGAAGCCGAGGGTCCAGCCGCTGATCGCGTCGCCGAGGTTCTTGATGGCGATGGAGGCGGTGAACCCGCCGGCCCAGCTGCTGGTCGTGTAGGTGACCTCGCAGCCGGCGGCGGCTGCGGCGTCCTCGGTCGGCAGGACCGCGGTCGCGCCCATGGCCAGCGCGCCGATCGCGCCGGCCACGGCCAGCTGTCGCCGGAACGGACGTGGGATGTCTGTCATCGGAACCGTCTCATTCTGTTCGAGGTGGGGGTGGGGGCGGTCCCGCGGGAGTCGCCGTTCCCGGTTTCCGGCGCGCGGCACCGTGCTGCGGGGCGTCGCGGGTTGCCCACACCCGTCCCGCCGACCCGGACGGCGCTCATCGGCGCGACCGTGGCCGGACCGGCACCGGTCCCCGGTAGCGGGAGCGCTCCCACGGCAGCGTACGGGGGCCCGTAACGTCCATGCAACATGTGCATGTGTCGACGTCCCGGGATCAGGCCAGCCGTCGGGTGCTGTGCCGGACCACCAGCGGCGTGGCCAGTTCGAGGCGGTGGCTGCCCAGTTCCTCGCCGTCCACCAGGCCGAGCAGCATCCGGGTGGCCATCGCCGCCATCTCGGTCAGCGGCTGGCGGACGGTGGTCAGCGGCGGCACGGCCCACCGGGCGGTGTCGAGGTCGTCGAAGCCGACGATGCTCATGTCGTCCGGCACCCGCAGCCCCCGCTCGTAGAGGGCCTCGTACGCCCCCATGGCCATCTCGTCCGCGCAGGCGAAGATGGCGGTGGGCGGTTGGGCCAGGTCGAGCAGGGCGTTGGTCTCCCGGTAGCCGGAGGGCGCGGTGAAGTCGCCGGTGCGGACGTAGCCGGCGGGCACCCGGTGCCCGCCCGCGCTCATGGCCGCCCGGTAGCCGTCGACCCGGGCGCGGCTGCACGGCACGGTCGGCGGACCACCGATCACCGCGACGCGCTCGTGACCCAGGTCGACGAGGTGCTCGGTGGCGGTGAGCCCGCCCGCCCAGTTGGTCGCGCCGACGCTGGGGATGTCGGCCGGCGGGTGCCCGGCGGGGTCGATGATGACCACCGGAATGCCCAGCTCGTCGAGCTGACCGCGTTGACTGGCGGAGATGTCGGAGAGGACCAGCAGCACCCCGTCGCAGCGACGGGCGGCGAGCTGCTCGGTCCACCGGCGGTCGGGGCGGTTGCGGTGGCGCCCGTGCACCGCCGAGACCACCACCCCGAAGCCGGCCCGGTAGGCCAGCTCCTCCACCCCGTCGATGATCTGCATCGCCCACGGGTTGCCCAGGTCGCGGAGGACCAGGTCGATCAGGCCGGCCCGGCGCGCCGGTCGGTTGGTGCGGCGGACGGTGTACCCGCGATCGTCCAGCAGGGTCTGCACCTTCTGCCGGGTGGCCGCCGCGACGTCCGGACGGCCGTTGAGGACCTTGGAGACGGTGGGGATCGACACGCCGGCGGCCTGCGCGATCTCGGCCAGCGTCGCCCGTTGCTGCTCCACGGCATCTCCTCACCGTCCGGTCCGGCCGCAGCATATCCCGAAACTTTCGACGCTCACCGGTGCCCGGTTGGTCGGCGCGGCGGGTGGCGTCGGACGCGGGCGGCGCACACGCGAGGAACTCCCGGTGGACGGGGGACCTCGGTCCCCGGCCCGCCGGGAGTTCCGTCAGCAGCGAAGCGCCGGTGCCGCCGACCCTGCGACAGGGCCGGGTCCGGTCAGGTGGTCAGCCGAAGGTGATCGTCCAGCTCTTGCCGTCGAAGACGGCCGTGGCGTCGGTTTCGCCGTCCGGGAAGACCAGCGCGGTGGGACTGGTCAGGATGCTCTCGCTGACGACAGTGCCGGGCTTGTAGCTGCCGAACGCCAGGTAGTAGGTCGGGGTGACACCGAATCCGGCGCCGGTGTCCGACTGGGTGGGGACCACGAACGTTCCCGCCCCCGACATGCCGATGCCCACACTGCCCTGGTCGGGCGAGCCCGAACCGGGGACCGAGTCGTCCTGGCTGATGTCGAGTGATCCGCTGCCGGCCCCGGAGGTCGGCTTGCCGAATTCGAATCCGCCGTCGACGTAGGACAGGGAGACGGTGTTTCCGTTGTCGAGGTCGGCGGGAATGACCTGCCCTGCGTCGTAGTTCACGCCGGGTTTCAGCGTGCCGGTCTGGCCCCAGACGAAGTTGTAGTCGATGGTCCACGAGAACGTGACCTCGGTGCCCGCGTGGCACATCTTCGACAGCCAGGCCAGGGAGTGGACATCTGACGGCTGGTTCGGCTGCTGCTGGAACACGATCGCGTTCTCGTCGTCGATCTCGGACTTGTTGACGATCGTGACGCTGTACGCCGTACCGGCGGGAGCGGCGACGCCCCGGCCCTCCGGTGCCGTTTTCCCCGCAGCGTACGCCGAGGGCGGCACCGCCGCCCCGAGCAGCGTCATGCCCAGGGCCACGCCCAGGACGGCAAGCCCTTTTCGCCGACTCGTCGACATTTCTTCCGTCATGCGTTTCTCCTGGAAACTCCGGGCACGTTCAGGTGCATGGGGAACGCAATCAACATCGTCGTCGACGGCTGCGTGTCGTCCTTGAGCAGGACCGACCAGAATCCTAGGTCTGATTTATTGATGATCGCAATGGTGGGGAACTTCGGCTGTTCGACAACGCGAGAGCATTCATGCAGGCAAATCTTGTTTCCGGTGCTGAAATGGCACAAATGAGTTAATTGCTGTCGGGTCGTGATCCGTGCCCGTGGCCCCTGTCGGGGGTGCCGGGCGTCGCGGATTCACCGGCCCCCTGCGGAGGTCGAGCGCCGCAGAAGGCCGGTGGATCCGCTTGCCGCCGGCCCGGCATCCACCGGGCCGCGCGGCTCAGTCGACGTCGAAGACGCCTTGCCGGACCGCCTCGTTCCAGGTGACCTGGGCGATCTTGTTCTGCCCGCTGAGCGACGGGTGGAAGCCGTCGAGAATCGACAGGTCGGACGAGGTGAACGGAGTGTCGTGCACCGCGCCGTTGTCGTAGAACACGTTGCCGCGCTCCGCCGCGAGCTTGGCCAGCCGCTGGTTGTACCCGTCGACCCGGGCCTCGACCGCGGCGCGCCGCTCGTTCGCGGCGGACGAGGTGTCGGTCGGGTTGGCCAGCATCACCGGGCAGATGCCGATCAGCGACCAGCGCGCCCGGATCAGGACGTTGTCCCGTCCGATCCGGTAGAGCGACATCATGCTCGGCACCGAGGCCAACATGACCCGGGTGTCCGGATTCTTGGCCCTGATGATGTCGAGCGAGCGACGCACGTTCGCCTCGAAGGTGTCGGGCGAGGTGGTGCCCGACGGGGTGGAGGCGTAGCAGATGTCGTTGCCTCCGACCAGGATGGTCACGTAGTCGGCGTCGGCGGCGGCGAGGGCGTTGGTCGCCTGGGTGGCCAGGTGGGTGGAGCGGTCGCCGCCCCTGGCGTAGTTGCCGCCGGTCATGTCGACCCCGTACGCCTCCAGCCGCCGCAGGTGCGACTGGACGGCCGTGCTCGTGCCGGTGGACCAGGAGTTCTGCGGTTGGGCGTCGCGCGTCCCGTCGGCGACGGCGGCCCTGGTGATGGAGTCGCCGAGCGCGACCATCCGCGCGCTGGTCGGCACTGCCGCGACCGCGGCCGAGGGGGCCAGCAGCGTAGCGGCCGCGACCGCCGCGATGCTGGCGAGAAGGGTCCGGTGGGACATCATGGTGGGCTCCGGAAGATGGTCGGAAGGCTCGCCGCCGGTGGGACCGGACCACCTGTCCGGGGCCGGGCGGCGTCTGACACCGGTGAGCGTAGAACTCGACGATCATCGCTGTCAGCAGGCGGTCGCGACCGTTCGGCCAGGTGCGCCGGACCGTCGACGACCAGGGCGGGTCCGTGGCTGGCCCCGGCGGAGTCGAGCGGTGCGGTAATCCCGGTGCCTCCGGTGGCCCACCGCTGGAATGATCATTGGCATGTCGTCCCCACCTGTCGTCCCGTCCGGTGACCGCCGACCGGGCGGCCCGACGACCGCCGGGGCGACCGACCGGCTGGTCGACGAGCACACGATCCTCCAGGTGGTCGTGGGTTCCCGCGCCTTCGGTCTGGCCGCCGCCGGCTCGGACACCGACCGGCGGGGCGTGTACGCGTTGCCGGCGGACGCGTTCTGGCCACTGACCAAACCGGCGACGCACCACGAGGGCCCGCTGCCGGAGCAGTTCCGGTGGGAGGTCGAGCGGGTCTGCGTCCTCGGGCTGGCCGCCAACCCGAACGTCCTGGAGGTCCTGCACTCGCCCCTGGTGGAAACCTGCGCCCCACTCGGCGCGGAACTGCGTGACCTCGCCCCGGCGTTCCTGTCCCGCCGGGTCGTCGACACCTACCTGCGGTACGCCAGGGCACAGTTCGCCAAGGCCGAACGGGGCGTCGAGCGCACGGGCGCGCCCGTGTGGCGGCACGTCACGCACCTGATCCGACTGTTGACCGCCGGCGGGCACCTGGTGCGTACCGGAGAGCTGGTGCTGGACGTGGGGGCCGACCGGGACCGCCTGCTGGCGCTCAAGGCGGGGGAGGTGCCGTGGGCCGAGGTGGTCCGGTGGCGGGAACTGCTCGCCGGTCGGCTGGCCGCCGGGCTGGAGCACAGCCCGCTGCCGGTCGAGCCCGACACCGACCGGGTCGAGCGGTGGCTGGTGTCGGTGCGCCGCCGGTCGGTACGGGGGCTGGCGTGACCGGGCCGGTGGACGCGGGACTGCCCACCGGCGTGGACCTGGCCGCCGTGGTGGGGGAGCAGCCGTACCCGCAGGTCTTCGCTACCGTCTCCGGCGCGCACCTGTACGGTTTCCCGTCCCGCGACTCCGACGTGGACCTGCGCGGCGCGCACCTGCTGCCGGTCGCCGACCTGATCGGGCTGGGCGAGCCGACGGAGACCCGTACCGCGATGTGGCAGCGGGACGGTGTCGAGCTGGACCTGGTCACCCACGACCTGCGCACGTTCGTGCGGCTGATGCTGCGCCGCAACGGCTACGTGCTGGAGCAGCTGCTCTCCCCGCTGGTGGTGCGGACATCGGCGGTGCACGCCGCGCTGGTCGAGCTGGCCCCGGCGGTGCTCACCCGGCACCACGGCCACCATTACCGCGGGTTCGCGGCCACCCAGCGGCGGCTGTTCGACCGGACCGGCGAGCTGAAGCCGCTGCTGTACGCCTTCCGGGCGCTGCTGACCGGCGTGCACCTGATGCGGACCGGCCGCGTCCGGGCGCACCTGCCGACGCTCTGCGACGTCGAGCCGGCCCCGGCGTACCTGGCCGACCTGGTCGCGGCCAAGCGTGCCGCCGAGCACGGTGCGCTCGGTGACCTGGTGCCCCGCGCCACGCTCGACCGGGACCTCGACGCGCTGACCGCCCGGCTGGAGCAGGTTGGGCAGGACACCCCGTTACCCGACCGGCCGTCCGGTGCCCGGGATCTCGACGCCCTCGTGGTCGGGGCCCGGCTGGCGGCGTTCGCCGGATGACGCCGGCCCGGACGGCGCTGCCCGGGCCGGCGGTCGGCGGATCACACCGTGACGACCCGGTTGTCCACGATGGCGGAGAAGGTGGACTCCGGCTCGATCAGGCCCCACTTGACCATCCAGCGGTAGGTCCGCTCGAACTCGCCCTCCGGGTACGGCTCCGGGTCGGCGTAGCGCAGCCGGCCGAGCCGGAAGTCCGCCGGCTCCAGCCTCACCACGTCCTCGGGCACCTCCGCGACGAAGTGGTGCAGGTACGGCTCGATGTCCTCGTTGATCGTCCGGACCGCCCGGCGGACGGCGCGGTCGACCGCGGCGAAGGTCTCCGGGTCCAGGTCGGCGCTGGCGATCTCCGAGCCGACGTAGAACGCCTCGGTGATCAGCACGTAGCCGAGCTTCTCCGCGGCCGTCGTCCACGGTTCCATCAGTGCGACCGCGTCGATCTCGCCATCGCGCAGCTTGCGGAACCGTTCGGCCGGTCCACCCGCGTGCACCACCTTGATCTCGTCCTGTTCGAGGAAGCCCTCCAACGACTGGATCGCCAGGTAGTGCGAGCCGTGGTGGAAGTTCACCCCGACCGTACGGTTGGCCAGGCCCTGCGGGTGCAGGATGCCGGAGTCCGGGCGGACGAAGATCGCCTGGCTGGCCACCGCGGCCCGCTTGGCGATGATCTGGCCGCCCCGGCCGCTGTCGTGCGAGCGGCGGATCTGCCCCCACTCGCAGGCGCGGTAGAGGGAGACGTCGCCGCTCTCGAACGGCTTGGAGATGCCGCCGAACGAACTGACCAGTTCGTGCTCCTCGATCGGCTTGAGCACGGCGTCGTACGAGCCCGGGGCGACCAGCTCCAGGTCGATGCCCTCCTCGGCGAAGTAGCCGTGCTCCAGTGCGACGAGGTAGGGGAGGGTGAAGATGGCGCCGCTGCGGACGCTCCTGACCTTCTTCAGTGCCACCGTGGTGGTCCTTTCCATGCGGGTTGTCATCGGGTGGGTGTCGTGACGGGTGGTGTCGCGGACAGGCGGACGTTCCCCACCACCTCCCTCCGTGGCGGCGGTGGACGGAACAGCCGCCAGGTGGCCCCGGCGGCGAGCGCGGCGGTGACCGCCACCAGCCCGTACGCGACGCGCAGGGCGGTGACGTAGTCCTCGCCGGAGTCGGTGGCGACCCGGGTCAGGTCGTCGGTGGACCGGCCGGACGCGACCAGCACCGACACCAGCACGGCACCGAGCCCGGCGACGCCGAGGTTGGTGCCGACCTGCCGGGCGGCGCTGGTGATCGCGCTGGCCACCCCGGCCCGCTCGCCGGGCAGGCTGGTCACCGCCGCGTTGGTGGCGGGCGGGTTGACCAGGCCCATGCCCGCCCCGAGCAGGAGGTAGCCGACCAGCAGCAGCGGCAGCCACACGTCGGTGGCGACCACCAGGGCGAGCAGGGTCATGGACGCCACGAAGCACAGGTGCCCGACCGTGGCGGGGAGCCGGCCCCCGTGCCGGCCGACGACGCGACCGGAGACATTGGCCAGGACCAGGGTGCCGACCGTGGTGGGCAGGGTGAGCAGCCC
Organism: Micromonospora sp. NPDC023956; assembly: GCF_040639195.1. Lineage (NCBI taxonomy): Bacteria > Bacillati > Actinomycetota > Actinomycetes > Micromonosporales > Micromonosporaceae > Micromonospora > Micromonospora sp. NPDC023956. Next base: position 328,000 of record NZ_JBEZZN010000006.1, read on the forward strand.
GGTGGCCAGCGGGCTGAATCCGAGCACCTGTTGCAGGTAGAAGGTGTTGACGAAGGTGAACCCGCCCAGCGCGAGGTAGGCCACGACCGCGCTGAGCACCGCGCCGCGCAGGGCGGGGACGGCCAGGTGCGCCGGGTCGAGGACGGGGTCCGCCCGTCGCCGGGCGGCGGGGGCGTACCCGGTCGCGGCGGCCAGGCCGACCGCTCCGGCGACCAGGACCGGGCCGCTGGTCCAGCCCCGGGTCGGGCCGTCGATCAGCGCGAAGGTGAAGCCGACCAGGACCAGGGCGGCCAGGGTGTTGCCCAGGGCGTCCAGCCGGCGTGGCGGGCCGTCGACCCGCCCCTCGGGCAGCAGTCGGGTGCCCAGGTACAGCAGTGCCGCCCCGCCGACCCCGACCCAGAACACGCTGCGCCAGCCGGCCGCCTGTACCAGGACCCCGCCGACCAGCGGACCGCAGGCCGCCGAGACGCCGGCCGTGGCGCTCCAGGTCCCCAGCGCCCGGCCGCGCTGCCCGGCGTCGGGGAAGAGGTTGGCGATCAGGGCCAGCGCCGGTGGTGCCATCAGCGCGCCGCCGGCGCCCTGGAGGCCACGGCTGACCACCAGCCAGATCGCGTCCGGCGCGACGCTGCACGCCAGGGAGCCGACGACGAAGACGCCCAGGCCGAGCCGGAAGATCCGCCGCCGCCCGTACCGGTCGGCGATCGCGCCGCACAGCAGGGTGAGGCTGGCCCGCACCAGCGCGTTGCTGGCCGCCACCCACTGAAGTTCGGCCGTGGCCAGCCGCAGGTCGCGCTGGAGCGAGGGGAGGGCCAGGTTCAGCGCGGTGCCGTCGAGGACGCCGAGGAAGAGCGTCCCGCAGCAGACCAGCAGGGCGGCGCGGCTGCGCCGGGGCAGGGGCATCTCAGAGCTTCTCGTACACCGGCCGGTCGGCACGCTTCGTCAGGATGCCGACCTCCAGGGCCACCTCGATCTGCTTCTCGACGTTCGCGAAGACGGTGTCGTCCCAGGCGTCGCCGTAGACCGGCGCCAGCCGGTCGGGCAGCAGTTCGACGGCCTTCTTCTCGTCCGGCTGGATGCCGTAGTCGGCGTGGTACCGGGCGGTCAGCGTGGGGTCCTCCTTGATCAGCCGCCAGGCCTCCACGGTCAGGTCGACGTACGCCTTCGCGGTCTCCCGGTTGGCGGCCAGCCAGTCGCGGCGCACCGCCGTGCCGTTGAGGAAGAGCGGACTGCGGTCGCCGGTGCCCTGCTGCCACAGTTCGCTGACCGAGGCGAGCTGCCGGTTGCCCTTGGCGACCAGCCGGGTGGCGTTGGGTTCGATCGCGATGATCGCGTCGAGGTCGCCGCGTTCGTAGAGCGCCAGGTTGGCGATCGGCTGGCCGGTGAAGAGCCGGTACTGGCGGGCGAAGTCGATCCCGTTGACCGCCGAGGCGAGCGCGGCGGCCCGGTAGGTGTCGCTGCTGGCCGGCTGGACGCCGACCTTCCGGCCCTTCAGGTCGGCCACCGTCCGGTACGGACTGTCGGCCGGCACGATCCAGCTCCCGTGGTTCCACAGCGACGGTCCGACGATGACCACGTCGTGACCGTTGGTGTTCACCTCGGTCACGCCCAGCGGGCCGAAGGCGTAGATGTCCAGCACCCCGGTGAGCAGTTGCTCCTGCCCGGCGCCGGGGCCACCGCCGGCCTTGCGGTCGAGGGTGAGGCCGTACTTGCGTTCCAGGCCGAACTGCTCCACCAGGGAGTCGCGGATGGCACCGGCGGTGCCGGGGCTGCGGGGCTGGACCCGGGCGCGGCGGGTGCCGGCACTGGCCGGCTCGTCCGCACCGCAGGCGGAGAGCAGGGCGGCGGCGCCGGCGCCGCCGGCGAGCAGGCCGGCCGCGCGCAGCAGGGATCGTCGGTCGAGCGGGTACGCGGACAAGGGGGTTCCTTCCGGGTCAGGCGAGGGCCGCCACGATCTGGCGGTGGATGTCGAACAGGTCGGGGTCCTCGGGGCCGCGTGGGCGGGGCTGGTCGATGCGGTACTCCCGCACCACCCGCGCCGGCCGGTCGCCGAGCACCAGCACCCGGTCGGCGAGGAACGCGGCCTCCAGGGCGTTGTGGGTGACCAGCAGCCCGGTGCGGGGCTGGCGCAGCCACAACTGCTGGAGCAGCAGTCGCAGCCGGCGGGCGGTCAGCTCGTCGAGGGCGCTGAACGGTTCGTCGAGCAGGAGCAGTTCGGGTTGGACGACGAAGGCCCGCGCCACCGCGACCCGCTGGCGCTGCCCACCGGAGAGCACCGACGGGTAGGAGCGGGCGTAGTCGGTCAGGCCGACCGCCCCGAGGATCCGGGCCACCTCGGCGGTGTCCACCCCGGCCGCGCGGGCGGCCAGCCGGACGTTGGTCTCGACCGGGGCCCAGTCGAGCAGTCGGGGCTGCTGGAACACCATGCCGACCCGGGGTGCCGCGTCGCCGGTGTCGACCCGGCCGGTGTCGGGGCGTTCCAGGCCGGCGACCAGGTGCATCAGGGTGGTCTTGCCGGTGCCGGACGCGCCGACCACGGCGACGAGTTCGTCCGGGGCGAGGGTGAGGGAGAAGTCCCGGAAGATCTGCTGCCGCTCGCCGGTCCGTCGGTCGGTGAAGGCCTTGTCGACCCCGTCGAGGGTCACCCGGACGCTCATCGGACGGCCACCCTCCGCCAGCGGGTCGCCCGGCGTTCCAGGGTCTGCACCAGGCCGTACTCGATGACCGCCATGACCAGGGCGAAGGCGATCGTCCAGGCGAGCACGCCGGCCACGTTGTGCTGGGAGAACTCCAGGTTGAGCTGGTAGCCGACACCGTCGGCGAGACCGAAGATCTCCACCAGGACGATGACCTTCCAGGCCATCGCGATGCCGAGCCGGGCTCCGGTGAACAGGTCGGGGACGATCGCCGGGATCCACACGTGGCGCAGCCGGGTCAACGCGTCGAACCGGTAGACGTGCGCCATCTCGCCGAGCGCCGGGTCCACCGCGCGGACGCCCTGGGCGACGTTGATGGTCAGCGCCGGGGCGGCGGCCAGCGCCACGGTGAGGATCGGGTTGAGCAGGCTCACTCCGAACCAGATGACGCAGAGCAACGCCTTGACCAGGCCCGGGGTGGCCAGGCCGATGAGCACGGCGGGCTCCAGGAACCGGCGGAGCCACTCGTTGCGCCCCATCGCGATGCCGGCGGCGACCGAGACGACGAACGCCACGGCGAAGCCCAGCCCGACCCGGGTGAGGGTGACCCGGATGTTCTCCCACAGCGCGCCACCGGTGGTGATGTCGGCCAGTTCGCGGGCGATGTCCGCGAGGCCCGGGATCAGCGCGCTACCGGAGGTGGCCGCCATCAGGTGCCAGCCGGCGGCGAGGAGCCACAGCAGCAGCAGGGCGGGCAGCGGCCGGGTCAGGCGGAGCCGGCGATCGGGGGGTGGTGGTCGGTCCGGGGGTGTCGAGGAGGTCCCGGAGCGCACGACCTCCTCGGCGCCGACGGGGTGCGTGAGGGTCATCGCCATCCCATCTATCGGTACACGGCCGCAGTCGCGGCGAAGGGTGGACCGCACCTGACGTGGGCGATCTTCGGATTCCCTATGGTGTCGATAGGATTAGTGGGTTAGCAAGAAACCTCTCACACTCCGGGACGCCTGGTGGGATCGGTGGCGCTCGGTGACCGCTTTCCTACGTCGGGTCGACCGCGCGCAGGCACCGGGCCGCGTGGTCGCGCAGCGCGGTGGTCAGGTCGGGCGGTCCGTCGACCACCGTGAAGCCGACCGCCAGCGAGGTGATCATCCAGACCAGGTCGGTCGCGCTCTCCGCGCCGACGTGCAGCCGGCAGCGGTACGCGTCGACCGCCTCGACCACACCCATGCCCGGCCAGATCCGGGCGGTGACCGTGTCGGCGGGCTCGTCCAGCACGACGGTGGCCCGGACCGGCCAGGCGCGGGTCGACAGCCGCTGGTTCAGGTACGCCACCACGTCGCCGTCGGGATCCGCCCGGGGGGCGAACCGGGGGCCGGTCGGCGTCCGGGGCGACATCCGGTCCAGCCGGAAACACCGCCAGTCGTCCCGGTCGACGTCCCAGGCGACCAGGTACCAGTGCCGGCCGTGGCTGACCAGGCGGTGCGGCTCGACCGACCGTACCGACACCTGTCCGTCCGCCCGGGTGTGGGCGAACCGCAACCGCTCGTGGCGGTGGCAGGCCTCGGCGACGGCCAGCAGCGCGGCCGGGTCCACCCCCGGACCGGCCCCGTCGGCCCGCACCGTGCTCCGGTGCAGGGCGACCACCCGGTGTCGCAGCCGGGCCGGCAGCACCTGTTCGAGCTTGCCCAGCGCCCGCAGCGAGGTCTCCTCCATCGCGTCCGGCGCGCCGGTCGCGGCGGTCCGCAGCCCGACGGCCACCGCCACCGCCTCCTCGTCGTCGAGGAGCAACGGCGGCAACGCGCGTCCTGCGCCGAGCCGGTACCCGGCCGTGCCCGGAGCGGCGTGCACCGGGTAACCCAACTCGCGCAGGCGGGTGACGTCCCGGCGTACGGTGCGGGTGGTGACGCCCAGCCGGGCGGCCAGTTCCGCGCCGGACCAGTCACGTCGGGTCTGGAGCAGGGAGAGCAGGGTCAGAAGCCGGCCGGCACCGTCGATCACCCGGTCCAGCCTGCCAGCCGGTGCGGACCGCAGCTGTCCGCACCGGCTCCTAGCGTTGCCCGGCATGAGTACGGCACAGCACGTCCAACCGTTCCGCATCTCCGTCGCCCAGGACCAGCTCGACGACCTCCGTCGACGGCTGGCCGGTATCCACTGGCCCGTCGGGCCGACCGACGTCGACTGGTCCTACGGCGTACCCGTGGACTACCTGCGGCAGCTCGTCGACCACTGGCGCACCGGCTACGACTGGCGCGCGGTGGAGACCCGCCTGAACGCCCTCCCGCAGTTCACCACCGCGATCCTCGGACAACCGGTGCACTTCCTGCACGTCCGTTCGCCCGAGCCGGCGGCACTGCCGCTGGTGCTGTCGCACGGCTGGCCGGGGTCCTTCGTCGAGTTCCTCGACGTGCTCGGTCCGCTGGCCGACCCGCGCGCACACGGCGCCGACCCGGCCGACGCGTTCCACCTGGTCGTCCCGTCGCTGCCCGGGTTCGCGTTCTCCGGGCTGTCCGGTCGGGTCGGCGACGGCGGCACCGAGCACCACGCGGAGGTGGTGGCGGCCCTGATGGACCGGCTCGGCCACCGGCGCTACGGCGCCCAGGGCGGCGACGCCGGCGGGTTCGTCTCCGCCCAACTGGGCCGGATCGCGCCGGAGCGGGTGGTCGGCGTGCATCTCAACGGCCCGTTCTTCTTCCCCTCCTGGGACGACGACCCCGCCGACCGGGCCGCGTACCCGGAGGCCGACCAGGAGCGGTTGGCGGTGCTGACCGACCCCGGCTGGGAACGTTTCGGCTACGCCGCGATCCAGTCCAGCCGTCCGCTGACCCTGGCGTACGGCATGCACGACTCGCCGGTCGCCCTGCTGGCCTGGATCGTCGACCTGTTCCAGCAGTTCACCGACCCGTCCCGGGCGCTGCCCGAGGACGCCGTGGACCGGGACACGCTGCTGACCAACGTCACGCTCTACTGGCTGACCGGGACGTTCGCGTCCTCGGTCCGGCTGTACCGGGAGTCGGCGCAGTGGGGTGCCCCGCCGGCGAACTCCGGCGTGCCGACGGGCTGCGCGGTCTTCCCCGGCGACCTGACCGTCCGGGCGCTCGCCGAGCGGCAGCACACCATCGTGCACTGGTCGGAGTTCACCCGGGGCGGGCACTTCGCCGCGCTGGAGGCGCCGGACCTCTTCGTCGACGACGTCCGCGCGTTCTTCCGCCCGTTGCGCTGACCGTGAGGCCGGCCGGGTCGGGCCGGTTCCCGCCCCGGGCGTGCGACCGGCGGGACACGGGGACCGATCCGGCGCACGCCGTCGCTTGAACGTGGGCGGGGCGGGGTGGATGCTGTATTGACATTCGCCGATGTAGATCAGTGGAGGTCCGCATGCGTCGTTCCCCGTTCCCCGCCCTCCTCGCGGCGGTACTGCTCCTCGCCGCGCCGGCGGCCGCCCATGCCCGACCCGCCGCCCCCGACGCCGTCGATCCGGCCCGGTCGGCGGCGGTCCTCGCCGAGGTGCGGACCGTCGGTACGGCCTGGGGTCACGACCCGGCCACCGGCCGGATGACCATCACCGTCGACGACACCGTCGACGCCGCACAGGTGACCGCGTTGCGCGCGACCGCCGCCCGGGTCGGTGCGGTGCTGCGGCGCGAGCCGGGCCGGCTGACCACCCTGATCGCCGGCGGCGAGGCGATCTACGCCGGTGGCGGTCGCTGCTCGCTCGGCGCGAACGTCCGCAGCGGCACCACCTGGTACTTCGTCACCGCCGGACACTGCACCGCCGCCGGTGCCACCTGGTACGCCAACGGCGGCCAGAGCACCGTGCTCGGCAGTCGCGCCGGCAGCAGCTTCCCGGGCAACGACTACGGCCTGGTGCGGTACACCAACACCACGATCCCCCACCCGAGCGCGGTGTACACCTACCCCGGTGTGCTGCCCATCAACGGGGTCGGCAACGCCTACGTCGGTCAGCGGGTCTGCCGCAGCGGTTCCACCACCGGGGTCCGGTGCGGCACCGTGCTCGCCCTGAACGCGACGGTGAACTACGCCGAGGGCTCGGTGTCCGGCCTGATCCGGACCAACGTCTGCGCCGAGCCGGGCGACAGCGGTGGTCCGCTCTACGACCCGGCCACCGGCCGCATCCTCGGCATCCTCTCCGGCGGCAGCGGCAACTGCACCTCCGGCGGCACCACCTACTACCAGCCGATCATGGAGATCCTCGCCGCGTACGGCGTGACCCTGCCCTGACCGGTCCGCCCCGCCCCCCACTGGTCGGGGGGCGGGGCGGCGCGGCTGGTCAGCCGGTCAGCGCGGCCCGCAGGTCGGCGACCGTCCGCAACGCCTCGTCCGGATCGGCCGACTCCGCCCACAGTTCGCGCCACTCGGAGTCGGATCCGACGACCCGGTCGAGGGCGGCCACCGCCAGCGGGACCACCTCCGCGTCCAGCGCGACGGTGCCCCCGGCGGACAGGAAGCCCGGCGCGTACGGCGAGTCGGTGGGGACACCGGAGCGCTGGGCGACCACGACGGCCGCCGCCGCGATCGCCCGCTCCGCGTAGGACGAGTCGAGGTAGTCGGTGGTCTCCGCCACCGCGCGCAGCACCTCGCGGATCATCTCGCCCCGGCGGGCCGGCTCGGCGTCGTCGAGGGAGCCGCAGAAGTCCGCGGCGGTGTCGTTGTCGTACGGCCCGGCGTCCCAGGTGCCCATCGTCTGCTGTCCCGCTCTCGTCCGTCGTGTGGGTGCGCGGAGCGTAGCGGGCCGGGGTGACGTTCCCGGGTCAGCAGAACCAGCCGTCCTGCACCCAGCCCCGCCGGTTGATGCTGCCGTAGGCGAAGCCGTAGATGTAGCCGCCGCTGCGGGGGCCCTCGACGAGGAAGGTCTGCCCCTTGTAGAGGGTGCCCATCCAGGCGCCGACCGGCTGGGTACGGACGAACAGGTCGTTGGCGCAGACCGTCTCCCGTACGCCGATGGTGCCGTTCGCGGCGGACGCGGCGGTGGGGGTGAGCGCGACGGTGGCGACCGCCGCCGCGACGGACGCGCCGACCCGGCGGACGACGGGGTTCACCATGAGTCGTACCCTCCGATGCACTCGTGCCGCAGGTAGCCCCAGTCGTTGGGGCCGAAGTCGAAGGACGCCGCCCAGCCGTTGTAGACCGGGTGCGCGCCCGGGGTGTGACCGATCTTGTTGCCGTAGGTGAGGGTGCGCTTGAGCCCGGTCGGGCCGCTGCTCGAGTCGTAGTTGGCGTAGAAGCTGGCGCTCTGGCACACCACGATCGCGTGCCGGGGCACCACCGGGTCGGCGTGCGCGGCGGTGGCGCCGAGCGGAATGGTCAGCGCGCCGGCCGCCAGGGCGGCGGCGAGTCGCAGCGTCGGTCGTCTGTCCACAGGGCCTCCGATCAGCGGTGAACGGTGCCCACAGGCTACCAATCAATTGAGAATTATGAATAGGAGTGGGTCGGTTCCGGAGCCCGACCGCCTCCCGGGACCGGCCCGCACGGTCACGAGTCCCGCCCCGCCCCACGGGCCCGCCCCACCTGTCGGCGGGCCTCCTGCCGCGCCCGTGCCTGTCGCTCGGCGGCCGTCGGCCCGGCCGCCGCCGACCCGCCCGCCCCGGTCACCGGCGGTGCCAGGTGGGCGGCCATGTCCCGGATGGTCGGCAGGCGGAAGAGGTCCACCACGTCGACCTCCCGCTCGAACGCCCGACGGAGCAAGCCGCTCAACCTGATCATCAGAAGCGAGTCCCCGCCCGCGTCGAAGAAGTTCCGGTCGGCCTCGACCGGCCGCCCCAGCACCGTCGTCCAGGCCCGCGCCACCGTCCGTTCGGCCGCCACCACCGGCTCGGCCCGCTCGGGCGTCGGCTCCGCCTGCGGGGCCGGCCCCCGTTCCGCGCGGGCCACGACGCCGAGCAGGGCCCGCCGGTTCACCTTGCCCGACGGCAGCAGCGGCAGCGCGTCCAGCACGGCCAGCCGGTCCGGCCGCAGTCGCGCCGGGAGCAGCTCGGCCAGGTGGGACCGCAACCCGGCGACGGTGGTGCCGGAGCCCGGAACCGGTACCGCTGCCGCGACCAGCTCCCCGCCGGGGGAACAGACCACGGCGGCGTCGGCGACCCCCGGGTGCCGGCGCAGCGCGTCCTGCGCCTCGACCGGCGGGATCGGTTCCCCGTCCCGCCGGGGGCACTCGTCGACCCGACCCACCCACCGCAGCACGCCGTCGGCGTCGCGGCGGACCAGGTCGTCGGTGGCGACCATCCGTCGACCCGCAGCGGCGGCGAACGGGTCGGGCAGGTAGCGGTCCGCCGTCAGGGACGGCTGCCCGAGGTAGCCCCGGGTCACCGCCCCGCCGCCCAGGTGCAGGCGACCGACCACGCCGACCGGCACCGGCCGCAGCGCGTCGTCCAGCACGTACCCGACGGTGTCCGGGCGGGGCTCGCCGAGTGCCCGGAGGTCGTCACCGCGGCACGCGCCGGCCAGCGCCGGCCCGCCGGTCTCCGCCGCGCTCCACGCGGACCAGCAGGCCGGGGCGGACGGCACGGGGCCGCTGACCGGGCCGCCGGTGAGCAGCAGCGCCGCGACGTCCCCGGCCGGAGCGGCCGGCCCGATCCGGACGCTGGGGACCCCCGCCGCGTCGTCGCCGTCCAGCAGCACCGTCCCCCCGACGACCAGCGGCGCGAGGAGCTGGCAGAGGGCCAGGTGTCCGTCCAACGGCGCGTCGACCCGCACCCCGTCGAAGGTGCCGGCCGGCCAGCCGTCCGCCAGCCAGTCCAGCAGGCCGGCGAGGTTGCCGTGGGTGACCACCACCGGCCTCGGTTCCTCCTCCACCCCGGCGGAGTGCACGACCACCGCCGCCCGCTCCGCGCACCAGCCCGGTGGCGGGCAGGCGTCCGGAGCCACCGGTGCCGTGCCCACCAGGGTCGTCGGCACGCCCACCGAGGCCCCGCACTCGGCCGTCGCCGCCGTCACCAGGACCGTCACCAGCTCCGCGTCCGCCGCCTGGAGACGCAGCCGCATCCGCGCCGCCGCCGGGTCCAGCGGCACCGCCACCGCGCCCGCCCACAGCACCCCGAGCAGCGCCGTCACCAGCTCGGGCGAGCGGGGCAGGCAGATCCCGACCGGCGACTCGGCGGCCGTTCCCCGCTCCCGCAGCAGCCCGGCCACCGCCCCGGCCCGCGCGACCAGGTCGCCATAGCTCAGACCACCGGCGGCAGCGCGGACCGCCACCGCGCGGGGCGTGCGGCCGGCGTGGGCCAGGACGCGGGCGAGCAGACCGGGCCCGGCCGGCGGGCTCCCGTCCGGAGCCGTCGCCCCCGTCCTGCCGCCGGTCACCGTTCGTCCCCGCCCGGGGCCGGGAGTTCCGCCATCGGCCGGTCGGGCGTCGCGACGGACTCGTGCAGCAGCAGGTCCAGCTGCTGCCAGATCCGGTCGATCGTCGGGGCCGTGAAGACGTCGCTGTTGTACTCGATCATGCCGTAGACGCTGTCCTGCCCGGCCTCGTCGAAGTAGCCGATGCTCAGGTCGATGGTGACGTTCTGCTTCTCCAGCATCAGCGGCTCCAGCTCGAGCCCCGCCATCGACAGGGGAGCCTCGTGTCGGAAGTCGACCATGATGAAGGCCGCCCGGTACAGGGCACCGAGCCCGACGTTCCGCCCGACCTTCATCTCGTCGAGGATCACGCCGATCGGGATGTCGTGGTGGTCGAGGGCACCGGTCATCGTCCGGCGGGTGGCCGCCACCAGCTCCCGGAACGTCATCGCCGACCGGACGGTGGTCCGCAGCGGCAGCATCGTCAGGAAGAGCCCCATCAGCGGTTCCGTCTCCGCCCGACGGCGGGTGGACGAGTTGGTGCCCACCACCACGTCCTCCGCGCCGGTGAGCCGGTGCAGGAGGAACTTCCACACCGCGAGGAGCACCACGTTCAGCGTGGTCCGTTCCTCGTGGGCGAACCGGCGCAGCGCCCCGGTCAACTCCGGCGACAGGCGGAAGTAGTGCTGGCCACCCCGGTTGGTGGCCCCCCGCCGCTCGGGGTGGTCGACCGGCAGGTCCCGCGCCGGTGGCGCGTCCGCCAGCTGGCGTCGCCAGTACGGCAGCTGCCGGATCCGCACCTCCCGCTCGATCCACTCCGGCTGCCACTCGGCGTAGTCGCCGTACTGGATCGGCAGCGGCGGCGGGTCGTACGTCCCACCCTCGACGTAGGCCCGGTAGTACCCGGCCACCTCCTGCCCGAAGATGCCCATCGACGCCCGGTCCCAGATCATGTGGTCGAAGATGCGGACCAGCACGTGTTCGTCGTCGGCGAGCCGGATCAGCAGCATCCGCAGCAGCGGGCCGACATCCAGGTAGAACGGGCGGTTGCCCTCCGCCCGCGCCTCCTGCCACATCCGTTCCTCCCGCTGCTCGGCCGGCAGGTCGCGCAGATCGAGCGTGCGGATCTCGAACGGCAGGTGCGGGTGGATCACCTGCACCGGCTGGTCGCCGTCCAGCTCGACCGTGCTCCGCAGCACCTCGTGCCGGGCCATCACGGCGTGCACCGCGCGGGTGAGCGCGTCCAGGTCCAGTCGCCCGCGCAGCCGCCACGCCGACGGCACGTTGTGCGCCGGGTCGTCCGGGTGGCGCTGCCGGTGCAGCCAGATCCGTTCCTGCGCGTCGGTGAGCCGGGCCCGGTCGCGCCGGGCGCGGCGGGGGATGGCCTCCACCGCCGCCTGCCGGTCGGCGAGCCGACGGTCCAGCAGGGCGCGCTGCGCGGGGGTGAGCCGCTCCAGCCGGGCCGACAGGTCAGTCATCCGCGGTTCCCTCCGAGCTGTGGTAACGGTTGCGCAGGTCGTCGAGGTGGTGCAGACCGTCGCGCACGGTGTCGGGTGACAGACCGAAGTCGACCAGGCAGGCGATCTCGTCGACCCCGACGTCGACCAGGTCCTCCACCAGGCCCTCGCACTTGTCCGGCGTGCCGAGCAGTGCCAGCGACTGGAAGTAGCGTTCGAAGGTGGCGTCGAGCATCGCCGCGCGGGCGTCGTCGTCGAGTGCGCCGAACCCGCCCTCGATCCCCTGGTGCTGCCGCAGGAAGGTGCCGAGGTAGTCGATCAACGGCTCCCGGACCAGGGTCCGGACCTCCTCGTCGCTGGTGCCGAGGAAGGTGTGCACCATCGCGGTGACCGTGCCGGCGGCCGGGTCGTGCCCGCCCGCCGCGCGGGCCGCCCGGTACGCGGTGATCTTCTCGCCGAGGTCGACGAGCCGGTGCCCGATCACGCCGGTCAGCACGTTCGCCCCGATCGCGCCGGCCCGCTCGAACGTCTCCACCGAGCCCGCCGCCGAGACCCACACGGGAAGCCTCGGCTGCACCGGCCGGGGCAGCGTACGGACCTCCCGGACACTGCCGTCGGGGCGCGTGACGTCGAGCGTCCCCCCGGCCCAGAGCCGCTGGATCGTCTCGATCGCGGCGAACATGGCGTCCTTGCGCCCGGGATAGCCCGCCGGACCGCCCGGCGCGAGGACGAAGTCGTCCGGATGCCAGCCGGAGGCGGCCGAGATCGCCGCCCGCCCGCCGGAGAGGTTGTCCACCACCGCCCACTCCTCGGCCACCCGCGCCGGATGGTGCAGCGGCAGGACCACGCTGCCGGCCCGCAACTGCACCCGACGGGTGGTCACCGCCAGCGCCGCCGCGAGCAGCGACGGGTTCGGGTACAGCCCGCCGAAGTCGACGAAGTGCCGCTCGGGCACCCAGACCGCGGCGAAGTCCCGCTCGTCGGCGAACCGGGCGCAGTCCAGCAGGAGCCGGTACTTCTCCCCGTCCCGCGTCGAGCCGTCCCCCGAGAAGAAGAACAGGCTGAACGCCATCCGGCTGGTGGGGCGTCGCCGCCGGCCGGGCCGGGCCGCGACGCGGGCCGTCGGTGCGGCCAGTTCGGGCGGCAGGCCGACGGCACGGGTCCGCATCGCCTGCTCCAGGGCCGCCCGACGGTCGGGGGAGAGGGCGGCGAGCCGCCGGTTCAGGTCCGCCACCGAGGGACGCTCAGACATGCTCGCCACCTCCGGGCGTGCCCACGGCCGGGGTCGCCTCGATCTCCGCCAGCAGCGCCTCGAACTCGTCGAGGCCGATGCCCTGGCCCTGCCACACCCGGATCGCCGCCGCCAGGCCGGTCACGGTGGGCGCCTCGAAGATGACGCTCATCGGCAGGTCGCCGAAGTGCTGCCGCAGTCGGGCGATGATCTGCATGGCGAACAGCGAGTTGCCGCCGAGCTGGTAGAAGTCGTCCTCCGGACCGAAGCCCGACACGCCCAGCACCTCCCGCCACACCTCGGCGACGGTCCGCTCGACCTCGTCCCCGGTGTCCGTGGCGTCCGGCAGCGGGTCGCCGGCGGCGACCCCGTCGGGCGCCGCGTCGCCGGCCACCTCCGTCGGTGGCCCGGTGACGACCACCTGCGGCACCCCGCCACCCAGCGCCGCCCGGACCACCGCCGCCGGCCCCGCCGGGCCGTCCGGGTCGACCCCGGGTCGCAGGTGGACGGCTGTCGTGGTCCACCCCTCGGCGGTGCGGTACTCGGCGAACGCCCCCACGGCCGCCGCGACCGCCTCCTCCGTCAGCGGGTCGGCCCCGCCGACGCCGGTGACCAGCAGCAGTACGTCGAGGTCGGCACCGGCCAGCAGGTCGGCCAGGACCCGGACCCGGTCGACCCGCTTGCCGACCGCGTCCGGCTCCGGCCCGGACGGTGGACCGGCGACGTGCAGGACACCGTGCAGCGAGCCGAGCCGGTCCCGGGCCGTGTCGACCAGCCGGCGCAGCCCGTCGGCGTCGGACGGGTCGGCCGGCAGCCAGCTCACCGCCCCCGGCCGGGAGGCGAGCAGTCGTGCCAGGTTCCCCGCGAGAGGGCCGGAGGCGTCCGGGGCGGTCGGATCGGGCGCCTCCGGAGCGCCGGCCAGCACCACCCGGGCCCCCGAGCGGGCCAGTTCCGCGCCGAGGCGCAGCCCGGTCTCCGAGTCGGCCCCGGTCACCAGGTAGCCGGCATCCGCCACTACGGTCGTGGGCCCCGCCGGTACCGGTACCAGGGTGCGCCGGAACCGCCGCGTCCCCCGGTACGCCACGTGCGTGTCGTCCGGTGCCGCCGCCAGTTCGGCGAGGAGCCGGGCCCGCCGCCGGTCGCGGTCCGCCTCGCCGGTCACCGACCCGACGTCCACGACGTGGAAACGCAGCCCCGGATAGCGCCCGGCGAGCACGGTGGCGACCCCGTCCACCGCGGCCCGGTGCGGGGCCCGGACCCGGGAACCGGCGACCTCCCGCAGTTGTTCGGTCAGCACGTCCACCCGGACGGTCCGGCCCGGTGCCGACGCGTGCAGAGCCCGCGCGAGACCCACCAGCGCGGCCACGTCGACGTCCACGTCGTCCCCGCCGTCGCAGCCGTACAGCACCCGATCCACCGGCCCGTCGGCCGTGCCGTCCCGGACGAGGCGCTCCCACGTGTCCGGCCGGGCCCCCTCGTCACCGTCCGGTCCGTCGTCCCGCGTGATCCGCCGTACCGGGTGACCGGCCGCGCGCAGGGCCTCCGCGACGTCGTCGCCCCCGGTCCGCTCGTCGCCGAGCACCAGCCAACCGCACCGCTCCGGCACCCGGGCCGAATCGCGGGGAAGCGCCGCCGGGAACCAGACCGGCGTCCCGGCCGGCGGGGCGGCCGGCCGCCCCGCCGACCGGGGCAGCAGGAAGTGGGTACGGGTGAACGGGTACGTCGGCAGCGGCGTGCGCCGCCGGGGGACACCCCCGTGCAGCGCCGCCCAGTCCACCTCCACGCCGTGCTGCCACAGCTCGGCCAGGGCGGCGAGCACACTCCGCTGCTCGTCGTGGGTGTCCGTCCCGTCGCGCCGCTCCGACACCCCGGGCGGCGGTGCCAGCAGCGCCACCACCGGAGGCCGGCCCTCGTACGCACCGGCCCGAACCAGGTTGCCGAGCCCACGGCCCGGACCCACCTCCAGGAAGACCGGGTTCGGAGCCGCCGCGGCCACCGCGACGCCGGAGGCGAACCGCACCTGCCCACGGACGTGGGCCACCCAGTACTGCGGGTCGGTGGCCTGCTCGTCGGTGATCCAGCTGCCGGTCAGGTTGGACAGGAAACGGACCGTCGGCGGGCGCAGCCGGACGGTGCGCAGCACGTCGGCGAACGCGCGCAGCGCCGGCTCGGTGTGGACGGTGTGGAAGGCCCGCCGGACCGGCAGGACCCGGGTCACCGCCCCGACCTCGGCGAGCCGCCGCTCGACCACCGCCATCTCCGCCTCGTTGCCCGCGACGACGCAGGAGAAGGGCGCGTTGACCGCCGCGATCGTGCCGTGTCCGTCCAGCACCGCCCGGAGCTTCTCCTCGGCGAGGGCCACCGAGACCATCCGCCCCGCCGGCAGCTCCTGCATCAACCGGGCCCGCGCCGCCACCACGCGCGCCGCGTCCGCCAGGTCGAAGACTCCGGCCAGGCAGGCGGCGACCAGTTCGCCGAGGCTGTGGCCGACCATCGCGTCCGGCTCGATCCCCCAGGAGCGCAGCAGGCGGGCGCAGGCGTAGTCGAGACAGAACATGGCCGGTTGCGCGTAGCCGGTCTCCGCCGAGGGGTCCCCGGACGACTCCGGCGCGTCCGGACCGACGAGCAGCGCCCGCAGGTCCCAGTCCAGGTGCGGGGCGAAGGCGGCGACGCACTCCTCGACCGCCGCGCGGAACACCGGCTCGCTCGCGTACAGCTGGGCGCCGACGCCGGCGAACCGGGTGCCCTGTCCGGGGAAGAGGAACACCAGCTGTGGCGGCCCGTCGACGACCGCTCCGGTCGCCGTCGCCCGCAGCGCCGCCACCGCCTCGGCCGCGTCGGCGGCGACGACGGCACGCCGGTGCGCGAACCGGGCCCGTCCGACCTGGAGCGTCCACGCCGCGTCGGCCAGGGCCCCCGGCCCGGGTGCGACCTCGGCCAGGTGGTCGGCCAGGCGGGTGGCGGCGGCGGTCAGCTCGTCGGCGGTCCGCGCCGCCAGGGGCAGTAGCTGGGCGGCCCGGTTGGGGGCGGCGACCGGGCGGGTCGGGGCCGCCTCCAACAGCAGGTGGACGTTGGTGCCGCCCATGCCGAAGGAGCTGACGCCGGCCCGGGGCGGATGGTCGGTGACCGGCCACGGCTCACCGTCGGCGGTGATCCGGAACGGGCTGTCGGGCTGCTCCAGGGCCGGGTTGAGGTGCCGGAAGAGCAGCGTGCCCGGGACGAACCGGTGCGCGATCGCCAGCGTCGTCTTGATCAGACCGGCGACCCCGGCGGCGACGTCCAGGTGACCGATGCTGGACTTGACCGCTCCGACCCGGCAGGAGCCGGCGGGCACCGTACCGAGCGCCTCGGCCAGCGCCCGCAGCTCGATCGGGTCGCCGAGGGCGGTGCCGGTGCCGTGCGCCTCGACGTAGTCGACGGTTTCCGGGGCGAATCCCGCGACGGCCAGCGCGTCCCGGATCACCGCCACCTGACCCGTGGTGGACGGTGCGGTGATGCCCACCTTCGCGGAGCCGTCGTTGTTGACCGCCGACCCCCGGATGACCGCGTGCACGTGGTCGCCGTCGGCGAGCGCGTCGGCGAGCCGCTTGAGCACCACCACCCCGACGCCGTCACCGGCGACCGTGCCGGTGGCGTCGGCGTCGAAGGGCCGGCACCGCCCGTCCCGGGACACGATGCCGCCCTCCTCGTGCCGGTAGCCGGCCGGATCCAGCTGCCGGACCGTCGCGCCACCGGCGAGCGCCGTGTCGCACTCGTGGGTGAGCAGGCTCTGACAGGCCAGGTGCACCGCCACCAGGGACGACGAGCACGCCGAGGAGACGGTGAGGGTCGGGCCGGTGAGGTTGAGCTTGTACGCGACCCGCAGCGCGAGCATGCCCGCGTCGTTGCCGACCGCCACCTGCAACGGGTGGGCGATGCGCGCGGCCCGTTCGGACGGGACGACCCGCTCCGCGAGGTGCGTGCTCGCCGAGGCGGCGGCGAAGACCCCGACCCGGCCGTGGTCACCGCCCGGAGCGCGCCCGGCGTGTTCCATCGCGGTCCAGCAGCACTCCAGGAAGTGCCGGTGCTGCGGGTCGGTCACCTCGGCCTCGGCCGGACCGACGTCGAAGAACTCGGCGGCGAACAGGCCCGGCGCGGCGAGCGGGTAGCCGGTGCGGACGTACGCTGGGTCGGCGAGGTCCGTCGCCGGGACACCCGCCGCGGCGAGGTCGTCGTCGGTGTACGTGCGCGAGCCGTCGACCCCGTCCACCAGTCCCCGCCAGAACTCGTCGACGGAGTCGAACCCGGCCAGGCGGCCACTCATGCCGATGATGGCCACGCTGTCGTGAATCGTCGACTCCTCGTCGTCGTGCATGTGCGCCCTCGTTCCGTGTGAGTGGGTGGGGCCGGTGGGCCGCCGACACGGTCGGCGACGGCAGGTCCGGCGGGTGACGGGTCAGGTGTGCGCCGGCAGCCGAGCGTCCAGGGCGGCGACGGTGGGGTGGTCGACGAGAAGTTGGGCGTCCATGTCGACGCCGAGGATCGCGCGGACCCGGGTCGCCAGCCTCCCGGCGAGTCGCGGGTGGCCGCCGAGGTCGAAGAAGTCGTCGTCGGTGCCGACCTCGGGCAGGCCGAGGACGGCGGCGAAGAGTTCGCAGAGCACGTCCTGTCGGGGACTGCGGGTGGGGGCGTCGACCGGTGCCGGCAGGGCGTTGCGGTCGAGTTTGCCGTTGGGGGTGATGGGCAGGGCGTTCATGGTGACGTAGGCGGTGGGGACCATGTAGTCGGGCAGGTGTGCCGCGAGGTCCTGGCGTAGTGCGGTCAGGTCCACGGGGGCGTTGTCGGTGGGGACGAGGTAGGCGGTGAGGTGTTTGTCGCCGGGTTGGTCTTCGCGGGCGATGACGGCGGCGTGGCGGAGGTCGGGTCGTGCGGTGAGGGTGGTTTCGATTTCGCCGAGTTCGATGCGGTAGCCGCGGATCTTGACTTGGTCGTCGGTGCGGCCGAGGAAGTGGAGGTGTCCGTTGGTGTCCCAGCGGGCGAGGTCGCCGGTGCGGTACATGCGGGTGCCGGGGGGGCCGTAGGGGTTGGCGACGAAGCGGGTGGTGGTGAGGTCGGGGCGGTTGAGGTAGCCGCGGGCGGTGCCGGTGCCGGCGAGGTACAGCTCGCCGGGAACGCCGGTGGGTACGGGTTGCAGGTGCTGGTCGAGGACGTGCAGCTCGGTGCCGTGGAGGGGGTGTCCGAGCGGGACGGTGCCGCCGACCTTCTCGCCGTGTCGCCAGGGGTACTGGGTGACGCAGAGGGTCATCTCGGTGGGGCCGTAGGTGGTGCGGACGATGGTGTGGGGGCAGCCGGCCAGGGTGTGCTCGACGGCTCGGGCGGAGATGACGTCGCCGCCGGTGGTGACCTCGGTCAGTCCGGCGAAGGCGTCGACGAGTTCGTCGGCGACGACCCGGAACAGGCCGGCGGTGAGACTCAGCCGGGTGATCCGGTGTTCCCGGAGAAGGGTCCGGAGTGCGGCGGCGTCGAGTTCACGCGGTGGGGCGACGACGACCTGTCCGCCGGCGAGGAGCGGTCCCCAGAGTTCCCAGGTGGAGGCGTCGAAGGCGTGCGGGGAGTGGAGCAGGGTGCGGTCCTGGTCGTGCAGGGCCCAGCTGGGGTCGCGGACGAGGTCGACGACGCCCTGGTGGGTGATCTGGATGCCCTTCGGTTCGCCGGTCGAGCCGGACGTGTACATCACGTAGCAGAGCTGCTGCGGACGCACCACCGGCAGCGGCACGTCCTGCACCACCGGGTCGGCCTCGCAGCCCAGCACCCGACGCCCGGCGGCGACCTGGTCGGCGACCAGGTCGTGTGCGCGGAACGCGTCGTCGACGAGGAGCACCGGAGATCCGGACGCCGCGACCACCGCCCGCATCCGGGCCAGCGGGTAGGCGGTGTGGACGGGTAGGTAGGCGCCGCCGGCCTTGAGGACGGCGAGGATGGCGACGACGAGGTCCACCGACCGTTGCATGAGCATCGGTACGGGCGTCTCGGTGGTCACGCCGGCCGCGCGCAGCGTCCGGGCCAGCCGTTCGGCACGCTGCCGCAGTTCCGCGTACGTCAGGACGGTGGATCCGTCGGTGACCGCGACGGCCTCCGGGCGGCGTACCACCTGGGCCTCGAACGCCTCGACCACGCTGCACCCCACGGTGGCCGGCGTCGCCACCTGCGGTCGCCGGGCCCGCTCCTCCTCGACCAGGATGTCGAGCCGGCTGATCGGGGTGGCGGGTTGCCGGGCGACCTGGCGCAGGATCGCGACGAGCCGCTGCCCGACCCGCTCGACGGTCTCCTGGACGAAGAGATCCCGGGCGTAGCCGATCGCGATGTCCAGATCCCCGTCGACCGGCTCGTCCATGATCGTGAACTCGAGGTCGAACTTCGCGATGGCCAGCCGGGTCGGTTCCGGCGTGCAGCCTAGCCCCGGCAGGGGGGTGGCGCTCGGGGTCCGGTCCGCGCGGGACAGGGCGATCTGGAACAGCGGGTGTCGGCCGAGGGAGCGGGGTGGTTGGAGGTGGGTGACGAGGTGTTGGAAGGGGAGGTCTTGGTGGTCGTAGGCGGTGAGGTCGGTGTCGCGGACGCGGTGGAGGAGGTGGGTGAAGGTGGGGTTTCCGGTGGTGTCGGTGCGTAGGACGAGGGT
>NZ_JBEZZN010000007.1:0-340210 GCF_040639195.1 Micromonospora sp. NPDC023956
TTCAGGCTCACCTGCCGTGTACCGGGAGAGAGGACCGTCCCATGCGAGTGCCCAGCCGAGGTCCGGGGCGACCCGGCCCGCCCCCCGTGTCGTCTCAGGCGACCGGGGCGAACCCGGGCAGCCAGCGTTCGAGGATGCCCCGGTAGGGGGCCTTCGCCTCCAGCTGACAGAGCACCCCGATGGAGCCGAGCGTGACCCGGTGGATGAGCAGGTACGACGGGGGCAGGTTGAGCTGCCGGCCCAACTGGTAGGCCGGTGACCGGGGGTTGGCGATCCGGGCCGCCTCCGCGCGCAGCCAGGCCCGGGTGAACTGGAACTCCTCCGTCGCCACCGGCTCCAGCATCGGCCGGACGAAGTCCAGCACCGCCTGCGCGTCGATCGGCTCGTTCGCGGGGACGAAGCCCTCGGCCCGCAGCCCCTGCACCACCGCGTCGGCCTCGCCGCGCAGGGCGAGACCGGCGAGCCGCCCGATCGGTTCCGGCGTGCCCTCCGGCATCCGGGCCACCGCGCCGAAGTCGATCACACCGAGACGGCCGTCGGGCAGCATCCGGAAGTTGCCCGGGTGCGGGTCGGCGTGCAGCAGCCCGGCCCGAGCCGGGGCGGAGAGGTGCAGGACGGCCATCAGCCGGCCGGCCCGGTCACGCTCCTCCGGGGTGCCCTCGCGGATGATCTGCGCCAGCGGGGTGCCCTCCACCCACTCGGTGACCAGCACCCGGGGTGCGGCGACGACGACCGCCGGAATGAAGATCTCCGGATCGTCCGCGTACGCCGCCGCGAAGGCGCGCTGGGACTCCGCCTCCAGCTCGTAGTCGAGTTCCTCGGTGATCCGCTCGCGCAACTCGGCGAGGAGGGGCTTGACGTCCAGACCGGGCTGGATCGCGCGGAACATGCCGCCCAGCCGGGAGAGCTGCTTCAGGTCCGCCAGGAGGGCGTCCCCGGCGCCCGGATACTGGATCTTGACCGCGACCGGACGCCCGGTCGGGGCGGCCCCCGACCGGCGTCGTCCGGTGCTCGGCTCCCGCCAGACCGCCCGGTGCACCTGGCCGATGCTGGCCGCCGCGGCAGGGGTGTCGTCGAACTCCAGGAAGCGGTCCCGCCAGTCCGGCCCGAGCTGCTCGACGAGCACCCGGTGCACGGTGGCCGCCGGCAACGGTGGAGCTGCCTCCTGCAACTTGGTCAACGCCTGCCGGTACGGCGCGGCGACCTCCTCCGGGAGGGCGGCCTCGAACACCGACAGCGCCTGCCCGAACTTCATCGCCCCGCCCTTGAGCTGCCCGAGAACGCTGAACAACTGCTCGGCGGTGCGCTGCTGGATCTCGGCGGAGATCACCTCGGAGGCGAGCCCGGTGACGCGCTTACCCATGCCGAGGACGGTCCGTCCGGCGAAGCCGAGCGGCAGTGCGGCGAGCTTGGCGGTCCGGGACACGGCCCGGCGCGGGATGTCGGTCACTCGGCCATTGTTACCGACCGGACCGCCCCGCTGCTGCTCTGCGGCCGGGCCGGGGCGAGTGGGGTGGGTCTCGCCGCACGTCCACGCACCCGCAGTCCGGGTGCGGAGGCCAGACCCGCCGCCGGAACCGGCCGGCCCCGCCGACCTCGACCGCCGCGCCGACCGTCTCGGGAGCCCCGCCGTCGAGGTGGCTGAGCGCCTCCGCCGTGGCCAGGGCGACGGCGGCGAGGAGGGTCGTGACGCCGCAGGCGGGGCTCGGATCGTCACCGGCGAGCTGGGCGGCGAGTCCGGGCCAGGCCGGATCCCGGTCCAGCCGGTGCCGGTCGAGGCAGTCGAGACAGGGCCCGACCGGCGGACGGACCAACGGGCCGATCACCGGTACGCCGTCGCGCAGCGAGAGCATCAGGTGTGGCTGCCGGCGGCGGGCGAACCCGGCGGCGAGCAGCGCGGCCGGCCGGTCGGTGCCCACCTGGACCACCAGGTCGGCGCGGCGTCGCCGGACCGGGCTGGTGACGGTGCCCGCCGCGGTACGGGCGATCGCGTCGGCCACCGCCTCGGCGGTGTGCCGACCGACGTCCCCGGGCAGGAGCCCGGTGCCGGCCAGGTCGGCCGGGCGCACCCGGCCGCCCAGGTCGGGGTCGACGTGCCCGACGCCGGCCTGGGCCAGCGCCACGGCGACCGGACCGCCCAGCCGTCCCGAGCCGGTGACCACCACCCGGGCGGCCCGGCGTCGCCGGAGCACCTGGGCGGGGGTGCCGGGCAGGTCGCCGGCACCGAGGGCGAGCGCGCCGGCCTCGTCGCGCAGCCGCGCCCGCTCCGGGTCGGCGAGGCCGGTGGGGAGCAGGGTGTGTGCGGCGACCACCAGCCCGGCGGCCCGGAGCGTCTCCAGCAGGGTCCGCGCGTCGTCGCGGTCGACCCGGATCCGGGTGGCGTGGTCGAGGATGTGGCGTTCGCTGTGGGCCCCGTCGAGCAGGTCGAGCAACCGGACGGCACGCGGGTTGGCCACCTCGAGCAGGACGGCCCGGCCGGGGTCCAGACCGAGTTGCAGCGTGTGCCGGTCGCGCCAGAGTCGGGTGAGGCCGGGTAGCAGCGTCGGTCGGTGGAGAGTGGCACGCGTCATGGTTACCAATGGTGAGCGTGTCCAGACGATCCGTCGATCGTTGTCCACAGCCCGGCAGCGCTCTCTCCAGGGTTGTCCACAGGCCGTGCGTAGTTATCCACAACCAGTCGGTAACATGCTTGGTCGCCGAAGGGTCACGGCCGGGAGGGGGCGGCCCTGCGGGACGCCCCCTCCCGGGTCGGTCTGACGGTCAGACCTTCGCCTTGCCGAGAATCCGGTTCACTGTTGTGCCACAGACCGGGCACTTGCCCTTGGCCATGTTCATGCCGGTCTTGGAGACCTCGACCTTGCCCTCGAAGTCGCGCTTCTCCTTGCACTTGACGCAGTAACCGTTGTAGGTCTGGGCCTGGTCGGCCACGGTGCCCTCCTCGTCTCGTCCGCCGGGCAATGCCGGCGGCTGCCCGGCGGCGGGCCTCGCGGGCTCCGGCGCTGGGGTCATCTGCGCGGTCACGCTCGTGACCGCTGGTCCGGCGGACCCTACCCAGGTGCGGGTGGATCCATGTCAAAGATCCATCGACACTGTGAGCTAGTCGACGTCGAGAGTGTGCATGCCGAAATACGTCGGATAAGTGAGTTTGGCGGGGACACGCCGGGCGAACCGCCCCGAAGTGGCCGTCGGGCACCCCCGGTGCCACCGACCCACCGAAGATCACCTACCGTGGGACGGTCGGTCCGGGTTCCGGCCCGACCGCCACCGAGCGTGATCGGATCGCCGTCCCGGCCCGGGTCCGACTGCCCCGGGGACGCCCCCGCAAACATTTTTTTCGGACTGGACGCCATCAACCTGGAGTTTCCGGGCGCGCGTCGGTGGGTTGACCCTTGCGGACCCCTGGTCAGAACGCATTAGCTTTCCCATGTGGCAGGAACACGAGGCTGCGCAGGCCAGTGATGGCAGGCGCGCGGAAGCCCGTCGTCGAGGTGCGACGCAGTCAGCGTCGGCGACGCACGGTGTCCGCATACCGGGACGGGGAACGAGTGGTCGTCCTGATTCCCGACCAGTTCTCCCGGG
The DNA here is from genome assembly GCF_040639195.1 of Micromonospora sp. NPDC023956. Taxonomy (NCBI): domain Bacteria; kingdom Bacillati; phylum Actinomycetota; class Actinomycetes; order Micromonosporales; family Micromonosporaceae; genus Micromonospora; species Micromonospora sp. NPDC023956. The sequence goes on from NZ_JBEZZN010000007.1 coordinate 3,580, forward strand.
CCGAGGAGACCGAGTGGGTCGACCGGATGCTCGCCCGGCTCGCCGCTCGCGAGGGCCGGCCGGCCCGTACCGACGGTGAGCTGGCCCAGCGGGCCACCCGACTGATCAGCCTCTACCTCCCGGAGCACGGCTCGGCGGCGGTTCCCGCCAGCGTCCGCTGGGTGACCAACCAGACCGGCCGCTGGGGGTCCTGCACCCCCGCCGACCGGACCATCCGGATCTCGCACCGCCTCCAGGACATGCCCGACTGGGTCATCGACTACGTCCTCCTGCACGAGCTGGCCCACCTCATCGTGCCGAGCCACAACGCGTCGTTCTGGGCGCTGGTCTGCCGCTATCCCAAGGCCGAACGGGCCCGTGGCTACCTGGAGGGGGTCGCCTCGGCGACCGGCGTGCCGCTGACCGACTGACCGCCCCGCACCGGCTCCGGCCGCCCCGCACCGGCTCGGCGGCCCGCCCGGCCCGCCGCTGACGCCACGTGTGGACGACGACGGTCACGCCACGGCTGTGGACGACGGCGTGGATCACGCCACGGACGGAGAGGCTAGGGTCGGACCGTGACCCGACGAGTGGTGGTGGCCCTGCTCGCCCCGGTGGCCTGGTCGCCGCCGGGCGTCGACCAGGCGGTCTGGCGGCACGCCCTGGCGGAGGACGTGGTGGACCTTCTCGCCACCCTTCAGGAGGTGGAGACGGCGGTCGCGGTGACCCGCGCGGACCGGTCGTTGGCCGAGGCGGTGGTCTGGCCCGGTACTCCGGTGGTCGAGGTGGCGGTACCGACCGTCGACGCGGTCCTCGCCGCCTTGGACGGCTACGACCAGGCCGCGGTGATCGCGGCCGACGCGCCGGACCTGCCCGGTCTCACCGTCGGCAAGCTGCTGCGCCCGTTGACCACCCGGCCCGTCGCGGTGGCCCCGGTCGAGGGGACCGGGCCGGGCCTGCTCGGTCTCGCCGCCCGGCTGCCCGTGCCGGAGTGGCTGCCGGAAGTCGACCTGGACGACGCCGTACCCGCCACGATCCGCTCCGCGGCCCCGGACCCGGCCGACGTCGCGGTCACCGCCGCCTGGCGTCGGCTACGTGGACCGGCCGACCTCGCCACCCTCGATCCTGCGGTGGAGGGCTGGGAGGCGACCCGGGCGCTGCTCAGCACCGGCCACCACCCCGCCTGACCGCCAGCCCCGCCCCAGCCCGCCGGCCGGGCGGAGCACGCCGGAGCGCGCCCGTTGGTGGAAGCGGGCGGGGGAACGGGGTCAGGGGCGGTCGGTGTCCGGCGGTGGCGTGCCGCCACCCGGCGGCTGCTCCTCCGGGCCGCCCGGCGCGGTGAAGTCGAAATCGTCGAGTTCGGCGAAGTCGAGCTGCGAGCGGGCGAAGGCGTCCGGGTCGGCGAATTCCTCACCCGAGGGGAGCAGATCCGGGTGTCCCCACACGGCGTCGCGGCCGGCGATGCCACGGTGCTCGGTCAGGGCCGCCCAGAGCGCCGCCGCCTCGCGCAGGCGGCGCGGACGCAGCTCCAGCCCGACCAGGGCGGCGAAGGTCTGTTCCGCGGGGCCACCGGCCGCCCGCCGACGACGGAACGCCTCGCCGAGGGCGACGACGTTCGGCAGCCGGCCACCGGCCGCGTTGTCCACCACGTGGCAGACCCATCCCTCGACCAGCGCCAGAGCGGTCTCCAGGCGGGCCAGGGAGGCCTTCTGCGCCGGGGTGTCCTCCGGCGTGAAGATGCCCTCCAGGGCGATCGCCCGCATCGACTCCGGGTCGCTCGGGTCGACCCGGCCCATCGCCTCCTCGATGGCCTCCCGGTTGACCCGGATGCCGGCGGCGTACGTCTCGACGGAGCTGAGCACGTGTCCGCGCAGCCACGGGACGTGCTGGAAGAGACGCTGGTGGGCGGCCTCGCGCAGGGCGACGTAGAGGCGGACCTCGTCCTCGGGCAGCTCCAGGCCCTCGCCGTACTGCTTGATGTTGGCCGGGATGAGCGCGGCCGTGCCGGCCGGACCGAGCGGGAGCCCGATGTCGCCGGCGGAGAGCACCTCGGCGGCGAGCGAGCCGAGTGCCTGCCCGAGCTGCCCACCGAAGAGCGCGCCGCCGAGGGTGGCGACCATCGACTGCATCGGGCCGAGCTGGGCCCGCGCCTCCGGCGGCACGAGGTCGCCCATCGCGCCCACCATCCGGCTGGCCACCGGGTCGCAGAGCTTGCGCCAGACGTCGAGGGTCTTGTAGATCCACTCGTTACGGTTCCAGGCGACCGGGGTCTGGATGCCCGACGGCCACGACGAGACCGGCTCCAGCCAGAGGTCGGCCAGACGCAGCGCCTCCTCGACGGCGTTGCGCTCGTACGGCGTGACGGCCGGATCGCCGGCGGCGGCGAGCTGGCTGGCCGCCACCTGCCGGGCCAGGTCCCAGTTGACCGGCCCGCTGCCCGGTGCCGAGAGCAGGTGCTGCAACTGGCTCATGAACTGCTGCATCTGCGCAGGGTCGTTGGGGTCTGGTGGTTGCCCACCCGGGAGCGCGAAACCGAACGGAATATCAGGCACGGCTCTACGGTACGCGCGCCGCGCCGCTGGTCGCCGCCACCGGCGTTGCGCTGAGGGCGAAGTCGCGACCCGACCCGCACCACGGGCTACGCGGTGGTGTCGCCCGGCGGTGGCGGTACGGCGGGAACCCGGCCGGCGCTGCGCCTGCCGACCGGGTGCAGCGGCCGGTGAGCGGATGATCTGTCAATGTAACGTTGACAGATGCTGCCGGAGCTGACCCAGTTGGCCGAGACCACCGTCGAGCGTGTTCGGCTGGACGAGCGTGAGCTGGAACTGATCGACCGCGCACGTCATGCGGGCGCGACGTGGGCGGAGGTGGCCGCCGCGCTCGGTCTCGGCAGCCGGCAGGCCGCGGAGCAGCGCCGTCAGCGCCTGGCGAACCTGCGCCGGTCGCGGCGGCAGGAGCAGGACCTCGGGTACTCGGCGCGGATCGCGGCGATCCGGGACGCGGTCGGTGAACTCGGGCGCTGGATCGGGGCGGATCGCCGGTGGGACGGGCGGTTCCGGCGGGCGGCTCTGGTGCGCCGGACGACGGAACTGGCTCTCGACGCCGACCCGGGCCCGCTGTACGCGTTGGCCGCGCTCCTCGTGGTCGACCTCGCCGAGGCGGGTGGGGGGCGGTTGCCGGTGCCGGTGGAGACGGTCGCGGTGCGGCTGCGCGCGCTTATGTCAATAGAAGATTGACGGGCGGCGGCAATATTGCCTGGGCCTCACTCAACAGTGAGGATTTGAGTCTTCCTGACTCAACCTTCGGAGGTCCCGTGCGCCGCAACGCAGCGTTGTTCGTGACGATCTCGCTGCTCTCCGGCTTCGGCAGCAGCGCCATGTCCCTGGTGGCCGGGATCTGGATCCTCGACCTCACCCGTTCCACCGGACTCGCGGCTCTCGCCGGGCTCTGCGTGTACGCGCCGGTGCTGGCCGGGCCGTGGCTGGGCGGCCTGCTCGACCGGCTACCGCGGCGACCACTGGTGATCGCGGTCAACCTCGCGCTGGCCATCGTCCTGCTGAGTCTGCTCACGGTGCGGGGGCCGGGCCAGACCTGGCTCATCTTCGCCGTCTCCGGCGCCTACGGCGTCAGCTACGTGCTGATCGACGCGGGCGAGACGGCACTGCTGCCCGCCGCGCTGTCGCCCACGGAACTCGGTGACGTCAACGGCTGGCGGTCCAGTGCCCAGGAGGGCACCAAGCTCGTGGCACCCCTGGCCGGCGCGGGTCTCTACGCCTGGCACGGCGGCCACGCGGTCGTCGTGCTCAGCGCGGCGACCCCGGTGGTGGTCGCCATCCTGTACGCGGCCGTACGACTCCGGCAGTCGACCACCGACGCGCCGACGCGGCGGCCCGGCCCGCGCGCGGGGCTCGCCGTCCTCCTCGCCGGGCGGACGACGCGGGTCTCCGTCGCGCTCGCCGCGGTGGCGATCGCCATGTCCGGCTTCACCACCGCGGCGAACTACGCGATGGTCACCACGGAGCTGGGCCTGGCGACGACGTTCCTCGGCGTACTGCTCAGCAGCCAGGGCGCCGGGTCCGTCCTCGGTGGCCTCGTCGTGGGTCGCCTCCTCGCCCGGTGGAGTCCGGTCACCGTCGGTGTCGCCGGCACGGCGCTGTTCGGGGTCAGCTGTCTGGTGCGCTGTCTGCCCTGGTGGCCCGGCCTCGTGGTCGCTTCGGTCGTCGCCGGGGTCGCCCTGCCCTGGGCCCTGGTCGCTGCGGTGACCGCGGTACAGACGCGCGCGCCGGCGGCGATGCTCGGCCGGGTGGCCGCGACCGCCAACACCGCGATGTTCGGCCCGATCGCGCTCGCGATCCCCCTCGGCTCCGCCGCGGTCGGCCTCGGTGGCCGCCCGGTGCTCGTCACCGCCGCCGTGATCTGCCTGGCCGCGGCGGCCGGCGCGACCCGCCGTCCCGGCAGCCGGCGGAGCGCCGACCGGGCCCCGGCTGCGTCGTCGGCCACCCCGGCTGCGTCGTCGCCCACCCCGGAGCAGCCCGCGCGACGTGCCTGAACAGTCCCGCTCCGTGGGTTTCCGACCGGTCGGTTCGGCAGCCCCGGCCGGCCCCCGACCGGTCGGTACGCTCTGCCGCATGAGACGTCGCGGTGTCACGGTCCTGCTCGGTGCTCTGCTCACCACCCTGCTCAGCATCGGCGTGCTCGCGGCGCCGATCCCGTACGTGGTGCTCGGCCCCGGACCGACCGTCGACACCCTCGGCACGCAGGACGGAGAGGAGATCATCAAGGTCGACGGCCGGGAGACCTCCACCTCGGCGGGACAGCTCCGGCTGACCACCGTGGGCGTGCAGCCCTCGGTGAAACTGCGCTCGGCGATCGCCGGCTGGTTCTCGCCGGAACGGGCGGTGGTGCCCCGGGAACTGGTCTACCCGCCGGGACAGAGCCGCGAGCAGGTCGAGGAGCGCAACGCCGAGGAGTTCACCGCGTCGCAGACCAGCGCCGAGACGGCCGCGCTGCGCAAGCTCGGCTACCCGGTCCAGGTGGTCGTCCGGACGGTGACCGCGGACGGCCCCTCGGCCGGACGCCTCCAGGCCGGTGACGTGATCACCTCGATCGACGGCGAGCCGGTGACCAGCGCCAACGGGCTGACCCAGCTGATCCGGTCCCGTCCGGTCGGCGCGGCGCTGGCGGTCGGCTTCACCCGGGGCGGCGTCGCCGGCACGGCCACCGTGACCAGCCGGGACCAGGACGGTCGTCCGCGCGTCGGGATCGAGATCGAGCAGCAGCAGCCACACCCGTTCACCCTGGAGATCGATCTGGGGGACATCGGTGGACCGAGCGCCGGACTGATGTTCGCGCTGGGCATCGTCGACAAGCTGGACCCGGCGGACCTGACCGGCGGTCGGGTCGTCGCCGGCACCGGCACCATCGACGACGAGGGCCGGGTCGGACCGATCGGCGGCATCGCCCAGAAGCTGGTGGGGGCCAAGCAGGCCGGAGCGAAGGTCTTCCTGGTCCCCGAGGGGAACTGCGCGGAAGCGGTGAGCAACGCACAGCCCGGACTGCCGTTACTGAAGGTGGGCACGCTGGACGAGGCGCTGACCGCCCTGGAGACACTGCGCGCCGGGGGACAGCCGACCCGCTGCTGACCCGGGCGGTCGGCGGGCCGGCACGTCCGGAGCAACCACGACCGTCGGCGGCTCGACCTTGACCGGGAGTGTCCAGGAACACCACGTACTCTTGTGGCCTGGTCGGATCCGGTCACAACGAGCGTGCGGAGCCAAACAGTGGTCAAGCAGAGTGCCCCCCTGCCCAGGATGAGCCGACGCGGGCGCGTCACGATCGGGGTCCTGATCGGGGTGTTCGTACTCTTCACCCTGCTCGGCTGGGGTGTCCAGGCGTGGACGGACTGGCTCTGGTTCGGCGAGGTCGACTACAAGCAGGTCTTCACCGGTGTGCTGGTCACCCGGCTGCTGCTCTTCCTGGCCGTCGGCCTGGCCATGGCGGTGGTGGTCGGCGGCAACCTGTGGCTGGCCCACCGGCTGCGCCCCAGGCTGCGTCCGCACTCCCCGGAGCAGGCCACCCTGGAGCGGTACCGGATGCTTCTCGGGCCGCGGATCGGCACCTGGATCCTGGCCGTCAGCACCGTGGTGGCCCTCTTCGCCGGGCTCTCGGCGCAGAGCCGGTGGAGCCAGTGGCTGCTCTTCCGCAACGGCGGGGACTTCGGCGTCAAGGATCCCGAGTTCGGCGTGGACGTCGGCTTCTACGTCTTCCAGCTGCCGTTCCTGCGTTACCTGCTCGGGGTGGGCTTCACCGCCGTGGTGCTCGCGGTGGTCGGCGCGCTCGCCGTGCACTACGTCTTCGGCGGGGTGCGCCTCCAGGGCGTCGGCGACCGGATGACCAACGCCGCCCGCGCCCACCTGACCACCCTGGTCGCGGTCTTCGTCCTGTTCAAGGCGGTCGCGTACGTGCTGGACCGCCGGGCGATGCTGCTCGAGTACAACGACAGCGCCAAGCTGTACGGCGCCGGGTACGCGGACGTCAACGCGCTGCTGCCGGCGAAGGAGATCCTGGCCTACATCTCGATCGTGGTGGCCATCGCGATCATCATCTTCTCCAACGCGGTGATGCGGAACCTGGTGTGGCCGGGCATCTCGCTCGCCCTGCTGGGCCTCTCCGCGGTGGCGATCGGCGGCATCTACCCCTGGGCGGTGCAGACCTTCGAGGTCAAGCCGAGCGCCCGGGACAAGGAGGCCCCGTACATCCAGCGCAGCATCGACGCGACCCGGGCGGCGTTCAGCCTGGCCGACACCAAGACCACGCCGTACGGGGCGAACAACCTGACGCCACCGGCGTCGCTCGCCACCGACAAGTCCGTGGTGCCGAACGCCCGGCTGCTCGACCCGCAGCTGGTCTCCGAGACCTACACCCAGTTGCAGCAGGTCCGGGGCTTCTACGACTTCGGCCCCAAGCTCGACATCGACCGGTACACGGTCAACGGCCAGACCCGGGACTACGTGGTCGGCATGCGCGAGATCAACTACGGCGAGCTGACCGACCAGCAGAACAACTGGATCAACAAGCACACCGTCTACACCCACGGCTTCGGTCTGGTCGGTGCGCCGGCCAACCAGGTGGTCTGCGGCGGTCAGCCGTACTTCGTCTCCGGCTTCCTCGGCGAGAAGGAGCAGGAGCGCTGCTCCGCGCAGACCGACCAGATCCCGACCGAGCAGCCCCGGATCTACTACGGCGAGCGGATGACCGCCGACGACTACGCCATCGTCGGACAGGCCAGCGAGGACCGCAACGCCGAGTTCGACCGGCCGACCCCGACCACCGGCGGCGAGCAGTACTACACCTACACCGGTTCGGGCGGGGTGGAGATCGGCTCGTTCGCCCGCCGGCTGCTCTACGCGATCAAGGAGCAGGAGTCGAACTTCCTCCTCTCCGAGGCGGTCAACGAGAACTCCAAGCTGCTCTACGTCCGTAACCCCCGGGACCGGGTGGAGAAGGTCGCGCCGTTCCTCACCATCGACGGCGACCCGTACCCGGCGGTGGTCGACGGGCGGATCCAGTGGATCATCGACGCCTACACCACGTCGGCCACCTATCCCTACGCCGAGCGGGTCAACCTCCAGCAGGAGACCACCGACGAGCTGACCGGGCGGGGCACGTTCCAGCTCGCCCGGGAGAACGTCAACTACATCCGCAACTCGGTCAAGGCCACCGTCGACGCCTACGACGGCACCGTCAAGCTCTACGAGTTCGACGAGACCGACCCCGTGCTCAAGGCGTGGAACAAGGCGTTCGGTGGCGACCTGGTCGTACCCCGGGCGGAGATCCCGACCGAGCTGGCCGCGCACTTCCGCTACCCGGCGGACATGTTCAAGGTGCAGCGCAACCTGCTGACCCGGTTCCACGTCACCAACCCGGGTGACTTCTACTCCGGCCAGGACTTCTGGCAGGTCCCGAACGTCCCGGACGCACCGGACAGCGGGCAGAAGCAGCCGCCGTACTACCTCTACACCCAGCTGCCAGCCCAGGACGCGCCCCGGTTCCAGCTCACCTCGGCGGTCACCCCGAACGGCCGGCAGAACCTCGCCGCGTTGATCTCGGGATCGTACGTGGACGGCAAGCCGCGGCTGGAGGTGCTGGAGCTGCCGGACCAGACCGCCGTCTCCGGGCCGGTGCAGGTGCACCAGCGCATGACCAACTCCGTCGACACCATCCGGCAGCAGCTCAACCTGCTCTCCTCCAACCAGGCCCAGGTGCAGTACGGCAACCTGCTCTCCCTACCGTTCGAGAACGGGATGCTCTACGTCGAGCCGGTCTACGTGAAGAGCAACCAGGAGGACGCGTACCCGCTGCTGCAGAAGGTGCTCCTCTCCTACGGTGACGGCGGTTCCTACGTGGTGCTCGCCAACAATCTCGAGGAGGGCATCAAGCAGCTCGTCGAGCAGGGCAAGAAGGCGGCTGCGGGCAACCCGCCCCCGCCACCGGCCGACGGGGGCGACACCGGGAACCCGCCCCCGCCGACGACCGGGGCCCCCACGACCGGTGAGCTGGCCGAGGCCGCCAAGCAGGTGCAGGACGCCATCGCGGAGGTCAAGGCCGCCCAGACCTCCGGTGACTTCGAGCGGTACGGCCGGGCGCTGAAGAGCCTGGACAGCGCGATGACGGCGTTCCAGCAGGCGCAGCAGAAGGCGGCGGCGACCGGCGCCCCGACCCCGGCGCCCACCAGTCCCAGCCCTTCGGCCTCGGGGACGCCCGGCGGGTAGTTCGGTTCCCGTTCTCGGCTCCCTGCCGCGCAGGGGCCGAACGGCGGGCGGTCGCCCTCCCGGTAGGCGCTCCCCGGCCGTCAGTTTGGCAACGACACAGTGGCCGGTCCATCTGGACCGGCCACTGTGTCGTGCATGCGGGGCTACGGAACCGCTAGGGAACCGCGTTGCGACGTCAGGTGCGACGTCCGGACGACCTCGTCAGCACCAGGGTGCCGCGGTGGCGTACAGCACCACCTTGGGGATTTGGTATTCGCCGCCCAGGTCCCAGGACTCTCCGTCGCAGAAGGCCCAGTTCGCGCCGGTGGTTCCGTAGTACACGATGCCCGACCAGCCGCCAGCGGTGAACCGCGTGGAGGGAAGGTTGTTGGTGTAGGTGCCCGAGCAGTTCAACGAGATGGTGTTCACCGAGTAGAAATACGCCTTGAAGTAGGTCGACTGGCAACCGAGGGTGCCGACCGGAGTCGCCCATTCAGGGTTGTCTGCCAGCATTTCCGCTCGCTGCGCGATCAACGCAGGAATCCGTTCGGTTTCCGTGTCCGGCTTGGCGGCGACCGCCGGGCTTGCAGAGAATGCCATGGTCAGCGCCGCCAGCAGAGCTACGAGAGCGCTGACCGGCGACCTGCGACTGGCAACCTGTGTTTTCAATGGAGACCCTTCCCCGTGTGTTTCGGGCACCCCAAGCTCCAGATTCCAGCAGGTCGGCGATTCGGCAAGATGTCGAAATCCAAGAATCTGTGCCTGTGGGCGCCCTTCGTTTGCCGTCACCAACCTGAATAGAAGGTAATGGATCTAACCCAGCGTGTCAATGACGCTGCTCTGAGTTGCTTGACGTGCGCTGTCGGTCGGTCGCGGAATCGTTCCGACTGGCGGGAGCGCGGCGATGTGTTCGCAGTGCGGGACGGGCGCGTCGGGAGTGCCGCGGCGGTCCGGATCCGGTGGAACTGGCACCGTTTTGCGTCCGCTGGCGCGGGTGCGCTAGGGTTAACGTACCGACGCGGGGTGGAGCAGCTCGGTAGCTCGCTGGGCTCATAACCCAGAGGTCGCAGGTTCAAATCCTGTCCCCGCTACCACGACGAACGGCCCTCCGGATTCCACCGGAGGGCCGTTCGCTTTTCTGTCCCGTCGCCCGTCGCCCGTCGCCCGTCGCCCGTCGCCCGTCGCCCGTCGCCCGTCGCCCGTCGCCCGTCGCCCGTCGCCCGTCGCCCGTCATCCGTCATCCGGGTACTGTCCCCCCTCCCTCCCGGGCGACTCGCGCCCGGCAGGCGGGTCTGCGCTCCGGCAGCGTCGTGACCTGGGCGGGTGTGGAGAAGGGCGGGCGTGGTGCCGGCCGGAGGGGCAGGTACGGCCCCCGCCGGACACCCGGCTCGGGGATGCGATAGAGTGGTCATACCGACGCGGGGTGGAGCAGCTCGGTAGCTCGCTGGGCTCATAACCCAGAGGTCGCAGGTTCAAATCCTGTCCCCGCTACCACGACGAACGGCCCTCCGGATTCTACCGGGGGGCCGTTCTCCGTCGATGCTCTGGCCGGCCGGCGCGGGAGCGTCAGCCGGCCGCCGGGTCTGCCACCGTGGGGTAGTGCCGGAACAGTTGACGCCGATTCTGCGGACCGCCGCCGCCGGGGCGGCCCGGGTCTGGTACGCCCGACTCGGGTTCGCCACCGACTGGGAGCACCGCTTCGCGCCGGACCTGCCGTTGTTCGTGTCGATTTCCCGGGGGCCGGTCCGGATCTTCCTCTCCGAGCACGAGGGGGACGCCCGTCCCGACACCCTGCTCTACCTCCACCTGTCCGACCTGACGGCGGTGGCGGCGGAGTTCGCCGTACCGGTGGGGGAAGCCCCGTGGGGGCCGGAGATCGAGCTGCGCGATCCGGACGGCAATCGGCTGCGGATCGGCCTCGCGGAGGACTGACGGGGTCCGGCGGGACGGTACGGTCGATCCGAGCCTGCCTCTGCGCCGACGGCGGCACCGGAAAGATGATCGGGGTGCCGTTCTTGCCTACCTCGGCGAGGATGGGGGCATGTCTTCCTGGAACAGATGGTGGGGCCGGCTGGGTGCCGTCCTCGGTACGGTGGTGCTCTCCGTGTTCGTGCCGGTCGCCGCGTGGGCGTCCACCGGCCCCGGTGAGCTGGTCGTGGAAGCGGCGCGACGGCGCTCCCGCGGCGGTGGTTTCGGCCTGATCGGCCTGCTCTGCTGCCTCGTCGTGGTGGCGGTGGTGGTGGTACTGCTGCTGCGCATGATGCGCGGCCGACGGGGCCCCGGGCCCCGCTGAGCCGGCTCGGGCGGGCCGCGCGCCGGCCCGCCCGCCGCCGGACCGGTGGTCAGACGGCCAACGCGGCGGCGGCCTGTGCCATGAACCGCCAGGCGGCGGCCCGGATCGTCGACCGCCCGGACTGCACGGACTCGGCGGCGGTGACCAGCAGCCCGCGGATCCGGGCGTGCCCGGTGGGCGGCGGCGGCGGTGCGGTGCCGAACGCGTCGGCGACACCGAGTTCGAAGGTCGCCGAGGCCCGGACCGAGGCATCCCGGATGGTCGGCTCCACGAACTTGCGGATGTTGAGGTGCGGGCTCAGACCCCGTTCGTAGCCGAGCACCCGACCGGCGGCCACGTTCGTGGTCAGGAAGTTGATCACGTCGACGACCAGGTCCGGGTGGCGGGTGCCCCGGAAACCGGCCCAGTACATCGACGCCCGCGCCCACTGCGCGGCGGCCGGGCCGGGGCAGCTGACGATGCCCAGCTCGTCCCGGCTGTGGCGCTGAAGGTCGACCAGTTGGTTCGACCAGGCGAACGAGGCGGCGGTATGTCCGGTGACCACGAGCTGGCGGGCGGGTTCGCCGCCGTTCGCCTGCTGCACCAGCGCCGCGCTCGGGGTGGCGCGGGCGACCCGGGCCCGCTGCCACAACTCGAACCAGTCGATCAACTCGGGGGAGTCGAACCCGAGCTTGCGGCCCTGGTAGAACTCCTTGCCCCGGGATCTCAGCCAGAGCCAGAGCGCCCGGTGGTCGCCGGAGGGATCCATGGTGCCGGCGACCCTGCCGTCGCTGGCCCGGGTCACCCGGGCCGCCCAGGTGAGGTACTCCGGGTAGCTCATCCCGCTGCGCGGGGCGGGCTGGCCCAGCCGGCGCAGCAGGTCCTGGTTGAAGATCAGCCCGGCCGAGTTCTGCGCGGCGGCCACCGCCATCGTGCGTCCCGCGACCTGGCCGTACCGGACGAGTCCGTCGGGCAGGCCGCCCAGGTCCAGCCGGTGGTCGGCGACGTATCCGGACAGGTCCAGCAGGATGTCGCGCCGGGCGTACTCGGTGAGGAACGTGTCGTCGATCTGGAACATGTCCGGGACGTTGCCCCCCACCGCCTGAGTGGCGAGCCGCTCGTAGTAGCCGCCGATCCCCTGCCAGGTGACCCGGAAGGTCACCTGCGGGTTCCGGTCGGAGTAGAGCCGCAGCGCCTGCTCGGTCAGTTGGGCGCGGCGGGCGCTGCCCCACCAGAACACCGACAGTTCGACCGGGCCGCTCTCGACCAGGGCCGCCGGTTCGCTCCGGCAGCCGGTCAGCCCGCCGGCCGCGGCGACCGGCAGGCCGCCCAGACCGAGGAGGACCCGCCGTCGCCCCGGGTCGGCGCCGGTGCGGCGAGCGGTCGGGTACGGGACTGCGGACACGGTCGACTCCTGGGACGCGGGATGGATTCGGATCATTGACCCAGGTGACGCCGTAAGGTGTCAACGTCCGGCGGGACGGGACCTCCCGCCCGGAAAGCCAGGGTGCCCAGCCGAGTCCGCGCGGTGTGCCGGTGCGGCCCGTGGCGCCGGGTGCGGCCGGACGGGGAACGGGGCGGGTGGAGTCGCGTGGTCTACTAGGCCGCGTGGAACTACTGCACTCCGGCAAGGTACGGGACGTCTACGCCGACGGGGACGACCTCGTCCTGGTCGCCTCGGACCGGATCTCCGTCTACGACGTGGTGCTGCCGACCCCCGTCCCGGACAAGGGACGGCTGCTCACCGCGCTCTCGGTCTGGTGGTTCGGGCAGCTCGCGGACATCGTCCCGAACCACGTCGTGTCCACCACGGACGTGCCGGCCGAGTTCGCCGGGCGGGCGATCCGCTGCCGCCGGCTGGAGATGGTCCCGGTCGAGTGCGTCGCCCGGGGCTACCTGACCGGGGGCGGCCTGAAGGAGTACGAGCGCACCGGCGCGGTTTCCGGGGTCGAGTTGCCCCGAGGGCTCGTGGAAGCGTCGATCCTGCCCGAGCCGATCTTCACGCCGTCGACCAAGGCACCGCTGGGGGAGCACGACGAGCCGATCACCTACGAGCAGGTGGCGGCGAAGCTCGGCCGGGAGACCGCCGAGCGGCTGCGGCAGATCACCGTCGAGGTCTACTGCCGGGGCGCGGAGATCGCCGCCGACCGGGGCATCCTGGTCGCCGACACCAAGATCGAGCTGGGCTGGGCCCCGGACGGCACCCTCGTCCTCGCCGACGAGGTCCTCACCTCCGACTCGTCCCGGTTCTGGCCGGCCGAGTCGTACCAGCCGGGCCGGCCCCAGTTCTCCTACGACAAGCAGTACGTCCGGGACTGGGCGGCCGGCAGCGGCTGGGACAAGCAGGCCCCGGCCCCCGAGGTGCCGGCCGAGGTGGTCGAGGCGACCCGGGCCCGCTACGTCGACGTCTACGAGAAGCTGACCGGCAACCGCTGGACCTGACCGGCCCGGCGGTTCGCCCCGGCCGTTGGGGGCGCCCGGCTCGCCCCGGTCGGTGAGGGTGCCCCCGGACCCGGCGGTTCTCTCCAGTCGGTGCGGCGGTGTACCGGTCAGTCGACCCAGTCAAGGGTGCGCTGCACCGCCTTGTGCCAGTTGCGCAGCTCCCGCTCGCGGTGACCCGCGTCCATGTCGGGCGTCCACTGCGCGTCGGACCGCCACTGGCCGCGCAGGGTGGCCAGGTCCGGCCAGAAGCCGACCGCCAGGCCGGCCGCGTACGCGGCGCCGAGGCAGGTGGTCTCGGTGATCCGGGACCGCACCACCGGCACCTCCAGCACGTCGGCCAGGAACTGCATGAGCAGCGCGTTGGCGGTCATCCCGCCGTCCACCCGCAGCCGGCGCAGCGCCACGTCGGAGTCGGCGTTCATCGCGTCCACGACGTCGCGGGTCTGCCAGGCGGAGGCCTCCAGCACCGCTCGGGCCAGGTGTCCCCGGGTGATGTAGCCGGTCAGCCCGGCCACCACGCCCCGGGCGTCGCTGCGCCAGTACGGGGCGAACAGCCCGGAGAAGGCCGGGACGACGTAGCAGCCGCCGTTGTCGTCGACGGTGCGGGCCAGCTCCTCGACCTCGGAGGCGGTGGAGATCAGCCCGAGGTTGTCCCGGAGCCACTGCACCAGTGACCCGGTGACCGCGATCGCCCCCTCCAGCGCGTACGTCGCCGGCTGCCCGCCGATCCGGTAGGCGACCGTGGTGAGCAGGCCGTGGCTCGACGGCACCGGGGAAGCCCCGGTGTTGAGCAGCAGGAAGCTGCCCGTGCCGTAGGTGCACTTCGCCTCACCGGGCTGGAAACAGGTCTGCCCGAACAGGGCGGCCTGCTGGTCGCCGAGGGCGCTGGCCACCGGCACCCCGGCGAGCACGCCGGACGCCGTGCCGTACACCTCGGCGGAGGAGCGGATCTCGGGCAGCACGCCGGCCGGCACGCCCAGCGCGTCGAGCAGTTCCGGATCCCAGGCCAGGGTGCGGAGGTCCATCAGCAGGGTCCGGCTGGCGTTGGTCACGTCGGTGACGTGCCGGCCGGTCAGCTTCCAGATCAGCCAGCTGTCCATCGTGCCGAAGAGCACCTCACCGGCCTCGGCGCGTTCCCGCAGCCCGTCGACGTGGTCGAGCAGCCAGCGCAGCTTCGGCCCGGCGAAGTAGGTGGCCAGCGGCAGGCCGGTGCGGGAGCGGAACAGCTCCTCGTCCAGGTCCCGCAGGATCGGTTCGGTGCGGGTGTCCTGCCAGACGATCGCGTTGGCGACCGGCCGACCGGTGGCGCGGTCCCAGACGACCGTCGTCTCCCGCTGGTTGGTGATGCCGACCGCGGCGAGCGCCTCCGGGCCGAGGCCGGCGTCCGTCAGCGCCTCCCGGACCACCCGCTCCACGTTGGTCCAGATCTCCTCGGCGTCGTGCTCCACCCAGCCGGGCTGCGGGAAGACCTGCCGGTGCTCGCGCTGGGCGACGGCGACGATCTCCCCGGCGCGGTCGAAGACGATGCAGCGGGAGGAGGTGGTGCCCTGATCGATGGCGGCGACGTGTTCCGGGGTCACCCGGAGCACCGTACCGGTGCCGGGCCGCCCGCGTCAGTCCCCGCGCCCGGTGGGCTGCGGGGCCTGGAGGGCGGTGCTGATCCGTACGGTGGTGCCGGCCGGGCCGGTCTCCACCTGCATGCTGTCGCTGAGTTCCCGGGCCAGCCAGAGCCCCCAGCCCCCGGCGGTGTCCGGGGCCGGCCGCCGCCGGTCGTGCAGGCGCTGGGCGCTGATCCCCTGGCCGTGGTCGGAGACCTCGCAGAGCACGCTGTTCCCGTCCCGCCAGAGCCGCAGCCAGCCCCGGCCGCCGCCGTGCCGCACCGCGTTCGTGATCAGTTCGTTGACGGCCAGTACGAAGTCGTCCAGGCGCTGACCGGCGAGTCCGGTGGCATGCGCGCAGGAGGTGACGGAGTGTCGCAACTCCGTCACCTGGGCCTGGTCGAAGGCTTCGGCGATCAGCAGGGAACGTTCGATGGGCACCACCGTACGCGGTGTGCGACGTTCGGCGTTCGTCATGGCCCGCACCGCCGCTGGGGTCTCGAGGTTTTTCGTGGCATTTCCACCCTACGTCAGGGTATGTCGTGGGGCGCGTCACGAATCCGTCGCCCCCTGACGTCGATGTGGCATCCTGCTGCCCATGTCGACCCCGCCCGGCGGGCTGGAGGTGCCGCTCTGGCGGGCCATCGCCGTCTACCGCGTCGCCGCCCTGGGGTACGTCTGCGTCGTGGTCCTGCGCGATCACGACCGGTACGCCCACCCGCTGGCCGCCGGACCGGTGCTGGCGGCGATCGCCGGCTGGACCGCGTTCACCGCGTACGCGTACGCCCGCCCGGCCCGGCGGGGCTGGCCACTGCTCCTGGCGGATCTCGGCGTCGTCCTCGGCATCCTGCTGCTCAGCCCCGGGGTGGTCGGGCCCGCGGCGCTCGCCGCCGGGGTACCCGCCCTCGCCGTGGCCTGGCTCGGCGGCCCGGTGCTGGCCTGGGCGGTCTCCGGTGGCCGGCGGCGGGGTGCGGTGGCCGCCCTGGTGCTCGGCGCCGGTGACCTCGTGGTCCGGGGCTGGTTCAGCCCGTCGGCCCTGAACGGTGTGGTCCTGCTGCTGCTCGCCGGCGTGGTGGTCGGGCACGTGGCCCGGCTGGCGGTGACCGCCGGGCACCGGTTGCAGCGGGCGGTCGAACTGGAGGCGGCGACCCGGGAGCGGGAACGGCTCGCCCGGGACATCCACGACTCGGTGCTGCAGGTGCTGGCGCTGGTACAGCGACGCGGCGCACAGCTCGACGGCGAGGCCGGCGAACTGGCCCGGCTCGCCGGCGAGCAGGAGGCGGCCCTGCGCGCCCTGATCGCCACCGGCCCGCCGGCTCCCCGGCCGCCGTTCGGGCCGGTGGCTCCCGGCTCGTCGCTGGTCGCCGCGTCGTCGTCCGGTCCGGCGGCCGGCCGGTCCGGGGACCCGGCAGCCGGACGCGCGGGCGCCGCGCCGGGTGGCGGCACGGCCGAGGACGGGCCGCGCGACCTGCGGGACCTGCTCCGCCGGTTCGCCGGGCCGGCGGTGTCGTTGGCCGCCCCGGCCACGGCGGTACCGCTGCCGGCGTACGCCGCGCGGGAGGTGGCCGCCGCCGTGGCGGCGGCCCTGGACAACGTCGCCCGCCACGCCGACGGCAGAGCCTGGGTGCTGCTGGAGGACGAGGGGACGCTGGTGCGCGTCTCGGTCCGCGACGCCGGCCCGGGTATTCCTCCCGGCCGGCTGGACGAGGCCGCCGCCCAGGGACGTCTCGGCGTGGCCCAGTCGATCCGGGGTCGGCTGGCCGACCTCGGCGGCAGCACGACGATCACCTCCGTCCCGGGCGAGGGCACCGAGATCGAGCTGGTGGTGCCCCGCGGGTGAGCCGACCGGCCGACCGGTGGGGCCGTCGTCCCCGACGGCGGCCTAGGGTGGCGGGATGGGCGAGGTCGAGGTGGTCCGGGTGATGGTGGTCGACGACCACCCGATGTGGCGCAACGGGGTGGCCCGGGACCTCACCGAGGCCGGTCACCTGGTGGTCGCCAGCACCGGCGAGGGCCGTCAGGCGGTCCGGATCGCCCCCGCCGCCCGACCCGACGTCGTCGTCCTCGACCTGCACCTGCCCGACGCGGGCGGGGTCGAGGTGATCCGTGGCCTGCGGGCGGCGCTGCCCGAGGTGCGGGTGCTGATGCTCTCCGCCAGCGGGGAGGAACAGGACGTGCTGGAGGCGGTGAAGGCCGGCGCCACCGGTTACCTGCTGAAGTCGGCTGCGGCGGCCGATTTCCTGGACGCCGTCCGGCGCACCGCGCGCGGGGAGGCGGTCTTCACTCCGGGCCTCGCCGGCCTGGTGCTCGGCGAGTACCGCCGGCTGGCCGCCCGGCCGGGCACGCCGACCGGCGACGACGCAGCACCCCGGCTCACCGACCGGGAGACCGAGGTGCTGCGGCTGGTCGCCAAGGGGCTGTCGTACAAGCAGATCGCCGCGCGGCTGGGCCTGTCGCACCGGACGGTGCAGAACCACGTGCAGAACACGCTGGGCAAGCTGCACCTGCACAACCGGGTCGAGCTGACCCGTTACGCCATCTCCCGCGGCCTCGACGACTGAGCCCGACCCCCCTTGCGCCGGGCGGCGGGTCAGTGCGCCTCGGGCGGGCGGGTCTCGTGGATGGCCAGCTCCTCGGCGCTCGCCCCACCGCCGGCCGCCCCGGCGTCGTAGGCGACGGAGTCGGTCTCGGTGTCGCTGCGTACCCCCTCGTCCGGCTCGACCAGCCGTCCGACCTGGGCGTCGCCGACCCCGCCGAGCTGCCCGTGGTCGTAGAGAGAGACCGGGGAGTGCGGGTCGGAGGTGGGACCGGGATTCATCACGTCGGCGTCGAGCTGGGCCTGCGCGGCGGCCTCCTCGCTGTCCGCCTCGGCCGCGATGTCCGGGTCGACCGGGCCGGCCAGCGGGTCGTCGGCCGGACGCTCGTACCGTTCCCGGTCGAGCTTGTAGTCCAGCGACTCGCCGTCGAGCTGTTCCTCGGCGGTGGAACCGAACCGGTCCACCGCCACCGGCGTGCGGTCGCCGGGCAGCTGTGCCGGGTCCGGGCCGTCCGCCTCGCGACCGGTCTCGACGTCGTCGTTGGCGGTGGAGTCGTCGTCGGCGGTGTCGGGCAGGCCGTCCGCCTCGGGGTCGGACACGGGGGTCGGGTACTCGTCGTCGCGCATGGTTGGTCCCTACCCGTTGCCCACCCGGCGTAACCGCGTCCGGGCCGCCGAGACGGTGACAGAAGGGGACTAGCCGGTCGGATTCACCTCGTCCTCGGCGTGCAGGACCGCCCAGACCAGCTTCCCCTCCGGCAGCGGAGTGCATCCCCAGCGCCGGGCCACGGTGTCGATCAGCAGCAGCCCCCGGCCACCGGTCGAGGTCAGCGGGGCGGGTCCGGTGTAGTGGGGTGCGCGCGGGGAGTGGTCCCGGACGCCCAGCCGCAGCACGCGGTGGCCGGGGGCGAGCCGCACCGTCATCGGGGTCCGGGCGTGGGCCACCACGTTGTTGACCATTTCGGTGACCGCGATCATCCCCGGTTCTATCAGGTCGGGCAGACCCCACCGGGCACAGCTGGCGGCGACCAGTTCGCGCGCCTGCCGGGCCGCGCCGACCGCGGGCAGCAGGTCCAGGGTGAGCGCGTCACCGGAGGGCAGCCCGGCGAGTGCCGTGTCCGGACTCGACCAGACCGGTGCCCCGTCGACCGTCCAGCCGCCGGCCGGGTCGCAGACGAGCAGATCCGCGGCGGGCCAGTCGGCGACCGTCCGGCGGACCTCGGCGAAGACCGTACGGGCGGCGGGGTCGGTGATCCGGAGCCCGGAGACGTCCACCACCACCGGACCGGGGTGGTCGCCGAGTCGGGCGAGGAGGGCGTCCCGGACCTCGACCACACCGGTGCCGTCCAGCCTTCCGGTGAGCCGGACCAGTGCGGGTCCGTCCGTCTCCCCCTCGCAGCGCACGTCCGTCGGCATAGTCGCCCTATTGTGCACGCCACCAGGGGGGCGCGCATCCGGCCGGTCCGGGGGCGAGGTCACGGCTCCGACCGGTTGCGTCGGGCCAGGACGGCCGCGGTGCCGGCGGCGGCGAGACCGAGGGCGGTGCCGGCCCGGACCAGGTGCCGGCGGCGACCGTGCCAACCGCCTTCCGGCTCGGCCGTGGCGTCGGCCCGGAACACGTTGCCGCCACTGTCGGGGTGGACCGCCGGTCCGAGCTGGGTGCGGGCGGCGTACCAGCCCAGGACCCGTTCGGTCAGCGCCGGGGTCAGCCGCCACTGGAGGCCGAGCAGGCGCGCGGCTCCGCCCGCGTACGCCTCCCGGCGGGGCCGGCGGATCAGCCGGACGATCGTCTCGGCCACCAGCTCGGGCGGGTAGACCGGCGGGGGCGGGGTCAGCTCGCGGCCGGTGTGGTTCGCCGCGTGCGCGAAGAACGGCGTGTCGATGCTGGCCGGCAGCACCGTGCAGATCGACACGGCGTGCCGCCCGGTGACCCGGAGTTCCTGCCGGACCGTGTCGGCGAACCCCCGGATCCCGTGCTTCGTGGCGTTGTACGCCGACTGGTACGGCATCGCCACCTCGGCCAGCACCGAGGCGTTGTTGACCACCACCCCGCCACCGGCCGCGAGCAGGTACGGCAGCGCGGCCCGGGTGCCGTGCACCACGCCGAGCAGGTTCACCTCGACCACCCGGCGGAACTCGTCGGCCGGGATCTCGTCGAACAGCCCCACCGCACTGACCGCCGCGTTGTTCACCCAGGCGTCGATCCGGCCGAACTCCGCCGCCGCGGCGGCGGCGAGATGCCCGACCCGCGCCGGGTCCGTGACGTCGGTGGGCACGGCCAGCGCCCGCCCGCCCGCCCGTCGACAGCGCTCGGCCACCTCCTCCAGGGCGCCCGCGCTCCGCGCGGCGAGCACCACGGCGGCACCCCGGCGGGCCAGGGCGCAGGCGGTCGCCGCGCCGATGCCGCTGGAAGCTCCCGTGATCACCACGGTCGAATCGTCGAGGCTGCGGGTGAGAGGCATTCTTCGGCGGTACCCCCGTGCACCCGTTGCATACCTGCCCGCGACGTTTTCTTCCTGTTCGCGGTTTTGGTACAGCCTCGTCGGGGCGGACGGGGCGGGTGTTCCGGACGGGGCATCGCCGCCCGTCACCGGTCCGACCGATCCTGATCTGCCAGGTTTCGACTCCTTGGCCCCAGGTTAATGGGACCCTCTGACCGGAGGACCGTAGCTCGTGATCGCATGGAGGTGACCATGCGCGTCGGCCTAGTCTGCGCGCACGCCGGGCCCGTCCGATGTGCCGACGGTCCTGTCGTCGGCACACACCAGCACATCGCCCGGATCGCCGCCGAACTCGCCGTCCGTGGCCACGACGTCCGGCTCTACGAACGACGCGTCGACCCCGACGTGCCCGCGTCCGTCGACCGGGACGGCTACCGCCTGGAACTGGTCCCGGTCGGTCCGCCCGCGCCCACCCCCACCGCCCGGCTGGTGCCGTACGTGGCCGAGTTCGGCCAGTGGCTCGCCGAACGGTGGGCCGGTGACTGGCATCCGGACGTGGTGCACGGGCACTACTGGGTCGGCGGGCTGGCCGCCGCGCACGCGGCCATGGAGGGCGACGTGCCGGTGGTGCAGACCTTCCACTCGCTCGGCATCGAGCAGCTGCGCCACCTCGGTCGGGAGTACTCCGGGCCGGGGGAGCGGATCCCGCTGGAGCGGGCCCTGACCCGTGCCGTGGACATGGCCGTGGCCCAGTGCAACGACGAGGTCGACGAGCTGACCCGGATGGGGCTGCAACGGGCCTCGGTGGCGCTCGTGCCGACCGGGGTGGACACCACGCAGTTCCACCCCGACGGGGAGGCCGCGCCCCGGGAACAGCGGCCCCGGATCCTCACCGTCGGCGGTCTGACCCCGTCCAGTGGCCATGACGACATGGTCCGGGCGATGCGGCTGGTCGGCGACGCGGAACTGGTGATCGCCGGGGGACCGCCGCTCGAGCAGCTCGGCCGGCACGCCGAGGCCCGCCGGCTGCGCGAGCTGGCCGAACGGGCCGGCGTCGCCGAGCAGGTCCGCCTGATCGGCGCGGTGCCGCACGACCAGATGGCCACCTGGTACCGGTCGGCCGACGTGGTCGTGTGCACCCCGCACTACGCCTCCGCCGGGCGGGTCTCGCTGGAGGCGATGGCCTGCGGTGTGCCGGTGGTCGGCTACGCGATGGGCGGCATCGCCGACGCGGTGGTGGACGAGGTCACCGGACGGCTGGTGCCGCCCGGGGACGTCCGCGTCCTGGGGGTGGCCCTGCGTCGTCTCCTCGCCGACCACGCCAGCCGGTTCGCCTACGGGCACGCGGCGGTGGACCGGGTTCGGTGCAGCTACACGTGGGAACGGACCGCCAGCGCTCTGGAACGTCTCTACGAGCGGGTGGTCGGCCGCCGCAAACCGGTGGAGGCGTGAGCGGCGCTGGCGTGAGCGGCGTGCCGGGGTGGTAGCAGGGGCCCCCGGCCACCACCCGCTGCTGAGGAGGAGGCCCCTGCCGCCACCTCGACCCCGAGGTGGGACGGGTGGGAGGGGACCCGCGCGGCCGGGAGGACCGGCCGGACACGGCGGTCGGCGGCCGGTCGGTGGTGCTGCGGTTCGGCGTACCGGGTCAGGCCGATCACCGCGACCAGGGTGCCCAGGAAGCCGACGGCGGCCAGCCACTCCCGGCCGGGCCAGATCTTGTCGTTGAGCAGGAGCAGCCCGACGATCGCGGCGGGCACCGCCCCGGCGGCGTCCATCGCGGCCACCGCCGCCGTGGTCGACCCGCGCTGCATCGCCAGGCCGAGCAGGAGCTGCCCGACCACCGAGTGCGCGATCAGCAGGTAGAGCAGTGGGTCGCGGAGGAAGGCCTCGGTCGAGTGCACCGACGCCAGCGGACGGGCGGCCACCGCGGCGGCGGAGAACGCCAGCCCCGCCAGCGAGCCGAGCGCCACCGAACCCGGCGCGCCGTGCAGGCGTACCGCGAAGAAGCCGAGCAGGGCGACGGCGGCCAGGGTGACCGTCAGACCGACCAGCCCGGCCGCACCGAGCTGCTTGGACGGCGCGGGGCGGGCGGCCAGCACCAGCGCGGTGATCCCGCCGAAGAGCAGACCGAGCAGCGCCACCTCGGCCCTCGGCAGCCGCCACTTCAACACCAGCACGCCCAACACCGCGGTGACCCCCAGCCCGGCCGCCACGCTGGCCTGTACCAGGAAGAGCGGCAGGTCCCGGCGGGCCAGGAAGGCCAGCACGAACCCGGCCACCTGGAAGGTGAGTCCGACCAGGTAGGTGGGGTGGCAGGCCAGCCGCAGCAGCAGGCCCGGGTGGAAGCTCTGGTGCACGGTCGTGCGCGCGGCGGCGACGGACTGGAGGAGGTTGGCGACGCCGTACGCGACGATCATCGCCGCGAGGAAGCACCAACCGGAGGTAGACACCCGGCGAGGATAGTTGGTGCCCCGGTTCAGCGCTCGGTAGGCCGACCCAGCCGGTCGAGGATGTCGGGGTGCAGAACGCCGTTGGTCGCCACCGAGCTGCCGTCGCCGGGAGCGGGGGTACCGGCCAGGTCGGTGAGGGCGCCGCCCGCCTCGGTGACGATCGGCACCAGCGCGGCGATGTCCCACAGCGACAGTTCCGGCTCGACCATCACGTCCAGCGCCCCCTCGGCGAGCAGCATGTAGCCGTAGAAGTCGCCGTACGCCCGGCTGCGCCAGGTGTCCCGCATGAGCTGGAGCATCGGCTCCAGCCGTCCGGTCGCCTCCCAGGCGTCCAGCGAGGCGTAGCAGAAACTCGCGTCGGCGAGGTGGGCCACCCCGGAGACCCGGATCGGCTCGCCGTGCGCGGCGTCCGGACCGGCGTACGCGCCCGCGCCGGTCGCCGCCCACCAGCGCCGCCCCAGCGCCGGGGCGGAGACCAGCCCGAGCACCGGCCGGTCACCCTCGAGCAGGGCGACCAGGGTGGCCCAGATCGGCACCCCCCGGACGAAGTTCTTGGTGCCGTCGATCGGGTCGACCACCCAGCGCCGTCCCGCCGGCCCGGTCGCGGGCTGCTCGCCGTACTCCTCACCGATCAGGCCGTCGGCCGGGCGGTGCGTGGCGAGCAGGGCGCGGATCTCCCGCTCCACGGCGGTGTCCGCGTCGGAGACCGGGGTCAGGTCGGGCTTCGCCTCCACCCGGAGGTCGAGCGCGCGGAACCGGGCCGTCGACACGGCGTCGGCGGCGTCGGCGAGCAGGTGGGCGAGGGCGAGGTCGTCGGCGTACCCGGTCATGGGGTGACGGTAGCGGCGTCCCCGTCACGCCGGGCCGTGCGGGTCGGCCTCCGTCCGCACGTCGGTCTCCCCGGCCCGCGAGGCGAGCAGCCGGCGGTACGACGCCAGGCGGCGCGCGTCCGCCCTCCCGGCGGCCACCCAGGCATCCAGCGCGCAGTTCTCCTGGTCGGCGGTGTGCTCGCAGTTCGCCGGGCAGTCGGCGGTCGCCTCCACCAGGTCGGGGAAGCCGTGCAGCAGGCTCTCCGCCGAGACGTGCGCCAGCCCGAAGCTGCGCACCCCGGGGGTGTCCACGATCCAGCCCGGGTCGGTGTCGGTGTCGGGTACCGGGGGCAGTCGCAGCGCCACCGCGCTGGTCGAGGTGTGCCGGCCCCGGCCGATCGCGCTGACCGTGCCGACCGCCCGGTGGGCCGCCGGCACCAGCCGGTTGACCAGTGTCGACTTGCCCACGCCGGAGTGTCCGACCAGGACCGAGATCCGTCCGGCGAGCAGTTCGCGCAGCTCGGTCAGGTCGGAGTCCGGCCGGACGAGCACGTGTGGCAGGTCCAGTTCGGTGTAGTACCCGAGGACCGCCTCCGGGCCGGCCAGGTCGGCCTTGGTCAGGCAGAGCAGCGGTTCGACGCCCGCGTCGTACGCGGCCACCAGGCAGCGGTCGATGAAACCGGTACGCGGTGGCGGGTCCGACAGCGAGTTGACGATCACCAGCTGGTCGGCGTTCGCCACCACGACGCGTTCCAACCGCCCTTCGGGGGTGGTCTCGTCGTCGTCGGCGGTGCGCCGCAGCACCGAGCGGCGCTCGTCGATCCGGACGATCCGGGCCAGCGCGCCGTCCGCCCCGGAGGTGTCGCCGACCAGACCGACCCGGTCACCGACCACCACCGACCGGCGGCCCAGCTCGCGGGCGCGCATCGCGGTGACGACGGGCGTCTCCGGGTCGTCGTCGGGGAGGACGCAGGTGTACCGGCCCCGGTCGACGGCGATCACGAACGCGTCGACCGCGTCGGCGTGCTGGGGGCGGGTCCGGGTACGCGGACGGGAGGACCGACCGGGCCGGACCCGCACGTCCTCTTCGTCGTACTCGCGCCGTCGTCTGGTCGCCAGGACCGCCCCCTGTCCGTCAGTTCCCGCCGGTCACCATCCTCGACCATAGTGCCGGGAACTCCGGCATGGTCTTGGAGGTGCACGACACGTCGTCGAGTTCGACGCCCGGCACGGCCAGTCCGGTCACCGCGGCGGCGTGCGCCATCCGGTGGTCGTGGTAGGTGCGGAAGGTTCCGCCGCGCAGCGGCCGGGGCCGGATCTCCAACCCGTCGGGGGACTCGGTGACGTCCGCGCCGAGCCCGGCGAACTCCCGGGCCAGCGCGGCGATCCGGTCGGTCTCGTGGCCCCGGATGTGTTCGACGCCGGTGAAGACCGACGGGGAGTCGGCGAGCATGGCGAGCGCGGTCAGCACCGGGGTCAGCTCGCTGACGTCGGAGAGGTCGGCGGTGATGCCGTGCACCGCGCCGGTGCCCCGCACGGTCAGCCCGGCCGTGGAGAGGGTCACCTCCCCGCCCATCTCGTGCAGCAGCGCACGGAGCCGTTCGACCGGCTGGGCGCTGCTGCGCGGCCAGCCCCGGAGAGTCACCTCACCTCCGGTGACCAGCGCGGCGGCGAAGAACGGGACGGCGCCGGAGAGGTCCGGCTCGATCTCCCAGACCCGCCCGCTGAGCGGACCGGGCTCGACGGTCCAGACGTCCGGCGTGCCGTCGTCCACGGCCGCGCCGGCGGCCCGGAGCATCTGCACGGTCATCCGCAGGTGCGGCGCGGACGGGACCGGGGGACCCACGTGCCGGACCACCACGCCCCGGTCGAAGCGCGCGGCGGCCAGCAGCAGCCCGGAGACGAGCTGGCTGGAGGCGGAGGCGTCGATCACCACCTCGCCGCCGGTCACCCGGCCGGTGCCGAGGACGGTCAGCGGCAGGCTGCCCGGACCGACGGCGTCGATCCGGACGCCGAGCGACCGCAGCGCCCCGACCAGCGGGCCGAGCGGGCGGGTCCGGGCCGCCGGGTCGCCGTCGAAGGTGACCCGGCCGTCGGTCAGCCCGGCGACGGGCGGCACGAAGCGCATCACCGTGCCGGCCAGGCCGACGTCGACGTGCGCCGGACCGACCAGCCGGTGCGGCCGGACCAGCCAGCGGTCGTCGTCGGCGATCGACATGTGCGCGCCCATCGCCCGCAGCGCGCCGGCCATCAGCTCGGTGTCCCGGGCCCGGAGCGCCCCCAACAGGGTGGACGGCCCGCTGGCCAGGGCGCCGAGCACCAGGGCCCGGGCGGTCAGCGACTTGGAGCCGGGCAGGCGGAGCGTCGCCGCGACCGGGTCACTGGCGGTCGGTGCGGTCCACGGCTGCAACGGACGGGTCGCGGTCAGATTCCCCACGGTCACATTCTGCCGGTTTCCCGGCCCCGGTGGACGGGGCCGGTCCGCCGCCTCCCGGTGGGCGGGACGCGGTCGTCCGGCCGCCGGCGGGTCGCCGGTCGTCCAGCGCCGGCGGGAGCCGTCCCTCCGTTGTCGGCGGGACGGTCGGAGTCGGCCGGGCGGGTTAGCGTGTGCACATGTGCGGCAGGTACGCGACCACCCGTGATTCCGGGACGTTGAGCCAGCTCTTCGAGGCGTACGACGACACCGGCGACCGGCTGCGGCCGGACTGGAACGTCGCGCCGACGAAACCGGTGCCGGTGGTCCGGGTCGACGACGAGGGCACCCGGGCCCTGTCGATGGCCCGCTGGGGACTGCTGCCCCCGTGGGCGACCTCCCCGGCGGCCGGGGCGCGCATGATCAACGCCCGGGTGGAGACGGTGGCGACCAGCCGGGCGTACGCCGCCCCGTTCGCCCGCCGCCGCTGCCTGGTGCCCGCCGACGGCTGGTACGAGTGGGCCCGTACCGGAGATGGCAAGCAGCCCTGCTACCTGACCCGGACCGACGGCGACGTGCTCGCCCTCGCCGGGATCTGGTCGGTGTGGCGGGGGCCGGACGGTCCCCGGCTCACCTGTAGCGTGCTCACCACCGCCGCCCTGGGCGTGCTGGCCGACGTGCACGACCGGATGCCGGTGCTCCTCCCGCCGGATCGCTGGGGCCGGTGGCTCGCCCCCAACACCGACCCGACCGCCCTGCTCGGCGCGGACGAGACGTGGCTGGCCGGACTGGAGGTCCGTCCGGTCGGAGCGGCGGTGGGCAACGTCCGCAACGGCGGGCCGGAGCTGACCACCCGGGTGCCCGGTGTGCCGGTGCCGCGTCGCCGTCCGCCGGTGGCGGAGACGGCCGACGAAATGACGCTGTTCTGAACGACGTCGGCGCATTGTCGGGTACTGATTTGCCAGAGTTGTGGGCGAATCGTGGTGCGAATATCCGCCCATTTTCCGGCAGACTCTTGTCCCCGTGTGTCCAAGTGCGATAGAACACAGCGCCGGTAGTGGGTGTCGATCGCACGGTGCGATCGACCATCGCCGATCTAGCCGGTCCCACGGGGGAGGTGGGTTGATGACACGGGCGCGAATGCCCCGACCGCACGAAGTGGCCGCCGCGCGGCGCGATCCGCGACTGCTGCGGGCCCTGCGCGAACGACGCCAGGATGACGCGTGGCGCACCAAGGGAACCTGCCGCAGCGTGGACCCGGAGACGTTCTTTCCGGCGCCGAACGAGCCGGCCGACGCGGCGGTGGCGCTCTGCCGCTCCTGCGAGGTGCAGGGCTCCTGCCTGGCCTGGGCGCTGGAGGCCGGGGACTATCACGGGGTCTGGGGTGGCACCACACCCCGGGAACGGCGGGCGATGCTGGTCGCCTGGCGCAGCGAGGTCGAACCGGATCCGGACGCCGCCGACGAGGCCGGCCCGCCGGTCCGTGACCGGCTGCTGGCCCTGGTGCCGCTCTCCTGACCCGCGCCGGGTCGCCCGGCGGCGCTCCGGCGCAGAATGGGCCGGTGCGACACCGCGTGCAGGTCGAGACGCCCCGTGGCCCGGCGTGGCTGGACACCGATCCGCCGATCGGGCCGGTGACGAGCCTGCTCGTGCTCGGGCACGGCGCCGGCGGCGGGGTGGACGCACCCGACCTGGTCGCGCTCCGGGACGCGGCGGTGCCGGCCGGGGTGCTCGTCGTCCGGGTCACCCAGCCGTACCGGGTCGCCGGGCGGCGTGCCCCGGCCCCCGCCGGCCACCTCGACGAGGCCTGGACGGCGGTGCTGGCCGAGCTGCGCCGGATCCACCCCGCCGTGCCGGCGCTCCTGGTGGGCGGACGCTCCAGCGGTGCGCGGGTGGCCTGCCGGACGGCCCGCGCGGTCGGCGCGTCGGGCGTGGTCGCCCTGGCGTTCCCGCTGCACCCGCCGGGCCGGCCGGAGCGCTCGCGGGCGGCGGAACTCGACACCGGGCTGCCCACGCTGGTGGTCAACGGGGACCGCGACCCCTTCGGGGTGCCGGACGCGGGACCGCCCGTGCGGGTGGTGGTCCGCCCGGGGGAGCGGCACGACCTGCGCGGCGACCCGACGGGCACCGCCGCCGTGGTGGTCGACTGGCTGCACGCCCGGGGGTGGGCCGACCGCCCCGGGGACGGTCCCGCCGACCGGCCGTGAACCTTTCGGGATCCGCGCCGTCCGGCCGCGCGCTCCGGGTACGGGCCCGCGTGGCGGCCGTGACCCCCGCCGAGGACGGGTCGTTGCATCGATTGGTGCCGGCTTCCGTGGCGGGCACCGCCCTCCCAGGCCCTTCCTGGTCCCAGTGTTCACCCCCCGGTGCCGCTGGGGCCGGGAACGGGGGCGGAATGTGTCGCCGGTGGGTCGGTGTTGCACCCCCTGGACGGGGTTGCGGACAACCGAGAGGGGTGACCGGTGTCGACCGGTACACGGAGCCGGGAACGGGACGAGCGGGACGCGCGTCGGTTGCGCCGGCTGCTGGACGGGCCGACGTGGTCCGCGACGGCGTCGGTCGTGGGCGGTGGCGTGAGCACCAGCACACCGGTGGAAAGTGAATCTGCGGACAGGTCCGTACGCGTATTCTCGGCGGGAAGGCATCCGACGCGAGGGGATGTGCGGTTGACCACCGAGAAGACGGACGAGCGCCGGGCGCGCTTCGAGCGCGACGCGCTGCCCTTCGTCGACCAGCTCTACGCGGCGGCGTTGCGGATGACCCGCAACCCGGCCGACGCGGAGGACCTGCTCCAGGAGATGTTCCTGAAGGCGTACGCCGCCTTCCACCAGTTCGAGCAGGGGACGAATCTCAAGGCCTGGCTCTACCGGATCCTGACCAACACGTACATCAACTCCTACCGGAAACGGCAGCGGCAGCCGATCCAGGCGCCGACCGAGGAGATCACCGACTGGCAGCTCGCCGAGGCCGAGTCGCACACCTCCAGCGGTCTGCGTTCCGCCGAGACCGAGGCGCTGGACCGGCTCCCGGACACCGACGTCAAGGAGGCGCTGCAACAGCTTCCGGAGGAGTTCCGGCTGGCCGTCTACCTCACCGACGTCGAGGGCTTCTCCTACAAGGAGGTCGCCGAGATCATGGGCACGCCCATCGGTACGGTGATGTCCCGACTGCACCGGGGTCGACGTAATCTGCGGAAGCTGCTGGAGCGCTACGCGGCGGAACGCGGTTTCTCCGCCGCCCGTTCCTCCGGTGGTCCGACCACCGCCGCCGGTCGGGAGGTGTGACGTGAGCTGTGGGGAGCCGCACGAGACGGACTGCCGCGAGGTGCTCGCGGAGGTCTACCTCTACCTGGATCTGGAGTGCGCGGAGGAACGCCGCCTACTGATTCGCGACCACCTGGACGAGTGCAGCCCCTGCCTGCGGGAGTACGGCATCGAGCAGGAGGTCAAGGCGCTGGTGGCCCGCTGCTGCGGCAACGAGACCGCACCGGCGGAGCTGCGGGAGCGGCTCCGGGTCCGGCTCAGCGAGCTGGTCGTCTTCGAGGCCTCCGAGTCCCGCGAACTGGCCGACTGACCGGCCGGCTGCTCACCGGCGCGCTCCGGCGACGGACACCACACACCGGTGGCCCGGGTCGACTCCGACCCGGGCCACCGGTGTTTGTCCCGAACGCGCGACCGGTGCTCGACCGGTCCCGTCGATCAGGAGTTGGGGCGCTTGCCGTGGTTGGCGGCGCTCTTCTTACGGGCCTTCTTCTTGCGGGCCTTCTTCGCCATGGTGACCTCCTTGTGACGAGTCCTGGTGGGCCGCTGCGCGACCGGGGAGCCGGTCGCACCGGTCTCTCGACGCCTGCGGGCCGACCCGCTGATGCTAGTGCCGCCGGTCCCTGTCCCACCGGCTGGGGCGTCATCCGGTGTTCTCCCGGCGGATCGGCGCCCCGGGTCGGCCACCTCGTCCGCGGTCGTGCCGACCCGGCCCGTGGCCCCGCCCGGACGACGCCGTCCACCTGCCACACGTGCCGCGCGAGGGGCCGACACGTGATTGGATACCGTTCGCAAGCAACCCGTGGAGAGGGAGGGCCGTCCGATGGCCGACGAGATCCGTGCCGAGATGGTGGCCAACGTCTGGAAGGTCGTCGCGTCGGCCGGGGACGCCGTGTCCGAGGGGGACACGCTGGTGATCCTGGAGTCGATGAAGATGGAAATCCCGGTGGTGGCCGAGAGCGACGGTGTGGTCCGGCAGCTCGCCGTCAACGAGGGCGACGTCGTCCAGGACGGTGACCTGATCGCGGTGATCGACTGACGGTCCGCCCGCCTGCGGGGCGGACGGCGGACCGGGTCGCCCCACGTCCCGGTGGCCCTCGGACAGTTCGGTGGAATTCACCTGACGCAACTTCTTCATCGCGATGACACATTCGTCAGTAGATGTTGACTCCCGTCGATGGGACTGGCAGGCTCGACACATCCACCGAACAGAGAACGGAGCTGTCATGCGCATGTTCCGCAGGGTCCTCGCGGCCACCGCCGTCGCCGGTGCGTTCACCGTGTCGATGCTGGCGGGTGCCGCCCCGGCGTCCGCCGCCAGCGAGGGCGCGCAGGCGGTCGGCTGGTACAACGGCTACGGATCCAGCTCCACCTCCTCGATGGCCATCTACATGGCGGAGAACGACGCCAAGTGGAAGGCGGAGCTGGCGGGTTTCAACGCGTTCCTCGACTGCCGGACGACCTACAGCAACGTCACGCCGTCCGGGCCGTACTACTACAACGCGAACGTGCAGATCTACTGCTACAAGTTCTGACGGTCGGCTCTCCGGGCTGACCCACGCGGCGCGTCCGTCGGTTCCCGGCGGACGCGCCGTCGGCGTTCTCAGCTGTGCCCCGGCTCACCCGGTCCACCGACGGCAACCGGCAGCGACCTGCGGCCTCCGGGGCGTAAGCTGACCGACCGGTCGGCACGTCGGTCGGTCGCGCATCCGGGGGAGCCCATGAGCCAGGCCAAGCAGTCCGTCGCCGGGCCTCCGAACGTCCGGCTCGTCCTCGTCGCGCTGATGATCGCGATGATGCTGGCGATGCTCGACAACATGATCATCAGTACCGCGCTGCCGCGGATCGTCGGCGAGTTCGGCGGGCTCGACCACTTCACCTGGGTGGTGACCGCGTACGTCCTCGGCACCACCGTCTCCACCCCGATCTGGGGCAAGCTGGGCGACCTGTACGGCCGCAAGGCGGTCTTCCTCAGCTCGGTCGGCGTCTTCCTGTTCGGCTCGGCGCTCTGCGGCATGGCCGGTCTGACGGTGCTCGGCGGCGCGGACAGCGGGATGACCCAGCTCATCGCCTTCCGCGCGGTGCAGGGCCTGGGCGCCGGCGGGCTGATGGTCGGGGTCATGGCGATCATCGGTGATCTCGTCCCGCCCCGGGAACGGGGCCGTTACCAGGGCCTCTTCGCCGGCGTCATGGCGATCGCCATGGTCGCCGGTCCGCTCGTCGGCGGATTCATCACCGACCACCTCTCCTGGCGGTGGGCCTTCTACGTCAACCTCCCGCTCGGCGGGGTGGCCCTGGTGCTGCTGATCGTCACCCTGCGGCTGCCGAGGTACCGCACCGAGCACCGGATCGACTGGCTGGGCGCCGCGCTGCTGTCGGTCGGCATCACCGCGCTGGTGCTGATCACCACCTGGGGTGGCAACCAGTACGCCTGGCTCTCCCCGCAGATCCTCGGCCTGGCGGCCGTCGCGCTGCTCACCCTCGGTGCCTTCGTCCTGGTCGAGCGGCGGGTGGCCGAGCCCATCCTGCCGCTGGGCCTGTTCGCGAACCGGAACTTCGCCCTGGTCTCGGTGATGGGCTTCCTGCTGGGCTTCGCGATGTTCGGGGCGATGAACTTCCTGCCGCTGTACCAGCAGACCGTGCAGGGAGCCTCGGCCACCGAGAGCGGACTGCTCCTGCTGCCCCTGATGTTCGGCATGCTGGTGGTGTCGCTGGTCGTCGGCCGGGCGATCACCCGCACCGGCCGGTACCGGATCTTCCCGATCGTCGGCGGCGTGGTGATGACCGTGGGCCTGGCCCTGTTCACCCTGCTGGACGCCGGCACCAGCCGGGTCGAGGCCGGGCTCTTCATGGTCGTGTTCGGAGCCGGCATGGGTCTCCTCATGCAGACCACGATGCTGATCGCGCAGAACAGCGTCGAGCAGCGGGATCTCGGCGCGGCCAGTGGCGCGGCCACCTTCTTCCGCTCCATCGGTGGCTCCTTCGGCATCTCCCTCTTCGGCGCGGTCTTCGCCAACCGCCTCGCCGACTCCCCGGCCGGGGCGGCGCTCAGCGGCGACGGGGGTGAGCAGGGGGTGGATCCGGCGGCGCTGAACGCGCTCCCCGGACCCCTGCGGGTGGCCGTCCTCGGCGGCCTGGCCGACTCCATCGCGCACGTCTTCGTCTGGGCGGTGTTCTTCGCCGTGGCGATCCCGGTGGTCGCCTGGTTCATCCGGGAGATCCCGCTCCGGTCCGGTCCCGAGATCCCCGCCGGTGACGGCGCCGGGGCGGTGTCCCCCGACGCCGCCCAGAACGTGCCGGGCGTGGGCGCCGGAACCCCCTCGCCCGCCGGCGGTCGCGCCCTCTCGCCGGAAACCGGCGATCCGGCGGCCCGTGCCGGCGCGGGAGGTGTCCCACCGGACACCGCCGGGAGCCCGTCCCCGGCGACCGCCGGCCGGGGCACCCGGAGCATTCCCGGGCTGCCGCCCGACCCGCTGCGCTGACCGACCACCGGAGCCGGCAGCGGCGCGACGTCGACCGGCCCCGGACCGGTGTGGTCAGCGCCGGCGGAGGCGGCGCGTGAGTCGACGCCAGAGCCGGCGCAGCGGGTGCGCGGCCGGCGGCTCGCCGATCACCTGACCGGCCAGCACGGTGCTCGCCTCGTCGAGGTCGGGCGTGGCGAGCGCCAGATGGGCCAGCGAGACGAGGATCGGCACCGGACGTTCCCGGCCCACCGTGACCGCGTCGGCGAGTCGCGCGGCCATCACCCCGGCCACGTCGGGGCGGACCGACGGGTCGACCCAGGCGGCGGTGACCAGTGCGAAGAGGGCGGCCTCGGTGGTCCAGTCCTCCACGCCCCAGACCAGGTCGAGCAGCATCCGGCGGCGGGTCGAGCCGGCCCACGGCTCGTCGGTGCGGTGGTGCAGCAGCCCCAGGCAGGCCCACACCTGTACGCAGCGCACCCAGAGGGACGGATCCTGACCGAGCACGATGCCGAGCGCGGTGGGCGGGGCGGCCGGCGGGTGCGCCAGCAGGCCGAGCAGGTCGACCCCGTCCAGGGTGGCCAGCCCGACCGCCGCGTCGTACGCCGCCGGGGGGTGCGGCCAGGCGGGGTGGGCGAGCTGCTGGATCCGTTCCACCGCGACGGCCGAGGGTTTCGGCACCAGCGGCACGACGCCGTCGCCGGTGTACCGCCACAGCGGACGTACCCCGGCCCGCCGGGGGGTGCGCGGGTCCGGTCCGGTCACCTCGGCCGCCGCCACCCGCAGGCCGGGCCGGCTCACGGAGAGGGTGCGCAGCGCGCTCGGCGGCGGCGGGGCGGGCAACCGCAGGGGCGGCCCGCCGGTGGGCTGGTCGGTGGCGGTGAGTCGGCGCAGCGCCTCCACCGCCGGCCCGCCGGCCGGGGTGAGCTGGCCGAGCCAGGGCCGCCCCCGGCAGCACTCGGCGAGGTCGCCGTGCTCGTGGGAGTCGTCGGGGTGGTCCCGGGTGAAGTCGGCGAGCGCCACCAGGTGTCCGACCCGGCCGTCGCGCTGGTGCCGCAGCCGGTGGGCGGTGTGCACCGCGCAGTCGAAGGTCGGATCCCGGGCCAGCGCCCGGTCGATCCAGGCCAGTGCCTCGTCGAGACGGCCGTTGTCGGCCAGGGTGCCGGCGATGTCGGCGTAGACCGCGAGGTCGTCGGGGTCGTGTTCGACGGCGCGGCCGAGCGCGGCGAGCGCCTCGCGGGTGCGGCCGGCGCTGCGGTACGCGTACCCGAGCCAGACCTCGCCCAGTTTGGACGGCTGCGCGCGGACCCCCCGGTCGGCCCAGCGGATCGCCAGCTCGACCTCGCCGACCCGCCGGGCCAGCGCGGACGCCGCCCCCAGCAGCAGGCCGTGCTCGGTGTGCACGGTGACCGCGTGCCGGGCCAGGGTGAGGTACGGCCGCAGGGGCGCGCGGGCGGCCTTCGGCACCGGATCGGGCACGGCCGCGCAGACCTGCATGAGGATCCGTGCGCCCCGTTCCGGGTCGAGTCGTTCCGCCAGCTCCGGCTCGGTGACCCAGGGCACGCCGGCCCAGTCGGCCTGCGGGGTGTGCCCGGTCGCGGCGGCGAGCAGTTCCAGTCCCTCGCCGGCCCGGCCGGCGGCGGCCAGCAGGTGGGCGCGGGCGACCACCGCCCCGACGAAGACGTGCTGCTCGAGGGGGAAGAGGTCGATGCCGCCGCCGCTGATCGCGGCGATCCGGGCCAGCGTCTCGTGCACCTCGGGCATGGTCGGGGCGTACGCGATCGCGCCCGCGACGTGACCGGCGGCGTGCCGCAGGTCGCCCTGGTCCAGTGCGAGCCGGGCCAGGGCCAGTTCTCCCTCGGCGGAAAGGCGGGGGTCGTCCTCTCCCTCGGACACGGTGCCCTTTCACTCGGCGTGGTTCTCGGGTGCGGCCAGCGTAGGGGATGACCGGCTTCCCTGGGACCCCTCTGCGCATTCATGCTCGTTGCGTTGTCGCCACGGGGCAAAAAATGCAACACTGAGCATGAAGCGCGCGGAAACGCGCAGGAGAGGGAGGTTACCGGTGACGGTTCCGGGAGCGGGAATGACCGCCGACATCGAGGAGCAGCCGGCCGGCTTCGCGCGGCTGCTCTCCGCCGAACTCGCCGGGCCGATCGCCCGGGTGGCCGCGGTGATCGCCCGGCGGCGACCCCGGCACGTGGTCTTCACCGCGCGCGGCACCTCCGACCACGCCGCGCTCTACGGGGCGTACCTCACCGAGATCCGGCTCGGCATTCCCGCCGGGCTCGCATCGCCGAGCACGATCACCGTCTTCGGTGCCCGGCCGGACCTCTCCGACGCCCTCGTCGTCGGGGTGAGCCAGAGCGGCGGCTCACCCGACCTGGTCGAGGTGCTCCGGGTGGCCCGGTCCTCCGGAGCGCTCACCCTCGCCGTCACGAACGCCCCAGGGTCGCCGTTGGCCGAGGCCGCCGAGCTCAGCGTCGACATCGCCGCCGGGCACGAGCGGGCCGTCGCCGCCACCAAGACGTACACCGCCGAGCTGTTGGCCCTGCTGCTGCTGGTCGAGGGGATCCGCAACGGCGACGGCACCCTGCCGGCCGACGAGCGCGCGGCGCTCGACGCCCTGCCCGACCTCGCCGCGCGCACCCTCGCCGACCCCACCCCGACCCAGCTCGCCGCCCGCTACCGGTTCGCCGCGCGCCTGGTCACCACCGGTCGGGGGTACGCCTACCCGACCGCCCGTGAGGCGGCGCTGAAGCTGATGGAGACCTCCTACCTGCCGGCGCTCGCCTTCTCCGGGGCGGACCTGCTGCACGGCCCGCTCGCGATGACCGACCCGGACGTGCCGGTGCTGGCCGTGGTCGGCTCCGGCCCCGGCGGACGCTCCATGCGCGAGGTGCTGCCCCGGCTCGGCGAGCGCCGCGCCGACGTGGTGGTGGTCGGCTCGGCCGACGTCGAGGGAGCCACCCGGATGGTCGTCCCCGAGGTCGACGAGCGGTACGCGCCGCTGCTCGACATCCTGCCGTTGCAGCGGCTGGCGCTCAGCCTGGCGCTCGCCCGGGGCGAGGACCCGGACGCACCGCGGGGGTTGAAGAAGGTCACCGCGACGATGTGACCGGGCCGCCCGCGCGGCGGCCGGCCGGACGACGCGCAGCCCAGCGTGGCACGCTGTCCGGGTGTCCACGCTGCGCGAACTCGCCGAGGAGCACACCCAGCTCCGCCCGGCCGACGTCGACCACCTGCACCGGATCGCCGGCGACTGGCAGCTCCTGTCCGACCTGTCCTTCGCCGACCTGCTCCTCTGGGTGCCCGTCGACGGCGACGAGAGTTTCCTCTGCGTCGCCCAGGTCCGCCCGACCACCGCCCCGACCGCGTACCTCGACGACCAGGTGGGGCGGATCGTCGGCGGGCCGGAGGTGGCCCACCTGACGATCGCGTACACCCAGGGCCGGATCTGGCGGGAGGGCGACCCGGTCTGGTACGGCGACGTCCCCGCCCGGCACGAGGCGGTACCGGTGCGGCTGCGCACCGCCGACGGCGAGGCGGGTGAGGTGATCGCCGTGGTCGGCCGGGACACCAACCTCTCCACCGCCCGCACCCCCAGCCAGCTCGAACTGAACTACCTGACCACCGCCGACGACCTGGCCCAGATGCTCGCCGACGGCACCTTCCCACCGCCCCGGCACCCGGGCGAGACGACCTCCGCGCCCCGGGTCGGCGACGGGCTGGTCCGGCTCGACGCCAGCGGCAAGGTCACCTACGCCAGCCCGAACGCGCAGTCGGCGTACCGGCGGCTCGGATTCGCCTCGCACCTGGTCGGCGAGGATCTGGCGGTGCTGCACCGCCGGCTCGCCACCGATCCCCTGGAGGGAACCGACGCGGCCAACGGCATCCTCGCCGCGCTGCGGGGTGAGGCCCCACCCCGCCGCGAGATCGACGCCCGGGGGGCGACCATGCTCACCCGGGCGCTGCCGCTGATGCCGGCCGGGGTGCCGATCGGCGCGCTGGTGCTGGTCCGCGACATCACCGAGGTCCGCCGTCGGGACCGCGCGCTGATCACCAAGGACGCCACCATCCGGGAGATCCACCACCGGGTGAAGAACAATCTTCAGACCGTGGCGGCCCTGCTGCGGCTCCAGGCCCGCCGGGTCGGCATCCCGGCCGCCCGCGCGGCGCTGGAGGAGTCGGTACGCCGGGTCGCCTCGATCGCGCTGGTCCACGAAACCCTCTCCATGTCCAGCGACGAGGCGGTCGAGTTCGACGGGATCGTGGACCGGGTGGCCCGCGCGGCGGCCGAGGTCGCGGCCACCGACACCCCGGTGCGGATGCGCCGGGAGGGCAGCTTCGGCGTGCTGCCTGCCGAGATCGCCACCTCGCTGGTGATGGTCCTCAACGAACTGCTGCTCAACGCCGTGGAGCACGGCTTCCCGCCCAGCGACGCCGCCCCCGAGCCGGGCACCGTGCCCGCCGGGGCGGAGGTGGTGGTCTCCGCGCACCGCTTCCGCAAGCAGCTGCACGTGACCGTGGACGACAACGGCCGGGGGCTGCCCGCCGACTTCGACGCCGAGCGCGGCGGCAACCTGGGCCTCCAGATCGTCCGCGCCCTGGCCACCGGGGAGTTGCGGGGCACCATCGAGCTGCGCAACCGCGCCGGCGGCGGCACCGAGGCGGTGCTGGTCGTCCCGCTCGCCGCAACCCGCCCCCGCTGAGAGGGCCGGGGCGGTGGCCGGCAACCACCTCAGCCCGGCCGGGCGAGCAGGACGACGGTGACGCCCGGCACCGTCCAGCGGTCGGTGGGGGAGAAGCGGTCGAGCGCCTCCCGCTTCGCGGTCGGCAGGGCGGCGGTCGGGTCGGCCCGGTGACCGGCCACCACCAGCCACACCCGGTCCACCCCGGCCAGGCAGCGGGCCGGTCGCGGGCACTCCACCGCGCGCAGGTCGCCGGCCCGAACCGGGTCGAGGACCGCCAGCACGTCGCGGGGCCGCTCGTCGCCGAGGTGGTACGCCAGACCGAGGTCGAGGAAGAGGAAACCGTCCCGGGAGCCGTAGACGACCCCGTCGCCGGGGCGCTGCCCGGCGGCGACGACCCGGGCCGCCGCACGGTAGTCGACCTGGGCGGAGCGGGGCCAGTCGTGGGTACGGCGCAGGTCGAGCTGGGCCGGCGCGCCGAGGGCGGCGGTGAGGCCGACCACCGCCAGGGCGGGGACCGGGCGTACCGAGGCGAGTAGCGCCCCGGCCGGCAGACAGAGGAACGGCGTGGTGAAGACCAGGTAGCGCGGCACCCAGACGGGGGTCACCAGCCCGGCGACGAAGAGCAGCGCGGCCGGGGCCGCCACCGCCACCAACATCACCCACCCCCACCTCCGGTCGACGGGTGCCCCCGTCGGCCCGCCGCCGACCACCGGTCGGGCGGTGTCGCTCTCGACCGGGGCGTGGCCAGTGCGTTGGGCGGTGTCGGTCGCGCGGGCGGTGTCGGCCCGGCCCTGCTCGGCCTGCCGGGCGGTGCCGAGCAGGGCCAGGCCGACCAGCAGACCGCCCACCGCGGCGCTGGCGGTCAGCGAGCCGGGCAGCCCGGCCAGGTCGCCGAGGCGGGCCGGATCCACCCAGCCCAACTGGCGGGACTGCTGCCGTCGGGCGAGCAGCGCCAGCGGGACCGCGACCGCCACCGCCGGCACCAGGGCGAGCAGCCAGTGGCGGAACGCCCTGCCGGGCACCGCCGGGGCGTGCGCGACGAGCAGGGCCAGCGCGACCAGGTGTGCCAGGCCGAGGGCGGTCACCACCCCGGCGTACGCCGCCCACCGGCCCCGGCCCGGCCGGCGCAGTGCCGCCACCAGCAGCACGGTCGCGGCCACCGCCAGCAGGGTGGCGAGGGCGTACGGTCGGGCTTCCTGCGCGTACCGGGAGGTGCTCGGCAACACCGCGAAGAGGAGCCCGCCCAGCCGACCGGCCCGGGTCCCGAACAGGCGCTCCCCGAGGACGGCGGTGAGGCCGGCCGCCCCGGTGATGGCCAGCGCGGACGGGATCCGCAGCGCCGTCACCGAGTCCCCGAAGAGCGCCACCCAGCCGTGGGCGAACAGGTAGTACGGGGCGACCGTGGCGTCGACGGTGGCCGCCAGCCGGGCCAGGTCGGGCAGTGGACGGGTGGCCGCGCTCCAGGTGGCCAACTCGTCCCGCCACGGCTGGGCGTGCCCGACCCCGGTGCCGGTGACGACGAGAGTCAGCAGCGTCGGCCAGAGCCACACCGGGCGGCCGGCGCGCCGTAGCCGCTCCCGCCGTCCGCCCGGTACGTCGGATCCGCCGACCACACCCCGAAGCGTCGCACGCGGCGCCCGCCGACGACCCGGTGATCGGAGTAGGTCGATCTGTCCGGCCGGGTCCGGAGTGCGTGTTCCGAGGTGGCCCGTGATGTGGGATGGCGCACCGGGACCTTGGCCGGGTTCTCGCGGGTGTGGCAGCATGGGCGACATGACCGCCGCTGTCGATCGTCGCCTCGTGGCCCGCCGCCACGTCGACTACGGTCGCGTCCGCAGCGCCATCTGTCCGGCCTACTGACGACGCCCGACCACCCGTCTCGGGCGCGCATCCGCGCCGGCTCTCCGACACCGTTGTCTCCCCGCCCGGTAATCCCGGGCCGGCCGGCGCGTCCCGCGCTCGTACCGACGCGATCACCAGACAACGGAGGACGCCGCGATGGCCGTCAACAGCACCCCGGCTCGGCCCGAGCGCCCGGTGGCGACCGCCGCCCGAGCCCCCCGCCGCCCCCGGGGTGAGGGGCAGTGGGCGCTCGGGCACCGGGAGCCCCTCAACCCGAACGAGCGGATGAAGAAGGACGACGACCCGCTCAACGTCCGCGCCCGGATCGAGAACATCTACGCCCACCGGGGCTTCGCCTCGATCGACCCCCAGGACCTGCGCGGCCGGTTCCGCTGGTGGGGCCTCTACACCCAGCGCAAGGCCGGCATCGACGGTGGTCGTACCGCCGTGCTGGAGCCGCACGAGCTGGAGGACGAGTTCTTCATGCTCCGGGTGCGCGTCGACGGCGGGCAGCTCAGCCTGGCGCAGCTGCGGGTGGTCGCCGACATCTCCCGGGAGTTCGCCCGGGACACCGCCGACATCACCGACCGGCAGAACATCCAGTACCACTGGATCCGGGTGGAGGACATGCCGGAGATCTGGCGGCGGCTGGAGTCGGTCGGCCTCCAGACCACCGAGGCGTGCGGGGACTGTCCCCGGATCGTGCTCGGGAGCCCGGTCGCCGGGGTGGCCCGCGACGAGGTGCTCGACCCGACCCCGGCGGTCGACGAGATCGTCCGCCGGTACGTCGGCGACAAGGAGTACTCCAACCTGCCCCGCAAGTTCAAGTCCTCGATCTCCTGGCTGGTCGACACCCCGTACGAGGCGAACGACATCGCCTTCCTCGGGGTGGAGCACCCCGACCACGGCCCCGGCTTCGACGTCTGGGTCGGGGGCGGGCTCTCCACGAATCCGATGCTCGCCAAGCGTCTCGGCGTCTGGGTGCCGCTGGGCGAGGTGCCCGACGTGTGGGCCGGCGTGGTCGGCATCTTCCGCGACTACGGCTACCGCCGGCTGCGCAACCGCGCCCGGCTGAAGTTCCTGGTCGCCGACTGGGGGGTGGAGAAGTTCCGGGAGGTGCTGGAGAAGGAGTACCTCGGCCGGGCGCTGCTGGACGGTCCCGCGCCGGACCTCCCGTCCCGCCCGATCGACCACGTCGGGGTGCGCCAGCAGGCCGACGGGCGGAACTACGTCGGGGCCGCCCCGGTGGTCGGGCGGGTCTCCGGTACCCAGCTCGCCCACCTCGCCGACGTGGTCGAGGCGCACGGCAGCGACCGGGTGCGGCTCACCCCGTACCAGAAGCTGCTGGTGCTGGACGTGCCACCGGAGCGGACCGCCGCGCTGGTGACGGCGCTGCGCGGGATCGGCCTGGAGGCCGAGCCGTCCGCGTGGCGGCGCGGCACGATGGCCTGCACCGGCATCGAGTACTGCAAGCTCGCGATCGTCGAGACCAAGGCGCGGGGCGAGGAGCTGGTGGCCCGGCTGGAGGAGCGGCTGCGCGGGTTCGACGCGGACATCTCCATCCACATCAACGGCTGCCCGAACGCCTGCGCCCGGACCCAGGTCGCCGACATCGGCCTGAAGGGCCAGCTCGTGGTCGGTCCGGACGGCCGCCAGGTCGAGGGTTTCCAGGTGCACCTGGGCGGCGGGCTCGGCATGGCGCAGGGGCAGACCTCCGGCTTCGGCCGCAAGCTGCGCGGTCTGAAGACCACGGCCGAGGAACTGCCGGAGTACGTGGAACGGGTGGCCCGGCGGTACCTGGCCGGCCGGACCGAGGGGGAGACGTTCGCCAACTGGGTGGTCCGGGTCGACGAGGAGGAACTCCGATGAGCGGGCGAAGCAGGCGCGTCAGTGCGTCCCGTCCCCACGAGGTGACCCGATGAGCGAGAGCCGGTCGGTGCCGCTGTACTGCCCGTACTGCGGTGAGGAGGACCTGCGGCCGAGCGAGGCCGGGCACGGCGCGTGGGAGTGCCACGCCTGCGTCCGGGTCTTCACGGTGCGGTTCACCGGTCTGCTCTCCCGGGCGGCCGGCGGGCCGGCGGGAGAGGTGGCGGCCGGGCCGGGTACCGGACCGTTGCCCGGGGCGGTGGCGCGATGAGCGGCCTGGTGTCGGCCGCCGGGCTCGGGCTGGTCGGCCCCGGTCGGCCCGCCCCGGCGGAGCCGGGCCGGCGCAGCCCGGACGAGCTGCGGGAGCTGGCCACCCGGGCCGGACGGGAGCTGGAGGGCGCGCCGGCCCTGGAGATCGCCCGTTGGGCGGCGGAGACCTTCGGCGACCGGTTGTGCGTCACCAGTTCGATGGCGGACGCCGTCCTGGCCCACCTGGTGTCCCGGGTCGCGCCCGGGGTCGACGTGGTCTTCCTCGACACCGGGCTGCACTTCCCGGAGACGCTGCGGATCCGCGACGAGGTGGCCCGGACGTTGCCGGTGAACGTCCGCTCGATCCGTCCCCGGCTGACCGTGGGGCAGCAGGACGGCGAGTACGGTCCCCGGCTGTTCAACAAGTCGCCGGACGAATGCTGCCGGCTGCGCAAGGTGGAGCCGCTGGAACGGGCACTGGCCGGCTACGACGCCTGGGCGGCCGGGCTGCGCCGGGACGAGTCGCCCACCCGGGCGAACACCCCGGTGGTCGGCTACGACGAGCGGCGCGGCCGGGTGAAGGTCAACCCCATCGCGACCTGGACCCAGGCGGACGTGGACGGCTACGTCGTCCGGCACCGGGTGCCGGTGAACGACCTGTTCCGGCAGGGCTACGGATCGATCGGGTGCTGGCCGTGCACCCGGCGGACGAAGGCGGGCGAGGATCCGCGCGCCGGCCGCTGGGCGATGTTCGAGAAGACCGAGTGCGGACTGCACGCCTGATCCCGGGGGCGGCGGGGCGGGCCGGCGGCACACCGGCTGCCTTCCCGGGCTGGTCGGCACGGGTGCCCGCCGCCGGCACGGCGGCGGTGACCCGGTCCGAGCCGGTCGTGCTGGTCGCCCACGGCAGTCGGGACCCCCGCGCCGCCGCCGCGATCCGGACGCTGGCCCACGCGGTCGCCGTCGCCCGTCCCGGCGCGGTGGTCCTGCCGAGCTGGCTGGACCACACCGCACCCACGCCGGTGGAGGTACTCCGGGGGCTGGCCGTCGCCGGGCACGCACGGGCGGTGCTGGTGCCGTTGCTGTTGACCGCCGCCTACCACCGGCGGGTGGACGTTCCGGCGGCGGTGGCGGAGGCCGGTGCCGCCGGGCCGCCGATGGCGGTCCGGGTGACCGACGTCCTCGGCCCGACCGATGGGGTGGTGGACGCCACACTTCTCGGCGGGCTGCGGCACCGGCTCGCCGAGGCGGGAGCGGGGCGGTTCGACGCACTGGTGCTGGCGGCGGCGGGCACCCGGGACGCGCGGGCACGCGCCTCGGTGGGACGGGTCGCCGCCGCACTCGGTGCGAGCTACGGGGTGCCCTGCCGGGTGGCGTACGCCTCGGCCGCCGCGCCGACCGTCGACGCGGCGGTGGCCCGGTTCCGGGCGGCGGGGGCCGGGCGGGTGGCGGTGTCGGCGTACTTCCTGGCGCCGGGACTGTTCCACGACGCGGTGACGGCGGCGGCGCGGGCAGCCGGCGCGGTGGCGGTCGCCGCCCCGCTGACCGGCACCACGGACCTGGTCCGCCTGCTGCTGACCCGCATCACCGCGTCCGCGCGGCCCGTCGACCCCATCGGTTGACCGGCTCAGCCGGCGGTCGTCCGGTGATCGACGTCGCCGTCGGTCGCGGGACGACCGGGCGGGAAACGGGGGAATGAAGACGCCCCGCCAGCAGGGCTGGCGGGGCGTCCCGTGGTGTGTGTGGTCAGGCGGAGTGAGCGCGCAGCACCCGGAGACCGCCGCGGCGCTTCACGGCGCGACGCTCCTCCTCGCTCATTCCGCCCCAGACGCCGGCGTCCTGACCGGACTCCAGTGCCCACTTCAGGCACTCGTCGGTCACGGAGCACCGCCGGCAGACGGCCTTGGCCTGCTCGACCTGCAGCAGGGCCGGCCCGGACGTCCCGATCGGGAAGAACAGCTCCGGGTCCTCGTCGCGGCAGGCAGCATGGTGGCGCCAGTCCATGGCGGCAACACTCCTCATTCTGGGTGGTTGGCAGTTTCTTGCTGTTTCCGTTTTCCTATTTGCATCCGCACTGCCGATGGTGACGGTTCGCGTTCATCTAATCAGCAATGCGTGAGCAGGCCGTTAGCCCTGGGACACTGTGGAGCGACTCGACAAGCCGAGCAATCCGTGCAATGTCCCGGTAACTCAAGTCCGCTTGTGAATGCTTTCACGAACTACCGGAATGTCAAGGGTGACGCTCCGAAAAACTTCTCGGCGGTGAGCAAGCTCACGACCTTTTGTCCGGTTTCCCGGACCGGCCCCACCGCACCGCCCCGTAGCCGAGGATCAATATAGTACAGTCCGCGCGACATTGCAGGCATATCCGGCAGCTCGCCCTCCCGGCGCGTCGCCGTCGCGCCAACCAAGAGCCGTACCCCAGACTCAGCAGATTACTCTCAGTGCGTCGGGTACGGATGTGAATCTAACTTTCTCCCGCTCTCCAAGGTAGTCCCCATCGAGCTGGAACGCCTGCGGACGGGCCGCGACCAAGGTGAACTCGGCCACGTCGTGCAGGCGGAGCACCTGTCGCCCCCGGGGGTCCGGGTGCCGGGAGAACATCTGAGTCACCGTGCGTGACGTACTCGCCACCCTTAGCTGACGAAGCGCCATCACGTCAAGACCGAGGTCGAATGAGGCGTCCGGGTTCGGGTTGATCTCCCGCTCGCCGAGATACGTCCAAGGGGCCGTGTTCTGGATGATGGCGGTGGCCAACTCGCCTTCCGACTCCGCTCCCGGACGCTCCAACCGGATCATCGGATGGCGCCGGTCGGAGCCGAGGAAGTACTGATTCACCGCAGCGCGAAGATATAGCGACGGAGTGGAAACACGGCCCCGCTTCCGTGCCATTTCCACGCGATGCACGACCGCCGCGTCGAGCCCGAAGCCGGCGCAGAAGGTGAAGTAGCGATCACCGGCCAGGCCGAGTCCGATCGTCCGGGAACGGCCCAATCGGAGCCCTTCCAAGATCATGCTGGTGCCGTCGGGCCATTCCCGGGGCAGCCCCAGCGCCCGCGCGAAGACGTTGGTCGACCCACCCGGCACCGTGGC
Organism: Micromonospora sp. NPDC023956; assembly: GCF_040639195.1. NCBI lineage: Bacteria > Bacillati > Actinomycetota > Actinomycetes > Micromonosporales > Micromonosporaceae > Micromonospora > Micromonospora sp. NPDC023956. Next base: position 47,732 of record NZ_JBEZZN010000007.1, read on the forward strand.
GAGCGCGGGCAGGCGGTCGGCGGACGTGCCCCCGGTGACGGTCGGCGGGTCCGCCGTCATCAGGCCGTTGACCACCTCGTTCACCGTGCCGTCGCCACCGAGCGTGACGACCAGGTCGACGCCCTCCTCGGCCGCCTCCCGGGCCAGGTCCGTGGCGTGCCCCCGGCGACGGGTGTACCGCACCGAGAGGTCCACCTCACTGCGCAGCGCCCGAACCAGCACGTCCCGGCTGCGTTCGCTGGTGGTGGTGGCCTTCGGGTTGACTACCAGGACGGCCCGCATGGCCGGACTGTACCGCGATCCCGCGCGGGTATCGTGTCGCCGTGACGATCGACTCCGACCCGGTGCCCACCACGCTGAGTTGGGCGGTCCGCCTGTTACGGGGCGAGGCGGTCGCCCTCGGACTGGTCGCCGTCTGGCTGGTCTACGAGAACCTGACCGCCGAGGCGGCCGACCTCACCCTGGCCGTGCTCGTCACCGTCTTCGCGGCCGGCGGCGCGCTCGCGCTCTGGGCTCTCGGCACCGCGCTGACCCGACGTCGGGTGGGCGCCCGCGCCCCCGCGATCGTGCTCCAGCTCATGCTCCTGCCGATCGGCTGGTACATGATCCAGGGCGGGCTGGGCTGGCTCGGGGTGCCGTTGATGGCGCTCGGCGTGGGGGTGTGCGCGCTCCTGCTCGCCCCGGCCACCACCCGGGCGTTCGGCCTGCTGGACTGAGGACGTCGGCCGACCGGGCGTGGCCCGGCGGTCGACGGTGGTCCGGGTGGCGTCAGTGGGTGGCGCGGCGGGTGAGCAGCGAGATGGTGGCCCGCCCGTCGTGGGCGGTCGCGGCGGCCGACGTGGTCAGCGCGGTGAGCACCTTCCAGGCGAAGGAGGACTCGGCCGGCAGCTTCGCGCCCCGGACGGTCGGCACGGTCACCTCGACCGTCAGCGCGTCCTCGGTGACCGCGAAGGAACACTCCAGCTCGGCGTCGCGGGTGGCGATCGCGAGCAGCATGGCGCAGGCCTCGTCGACCGCGATCCGCAGGTCCTCGATCTCGTCGAGGGCGAACTGGAGACGCGCGGCGAGGCCGGCGGTCGCGGTGCGCAGCACGCTGAGGTAGCCGCCGTCCGCAGGTACGGTGAGGTGTACGACGTCCTCGTCGGCCGCCGTCCGCCCGGTCAGTTGAGTCACGCTCATCCCCCCGGTCGCGGACTCTACCCGGTCGGGGTCGGTGCCGCTTCGTCAGCGGTGGTCCGGGCCGCGAGTCGCCGCACCACGGCGACGACGGCCGGTACGCCCCGCGGGGCGTACCGGCCGGATCATCGGTGCGGCTGCACCGAGGGTCACGCCTGCTTGGTCTCCCAGAAGATCTTGGAGATCTCGTCGATCTTCTGGAGCAGTTCGTCGGCCTTGGCCGGGTCCACGGTGCCCTTCGCGCCGCTGGCACCGGCCAGCTTGGTGGCCTCGTTGAACAGTGCGTGCAGGTTGGGGTACTTCTCGAAGTGCGCCGGCTTGAAGTAGTCCGTCCACAGCACCCACAGGTGGTGCTTGACCAGGTCGGAGCGCTGCTCCTTGATGATCAGGGCGCGGGTGCGGAACTCGGGGTCGGTGTTCGCCTGGTACTTCTCGCAGATCGCCTTGACCGACTCGGCCTCGATCCGGGCCTGTGCCGGGTCGTAGACGCCGCACGGCAGGTCGCAGTGGGCGCTGGCGGTCACGCGCGGGGTGAAGATGCGGGGAAGACGCATCGGGATCCTCCATAAGACGTTTGCGATGATCCGAGATGACATTACTCCTGGAGTTGCTCCCCGACGGTGCGGAGGTGAAACCCGGTGACCGCAGGTGGCGGTGTCACACCCCGGCCGCGCGGGCCGCTCACCGCCGTACTGGTGACCGGACCCTCGATGGCCCCGACGTTGCGCCACGGCGACGCGCTGCTGGTCCGGCGCGGCGGTCGCGCCGTCCGTCCGGGCGACATCGTGGTCGCGGTCTTCCGCGCCCGGCCGGACCTGCTGGTGGTCAAGCGCGCGGTCCGTCCGGCCGACGGAGGCTGGTGGGTACGCGGCGACAACGAGTTCGTCACCGACGACTCCCGCGTGCACGGCGTGGCCGACGTGTGGGGACGGGTGGTGGCGCGCTACTGGCCGCGACCTCGGTGCTTCAGTGACCGACGGTTATGACCCTACTCACGTTCGAGGTTCATGCCGGACACTATGCTCGGGCAGTGCCCGGGTGACCCCCGCACCGCGCGCCGCCCGCTGCCGCTGACCACGTGGCCCGGCTGGCCGGTCCATCTGCTCGACAGATCCTGGAGTCACCATGTCATCGTCTCTTGTGGACCCCGCTGATCCCGTCTTCCGGCTGCACGCCGGCGGCAAGATGGCCGTCACCTCGACGGTGCCCTTGACCAGCCGGGAGGATCTCTCGCTCGCCTACACACCGGGCGTCGCCCGGGTCTGCGAGGCCATCGCCGCCGATCCCACCCTGGTGAACGACTACACCTGGGTGTCGCACACCGTCGCGGTGGTGACCGACGGATCGGCCGTACTCGGCCTGGGCAACATCGGTCCCCGCGCCGCGATGCCGGTGATGGAGGGCAAGGCGGTGCTGTTCAAGCAGTTCGGTGGCGTGGACGCCGTGCCGATCTGCCTGGACACCCAGGACGTGGACGAGATCATCACGGCGGTGACCGCCCTGGCCCCCTCGTTCGGCGGGATCAACCTGGAGGACATCAGCGCGCCACGCTGCTTCGAGATCGAGCGCCGCCTCGACGAGGCCCTCGACATCCCGGTCTTCCACGACGACCAGCACGGCACGGCCATCGTCGTGCTGGCCGCCCTGCGCAACGCGGCCCGCCTGCTCAACCGCAAACTCGGTGACCTGCGGGTCACGGTCAGCGGTGCCGGCGCGGCCGGGATCGCGGTGACCAGGATGCTGATCGCCGGGGGCGTCAACCCGGACGACGTGGTGATGTGCGACTCGCGGGGCATCATCGGCCGGGACCGTGGTGACCTCACCGCGACCAAGGCCGAACTGGCCGCCGTCACCAACGCCGCCGGGCGGCGGGGCGACATCACCGAGGCGCTGCGCGACGCCGACGTCCTGATCGGCGTCTCCGGTGGCCAGATCCCGGAGGCGGCGGTCGCCGGAATGGCCGCGGGCGGCATCGTCTTCGCCCTGGCCAACCCCACCCCGGAGGTGCACCCCGAGGTGGCCGCACGGCACGTCGAGGTGGTCGCCACCGGCCGCAGCGACTACCCCAACCAGATCAACAACGTGCTCGCCTTCCCCGGCGTGTTCCGGGGCGCGCTGGATGCCCGAGCCACCCGGATCACCGAGAACATGAAGGTGGCGGCGGCCGACGCGATCGCCGAAGTGGTCAGCGAGACGCTGACCGCGGACGCGATCGTGCCCTCTCCGCTCGACCCCCGGGTCGCCCCGGCCGTCGCGGCGGCGGTCGCCGAGGCGGCCCGGGTGGACGGCGTCGCCCGCGCCTGACCGGTGGCAGGGGTTCCCTGTCACCGTTCGTTGACGGGTCCCCGGCCGCCACCCTGGCGGGCGCGGGCCCTCCGCGTCCGGGTGTCGGGCCGGCGGGCCCTCCGCGTCCGGGTGTCGGGCCGGCGGGCCCTCCGCGTCGTGGGCCATTCCCCACCGTCCGGTGGGGAATGGCCGGACGATCCGAGCGAAACGGACGGGACCGGGTACGCGGCGGAGCAGTTCGGTGGCCCAGCGTCACGGGCCGGGGGCTGCGCGTCCCCGCCATCCTTGTTACCGTGCCGATCATGCGTGCTGCCTTCGCCTCCCGATTCGACGACGCCGACCCGCTCGCCGCGCTCACCGTGGGGGAGCAGCCCGACCCGCCCCACTGGTCCGACGACTGGGTGACCGTCCGGGTCCTGGCCAGCTCGCTCAACCACCACGACCTCTGGTCGCTGCGCGGCGTCGGCCTGGGCGAGGACCGGCTGCCGATGACCCTGGGCTGCGACGCGGTGGGCGTCGACCCGGACGGCAACGAGGTCGTCGTCTACCCGGTGATCGCCGACCCGGGCGACCCGCGCGGCATCTCCCTCCTCTCCGAGCACGCCCAGGGCACTCTCGCCGAGCGGGTGGCCGCGCCCCGGTCGAACCTGCTGCCGCTGCCCGCCGGGCTCTCCGCGACGGACGCCGCCTGCCTGCCGACCGCCTGGCTGACCGCCTGGCGGATGCTCAGGACCGTGGGCCGGGTCGACGAGGGTGACGCGGTGCTCGTACAGGGTGCCGGTGGCGGGGTCGCCACGGCCGCCGTGGCACTCGCCCTGGCGATGGGGAAGCGGGTCTACGCGACCAGCCGGGACGCGGCCAAGCGGGAGCGGATCGCCGCGCTCGGCGCCACCGCCGTGCAGCCGGGGGCCCGGCTGCCGGAGCGGGTCGACGTGGTCATCGAGACGGTCGGCGCGGCCACCTTCGACCACTCGCTGAAGTCGGCCGCGCCGATGGCCCGGATCGTCGTCTCCGGGGCGACCGCCGGGCACGAGCCGAAGGTCAACCTGCGTCGGATCTTCGCCATGCAGTTGCAGATCCTGGGCACCTCGATGGGCTCGTCGGACGAGTTGGCGCAACTCCTCGCCTTCTGCGCCGAGCACGGGGTGCGGCCGGTCGTCGACAGCGTGCACCCGTTCAGCCAGGTGACCGACGCCTTCGCCCGGCTGCACTCCGGTGACGTCTTCGGCAAGGTCGTCGTCGACCACACCCGCTGACGTCGGCGGCGCCCCGCTCCGGCCACGGTCGTGGGGCGCCCGCCGGTCCCAGTGCTCCGCCGGCCGTCCGCCGGCTCAGAGGCGGTCGTCGAGGGTGGCGAGACCACCCCGGGCCGCGTCCACCGGCAGCCGGCCCCTGGCCGCCTCGTCGCCGTAGAGGCTCCAGTGCAGGAAGCCGACGGTGGTGTCCGCGACGACCCGCAGGGATGCCGTGTCGGAGAGCAGGGCCCGCCCGTGGTCGCCCCGGGGCAGGCTCAGCATCGCCTTCGGCCAGGGCACCCGGTCGTAGGCGGCCCGGCCGGCGGCGTAGTCGACCACCTCGTCGAGGTGACCGTGCACGAAGAGCTGCGGGGCGGCGCTGCCGGCGAACGCACTGCCCACGCCGAGGGTGGTGCCGGCGAGGACCACGCCGGCGGCGAGTCGTTCGTCCCGGCCCGCGGTGAACAGGCCGATGGTGGTCACCCCGCCCGCGGAGTGCCCGGCGGCGGCCACCCGGTCGGTCGCCAACCGTCCGCGCAGCGGGTCACCGGCCCGCTCGTCCAGGCGCAGCACCTCGGTGAGCACGTACGACACGTCGGCCGGCTGGTTCAGCACGTCGAGCGGGTTGACCTGGGCGGATCCCCGGCCGGTGTGGGGGAAGGTCGGCGCGGCCACCACGAAACCCGCCGCCGCCCACCGGGTGAGCAGGGCGGCGTAGTCGGCGGGCCGGGCGCTCAGGCCGTGGCTGAACACGACCACCGGGAAACGGCCCTCGGCGACCGCAGCCGACCGCCCGGCCGCGCCGCCGGCCTCGCCCCGGGCCGGGTACCAGAGGGTCACCGGCAGGGGCCGGTCGCCGTCCCGGTTCAGCGGGAGCTGGCGTACGCCGACCGCGAACGGCTGCTCCGGTGCCCGCCGGCCGGGCGCCCCCGGACCGGGCGCCCCCGGACCGGGCGCCCCCGGACCGGGCGCCCCCGGACCGGGCGCCCCCGGACCGGGCGCCCCCGGACCGGGCGTGGCGGTCGCCGACGGCTCGGCCGGCGGGGACCAGGTGGCCGGGGCGGTGTCCGTCGAGCACGCGGCGAGCCCCACCGTGAGCAGCGTGGTGGCGACGAGCGCAGGGGTACGGCGGCGGGACATGCCCTCGATTGTGCCTGGCGTTCCGACCGGGCGACCTGCTCAGCGGGACGCCGAGGCGACCGGGCTGCCTGCTCGGTGGTGCACCCCGGGGCAACCCGGCCGGCGGCTCAGCGGGGGACGCCGAGGTGGTCCTCGAAGGTGGTGACCCCGGGCAGCCGCGCGCCGGCGGCGATCCGCCGTCCGGCCGCCGGGTCGTCGTAGAGCCGCCAGCGCAGCAGGTCGGTGGTGGCGGCGAGGACCTGCGCGAACCCGGGGCGCCCGGGGGTGAGGTACTCACCGTGCCCCTGGCCGGGCAGGGTCAGGAACGCCCGGGGCCAGTCGGAGCGGTCGTACCCGGCCCGGCCGACGTGCCAGGGCACGATCTGGTCGGCTCCGCCGTGCACGAAGAGCAGGGCGGCCGGTGGCCCGGCGAAGCTGCCCGCCATGCCGCCTCCGGCGATGATGACGCCCGCCCGCAGCCGGGCCGGATGGCCGGAGGCGAACATGCCGGCGGTGGTGAAACCCCCGGCCGAGTGCCCGGCGGCGGCGACCCGGCCGGTGTCCAGGTGCCCGGCGAGCGGGTCGCCGCGGTCGCCGTCCAACCGGATCAGGTGACGGATCACCCGCCAGGCGTCCGCCGGCTGGTTGCGGACGTCCGCCCGGTCGAACCGCGGCGAGCGCAGGCTGGTGTTCGGGTAGGTCGGGGCGGCCACCACGAAACCCGCCGCCGCCCACCGGGTGGTCAGCGCGGTGTGCAGCGCGGGCACGCTGCGCAGCCCGTGGCTGTACAGCACCACGGGGAACCGGCCCGGCGCGACCGCCCGGTCCGCCGCCGGGTACCAGACGGTCACCGACAGCGGGCGGGCCGACCGGGGTTCGACGGTGAGCGTCCGCACGCCGACCTCGTACGCCTGCCGGGGAACCGGACGGGGCGACGGGGTCACGCCGGGAGCGGCGGCGGCCGTGCCACACCCGGCCAGCAGCACCGTCAGCAGCACGGCGAGCAGGCGCGGCAGCTTCATGCACCGACGGTAGGGGGAGGCGGGACGGTCCGCTCCCGCCTTCCGGACCGGGTCCGCCCACCACCCGGTCGGTCCCGTCGACCCGGTCGGCGTCCGGACGGTTCGCCGTGCCGGGGTTGCGTGACTTCGCTACCCTCGTCGGCATGGCTGACGCCTCCGTCGACCCGGGTGGGAACATCGAGCCGTATCGCGCCTTCGTGCCCGCCCCCGAGCTGGCCAACCCGATCGGCCCGCCGGTGTCGGAGTCGTCGAAGCCCTCGCTGATCGGTGCGGTGGTGGTGGCCGCGCTGCTGCTCGCCCTGGCCTTCTGGATCGCCCTGAGCTGACCCGCGCGGCCCGCTCAGCCTTCCTGCCCGGCCTGCCCGGCCTTCCTGCCCGGCCTACTCAGCCGGCATCGAGCACGGCGCGGGCCGCTCGGGCGATCTCCCGTTCCTCGTCGGTGCCGACCACGCAGACGGCGACCTCGGAACCGTCCGGTGAGACGATCCGGTCCCCGTCGCCGGTGGTGTTGCGCGCCGGGTCGACGCTGATTCCCAGCCGCTCCAGCCCGGCCAGCGCGGCGGCGCGGACCGGCGCGGCGTGCTCGCCCACCCCGGCCGTGAAGGTGACCGCGTCGACCCGGCCGAGCAGGGCGTAGTACGCCCCCACGTAGCCGGTGATCCGTCGGCAGTAGACGTCGAAGGCGAGTACCGCCGCCGGTTCGCCGTCGGCGCGGCGGGCCAGCACCTCCCGCATGTCGTTGGCCCCGGCCAGCCCGAGCAGGCCGCTGCGGTGGTTGAGCAGGTCGTCCAGCTCGTCCACCCCCAGACCGCCCGCGCGGTGCAGGTGGAAGAGGATCGCCGGATCGAGGTCCCCGCTGCGGGTGCCCATCACCAGGCCCTCCAGCGGTGACATCCCCATCGAGGTGGCGACGCTGCGTCCGCCGGCCACCGCGCAGGCGCTCGCCCCGTTCCCCAGGTGCAGGGTGATGGTGTTGGTCCGTTCGTACGCCCGGCCGAGCAGCTCGGCGGTGCGCCGGGAGACGTACGCGTGCGAGGTCCCGTGGAAGCCGTACCGGCGGACGCCGTACCGCGCGGCGATCTCCCGGTCGACGGCGTAGGTCGCGGCGGCCTCGGGCAGGGTGTGGTGGAACGCGGTGTCGAAGACCGCGACCTGCGGGGTGTCCGGCAGCAGGTCGCGGGTGACCTCGATGCCGGCCAGGTTCGCCGGGTTGTGCAGCGGGGCGAGCGGGAACAGGTCGCGGATCGCGGCGAGCACCCCGTCGTCGATCCGGACCGGCTCGGTGAAGCGCAGACCCCCGTGCACCACCCGGTGCCCGACCGCGACCAGGCCGGTCAGGTCCAGCCCGGCGAGGATCTCCCGGACCGCGCCGGAGTGGTCCGCCGGGCCGCCGCCGGGCTCGCCGATCCGTTCGACGGTGCCCTGGTCCTGTACGGCGTCCCCGTCGTAGAGGCGGTACTTCACCGACGACGACCCGCTGTTGAGCACGAGCACCCGACTCACGACGACTCCCCGCTGCCGGCGGCCTGGATGGCGGTGATCGCCACCGTGTTGACGATGTCGGCGACGGTGGCCCCCCGGGACAGGTCGTTGACCGGCCGACGGAGGCCCTGCATCACCGGGCCGACCGCGACCGCGCCGGCCGACCGCTGGACCGCCTTGTACGTGTTGTTGCCGGTGTTCAGGTCCGGGAAGACGAAGACCGTGGCCCGCCCGGCCACCGCGCTCTCCGGCAGCTTGGTGGCCGCCACCCGGGGGTCGATCGCCGCGTCGTACTGGATCGGCCCTTCGACCAGCAGGTCCGGCCGGCGCTCCCGGACCAGTTTCGTGGCCGCGGCGACCTTCTCCACGTCCGCGCCCGCACCCGAGCTGCCGGTGGAGTAGGAGAGCATGGCGACCCGCGGATCGATGCCGAACCGGGCGGCGGTGTCGGCGGAGGAGATCGCGATGTCGGCGAGCTGGGCGGCGTCCGGGTCGGGGTTGACCGCGCAGTCGCCGTAGACCAGCACCCGGTCGGCCAGGAGCATGAAGAAGACGCTGGAGGCCACCGAGAGCCCCGGCACGGTACGGATGATCTCGAAGGCGGGCCGGATGGTGGCCGCGGTGGTGTGCGTCGCCCCGGAGACCATGCCGTCGGCGTGCCCGGTCTGCACCATCATCGTGCCGAAGTAGTTCGGCTGCGCCACGATGTCGTGCGCCAGCTCGACCGTCATGCCCCGGTGGGCGCGCAGTTGCGCGTAACGCTCGGCGAACTCGTCGCGCCACCCGCTGGTGACCGGGTCGACCACCTCGGCGTCGCCGATGTCGACGCCCAGTTCCCGGGTGCGCCGGGCGACGTCGTCGGGACGGCCCAGCAGGGTCAGCCCGGCCACGCCCCGGCGGAGCAGGATCTCGGCGGCCCGTAGGATCCGTTCCTCCGACCCCTCGGGCAGCACCAGCCGCCGCTGTCGCGCGCGGGCCCGGTCGATCAGGTCGTACTCGAACATCAGCGGGGTGACCCGCGCGGACCGGGTGACCGCCAGTCGGCGGGCCAGGTCGACGGTGTCCACGTGCGACTCGAACGCGCCGAGCGCGGCCTCCACCTTGCGCGGGTGCGCCGGGCTGGGCCGTCCCTCGATCCGGTTGGACGCGGAGATCGTGTCGTAGCTGTCGGTCGGCACCGACAGCACCGCCAGGCCGGTGTTCATCCGCTCGACCAGCCGCATCGCCCGGGGGTCCGGCCGCTCGCCGAGGGTGAGCACCAGCCCGGCCACCGAGACCTGCCCGGCCACGTGGGCGGCGCTCGCCGCCACCAGCAGGTCGTCCCGGTCCCCCGGTGTGATCACCAGGCAGCCGTCGGTCAGGTGCTCCAACAGGGTCGGCACGTGCGCCGCGCCGACCACGTAGTCGAGCACGTCCCGGCCGAGCGCGGTGTCGTCCCCGGCGAGCAGGGTGGCGCCGAGCGCCGCCGCAACCTCGGCCACGGTCGGCGCCGACACGGTCGGCACCTCCGGGATCGCGTACGCCGGGACGGGCAGTTCGGGCAGCGTCATCGGCCCGGACACCCGGTTGGCGATGACCGCCAGCACGGTCGCGCCCAGGTCGGCCAGGTCGTGATACGCCCCCCGGGCCGCCGCCGCGACCGCCTCCGGCTGCTGACCGAAGCCGTCCACCACCGGTACCACCACACTGCCGAACTCGGTGGCCAGCCGGGCGTTGAAGGCCAGCGCGCGCGGGTTGCCCGGGTCGCCGCTGCCGTCGAGGTCGCTGCCGACCACCACCATCGCCGGGCAGCGCCGCTCCACCGCGCGGTACCGCTCGACGATCCGGCTGATCAGCTCCTCCCGCCGGCCGTCGCCGACCAGCCGGGCCGCCTCCGCGTGCGTGGTGCCGGACAGGTCGGCGACCGGTGGCGCGATCCGGTAGCGGTCGCCGAGCAGGGCGAGGATCGGGTCCGGTGCGGTGCCGGCTACCAGCGGCCGGAAGGCGCCGATCCGCTCGACCTGCCGGGAGAGGAGTTCGGCGAGCCCGAGCGCGATGGTCGACTTGCCGCCACCCGAGCTCACGCTGGTGAGGTAGACACTGCGCGCCACGCCCTCACGCTACAAGATCGCACCGGGGGCCGCCCGGGTCCTTGGTCCCGGTCCGGCGCTCACGACACGGCCGGTGCGGCCGGCCGGGGCGTCGTCTCCTCCCGGGGCGGGTGGGAGGCCCGGAAGATCGCGTCGCTACGGGCCAGCCAGGCCGCGCCGAAGGCGAACACCGCGACCGCCTCGCACCAGAGCACCGGCCGGAGGGTGTCACGGACGTCGTCGGGCAGGGCGGTGCTGGCCACGGCGAGCCCGATCGCCGCGATGATCAGGAACCCGCAGGCACGGTAGAAGCCGTTGCCGGGCACCGGGTCCGGGCGGACCGTCGGGTCGGCCCGGGTGAACAGGACCAGGCAGAAGACGGCGAGCAGCAGGAACAGCACCGCCGCGCAGACCTGGTGCACCACACCGACGAGCCGCTCGGCGCCCGTCGGGTCGCCCGGCGCGGTCGGGAAGAGCGCCACCGCGATCGCCAGCACCCCGGCGATCGTGCTGAGCAGGTCGTCGGGCCACCGGTGGCGGTAGCAGATCAGGAACACGCCGATCGCGCACATGCTGCCGACGAAGACGTCCCGCAGCGGGCTGTGGTAATAGCCGCTGAGCGACCCGAGCAGGGCGGGCCGGCCGACGACGAGGGCGTACCCGACGGTCGACACGATCGGCAGGGCGATGCCGACGGCACCGATGCCGACCCGGAGGCGGCGTACGGTCACCGCATCCTGGGGCGGTCGGGGGGACTGGGCACTCACATCCGCCTCCCTGGGCCGGGGCGGCGCGCGGTCCGGCCGGCCGGCCGGACCGTGGGCGCTGCCTATCAGTGCACCTGACGGTGACGCTGCGTGTCAATCACCCCGGCCGGTGGAGGTCAGTCCTCGTCCTCGTCGTCCAGCCGGGCGAGCCAGGTGGCGAAGCGTTCGATCGGCGTCTCGAACTCCGGGTTCAGGTCGACGAAGTCGCGCAGCCGCTCGCCCAGCCACTCGACCGACACGGACTCCTCTCCGCGCCGCTGGACCAGTTCCTCGATACCACGGTCGGTGAAGTACACGGTGCTCTCCTCGACATGCCGCTGGGGCAGGCCCGGCCGGTGTCGGCGGGCGCTGCCCCAGCGTGGGACGGACTCAGGGACGGGGCAGGGCCGCTTCGATGAGCGCGGTCTGCTCGACGTCGTGCATCTTCGCCGAGCCGACGGCGGGGGCCGCCGCGGCCGGCCGGGAGATCCGCCGCAGCCGGACGTCGTCCAGGTGCTCCAGCAGGTTGAGCGCGACGAAGCTCCAGGCGCCCTGGTTGGCCGGCTCCTCCTGCACCCAGGCGAAGTCCTCGGCGTTCGGGTACGCGGCGAGCGCTGCCCGGATCTCCTCCACCGGCAGCGGGTACAGCTGCTCGATCCGGATGATCGCGGTGTCCGTGACGCCCCGTTCGGCGCGGGCCTGGAACAGGTCGTAGTAGACCTTGCCCGAGCAGAGCAGCACCCGCTTCACCTGCTCCGGAGCGGGTGCGGCACCGTCGCGCAGCACCGGCTGGAAGGTGCCCGAGGTGAACTCCTCCACCTGGGAGATGCAGAGCTTGTGCCGCAGCAACGACTTCGGCGTGAACACCACCAGCGGCTTGCGCTTCGGCGACAGGGCCTGGCGACGCAGCAGGTGGAAGTAGTTCGCCGGGGTGGTCGGGATGGCCACCCGCATGTTGTCCTCGGCGCACATCTGGAGGAACCGCTCGGGGCGGCCGGAGGTGTGGTCCGGGCCCTGCCCCTCGTGGCCGTGCGGCAGCAGCAGGGTCACCGCGGAACGCTGGCCCCACTTCACCTCGCCGGAGGAGATGAACTCGTCGATCACCGACTGGGCGCCGTTGACGAAGTCGCCGAACTGGGCCTCCCAGCAGACCAGCGCGTTGATGTTCTCCACCGAGTAGCCGTACTCGAAGCCCATCGCGGCGTACTCGCTGAGCAGCGAGTCGTGCACGAAGAACCGGGAACGCTCGCCGTCGGCGGTGAGCGACTTCAGGGGGAGGTAGTCGTCGCCGGTCTTCGCGTCGACCACCGCCGCGTGCCGCTGTACGAAGGTGCCCCGGCGGGAGTCCTGCCCGGCGAGCCGGACGGTGACCCCGTCGTGCAGCAGCGTGCCGAAGGCGATGATCTCGCCGAAGCCCCAGTCGATCCCGCCCTCGACGGACATCTTCGCCCGGCGGTCGAGCAGTTGCTGGATCCGCTTGTGCGGCGTGAAGCCCTCGGGGAGGTTGACGTGCGCGTCCCCGACCGCCTTGACCACGGCGGCGTCGGTCGCCGTCTCCACCTGCGGCTCCGGCTCGTCCTCGCGGCGCGGCCGGGCGAGCTGCTTGGGGGCCGACGCGGCGTCCCGGGTGGCCTTGAAGACCCGCTCCAGCTGGGCCTGGTAGTCGCGGAGCAGTTCCTCCGCGTCCTCCACGGTGATGTCGCCCCGACCGATCAGCTCCTCGGTGTAGAGCTTGCGCACCGAGCGCTTCGAGTCGATGATCTTGTACATCTGGGGGTTGGACATCGAGGGGTCGTCGCCCTCGTTGTGCCCGCGCCGCCGGTAGCAGACCAGGTCGATGACGACGTCCTTGTTGAACGCCTGACGGTACTCGAAGGCCAGCCGGGCGACCCGGACCACGGCCTCGGGGTCGTCGCCGTTGACGTGGAAGATCGGCGCCTGGATCATCCGGGCCACGTCGGTGCTGTACAAGCTCGACCGCGAGTACTCCGGGGCGGTGGTGAATCCGACCTGGTTGTTGACCACCACGTGCACGGTGCCACCGGTGCGGTAGCCGCGCAGCTGGGAGAGGTTGAGCGTCTCGGCGACCACACCCTGCCCGGCGAAGGCGGCGTCACCGTGCACCGCCAGCGGCAGCACGGTGTAGCCCTCCAGCTTCAGGTCGATCCGGTCCTGCTTGGCCCGGACGATGCCCTCCAGCACCGGGTCGACCGCCTCCAGGTGCGACGGGTTCGCCACCACCGAGACCTTGACCTGGTGCGCGCCGTCCGGCGTGCTGAACTTGCCGTTCTGGCCGAGGTGGTACTTGACGTCGCCGGAGCCCTGGGTCGAGCGCGGGTCGAGGTGCCCCTCGAACTCCGAGAAGATCTTCTCGTACGGCTTGCCGACCACGTTGGCCAGCACGTTCAGCCGGCCCCGGTGGGCCATCCCGATGACGACCTCGTCCAGCCCCGCCTCGGCGGAGGACTCCAGCACCTCACCGAGGAGCGGGATCAGCGACTCGCCGCCCTCCAGCGAGAAGCGCTTCTGACCGACGTACTTGGTCTGAAGGAAGGTCTCGAACGCCTCGGCGGCGTTGAGCCGGTTGAGCACGTGCTTCTGCTCGTCGGCGGACGGCTTCTCGTACCGGCGCTCGATCCGCTCCTGGATCCAGCGCCGCTCCTCCGGGTCCTGGATGTGCATGTACTCGATGCCGATCCGGCGGCAGTACGAGTCGCGCAGCACGCCGAGGATGTCGCGCAGCTTCATCCGCCGACGGCCGGCGAAGCCGTTGACCGGGAACTCGCGGTCCAGGTCCCAGAGGGTGAGCCCGTGCTGGAGCACGTCCAGGTCCGGGTGCTTGCGGATCTTGAATTCCAGCGGGTCGGTGTCGGCCATCAGGTGGCCGCGCACCCGGTACGCGTGGATCAGCTCGTGCACCCGGGCGGTCTTGTTGATCTGACCCTCGTTGTTGACCGCGACGTCCCGCACCCAGCGCACCGGCTCGTACGGGATCCGCAGCGAGGTGAAGATCTGGTCGTAGAAGCCGTGCTCGCCGAGGAGCAGCTCGTGCATGACCTTGAGGAACTCGCCGGACTGCGCGCCCTGGATGATCCGGTGGTCGTACGTGCTGGTCAGCGAGATGACCTTGCTGACCGCCAGCTCCGCCAGGGTGGCCTCGCTCATGCCCTGGTACGGCGCCGGGTACTCCATGGCGCCGACGCCGATGATCGCGCTCTGCCCCTGCATCAGTCGCGGGATCGAGTGCACCGTGCCGATGCCGCCCGGGTTGGTCAGCGAGATCGTGGTGCCGGAGTGGTCGTCCATGGTCAGCTCGTTGCGGCGGGCGCGCCGGACCACGTCCTCGTACGCCTGCCAGAACTGCCGGAAGTCCATCTGCTCGCAGGCCTTGATGGAGGGGACCACCAGGTTGCGGGTGCCGTCCGGCTTGGTCAGGTCGATGGCGATGCCGAGGTTGACGTGCTCGGGCGTGACCACCGCCGGCTTGCCGTCGACCTCGGTGAAGGAGTTGTTCATCTCCGGGTGCTGGACCAGCGCCCGGACCATCGCGTACCCGATCAGGTGGGTGAAGCTGACCTTGCCGCCTCGGCCCCGGGCCAGGTGGTTGTTGATGACGATGCGGTTGTCCACCAGGAGCTTCGCCGGCACGGCCCGGACGCTCGTCGCGGTCGGCACGTTCAGCGAGGCGTCCATGTTCTGGACGATCCGCGCGGCGACGCCGCGCAGCGGGGTGGTGCGGGGGCCGCTCGGCGCCGTGGGGGCGGCCTTGGCGGCCGGCTTGGCCGGGGCGGCCTTCTCGGGGGCGGCCTTCTCCGCGGCGGGCTTGGCCGGAGCCGGCTTGGCGGGCGCGGCGGCCTTGGCCGGGGGCTTCGCCTGCGGTGCGGCGGTCCGGCCGTTGTCCGGCTGCCCGGCGGCCGGGCGGTCACCGTCGCTGCGGGTCGTGGTCGCGGCGGGCTCCTGCTCCCCGGCTTGCTCCGCCTTGGCGGCGGGCGGCGCCTTCTTCGGCGTCGCTGCCGGGCTGCCGGCACCCGGACCGGGCCGGTAGTCGGCGAAGAAGTCGTGCCAGGCCGAATCGACGCTGTTGGGGTCGGCGAGGTAGCGCTGGTACATCTCCTCGACGATCCACTCGTTCGGGCCGAAACCCGCCAGTGGGTTCTCCTGCGAAGTCTGCTGGGTCGACACGGCCGGTAATCGCCTCTTTCACGCGGGTTGTGTGTCTCGCGGCGTCCGCGGGCAGTCCCCGGGGGGAGCGGGGAGCGGACAGACGGCTCCCAGGCTACGCCGTGCGCGTGCCGGAGGCATTTCCGCCTCCGGCCCGTGTCACGTTTCACAGAAGACGCCAGAAATTCACCAACTGCCGCGTACGACGTCGCCTCCTGCTAAGGAGATCGAACCGGGTGGGGACGGCGTGCACACGCCGTCCCCACCCGGGCCCGGGACGAGCACCGACGTCAGGAGATGTCCCGCCGACGGGTGATCATGACGCCGGCCAGTCCGGCGGCGACCGCGTAGGCGACCAGCACCAGCGCGCCCGTCCACCACGGCGGCAGCATCGGCGAGTCGATGCCGCTGATCATGATCTGGGAGGCCATCGCCGGCCAGACCACCTGCCACTCCAGGATCGCCTCGGAGTCGAGCAGGTTGGACAGGAGCAGGAACAGCAGCCCCACGACCTGCGTGCCGACCAGGTAGACCACCGAGGCGGTGACCACCGCGCCGAGCTGGTTGGTGATCAGCGTGCCGAGACCCACCCCGAGGATCGTCCAGATCGCGTACGCCAGCAGGTTGAGCAGCAGGGCCCGGTGGACCTCCCACTCGCCGAGCTGGGTGCCGAAGTCGTTGGCGGACATGAAGATCACGCCAGCGACCAGGGCGATCACCGTGGTGACCAGCCAGAACACGAAGCCCATCAGGGACGCCGCGATCAGCTTGCTCGCGATCACCGAGGTGCGCCGGGGGGTGCTGAGGAACGTGGTGGTGGCCGTCTGGTGGAAGAACTCGTTGGTCACCATCAGGATGCCGATCAGCATCACCAGGAGCAGGCCGAAGAACTGGCCCGAGGTGTAGAGGTTCGCCGCCTGCCCGGCCACGTCGGCCTGGGCCGCCGCCTCCTCCGGCGGAAGGCCGATGTCGGCGGGGTCGCCGGTGAGCGAGACGTGGGTGACCCAGGCGTTGAACGCGAACGCGATCACCGTCGCGAGGAAGGCTCCGATCGCCAGCAACCACCAGGTGCTGGTCGTCCGGATCTTGACTAGTTCGGACCGGACCAGGTTCATCATCGGATGTCCGCCTTTCCGGCCGTCAGGTCCAGGAAGACCCGTTCCAGGTCGGGTCGTTCCGGCGTCAGTTCGTGCAGCTCGACCTGGGCGGCCAGGGCGGCCCGACCGACCGCTGCGGCGTCCACCCCGGTGACCAGGAGCGCGCCCTGGCCGTCCGGCTCGACCGTGGCGGAAAGCGCGGCCAGCGCCGTGACCAGTGCCTCCGCCTGCGGGGTCCGGACCCGTACCCGCGCCCCCTGGGTCATCGACCCGAGGACCTCCTGGACCGGCCCCTGCCGGACCAGCCGCCCGGCCGCGATGATCACCACGTCGTCGGCGAGCAACTGCATCTCGGAGAGCAGGTGGCTGGAGACCAGCACCGTCTTCCCCTGGTGGGCCAGGTCCTTGAGGAAGCCCCGCATCCAGCGGATCCCCTCCGGGTCGAGGCCGTTGGCCGGCTCGTCCAGGATCAGCACCCCGGGGTCGCCCAGCATTGCCGCGGCGATGCCAAGTCGCTGTTTCATGCCCAGCGAGTAGCCCTTGAACTTGCGCTTGGCGGCCGGCGTCAGGCCGACCATGGCCAGCGCCTCGTCGGCCCGCTGTGCGGGCAGGCCGGCCGCCGCGCAGATCACCCGGAGGTGGTTGACCCCGGTACGCCCCTTGTGTGCGCTGGACGCCTCCAGGACCGCGCCGACGTGCCGGAGCGGCTGTGCCAGGTCGGCGTAGCGCGCCCCGCTGATGGTGGCCGTCCCTGCGGTCGGGGTGACCAGGTTCAGCAGCATCCGCAGTGTGGTGGTCTTACCCGCGCCGTTCGGCCCGAGGAAGCCGGTCACCCTCCCGGGCTGCACGGTGAACGACAGATCGTCGACCGCGCGCACGGTTCGGTACTGCTTCGTCAGGCCGGACACCACGATCCGACCCCGGTCGGCGGGACTCCGCTGCCCGTCAGACATCTTTCTCCTCTCCCTGGCGCAGAGAAGCGCCGTTACACAGCGTGACGGCTGGACCGGGCGAGGTCAATAACGCTCCGCTCTGAGATGTGTCTCCACCTCAGGCAGGACCCGGTCCTCCCCAGGGACGAGACGGTCACTCCGAGTGGTTGAGTGGACACGTTCCTGCGGACTGCTCCCGGTGCCGGCGGTCACCCGGCGGTCAGGGCGATCCAGGTGGCGCGGGCGTGCGCCAGGAGGGTGCCGTCCGGGCCGTACAGGCTGGAGGCCACCAGCGCCTTGCGCCCCTCACCGCCGCTCGCCGCGCCGGTCACCACGCACTCGTCGCCGGGCCGGGGCAGCGCGGCGACGTGCACCGCGATCCGACCCAGCACGTACGGGCGCCCGGGGGCGATCACCGCCCAGCCGCCGGGGCAGTCCAGCGCCGCCCAGACCGTCGCCGGACGGACCTCGGCGGGCACCCGGAACGGCGCCGCCGTCCGGCCGTCGGGCAGCCGCCCGGGGAAGATCCGCAGGCCGTCCGGGTGCTCCGGGCCGCACACGTAACAGCCGGGGAAGGGATGGTCGGTGAAGCCGGGATAGTCGGCGGCGGCGGCCCGCGCGGTGGCCGGGTCCACCGCCGGCACCGTCGGCGCGAACCCGGCGACCGTCGCCACCTGGGCCACCAGCGCCCCGTCCGGGTCGTGGACCTCGTGCCGGCCGGGCTGGTCGGCGACGGGCACCGCGCGCAGCGGCACCCCCAGCGGCGGCGGCCGGCGCAGGGTCACCTCGACCGGGTCCGTGTCGTGCCCGCCGCCGGTCGCGGTGGCGAAGATCCCGGCGCTCCAGCCGCCGTTGCCGGAACCCGGTGGTCCGTTGTGCCGCGCCTCGATGATCATCCCGTGGGTCCTCCGTCGCCCGGTCCGGCGGCGGTGCCGGACCTGCGGGCAGCCTGCCACGTCCACCGGCCCGCCGACAGGCCGGAAAGACGGCCGGCTCGGCCTCGGCGTCGGCGTCGGTCACGTCGAGGCCGCCCGGCCCGGTTCCCTCGCCCGGCCGGCGACAGGCGTTCATCCGATCGACATCCGCCGAACCGGCGCCCGGCAACCCGGACCACCTACACAGTGCTCATGGCCGTTCCGCACCCCGCTGGCAACCCCCTGACCACCAGCGGATACACCCTGCACATCGCCGATGACCCGACCGAGGTGGCGGCCGCCCAGCGGCTGCGGCACGAGGTGTTCGGCACCGAACTCGGCGCCACCCTGCGCTCCGGCGCCGCCGGGCTGGACACCGACGACCTCGACCCGTGGTGCGACCACCTGATCGTCCGCCAGGAGCGGACCGGGACGGTGGTCGGCACGTACCGGCTGCTGCCGCCGGGACGCACCGACCGCCGGTACGCCGAGCAGGAGTTCGACCTGACCGGGCTCGACCCGCTCCGCGACGACCTGGTGGAGGCCGGTCGTTCCTGCGTGCACCCGGACCACCGCTCCGGCGCGGTGATCAACCTCATGTGGGCCGGTATCGCCCGCTACCTGCACCTGCGGGGACGCCGCTGGCTGGGCGGCTGTGCCTCGGTGCCGGTGACCGACGGCGGGCGTACCGTCGCCGGGGTGTGGGAGCAGGTCCGGGCCGGGCACCTCGCGCCACCGCTGTTGCGGGTGCGCCCGCACCGTCCCTGGTTCGCCGAGCCGGGCGCCCAGTCGCCGCCCGGGGGCGCGGACCGACCGGCGATGCCGCCGCTGCTGCGCGGATACCTGCGGCTGGGCGCCTGGGTCTGCGGCGAACCCGCCTACGACCCGGACTTCGCGGTGGCCGACTTCTACGTGCTGCTCAGCCTGGACCGGATGAACCCGCGCTACCTGCGGCACTTCCTCGGGGAGCCGGCGGCCGACCCGACCCCGTCCCGCCGGACGGGGGTCACCGCGTGAGCACCGCCGGGTACGACCTGTGGCGTCCACTCTCCGCGTGCGGCGTGGACTGTCTGCCGGCCGACGGGCACCCGCCGGCCGTACCGGTCGCCCGGCGGCTGGTCCGGCTGCTGGCCGTCCTCGGAATGCTGCTGGCCGGGGCCGCGCTCGCCGCCGTCCTTCCGCTGACGCCCGCGCCCGCCCGCCGCTTCGGCTGCCGGGCCTGGGCGCACGGGACGGCACGGGCGTTCGGGGTCCGGCTGGTGATCCGGGGGCGGTCGCCGCGCGGTCGGGCGCTGCTGGTCGCCAACCACGTCTCCTGGCTGGACGTCGTGGCGCTGCTCGCGGTCGCCCCGGCCCGGCTGCTGGCCAAACGGGAGGTGCGGGCCTGGCCCCTGGTCGGCCTGCTCGCCCGGGGATCGGGCACGGTCTTCGTCGACCGCGCCCGCCCCCGGGCGCTGCCGGCCACCGTGCGCCGGGTGGCCGACCTGCTCCGGGCGGGCCGGCAGGTCGCGGTCTACCCGGAGGGCACCACCTGGTGCGGTACCGTCGACCCGGTCCACGTCCGGCCCCGGCCCGGCTTCCGGCCGGCGGTGTTCCAGGCGGCGCTCGACACCGGCGCACCGGTCGTACCGGTGCGGATCGGCTACCGCTGCGGCTCGGCGAACGTCGACTCCACCGTCCCGGCGTTCCTCGGCGAGGAGAACCTCTGGCGGTCGGTCCGACGGGTGCTCGCCGCACGCGACCTGGTGGTGACGGTGACCGTCGGCGCGGCCCTGCACCCCGAGGCCGGGGCGGACCGGCGGGCCCTGGCCCGGACGGCGGAGTCCGCGTTACGGCTGATGCCGGTGTGGAAGAGTGGCGCCTGAGTCCGGATTCCCGTCCCCGATCCGGCTTTCAGGGTTTTTGCAGGAAGCGTCCAGCCCGGGTGCAGCGTCGTCACGGATGATGGCCACATGGCCCCTACCCAGACCGAGGCGCGGCTGCTCGTCGTCGAGGACGACCCGAACATCCTCGAACTCCTCTCCGCGAGCCTGCGTTTCGCCGGCTTCGACGTGGCGACGGCGACCAGCGGCAGCGCGGCGTTGAACGCCGCCAAGGACCACCGCCCGGACCTGGTCGTCCTCGACGTGATGCTGCCCGACCTGGACGGCTTCGAGGTGATCCGGATGCTCCGCGAGGGTGGCACCCGGACACCGGTGGTCTTCCTCACCGCGCGGGACGCCACCGACGACAAGATCCGGGGCCTGACGCTGGGCGGCGACGACTACGTCACCAAGCCGTTCAGCCTGGAGGAGCTGACCGCCCGGATCCGGGCGGTGCTGCGGCGCACGGTCACCGGGGAACACTCGCCGTCCCGCCTCACCTTCGCCGACCTGGAACTGGACGAGGAGACCCACGAGGTGCACCGCGCCGGGCAGCGGGTGCAGCTCTCGCCGACCGAGTTCAAGCTGCTGCGCTACCTGATGCTCAACGCCAACCGGGTGCTGTCCAAGGCGCAGATCCTCGACCACGTCTGGAACTACGACTTCCGGGGTGACGACAACATCGTCGAGTCGTACATCTCCTACCTGCGGCGGAAGGTGGACAACACCCAGCCTCGCCTGATCCACACACTGCGCGGGGTCGGCTACGTGCTGCGCAAGCCGGCGGCGTGAACGTCGTCTACCAGGCGAAGGGACGACTGCGGGCCGTACCGCTCCGGGTCAAGCTGGTCGCGGCCGTGCTCGCCCTGGTCGCCGCCGCCCTCCTGGTGATCAGCTCGCTGACCACCTTCTTCCTCCGCAGCTACCTGGTCGACCAGGTCGACGCGGAACTGCGGAACAACGAGACGTCCATCCGGCTGGCGATCAGCCGTCTGCTGTCCGAGGGGAACCCGCAGCAGGCGGACCTCCCGACCGACTACTCCGTCGCCGTGATCGACGCCGACGGAGTCGACCCGGTGCGGTACGACATCAGCAACCTGGGCCCGGACGACCTGCCCGCCCTGTCGGACACCCTCACCGAGGCCCAGGGGCGCGTCGGCAAGCCGTTCACGGTGCGCGCCCAGGACGGCGAGATCCGCTGGCGGGTGCTCTACATCCAGGTACCCGACGGCAGGGTGCTCGCCATCGGGCAGCACCTCACCGACGTGGACCGGGCGGTCAAGCAACTCGTCTGGATAGACCTGCTGGTCGGTGGGGCGGTGCTGGTGCTGCTCGCCTCGATCGGCGCGGCGATCGTCCGGACCAGCCTGAAACCGCTGGTGGACATCGAACGGACGGCCGGCGCGATCGCCGGCGGCGACCTGACCCGACGGGTGCCCGACCCGGAGCAGGGCAGTGAGTGCCCCACCTCCGAACTGGGCCGGCTCTCCCGGGCGCTGAACTCGATGCTCGCCCAGATCGAGGCGGCCTTCACCGCGCGGGCCGCCTCGGAGGCGTCGGCGCGCTGGGCCGAGGCCGCCGCCCGGGACGCCGCCGAGGCGGCGCGGGCCTCGGAGGCGCGGGCGATCCGCTCCGAGGAACGGATGCGGCAGTTCGTCGCGGACGCGTCGCACGAGCTGCGGACCCCGCTGACCACCATCCGGGGCTTCGCCGAGCTGTACCGGCAGGGCGCGGCCCGCGAACCCGGGGAGACCGCCGGCCTGCTGCGCCGGATCGAGGACGAGGCCGCCCGGATGGGGCTGCTCGTCGAGGATCTGCTGCTGCTGGCACGGCTGGACCGGGAGCGACCGCTGTCGCTGGCCCCGGTCGAGCTGCCGGTGCTCGCCGCCGACGCGGTCCAGGCCGCCCGGGTGGTCGCCCCGGACCGCCGGATCGATCTGGACATCGCCCCGAACTCCGGCCCGCTGGTGGTCCGGGGCGACGACGCCCGGTTGCGACAGATCATCGGCAACCTGATGACCAACGCGCTGACCCACACCCCGCCGGACGCGTCGGTGACCCTGCGGCTGCGCGCCGAGGAGGGAACGGCCGTGGTGGAGGTGGCCGACACCGGCCCGGGGCTCTCCGAGGAGCAGGCCGAGCGGGTCTTCGAGCGGTTCTACCGGGCCGACGCCGCACGTACCCGACGGGTGGGCGGAGCCAACGGGACCGGATTGGGACTGGCCATCGTGGCCGCGCTGGTCGCCGTCCACCAGGGCACCGTCGAGACGGTGCCGACCCCGGGCGGTGGCGCGACGTTCCGGGTCCGCCTGCCGCTCGTCCCGGAGGAGCCGGGCGACTCCGCCGAGGAACCGGCCAGCGACGGCCGGTGATTTTCAGGCAACATTCAGGCGGGTTCCAGGCTGAACGCAGCCCCCGAGGGGAAAGTGGAGACATGACCGAGTACGAGACCGACCCGCAGCGGCGACCGGCCGACGTCGAGCCGGTGCATCCCACCGCCGAGCTGCCCCGCGCCGAGCACGCGCAGTCGCCGTACGCCCCGGACGCCGCCGTGGTGTCCGTCGACCGTTCCGGGACCGACGCGCCGACGGCGACGCCCCCCACCACCGACGCGCCGCCGACCGGGTCCACCGCACCGGCAGACGCGCCCCCGTCCTCCGCCACCGCCCCGCACGGCGCTCCCGGCCCGGCTCCGTCGCCGGTGGGTGCTCCCGCGCCCACCCGGCACGGCGTCCCCGGCCCGGCTCCGTCCCTGCACGGCGCTCCCGGCCCGGCCCCGCACGGTGGCCCCGACCGGTACCCGGCGGGTGTACCGCAGGGCTGGCGCCCGGCCGACCAGACGCCCCCCGCCGCCCCGCCCTATCCGGGCCAGGTGTCGGCCCAGCCGGGTCATCCCTCCTCCGGCGGCCCCTACCCGAACGCGCCCTGGTACCCGGCGCACCAGGGCGGTTGGCCCGCCGGCCACGCGGGTCAGCCCGGCCCGTCTGGACCCCTGCCGCCCGGTGGACCGGTGCCGCCGTGGGCACAGGGTCCGGCTCCCCGACCCCACACCCCACCGGGCCGGGTGGCCAAGTTCGTCGCGGCCGGGGTCGCCGCGCTGGCCCTGATGGTCGGCTCCGGTGTCGGTGGCGGCGCCATCGCGCTGGCCCTGTTCGAGGATGCCGGCACCAAGGTGACCTACTCGGCCGCCCCGGTGCTCAACGGCGCCGACCTGCCCAAGATCGCCGCTGGCGTGCAGAACAGCGTGGTCTCGATCCAGGCCGGCAGCGGGGAGGGGTCCGGCGTCATCCTCAGCGCCGACGGGTTCGTGCTGACCAACAACCACGTGGTCGCCTCCGCCGGTGGGGAGACGGTGCAGGTGGTCTTCGCCGACGGGAAGAAGGCCGACGCGAAGCTGGTCGGCACCGACCCCAGGACCGACCTCGCCGTGGTGAAGGCGTCCGGCGTCTCCGGCCTCCAGGCGGCCAAGCTGGGCGACAGCGACGCGATGCAGGTCGGCGACCAGGTGCTCGCCCTGGGCAGCCCGCTCGGCCTCCAGGGCTCGGTGACCGCCGGCATCATCAGCGCCCGGGACCGGACCATCCGGGCCGGCAGCCAGCAGGACCCGCAGGCCGGCGGCAGCTCCATCTCCGGCCTGCTCCAGACCGACGCCCCGATCAACCCGGGCAACTCCGGCGGCGCGCTGGTCAACACCCGGGGCGAGGTGATCGGCATCAACACCGCGATCGCCACCAGCGGCCAGAGCAGCGGCAACATCGGCGTCGGCTTCGCCATCCCGAGCAACAAGGCCAAGCTCGTCGCCGAGCAGCTCCAGCGGGGCGAGAAGGTCAGCCACCCCTCGCTCGGGGTCAGCGTCACCGGTGCGGAGGGCGGCGGCGCGCTGGTCTCGACGGTCAACCCGGGCAGCGCCGCCGAGAAGGCCGGGCTGCGCCAGGGCGACGTGATCACCAAGTTCGGCGACAAGACCATCGGCGACTCGAACGACCTGGTGGCGGCCGTGCAGGCCGGCAAGGTCGGCGACCGGGTGGAGATCGAGTACCGCCGTGACGGCGCCACCGCCACCGCCACCGCCACGCTCGCCGAGGCGTCCTGACCAAGCTGTCTCCTCCCCGCTGACGGCGGGCGGCGGAACCGAGGGGGTCGGTTCCGTCGCCCGCCGTCTCTTCGTCCCCGCCCGGACCGGGTGAGGCCACCTCACCCCGGTCGCGGGCAGCGTCGACGGCATCCGTGGGCGGCAGGGGAGGGACGTGGGATGACCAGAGCGACGGGACGACCCACCGACGGGCAGATCCAGCAGGACGTCTCCGAGGAGCTGCTCTGGGAGCCCCGGATCGCGTCGACCGGGGTCGGGGTGACCGTCCACGACGGGGTGGTGACGTTGACCGGCCAGGTGGGCAGCTACGCGGAACGGTGGGCCGCCGAGCGGAGCGCGCAGCGGGTGCGCGGGGTCCGGGCGGTCGCCGACGACCTCGACGTGCGTCTCGGCGTCGACGGGGAGCGCACCGACGCCGAGGTCGCACTCGCCGCGGTCCGCGCCCTCGAGTGGGACAGCTACGTACCGGCCGAGCGCTTCGACGTCACCGTCGCCGACGGCTGGGTGCTGCTCCGGGGCCAGGTGGAGTTCGGCTTCCAACGCCGCGCGGCCGAGCGCGAACTGCGTCGGCTGCGCGGCGTCCGGGGGATCACCAACCTGGTCCGGGTCAGTCCCCGGGGCGCGTCCACCGGAGAGGAACTGCGCCGGCGGATCCGACGGACGCTGCTGCGCCGGGTCGGTACGGAGGGGGTCACGGTCGAGGTGGCCGGGGCCGCCGTGCTGCTCGCCGGCACGGTGCTCACCGCGGCCGACCGGGACGAGGCGGACCGGATCGCCTGGTCCACCCCGGGTGTCCGTGTGGTGCGTACCGAGGTGGCCGTCGCCGGCTGACCCGACGGGCCGCTCGTTTACCCCCGGCGGTGACGGGAAGACGTCGCCCGGGACCTCACAGGGGAGGCGTCGTCGTGAACCACTCGTCCGTCGTGCGCGATGGGCCCTTGCGGATCGCCATGGTGGTTCCCCCGTGGTACCCGGTGCCCCCCTCCGGCTACGGCGGGCTCGAGCAGGTGGTGGCCGGTCTGGTCGACGGCCTGGTCGACCGGGGGCACCGGGTGACGCTCTTCGGCGCGGGCCCCGGCCACGGCACGGACGCGACCTACGTCCCGACGGTCGGCGAACTCCAGCACGAGCGGCTCGGCGAGGCCCTGCCGGAACTGGCCCACCTGGCCCGGGTGCGCCGCTGGCTCGACCCGGCCCGCTTCGACGTGGTCCACGACCACACCACGATCGGCCCGCTGCTGGCCGACCGGCGGGCCGTGCCCACGGTCGCCACCGTGCACGGCAACCCGGTCGGCGAGTACGGCGACGTGCTGAGCCACGTCTCACCCTCGGTCGGCCTGGTCGCCATCTCGCACACCCAGCGTCGGCTGAACCCGCGCCTGCCCTGGGCCGGGACCGTGCACAACGCCGTGGAGACCGCGCTCTTTCCGCGCAAGCAGGTGCCGGGTACCGGCCCGGTGCTCTGGCTGGCCCGGTTCAGCCCGGACAAGGGACCGGAGGTGGCCGTCGCGGCCTGCCGGGCGGCGGGGCTGCCCCTGGTGCTGGCCGGCAAGTGCAACGAGCCGGGCGAGCGTCGCCACTACACCGAGGTGGTCGAGCCGTTGCTCGGGCCGGACGTGCGGGTGGTGTTCGACGCCGACCGGGAGACCTGCCTGCGGCTGCTGGTGGACGCCCGCTGCCTGATCATGCCGATCCAGTGGGACGAGCCGTTCGGCATGGTGATGGTCGAGGCGATGGCGACCGGTACCCCGGTGGTCGCGCTGAACCGGGGTGCGGTGCCCGAACTGCTCCGCCCCGGGGTGACCGGACTGACCTGCGACCGGCCGGAGGACCTGCCGGGGGCGCTGCGCGAGGCGGACCGCCTGCGGCCGGAGGACTGCGTGGCGCACGTGGCGGAGCACTTCTCCGCCGCCGGGATGGCGCGTGGGTACGAGGCCGTGTACCGGCGGTCGCTCACCCGACCGCACGCCACCCTCGTCGAGCCGGTACCCGTCCGCTGACCGGACGTCCCTGGAGAAGGCCCGCCAGGTGAAGGAGCGTGCCCGGAGTTCGTCCGGAACGCCGCCGAGCCTGGGCGCAGAGGATCCCGCCGAGACCGCACAACACGTGGCGAGCCAGTCCGCGTAACGGAACGGCTCCCACCGGCACGCTCACCGGGTCGGGCGGCGCCGGGCTCAGGTCCGCGCGGCGGCGAGGCGTTGCAGGGCGGTGTCGAGCTGGCGGGCGTACCCGGGGGTGATCGCGCCCTCGCTGACCCGGCGCGCGACCTTCTCCCGCAGCTGCGCCACCGACTGCGTCACGTCGTGCTGGCCGACGGCTGCGGCGGAGGTCAGGTTGCGCAGGTGGTTGTCCAGGTCGAGACCGACGTCCTCGCGGATCTCGCCCGCCGTGACCCCGGCGTCGATGAGCTGGTCGAGTCGACCCACCGCGCTCTCCCACGTCTCCCCGCCCGGGGAGCCCGGAGACGGCGACGGCGGGTCCGTCGAGGGCCGGGACGGGCGTTCGCGGTCCGTCTCCGCCGGTCGGGGCGTTTCGCCGGTGGGCTCGGACGCCGGCCCGGTGGTCGGCTGGACCTGCGCGGGTGGGGGGTTGGTCCCGGGGTCGTCCGGCCAGGCCACCACGACCGGGACGAGCACCGCGACCGCCCCGACGGCCAGCCCGAGGACCCACCGGCCCGGCCGCCGCTCCGGTGGCGGGGCGGTCCGGACCCGGTCGGCCGGTATCCGGCCGGCAGCCGGCGGGGGCGGCGCGGGCACGGCCGGCGCGGGCCCGCCCGACGGCAGCGGCACGGTCTGCGCGGGCGCCGGTTCGGCGGCGAGCTGCCGGCCCAGCGCCTCGGCGACCTGCCGTGCGGTCGGACGTTCGGCCGGGTCCCGGGCCAGGCAGCGCAGGCAGGTCCGCGCCACCGCGGGCGGCAGGTCCGGTACGCCCGCCAGCGACGGCGCCTCCCGGGTCTCCAACGCCACGCTCAGCTGTTCCCAGGTGTCCGCCGGGTACGGCACCCGGCCGGTCAGCGTCTCGTAGAGCAGCACGCCGAGGGAGTAGACGTCGGTCGACGGCTGGGCGGGTGCCCCGTCGAGGCGTTCCGGCGCCACGTACGCGGGAGTGCCGAACGTACCGCCGTCCTCGTCCTCGTCCGGGGCGCCGATCCGGGTGGCGATGCCGAAGTCGAGGACCTTCGCGCCGACCTGGGTCATCATCACGTTGGCCGGGGTGATGTCCCGGTGCACGATGCCGAGCCGGTGGGCGGCGGCGAGGGCGTCGGCCACCTGCACGCCGATCTCCACCGCCTCGGCCCAGGGCAACGGCCCCTCGGTGAGCCGGCACTCCAGTTCCTCGCCGCTGAGCAGCTCCATCACCACGAACGAGGTGATCGTGCCGTCCGGGGCGATCGCCTCGCCGTAGTCGTGCACCGAGGTGACGTGCGGGTGGACGAGCTGCGCGGCGGACCGCGCCTCCTCCCGGACCATGTCCCGGAAGCGGGCGTCGGCGGCCAGCGACGGGGCGAGCACCTTCACCGCGACGATCCGGTCCAGCACCTCGTCCCGGGCCCGCCAGATCACCGACATGCCACCGGAGCCGATCCGGTCGACCAACCGGTACCGACGTGCCAGCAGGCTGCCGGCGTGAAGCGCTCCCATCACTGAACGCACCTGCCTCGGGTCGGAGCGGTATCAGGTTGCGGGAATGTGTCCGAGGTGTCAACGGGTGACCGGTTCGGCGGGACGGTACGGCCCCGTGCCCCGCCGCCGGGGCGGGACCGGACGCGGACCCGGCCACCCGGCGGGCCACCGTCCACCGGCCGACCGCCGACGGGCGTGGACGTGCCAGGATTGACGCCATGACTGGCGGTCCGGTGGCGTTCGTGCTGGGTGGTGGGGGAGTGCTGGGCGCGGTCGAGGTGGGCATGCTGCGTGCCCTCTTCCGCGCCGGGATCCGTCCCGACCTCGTGATCGGCACCTCGATCGGGGCGGTCAACGGGGCGCTGGTCGCCGCCGACCCGACCGAGACGGTGACCGACCGGCTGGTCCGGCTCTGGGCCTCCCCCGAGGCGAGCGAGGTGTACGGCGACTCGGTGGCCCGGCAGCTGCGCCGGTTCGCCGCCCGGACCCATCTGCACTCGCCCCGCCCGCTGCGCCGGCTGCTGGAGGCCGAGCTCGGCGCGGAAACCACCTTCGCCGACCTGAAGGTCCCCTTCCGGTGCTGCGCGGCGAGCATCGAACGCGCCGCCGAGCACTGGTTCAGCACCGGACCGGTGGTGCCCGCCGTGGTCGCCTCGGCCTCGGTGCCGGGGCTGCTCCCACCGGCCGAGATCGACGGGCAGCACTACGTGGACGGTGGCATCGTCAACTCGATCCCGATCGGTGAGGCGGTCGCGCTCGGCGCGCGGCAGGTCTTCGTCCTCCAGGTGGGGCGGATCGAACGGCCGCTGACCCCGCCCCGGCGACCGTGGGAGGTGGCCCAGGTCGCCTTCGAGATCGCCCGGCGGCACCGGTTCGCCCGGGAACTGGCGGCGCTGCCCGAGGGCGTCGAGGTGCACGTCCTGCCGACCGGCGGGCTCGAACCCCGGGACGACTCGCCGTGGGCGTACCGGGACATGGCCGCGGTGGGCCGGCGGATCAGCCGCGCGTACATCGCCTCCCGCGACTACCTCGCGGCGCTGGACCGCTGATGCCGCTGCCGCCGAGGTGGATCCGCCGGGTGCTGCTCGCCCCGGCCGTGGTGTTCCTCGCCTTCACGGTGGTCACCACGCTGCCGATCTGGCTGCTGGTCGCGGCGGCGCTGTCACCGTTCGTCCCCGGCCGGTTGCGCCCGCTGCGCCTGGTCTGGATCGGCGTCGTCTACCTGGTCTGGGACGCCGCCGCGCTGCTGGCCCTGTTCGGGCTCTGGATCGCCGCCGGCTTCGGCTGGCGCCTGCGTGCCCCCGCCTTCCAACGGGTGCACTACCTGCTCGCCGGCCGGTTCCTGCGGGTGCTCTTCTGGCAGGCCCGCTGGACGCTGCGGCTGAGCATCGACGTGGCCGGCACCGACCCGGACACTGCCCTGCCCGGCCGGCCGGAGCTGGTGCTCTGCCGACACGCCGGGCCGGGCGACTCGTTCATCCTGATCCACGCGCTGGTCAACTGGTTCTACCGGGAGCCGAGGATCGTCCTGAAGGACGCCCTCCAGTGGGACCCGGCGATCGACGTCCTGCTCAACCGGCTGCCGACCCGGTTCCTCGCGCCCGGGGGGCGCGGGGACGGCTCGGTGCTCGACCAGATCGGACACCTCGCCACCGGGCTGGACGACAACGACGCGTTCGTCATCTTCCCGGAGGGGGGCAACTTCACCCCCCGGCGGCGACTGCGGGCCATCGACCGGCTCCGCTCCCGGGGCCTGGAGGGGATGGCGGTGCGCGCCGAGCGGATGCGGCACGTGCTCGCGCCGCAGCCGGGCGGGGTGCTCGCCGCCCTCGACGCCGCCCCCGAGGCCGGGGTCATCTTCGTGGCGCACACCGGGCTGGACAAGATGCTGACCGTGGCGGACGTCTGGCGGGAACTGCCGATGGACAAGCGGATCGTGATGCGGTTCTGGTCGGTCCCGCCGGAGGAGGTCCCGACCGGACGCCAGGAGCGCATCGACTGGCTCTTCGACTGGTGGGCGCGGATCGACCGGTGGATCGAGGCCAACCGCGACGGTACGGCCGCGCTGAGCGGCGACGGGCCGGCCGGCGCGTAGGGTGCGCTGCGTGGAGCAGATCTGCGTGGTGACGACCGTGGTGGACGCGCGCTCGGTCGCGGACGTGTTGGCGGCGACCGCCGTGGCCGGGCGGCTGGCGGCCTGTGCCCAGGTAGGCGGGCAGGTGGACAGCACCTACTGGTGGCAGTCCGCGATGGAGACCAGTGCGGAGTGGTCGGTGCAGTTCAAGACCGCCCCGGACCGGGTGGACGCCCTCGTCGCCCAGATCCGCGCCAGCCATCCGTACGAGGTGCCGGAGATCCTGGTCAGCCGGGTGGCGAGCGGCAACCCGGACTACTCGACCTGGGTGCACGAGCAGACCCGGACCTGAGTACCCGCACTCTGGCCGGTGGTTCCCGGCCGGGGCAGGATGACCGGGTGCAGACCATCGGCTACCCCTGTCCGGCGTGCGCGGCACCGGCTGACCTGACCGCCGGCTGTCGGGCCTGCGGCCGGGGACCGGACCCGACCGCGGCCGAGGTGGTCCGGCTCGACGGGGAGATCACCGCCCTGGCCGGGCGGGTGGAGCAGGCGCGGCGGGCGTACCTGGATCTCGGCGTGGCCCTCGGCGCGGCCCAGCGCCGCCGGGCCGACCTCGCCGCGCGGGTCCGGGCGAGCAGGACGGCCCCCGCGCCGGCCGTGGCGACCCCGCCGCACCCCACGGTGCGCCCGTCCCGGCCCACGGCGGCCCCGACCCCGTCCGCCCCGATCCAGTTCGTCCCGACCCCGTCCGGCCCGCCTCCGGTCGGCCCGGTCGTCGCCGGTCCGGTTCCGGTGGGTCCGGTGCCGGTCGGTGCGGCGGCGGTGGGGGGCCGCGCCGCCGGACAGCGGGAGACGTCCGCCCGGACCGTGCAGGGGGTGCTGTTCGTCCTCGGCGGGCTGCTGCTCGGCACCGCGGCGATCGTCTTCACCGCGGTCGCGTGGGCGGCGGTGGGCATCATGGGCCGGGCGCTGATCCTGGCGGCGGTCACCGCGCTCGCGCTGGCCGTGCCGGCGGTCGTGGTGCGCCGGGGACTGCGCGGCACCGCGGAGACCGTCGCCGCGGTCGGGCTGCTGCTGGTGCTCCTCGACGGGTACGCCGCGTGGACGGTCGACCTGGCCGGGGTAGCCGGTTGGCCGGGAACCCGGTACGTCGCGCTGGTCGGGGGGGTCAGCGCGGCGGTCGCCGCCGGGTACGCGCTGCTCACCCGGCTGGCGGTGCCCTGGTTCGTGGCGCTGCTCGTGGCCCAGCCGGTGCTGCCGCTGCTCGCCGTCGAGGCCCGGCCGGGCGTCGCCGGATGGACGCTGGTGTTCGCCGGAGTCGCCCTGGTCGACCTGGCCGTGGTCGGCGTGCTGTCGCGCCGGTTCGGCCCCGCCCGGCTGCGCGGCGGCCGGGCCGGACCCACGTCGACCGGCAGCGTCCCGTCCGGCACCGTCCCGTCCGCCGGTCCGACCGGTGCCGTTCCGCCGGTCGCACCGGCCGGCACTGTTCCGCCGGGTGGACGGGCCGGCGCGGGTGGGGCCCTGGTCGTCGCGGGCCGGCTCACCGCCTGGGCCGGTTACGCCCTGGCGCTGGCCCCGGCGGCGGTCTGCGCGTTGGCCGCCCTGGTGCAGGGGGAGGCCTTCGGTACGCCGCTCGCGGCCGGGCTGCCGCTGCTGGTGGTGGCGATGATCCTGACCGGAGCCGCGCTGGTCGCCGGCGGCCCGGTGCTCCGGGCGGTCGCCGCCGCGTTGCTGGTGGTCGTCTCGGCTCCGGTGGTGCTCCGTCCGGTGGCCGAACTGCGTTCCTCGGTGCTGCTCGTCACCTCGGCGGTGGTGGTGATAGCGCTCGCCGCCGCCGTCCGGGCACTGCCCGCCGGGCTGCGCAGCGGCCCCCGGGCCGGCGCGCTGGTCGTGGCCGGGGTGATGGCGCACGTGGTCCTGGCGCCGACCGGTGGGCTGGCCGCCGCCGCGGTGCTCCGCTCCGCTCCGCCCTGGCAGGGCGCGACAGCCGGTCCCGATCTGCCCTGGGGATGGCAGCTCCCGGTCGCCGTGCTGCTGACCGTCGGGGCGGGTCTGCTCCTGCTGCCCCGGGTCGCCCGGTTCCCGGTCGTCCTCGGCGGCGGCGTGGTCGCGGTGCTCGCCCTGCCGGCCGTCCGGCCTACGCCCTGGCCGGTGGCGGTGGCCCTCGGGCTGGCCACCGGGGCGGTCCTGCTGCTCGTGGCGGTGTTCCGGCCGGGTGGCCGGGCGTACCAACCGTTGCTCACCGCCGTCGCCGGTGTCTTCCTGACCGGGCATGCCCTGCTCGTCGGCCTCGCCGCGCCGGTGGGGGCCGGTGCGGTCCTCGTCGGCATCATGATCATCGGACTGGTGGTGGCCGGCCGGGCACGGCAGCTGACGGGACCTGTCCGGCAGGTGGCCGGCCCGGCGCTGACCGTGGCGCTGCTCGCCGTACCGGCCCTGGTGGTGGTGACGCAGGTCGAACTGGACCCGTCGCTGTCCTGGCGGCTGCGCGGGCCGGCCGTCGCCGTCGGGCTGTTGCCCCTCGCGCTGGTCGCGGTCCGTCGACACTGGCCCGACCTCCAGCGGTACGCCGGCGCCGCGCTGGCCGGGGCGCTCCCGGTGGCCGGCCTCGCGCCGGTGGTCGTACCGGCCGGAGAATCGGTGCCGCTCTACCTGGCGGCGGCGGTGCTGGTAGCGGTGGTGGGGGCCGCCGTGGTTCGCCCCGCCGGTGGCCTGCGGGTGGTCGGCGTCGCGCTGACGGTGGCGGCCGGCGTGGCCCTCGTCCCGGCCGCCTTCCGGGTGCTGGTCGCCCCGTACGGCTGGCTCGGGTCGGTCTGGTCCGGCGTACCGGACGGGGTCGGACTGGCGCCCGGGGTGACTCCGCCGGGAATCTCCGCCGGGGCGGCTCTCCTGGTGCTGCTCGCGGCCGTGGCGCTGGCCGCCCGGCTCACCCCGCTCGGCCTGGACCGGGCGCTGCTGGTCGCCGTGCCGGTCGGTGCGGTGGCCGTGCCGGTGCTCCTCGCCGGGGCCGGCGTGCCCTGGCCGGTGCTGCCGGCGGTGTCCCTGCTGCTCGGCGCGGCAGCCCTGCTGGTCGCCACGCTCACCCCCGCCTCCACGGCTGTGGCACCTGCGCCGGCTGCCGGGTGGGCGCGCCCGGCCCCGCGCCGGCTGCTGCTGCCGGTGCTGGCCGGTACCGGACTGCCCCTGGCCGCAGCCGGGTTGGCCGGTCTGCTGCCGACCCGCGCCGGCACGCTCGCCGGGCTGGGGCTGACCCTGGTGGTCGCGGTCGTGGTGGGCGTCGCCGGTCGGGCCGCCACCGTCCGTCCGGTCGGCTGGGCGGGCGCGGCCCTCACCGCCACCGCCTTCGCGGTCACCGCCACCCGCGCCGCCGACCTGCCCCTGCGCACCGCCGGATCCGCCGTGCTCGCGGTGGCCGTGCTCGTGCTGGGCACCGCCGCCCTGCTGGCCCGGCGGCGACCCGGGGAGGGACTGGTGCTGGATGCTGCCGCCCAGGGCGTCGCCCTGACGGCGCTCCTGCTCACCGTCGGGTCGCGCCGGCACGCCGCCCTGGTCTGCGTGCTCTGGGGTACCGCCGTCGCGCTGCGGGCGCTGCGACCGGGCGAGTCGGCCGGTCGGCGGTGGATCTTCGCGGCCATCGCCGGGGGCAGCGAACTGCTCGGAGCGTGGCTGCTGCTCACCGTCGCGGAGGTCACGCTGCTGGAGGCGTACACGCTGCCGGCGGCCGGACTGGCCCTGCTCGCCGGGCTGGTCGCGCTGCGTACCCGGGCGGGCGTGAACAGCTGGACCGCCCTCGGCCCCGGGCTCGCCGCGGCGCTGCTGCCGAGCCTGGCGTCGGTCCTGGTGGGCGCGGATCCGCAGCCGTGGCGGCGGCTGCTGCTCGGTGCCGGTGCGCTCGGTGTGGTGCTGTTCGGCGCGGTCCGGCGCTGGCAGGCGCCGGTCGTGCTCGGCGGGGTCAGCCTGGTCCCGCTCGCCCTGCACGAGGTCGTCCGCAGCTGGGACCTGGTGCCCAGGTGGATCTTCCTCGCCCTCGGCGGTCTCGCGCTGATCGGACTCGCCACCACCTACGAGCGTCGCCGTCGGGATCTGGCCCGGCTGCGTTCCGCAGTGGGGAGAATGGGGTAGGGCCTGCCCTACCCATCATCCGGGGGATCGCAGGATTACCCAGCGCAACTGTCGTTCGGAGACTGGGTTCGGGCCGCCGGTCGGCGGTCCGACCAACCGAGGAGACGAGGACACAGATGACGCTCGGTTCGGTGGCGGACTCCCCGATACGACGGGGCAGTGACTACGCACGGTTGGCCCGGCGGATCAACGAGGCCGGCCTGCTGGCGCGACGGCCCGGCTGGTACGTGGTGAGCGGGGCGCTGACGGTGGCCCTCTTCGTCGGCGGCTGGGCGATGTTCGTCGCGGTCGGTGACAGTTGGGCGCAGCTCGGCGTCGCCGTGCTGCTCGCCGTCGCCACCACGCAGGTCGCCTTCCTGGGGCACGACGCGGGGCACCGGCAGATGTTCCGTCGACGTGGCGCGAGCGAGGTGGTCGGGCTGCTCGCCGGCAACCTGGCGGTCGGGCTCAGCTACGGCTGGTGGGTGGACAAGCACAACCGGCACCACGCCAACCCCAACCACGAGGGGGAGGACCCGGACGTCGGCGCGGGTGCGCTGGTCTGGACCCACGAGCAGGCGGCGGCGACCCGGGGCTTCGGGCGGTGGCTGGCCCGGTGGCAGGCGTGGCTGTTCTTCCCGATGCTGCTGCTGGAGGGGCTGGCGTTGCACGTGTCCAGCGTGCGCGCCGTCGTCGGGCGGGGCCCGGACGGCCGGTTCCGGACGCCGATGCGGCACCGGACGGTGGAGGGGCTGCTCCTGGCCGTGCACCTCGTGGGCTACGTCGCGCTGGTGGGCAGTGTCCTCTCCCCGGGGCGGGCGTTGGCGTTCGTCGCCGTGCACCAGGGGCTCTGGGGGCTCTACATGGGCTGCTCGTTCGCCCCGAACCACAAGGGCATGGCGATGCCGACCGAGGCGGACGACCTCGACTACCTGCGCCGACAGGTGCTCACCTCGCGCAACGTGCGGGGCAGCCGCCTGGTCGACGTCGCGCTCGGCGGCCTCAACTACCAGATCGAGCACCACCTCTTCCCGAACATGCCCCGGGGCAACCTGCGCCGGGCCCAACCGATCGTCCGCGCGTACTGCGCCGAGCAGGGCATCCCGTACGTCGAAACCGGCCTGTTCGAGTCGTACCGGCAGGCGCTGGCCCACCTGCACGAGGCCGGTCGCCCGGTGCGGGGCTGACCACCGCGCGCCCCGGGAGCTACCGCGCCGCTCCGGCGTCGTCGCCCCTCCGGTGCTCGCCGTCCGTCGCCGCTCCGGCACTCGCCGTCCGCCGGACGGTGTTCGGCGGTGGCCCGTTGCCGGTGCTCGCCGTTCGGGCGCAGCGGGGGTCGGCGCGGCCCCGGTAGGGTGCTGACCATGGCAGAGGTGCTCACCGCAGAGGCGGTACGAGACAGACTGGCCGCGTTGGCGGACTGGACGGGCGACCCTGCCGGCATCAGTCGCACCGTCCAGCTCGGCAGCTTCCCGGAGGCGATCGCGGTCGTCGACCGGGTGGCCGAGATCGCCGAGGAGCGGGACCATCACCCCGACATCGACATCCGGTGGCGGACCCTGACGTTCCGCTGCACCACCCACTCCGCCGGCGGTGTCACCGAACGTGACGTCGAGCTGGCCCGGCGGATCGACGAGATCGTCCGGAGCGCGCGATGAGATTCGAGATCAGCAAGGTGCTGGACGCGATCGAGGGACGTGTCTGCACCGATCCCGCCCTGGCCCGAGCGGTCGTCGATCTGGCCGAGGTGATCCGCTACCAGGATCTGGACGCCGGTCGGCCGGCGAGCATGCTGCGGCTCGGCATGGTCATCGACGCGCTGGCCCGCCAGCTGGAGGAGGACAGCGTCCCGGTCTACGCGGTCGTGCACCGGGCGCTGCTCTCCGACGCCGACCTGACCTCGAACGAGCGGATGGTGGTCCGCCGCTGGGCCGACGACGGCCTGGTGGAGGTGCTGGACCAGCCGGGTGACCGGATCCTGGAGGTCGCCGACCTGCTCGGTCTGCCGGTGCTCAGCCGGGCCCGCTTCGACGGGCTGCGCGGACGCTACCCGTGGGTGGTCGAGCAGCCGGGCCGGGTGGTCGCGCCGGTACCGGGACAGGGCGGCCCGACGTTCGCCGCGCACGTCGGCCCGGGTACGACCCCGGTGGCCGGCGAGCCGTCGCCGGTCGGGACGAAGCTGCTCGCCCGGCTGTGGCGCTGCCCCGAGCCGGGCTGTGCGCTCTTCGGCTCCGGGGGTGGCGGCGGCGCCTTCGCCGACCTGTCCCCCCGTACGGAGCGGAGCCCGGCCGCCCAGCCGCCGCCCACGCTGCGGACGGGCGCGCCGACCTGTCCCCGGCACAACACCCGGCTCGGTGACGCCGGGGCCCGCCCCCGGACCGAGGTCCTCGCGGTGCGTATCGGGGGCCTGGTCCGGCGTCGGTTCGTGCTCACGTCGGACGAGCCGGTGCTGGTGGGCCGGGCACCGGACCAGGCCAGCGGGATCGTGCTCGGCCAGTGGCTCAACGACGAGGCCCGGCGCTGGATCAGCCGCAGCCACCTCAAGTTCGAGCTGCGGGCCGGCACGGTGGTGGTCACCGACGTGAGCACCAACGGCAGCGGGATCCGTCCGGGCGGCTCGATGGCCGAGGCGGAGCGGATCCCCCTGGCCCCGCAGCAGTCCCGGGTGCTGGACCCGGGCGACATGGCGGAGCTGTATCCGGGGGTGCAGATCGGCCGACCGGGCGAGTTGCCCGCCGGTGCCCCCTACACCCCCGCCTCGGTGATGGCCGAAGCCCCCACCATGGCCATGCGCCTGCCCCGCCCCTGACCCCTGCCTCTCGATACCCGAGCACGAGATGGGCGGCGCTCCCGGGAGCGCCGCCCATCTCGTGCTCATCGAACTGGCCGGCGCGGAGCCGGGGTGGAACGGGGATCAGGAGGTGCCGGTGAGGACGGCGGTGAGCTGGGCGAGGGCGTGGTCGATCTCCTCGGCGGTGATCGTCAGGGGCGGGGCCAGACGGATCGTGGAGCCGTGGGTGTCCTTGGCGAGGATCCCCCGCTGCATCAACCGCTCGCACGCCTGACGACCGGTCATCAGCGCCGGGTCGATGTCCATCCCGGCCCAGAGGCCCCGACCCCGGACGGTGACCAGGCCCCGGCCGATCAGCTTCCGCAGTCCGGCGTGCAGCCGCTCGCCCAACTCGGCGGAACGGCGCTGGAACTCGCCGGTGGCCAGCAGCCGGACCACCTCGGTGGCGACCGCACAGGCCAGCGGGTTGCCGCCGAAGGTCGAGCCGTGCTGGCCGGGCTTGAGGACACCGAGCACGTCGGCGTTGGCGGCGACCGCGGAAACCGGCACGATGCCCCCGCCCAGCGCCTTGCCGAGCAGGTACATGTCGGGCACGACGCCCTCGTGGTCGCAGGCGAAGGTGTCGCCGGTGCGGCCCAGGCCGGACTGGATCTCGTCGGCCAGGAAGAGCACGTTGCGCTCGGTGCAGACCCGGCGCACACCCGGCAGGTAGCCCTCCGGCGGCACCACCACGCCCTGCTCGCCCTGGATGGGCTCGATCAGCACGGCGACCGTCTTGTCGTCGACGGCGGCGGCCAGCGCGTCCAGGTCGCCGTACGGGACCAGGGTGAACCCGGGGGTGTACGGGCCGAAGTCGTCCCGGGCGTCCTCGTCGGTGGAGAAGCTGACGATGGTGGTCGTCCGGCCGTGGAAGTTGCCCTCGGCGACGACG
Organism: Micromonospora sp. NPDC023956; assembly: GCF_040639195.1. NCBI lineage: Bacteria > Bacillati > Actinomycetota > Actinomycetes > Micromonosporales > Micromonosporaceae > Micromonospora > Micromonospora sp. NPDC023956. Next base: position 85,449 of record NZ_JBEZZN010000007.1, read on the forward strand.
ATGTTCGCCTGCCCGGCCGGTACGCCCTTGACCTGGTACCCCCACTTGCGGGCCACCTTGATGGCGGTCTCCACCGCCTCCGCGCCGGTGTTCATCGGCAGCACCAGCTCCTTGCCGCAGAGCTGGGCCAGCTCCCGGCAGAAGTCGGCGAACTGGTCGTGGATGAACGCCCGGCTGGTCAGGGTCAGCTTGTCGAGCTGGGCGTGCGCGGCGGCGATCAGCTGCGGGTGCCGGTGGCCGAAGTTGAGCGCGGAGTAGCCGGCCAGGCAGTCGAGGTAGCGCCGCCCGTCCACGTCGGTGAGCCAGGCACCCTCGGCGGACGAGATCACCACCGGCAGCGGGTGGTAGTTGTGCGCGGTCCACCGTTCGGCGTCCCGGACCGCATCCGGTGTCCGCAGCATGTCGTCGACGATCACTTGCCTGCCTTTCCCTGACGGAGTCGCAACGTGCAGCACTTCGGGCCACCGCCGGCCTTGCGCAGCTCGGACAGGTCGACACCGATGGTCTCGTAGCCCCGGTCGCGCAGTTGTGCGGCGAGGTCGGTGGCCTGGGCGGGCAGCACCACGTGCCGGCCGTCGCTGACCGCGTTCAGCCCCAGCACCTCGGCGTCGGCCATGGTCGCGTGCACCGCGTCCGGGAAGAGCCGGCGCAGCGCGGCCCGGCTGCCCGGCGAGAACGCCTCGGGCAGGTACGCCACGGTCCGCTCGTCGAGCACGGTGAGCGCGGTGTCCAGGTGGTAGAACCGGGGGTCGACCAGTTGGAGGGTGATCACCGGATACCCGAAGACCTCCTGCAACTGGGCGTGCGAGGCGTGCGCGGTGCGGAACCCGGTGCCGGCGAGCAGCAGGTCGCCGGCGAGCAGAATGTCGCCCTCACCCTCGTTGACGTGCTTCGGGTCGTGCATCTCGAAGCCGGCGGCCTCGAACCAGGACCGGTACGCGGGAGCCTCGTCGGCCCGCTGCGGGTCGCGGAACTGCACCGCCATCGCCCTGCCGTCGATCACGGTGCCGCCGTTGGCGGCGAAGACCATGTCGGGGAGACCGGGCACCGGCGTGATCTCCTCGACGGCGTGGCCGAGGTCGCGGTAGGTCTGCCGCAGCTGCTCCCACTGCCGGATCGCCAGGTCGGCGTCGACCGGCGCGGTGGGGTCCATCCAGGGGTTGATCGCGTAGTCGACGGCGAAGTACGTCGGCCGGCACATGAGAAAGCGCTGGCTGGTGGCGTCCATCGTCATTGTCCTGCTCCCGGGGGTCGGGCGCGCCCGGCCACTCGCGGCCTGCGGGCTGGCGCCGTTACGTCAACGCTATTCGCCCGAGAGCAGCGGTATCCACCCGTGAGGATTGCGTGAAGCGCAGGTTCATTGCGTCTGTGGGGGAGTAGCCCGGCGATTCGTTGCGTCAGGGCCCAGGCGTGTCGCAGCGGTCAGGACGCGGACCGGCGAGCGGGGCCGACGGCGTCGACCCCGTCGACCCCGGACATGTTTCAGGGGCGGCGAACCGCCGCCCCTGAAGAGATATCGCCCCCGCTGGTGAACCACCAGTTTGATCGGGCCCGACCGGTGAACCACCGGCACCGATAACAGTGCCCGTCAGACCCGGTCGACAAACTGTGAGTCAAGCCACTCCCGGAGACGGTTGACCACGTCGCCGTCGGTGGTCGGCCAGTCGTACTGGCCGGTCATCGCGAGCACGCCGAGCACCACGGCGGCGAGCCCGGCCGCGATGCCGAGCAGCGCGTCGGTCTTGCCGGCGACGTGGCGGCGGCGGGTGGCCATCAGGCCGAGGACGGCGAGCACCGCGCCGACCGCGCCGACGGCGATGCCGTACCCGGCGAGCGTGCCGGTGAGCACGAAGAGCAGCCCGACCACCCCGACGATGAGGCCCAGGGTGGCGAGCAGGCTGGCCCGTGGCTTCTTGCCGGCGGCCACCACCGCCGGCTCCGGGACGGGCCGGTCCGCGACGTCACGCGTCGGGTCCGGAGCATGCCGGTCCGCGCGCTCGAGGTCCGGATGGTCCCGGTCGACCGGACGCTCCCACGTCGGGTCGACCGGACGCTCCCGGGTCGGCCGCTCCAGGTCGGAGGTCCGCTCCATGGTGCTGGCGGTCGCGGTGCCCGTGGTCGGACCGGGCTCCGGTCGGGCGGCGTTCCGGTCCGGGTCCGCCTCCGTCGGGCGGGCGGTGGCCGCCCGCGCGGTCGCCGCCCGGGCCTCGGCCCGGCGCTCCGCCTCGGCCTCCCGGGGGTCCTGGACCCGCGTGGCCACCGACGGCGCCTCGGTCCGGTGGTCAGGGCCGTCGACGGTCGCGGCGGCGCTGCGGTACGTGGTCCGGTCACCGCCCCGGTCGGTGCCCATCGGTTCGGCGACCGGGGCGCTGGCCGGCGCGGTGGACGGCTCCCGGTCAGCGGGGCCGACGGCCTCCGGGGCGGTCCCGTTACCGTCCTGGGTGGCCGATTCGTTCCGGCGCGACAGCAGGGGAATCTTCACGACGAACACCTCCTGGTCGGTGCGTGGAGACCTCGGACGCGCCGCCGGCTGCCACGCGGTGATACCTCATGACGTACCCCCGCCCCTGCGCCGGCACACCTGTCCCCTCCCGGCGCCCCTCGACGGAAGTGCAGGTGAACGAGGGGCCGACCGGTTCGTTTCCCGCCTGGCGGGGCCGGACCGGCCGTAGGATCCTCAGCCGTGACCGGTGCGGGCAGCGACGACGACCGTGCTCCCGGTGCTGCCCGCGCAGGCAGCGACGGCCGTGCTTGTGGTGGCCGCGCCGGCAGCGACGGCCGTGCTCCGGGTGGTCGCGCCGGCCGCCACGACCGTGCCCCCGGTGTCCGGGGCCGCGTGGTGATGCTGGTCGACAACGCGGTGCACGGCGACTCCCGGGTGCAGAAGGCGGCCCGCTCGGCCGCCGCCGCCGGCTGGCACGTGACGCTGCTCGGTCGCTCGCCGGACGGCGTACCGCACGAGTGGCGGCTCGGCCGCGCCGAGGTGCGGCTGCTGCCGATGGGCGGCCCGGCCGGCGGGACCCGGGGACGGCGGGGACGCGCGGCGTCGGCGCTCGGCCCGCTGCGCGGGCCGGTGGAGTCGACGTACACCCGGTTCTGGTCGGTGGTCATGCGGGAGCGGGCCTGGCGGCGGCTCGAACCGTCCCTGTGGCAGTACGAGCGGGCGTACGGACCGGTGGTGGATGCCCTCGCACCGGACCTCGTGCACGCCCACGACTTCCGGATGCTCGGGGTGGGCGCGCGGGCGAAGCTGCGGGCCCGGGAACAGGGCCGGACCGTCCGGCTGCTCTGGGACGCGCACGAGTTCCTCCCCGGCCTCAAGCCCTGGCGGGACAACGTCCGCTGGCTGCCCGCCCACCGGGCACACGAACGGGAGTACGCCCCGTACGCCGACGCGGTGGTGACCGTCTCCGACGAACTGGCCCGGCTGTTGCAGGCCGAACACGGGCTCGCCGAGCGGCCGGCGGTGGTGCTCAACGCCCCGGACCCGCCGGACGGCGCGACCGGGACGGGGTCCCTGCGCCAGCGGTGCGGGATCGGGCCGGAGGTGCCACTGCTGGTCTACAGCGGGGCGGCGGCCCCGCAGCGCGGGCTGGGCGTGCTGGTGGAGGCGCTGCCCCGGCTGCCCGGCGCGCACCTCGCGTTCGTGGTGAACCGGCCGGACGGTGACTACGTCCGGAGCCTGATCGCGCAGGCGGGGGACCTCGGCGTCGCCGACCGGCTGCACGTCGGCGGCTACGTCGCCGCCGACGAGGTGGTGCCGCTGCTCGCCGGGGCGGACGTCGGGGTGATCCCGATCGAGCACTGGCCGAACCACGAGATCGCCCTGATCACGAAGTTCTTCGAGTACTCGCACGCCCGGCTGCCGATCGTGGTCAGCGACGTACGGACCATGGCGGAGACGGTCCGCCGTACCGGCCAGGGCGAGGTGTTCCGGGCCGGCGACGTCGCCGACCTGGTCCGCGCGGTCCGGACGGTGCTCGCCGACCCGGCCCGCCACCGGGCCGCCTACGACGTACCGGGCCTGCTGGAGTCCTGGTCCTGGCCGGCGCAGGCCGAGGTGCTCGACCGGGTCTACACGGCCCTGCTGCCCGCCGACCGACCCCGTCACCGCTGACCAGCGGGTAGCGCCGGTCGTCCGGCCGGAGGTTCTCGCGCTGGGCGGGCAGGTGCCACCGACGGGTCGCTATGGGGCGGGTCGGGATGACTGGGGGTATATGAGTGTTCACGCATACGGCGCGTGGGGGTGGTGGAAACGTTCTTGACCGGCCGGTTGGTTGATCTTAGGTTCTCGGCGCCCCTTAATTGATCATTCCCTCGCTGGAGCCCTGGTGCCTGCTGAACGCCGTGTACGCGCGCGTCGTCGTCTCCTCTGGTTGACGCCTGTCCTGGCCGGCGTCTTGGTGGTGTCGATGGCCGACTTCGTGCCGGTGGCGCCGGCTGCGGCGGTTCCCGGGAACGGGGGCGTCGGGGACCGGTCGGTGGCGGTGTCGGCGGTGCGGGCCGAGCAGTCGCGCCGGACGGAGGTCCAGCGGTGGCAGGCCGCGTCGGTGACCTTCCCGAAGGCGGCGTCGGTGATGGTGGACCTGCCGGTGCAGGCGTCGGGCGGCCGGCTGGGGACCGCGACCGTGGGCGGGCTGCCGGTGACGGTGTCGTCGGTGGAGCTTCCGTCGGACGTGCTGTCGGGTCGCGCGGTGTCCGGTCGGGCGGCCGGTCAGGGCGCGCCGTCCAGGGTGCGGGTCGAGGTGGTGGACCGGGCGGCGGCGGCTCGGGCCGGGGCCACGGTCGCCCTGAGGCTGTCCCGGGCGGACGGTCTGTCCGGCGAGGCCCGGGTCAGAGTGCAGGTCGGGTACGGCGACTTCCGGGACGCGTTCGGCGCGGACTGGGCGAACCGACTGGGCGTGGTGCTGCTGGCCGATTGTGCGGCGACGACGCCGGAGAAGGACGCCTGCAAGAGCCGCTCGCGGTTGGCGTCGGTCCACGACGCCTCGACCTCGACGGTGTCGGCGGACGTCGACCTGATGGCCGCACCCGCAGGGACCGGGGGTGAGCCGCTGGTCGAGCCGTCGCCGGTGGAGGCGAGCCCGGCGACGGTGGGTCTGCCCTCGGTGCAGGTGGCGGGTGCGGACTCGCCCATCGCCCAGCCGCCCTCCCCGCCGTCCGATCCGGAGCCGGTCCCGCCGGCCGGTGCAGGCCCGGCGTCGGCCACGGCAGGCGCGGATGACGGTGCGGTCATGGTGGCGTTGGTGGCGGGTGCGTCGTCGGAGACGGGGACGTTCGCGGCGACACAGTTGTCGCAGACCGCGTCCTGGCAGGCGGGCGGGTCGGCGGGCGGCTTCTCCTGGTCGTACCCGGTGACGGTGCCGTCGGTGCCCGGCGGCCTGACCCCGTCGGTGTCGCTGGGGTACTCCAGCGCGGCGGTGGACGGACAGACGGCCAACAACAACACCCAGCCCGGGTGGATCGGCGAGGGCTTCGGCTACGAGCCGGGATTCATCGAACGCTCCTACCGGCCGTGTGACGAGGACACCAACGTCACGCCGTACTGGCCGACCACGGCGTCGATGAAGGACCTGTGCTGGCGGCTGCCGAACGCGCGGCTGATGTGGAACGGCAAGTCGACCGAGTTGGTGCCGGACGACGCGAGCGGCTCGCCGCACGTGGCGACGCCGAAGGTCTGGCACCTGGCCGACGACGACTCGACGAAGGTGGAGTACGTCTCCGACAACGGGACGGGGATCACCGGGTACTGGAACAACGAGCGGTGGAAGCTGACCACCAAGGACGGTACGCAGTACTGGTTCGGGATGTCGGCGGTGCCTGGCTCCGGGGCGGCAACGTCGTCGGTGCTCGGGCTCGCGGTGATGGGGAACCACCGGTACGAACCGTGCTTCTCGGCGGCGGCGGTGACGTCGTCGTGGTGCCGTATCGCCTACCGCTGGAACCTCGACTACGTGGTCGACCCGCACGGCAACGCGATGTCGTACCACTACAACCGGGAAACCAACGGGCAGCGAATCTTCAACTCGGACGCGTCGTTCGTCGGCTACTACCGGGCCTCGACCCTGGCCCGCATCGAGTACGGCCTGCGCGCCGGCGCCCCGGAGACGGTCCCCGCGTCGGCCCGGGTCGTGTTCACCTCGTCGGACCGGTGCTGGGAGAACTGCTCCTCGCACGGCAGCAACTGGCCGGACGTGCCGTGGGATCTGGAGTGCACGGCGTACCCGTGCGACGGCCCGACGTTCTGGTCCACGAAGCGGCTGACCAGGATCGACACGCAGGTGCGGTCCGGCTCGTCGTACCGGACCATCGATTCGCACGCGCTGAACTCGACCGCGCCGGGCACGGGGCACGCTGGCGTCGTCGGTGTCCTGGCCCTGATGTCCATCCAGCGCACCGGTTCGGACTCGGGCACCGGAGTGACCGGCGGGAACATCACCACCCCGGCGGTGCAGTTCGACTACGGCGCGTCCATGCAGAACCGGGCGCTGTTCGAGACCGGCTCGGGTGCGGCAGAGTCGTGGAAGTTCCGACTGCGGCAGATCGACACCGAGGCCGGCGGCCAGATCAAGATCGGTTACAGCGGAGCGGATCCGGCGTGCGTGGGCGCGCAGACCACCCCGAACCCGGACAGCAACCCCCGGCGGTGCTTCCCGCAGGAGTACCAGGGGTCCTGGACGTGGTGGCACAAGTACGTGGTCACCCAGGTCATCGAACACGACACCCGGGGCGGCGCTCCGGACGTGGTCCGTGGCTACTCGTACAACATCACCCTGGACGGGCTGCGCGGCGGTGGTGGGTCGATCGGCTCGAACACCTCCGTGCTGTGGCGGCACGACCTCAACGCCTTCGCCACCGGACTGGCGCACCGGACGTGGTCACAGTGGGCCGGTTATCCGCTGGTGACCGAGACGGTCGGGTCCGGGTCGACGGCGTCGAAGACGACGAGCCTCTACTTCCGGGGCCTGGACGGCGACCGCACCGACCTCGGTGACGGCACCCGCAGCGTCACCACCACCGACACCGACCACGCGCCGGCCGGCGACGCCGCCTACCGGGGCGGGTTCCTCAAGCAGCGGATCACCTTCAACGGCGCGGCGGTGGCGGTGAAGGAGTTCTTCGACCCGACGTCGACCCGGACCGGGCTGCGGACGTTGAACGCGAGCTGGGCGGCCTCCGCCCCACTGGAGGCGTGGCGTACCCACACCGGCTGGCGCAAGTCGATGACCTGGGTGGCCGCGACCAGCGCGTGGCGGATCACGCAGACCCGGTGGCCCAGTTACGACGCCCACGGCAACGCCCTCCAGGAGGAACAACTCGGCGATCTCGGCACCAGCGCGGACGACGCCTGTGTCCGGACGACGACGAACCTGAACACCGGCGCGGACCTGCGCCGCTTCGACGGCGCGGCGGGCGCGGCGGCGCAGGGCACCTGGCTCGCCGACTTCGGCGGATTCGACCAGGCGTTCACCGGTGGGGACGTCAGCGGCGACGGCAAGACCGACCTGCTGGCCCGCCGCCGCAGCGACGGGGCGCTGTGGGTGTTCCGGGGCAACGGCACCGGCGGGTTCGACGCCGGCACCCAGGCGCTCACCGGCTGGAACATGTACGACAGCCTGCTCTCCCCGGGCGACTTCACCTCGGACGGCAAGAGCGACGTGATCGCCCGCAAGCCGGACGGCACGCTGTGGCTGCACACCGGCAACGGCACCGGCGGGTTCACCGCCACCGGAGTGCTGGTCGGCAGCGGCTGGGACACCTTCGACAAGCTCTTCTCCGTCGGTGACTTCTCCGCCAACGGCGTCGGTGACGTCATCGCCCGTACCCCCGAGGGTGACCTCTACCTGTACTCGGGCAACGGCTCGGGCGGCTGGACCAACGGCAACGGCGGCACCCTGATCGGTACCGGCTGGCAGGGCTTCGACGTGATCACCGGCTGGAAGGACTACTCCGGCGACGCCTACCCCGACATCCTCGTGCGCGGCGGCGGCGGATTACGCCGCTACCCGGGCAACGGCGCCGGAGGCTTCCTCACCGGTTCGGCCGACCTGCACTACGGCATGGCGGCCGGTGACACCGGCGGGGAACTGATCGCGGTCGGGGACATCACCGGCGACACGAGCCGGGACCTGATCGCCCGGATGCCGATGTACCAGGCCGGCACGGTCAAGCGGCAGCAGAGCACCGCCGGTACCTGCGCGGACACCCCCACCTTTCCTGCCGACGCGGTCGCCGACGTGCGCTACCACTACGACCAGCCGGGTGCCTCGTCCCCGAACCTGGACCGCAAGCCCTCCCAGGGGAACATCACCCGGGTCGACAACGTCGTCGACCACACCGGCGTCACCCCGAACTGGACCACCACCAGCGAGGCCGCCCACGACAGCCACGGCCGCCCGACCAGCGCCAAGGACGCCCTCGGCCGGGTCACCACCACGGAGTACACCGAGACCACCGGCCTGACCACCCAGATCCGGGTCACCAACGCGCTGTCGCACACCGCCACCACCAACCTCGCCCCCGGCCGTGGCCTGCCCGTCACCGTCGTCGACCCCAACACCAGGACCAGCACGGCCCAGTACGACTCCCTGGGCCGGCTGACGAAGACGTGGGCGCACCGACCCACCTCGGAGACCCCCGACGCCGAGTACACGTACAGCCTCAGCAACACCGCCGCGTCGTACGTCACCACGAAGGCGCTCGGCCCCAACGGAACCCAGGTGGTCTCCCACCAGATCCTGGACAGTCTGCTGCGTCCCCGGCAGACCCAGACCACCGCACCGGACGGCAAGCGGGTCGTCACCGACACCGTCTACGACAACCGGGGCCTGGTCGCCAAGGCGTCGCAGTTCTACAACAGCGCCTCCGGTCCCACCACCACCCTGGTCACTGCCGCCGACACCGCCATCGAGCGGCAGACCCGCTTCACCTACGACGCGCTCGGCCGGCAGACCGTCACGGCCACCTGGTCGCTGAACGTCCAGAAGTGGCAGACCACCACGGTGTACGACGGCGACCGCACCGCCACCGTCCCGCCCACCGGCGGCACCACCGTGCAGGACCTGGTCGACGCACACGGCAACGTGGTCGAGAAGCGCCAGTTCCACATCCACGGCAACCTGACCGGTGGCCATGACGCCACCACCTACACCTACAACCTGCGCGGTGACCTCACCGGCATGAGCGACCCGGCCGGCAACGACTGGAGCTACACCTACGACCTGCTCGGTCGGCAGACCCAGGCCGTCGACCCGGACGCCGGCACCACCACCACCGAGTACCACGACAACGGCCTGGTGGAGGCCACCACCGACGGGCGCAACAAGCGGCTGCACTACACCTACGACAACCTCGACCGGCGTACCGCCGTCCGCGAGGACTCTGCCACCGGCCGGCTGATGGCCGCCTGGACCTACGACACCGTCGCCAAGGGCCAGCTCACCAGCGCCACCCGGTACGACACCGACGGGCTCGCCTACACCACCAGCGTCGGCTCCTACGACCACGCCTACCGGCCGCTCTCCTCCACCGTCACCATCCCCGCGTCCACCGCCAACGGCGCCCTCGCCGGCACCTACAGCACCACGGCGACCTACAAGGTCAACGGGGCGCCGGCCACCGCCAGCCTGCCCGCCGTCGGCGGCCTACCCGCCGAGACGCTCACCTACGGCTACCTGAGCCAGGGACTGCTGACCTCGATGGGCTCGGCCCAGCAGACCTACCTGGCCGACGTCGACTACCACTACGACGGCCTGCCCCAGCGCACCTTCCTCGGCGCGGCCGGCAAGCAGGTCCGACTGAGCGCCACGTACGACCCGGCCACCCGCCGCCCGACGATCGCCCAGGTCGACACCGAGAACCAGACCACCGCCGGCACCTGGGTCGACCGGTACACCACCGAATACGCGTACCTGAACAACGGCGCGATCAGCATCATCGGCGGCAAGACCAACGGCCTCCGCGACCAGGTCGAGTGCTTCCGCTACGACCACCTCCAGCGGATGACCGAGGCGTGGACCGAGGCGGCCTGGAGCTGTGCCACCCCGCAACGTGCCGGAGCCGACCCGTACTGGCGGAAGTGGACCTTCGACAGCGTCGGCAACCGCACCACCCAGACCGACAAGCACCCCGGCGGCACCGACACCACCTGGACCTACACCACCCCCGCCGCCGGGCAGCCCCGACCGCACGCGGTCACCGGCGTGACCGCCACCGGCCCGCAGGCCGGCACCCCCACCCGCGCGTTCAGCTACGACAACGGCGGCAATACGCTGACCCGTACCTCCAGCACCGGCACCAGCCAGACCCTGACCTGGGACGCGGAAGGTCACCTGGCCACCCTCACCGAGGGCGGCCAGACCACCAGCTACCTGTACGACGCCGACGGCAACCGGCTCATCTCCCGCGCCCCCGGCAAGACCACCCTCTACCTCGGCAGCACCGAGCTGGTGGTCACGCCGTCCAGCGGCGGCCCGCTGGGCACCCGCTACTACGACGCCGTCGCGGTACGGGACGCCACCGGTGTCCGGTGGACGGTGAACAACCACCAGGGCAGCGGGCAGGTCCAGATCCACGCCGGGACGCTCGCCAGCGAACGCCGCCGGAACCTGCCGTACGGCGAGGAGCGCAGCACGACACCGGCCACCTGGCTCGGGACGAAGGGTTTCGTCGGCGGCACGGTGGACGCCACCGGCCTGACCCACCTCGGGGCCCGCGAGTACGACCCGACGCTCGGCCGCTTCATCTCCGTCGACCCCCTACAAGACCTCGCCGACCCGCAGCAGTGGCACGGCTACGCCTACGCCAACAACAGCCCCATCACCTTCAGCGACCCCTCCGGTCTCTACGCCTTCGAGGACGTGGATGGCGGTGGGTTGATTGCTTACGACAATGTGGTTTCCGGAGGAAGCGGCAATTCCGGCGGAGGAAACCCGAGCAACTACGGTGCCAATGGCGGCAACGGTGGGGGCGGCGACGGACCCGGTAAGCCCGGCAGCACCTCCACGCCGGAACCGGAGCCGTTCGCGTTCTACGTCACCTCCTACTACTGTCAGTACGGCTATTCGCCCGGCGGATGCCACATCACCTCCCGCTCCGACGAAGATATCGCTCGCGCGTACGCGGCGTATTTGTGCCACTACTATCAGGAATGCGGCGCCGATAACGCCTACCGGGCCGGGACAACCAAAACCGCACACGAGATCTGGAGCAACGTCCCGATCCTTGGGATTCCCTCCAGCATGTGGTTGGCCAATGATGCTCTCAAGCGCGGTGACTACGTCGGTGCCTCCCTCGAACTCGTCGGGCTGGTACCTCTCGCCAAGGGCCTGAAGGTCGCGAAGGGCATCAAGGGCGGCAAAGCTACGTCCTGTCACAAAAGCTTCAGCGGTGACACCGAAGTCCTGATGGCGGACGGCACCACCAAGTCCATCAAGGACGTCAAGGTCGCCGACTTCGTGTTCGCCACCGACCCGGCTACCGGGGAGGAGGGCCCCCGCGAGGTCACCCACGTGTGGGTTCACGAGGACCAACTCGTCGACCTCAAGGTGGATGGCGGCGACATCACCACCACCGAGGACCACCCCTTCTGGAACGTGACCGACCAGCAGTGGCAGGAAAGCCAGAACCTCGACCTCGGCGACCACCTCTACACCGCAACCGGAAAGTACCTCGTCATCAGCGGCCTCAACTGGGCCACCCTCCACCACGGCGCCGCCTACAACCTCACCGTCGACGACATCCACACGTATTACGTGCTCGCCGGCGCGAACCCGGTACTCGTGCACAACACCGGGCCGGGAGAATGTATCCCTGGCTATGAGAACCCTGGACATCACGATCCGCATGGCGGGCCGAACCCATACAATCCTAATAAGGGCGTCCTGCCGGCTGACGCGGCGGAGCAGTTTCAGAATAGTGTTCTTGTCGGCGAGGTTCGTTGGACGAAAATTGGTTCCGGCAAGAAAGCTGTCTACTACAGATATTCCAACGATGAGCATGGGAACTGGCACTGGAGCGGCAGCTCCAACGGACGTGATAATCGAGGTAACCCAGTGGAGATTCCGCTGAATCATATTCCTATTCAGGTTCGGCGGAGGTGAAGTTTGATATTCCTGGATGACAGTGGCCAGTTCGGATTGCTGGTGACTCCTCTCGCTGGCCATCGCATGTTCCGCTTCCAGCTCATCGTCGAGGGTCAACTGATTGGTGATAGTGAGGGGTGCATCCTTGGTTCGGTGATGGCGCAGCTCAAGAATCGGCCACGTATCGACGATGAAAGGCTTGATCTGCTGGGCATTGAATCCGCCCAGTTCATGGAGCTGCTGGCCGACGATGAGTTTCTTCATGATTCGACTATAATGTCGAGTGTTGAGTCACTGGACCGGTGGACAGTGTACAGTTATGTGCGCAAAAAGCGATTCGTCATCGTGGCGCAAGAAGTGTCGACACGAGAGTCGGGGCCAATTCTAACTGCGAGTGTCGATGAAGTTGCTTTCAATTCTATAGTCGACGCTGCCCGAGGTTATTGGCTAAATTCTCAGTGACGCGATGGCTGATCGCCATGGTACTGCGCGCGAGGGTTAAACTGGCGGATGGCGCACCTGGTGGGCTGCATCTGCTGCTAGTGCCTCGTCATGCAGCCTTGAACGGGTAATCCAGGCGGCGGATCTTGGAGTTGATTGCGAACCCGGTTTTCGGTCGGGCGTGTTGGTTGCGCCATCGGATGTAGGCGCCGATGGCGGCGTCCTGCTCGGGGTGGGTGCGGTGGTCGGTGCCGTTGAGGGCGAAGTAGCGCACGGCGGCGAACTCGGCCTCGATCCAGTTCAGCCAGGACGCGTAGGTCGGCAGGAACACCAGGTCGACCTGGTTGGCGGCGCACCAGGCGCGGACCTCGGGGTGCTTGTGTGGGGAGAAGTTGTCCAGGATCAGGTAGAGGTGCTGGTCGGGCCAGCGGTGGCGCAGGGTCTTGAGGAAGCTGAGGAACTCGCGCCAGCGTTTCCGGTCACGGATCCGGTAGTGCAGGCGTCCGGTGGCCAGATCGAGGGCGGCGATCATGTGCCGCACGCCCTGGTCACGCCGGTAGGTGGCCCGTAGTCGCACCGGTTGTCCGGCGGGTCGCCACCCGCGGCCGGGTCGGGGTTGCAGGTTCAGGGGTCCGAACTCGTCCACGCAGATCACCCTGCCGTCGACAGGCGGGTGGTCGTAGAGGTCGAGGATCCGGCGCATCTTCGCCGTGAAGTCCGGGTCGGTGCTGGCCTTCCACGTCTTGGTGGCCTGCCAGGACACTCCACGTTCGTGCAGGACACGGCGCACGGTCTCGACGCTGACCGTGGTGACGTGACCGGTGTCGATCAGGTAGTCACGCAGCTTGGCAAGCGACCAGCAGGAGAACGGCCGGCCGAGGAAACGGGGGTCGCACCGGGCGATGACGCAGATCCAGTCTCGGGTCTGCTCATCGATCCGTCTCGGTGCGCCCCCGCTCCATTTTGGGTCCAGCGCGTCGAACCCCCGATCGTTGAACGCGTGGATCACGTCCCGCACGTAGTCCTCGCTGGTCCGCAGCAGGTGGGCGATGTCCGGGGCCGGCTGTCCTTGGGCGGACATCAGCACCACGATCGCCCGACGAAGCTTCACTGGGTCCTTCGCCGTCCGGGTGATTCTCTGCAACCGCTGACCCTCGGCCATCGACACCTGCCGGACGAACACCTCCGGCCGTCTACCCACCGGCCGCCACCTCCCACGGTCGAACCGTTGGGAGACAGCCTGCCCGACAGATCCTCAGAACCAGCGGATTACACGATCAACGTTCCAAGACGAGGCACTAGCCTGGCGCGGTCCAGTAACTGTGCGCGATGGGCTTGCTGGCAGGGTGAGCCCACAATGCGGTCGTACGAGCCGCGTCGTTCGACGATTACTGCAGCATCTGAGATTCAGCCGTGGGCGTCCGAGCGTGGTTGGCGTGGGCCAGTGCGGTGGGCATAGCCGCAGCTCCACGAGGCGTAATCTCGGAGGCGCGTCACGACCCGCAAGTGAGATGATCTCGTCGTGACCGTGTTCATGCCGCCAGAGCAGCTCGCTGACCGGACCGCGCGTGCGGTCGACGCCGCCGTCCACGCCGGACGGAACCTCGGACTCACCGTGACTGAGCCGAAGGTGCTGTACGAGGTGTTCTCGGTGGTCGTCCACCTCGCACCGTCGCCGGTCGTGGCCCGGGTGCTCACGGTGCTGCCGCACTACGCGGACCTCGACAGTCAGGCGGTCCGGCAGCGGGCGGAACTGGAGGTGACCCGGTGGCTCGCGGACCGGGGCACGCCCGTCATCCCGCCCAGCCCGCTCGTCGCACCGGAACCCGTCCAGCGTGACGGGTTCTCGATGACGTTCTGGCAACTCGTCGAGGTGGACCCGGACGCCGAGCCCGACTACGTGGCGAACGCCGGGCTCGTCGCCGACCTGCACGCCGCCCTGCGTGACTATCCGGGGGACCTGGCGTTCCTGTCGGCTGCCGAACCCCGGTTCATCGAGGACGGCCTCGCTCTCCTGGAGGATCACCCCGACCTGCTCGACCCGGCCGACCTGGACCGTGCCCGCCGCGAATGGCAGGTCCTGGAACCCATCGTCAGTTCTCGCGAGACGTTCGAGCGCAGGTTCCCAGGAATCGACCTCCAGCCCATCCACGGCGACTGCCCGGCGGTGAACATCGTTCCGGAGGTGCGTGGGCTCCTGTACGCCGACTTCGAGATGGTCACGTTGGGACCGGTGGAGTGGGACCTCGCCGGCCTCGGCCCCGAGTGTGAGGCCGCCTACGACCGCGAGGCACGGCGCCGGGGACTGCGCGAGTTGGACAAGGATGTCCTGGGCTTCGTCAACGCGGTGGGGATGCTGCGGGGCGTCGCCTGCCTCGCGCTTGCGCCGCAACTGCCCATGCTGGCGGACGCCACCCGGCCGCTGATCGACCAGTGGCGGGCGATGCCGTTCGCGGGCGGGTTGACCGGCTGACGGAGGTTGGAAACCGGGACACCGTGGCCACGGCTGGCAGCGTCAGCCGTGGCCAGCCGTGCGCCGCGCCTGCGTCGCCCGGTGTTGCGGGGCGGCCGGTGGCAGCCCGGTCGGCCCGCGATTCCGGCGTACGGTCGGCAAGGTTGTCGGTCTGCGCGGTGCGGACGAGCGTTGCTGCATCCGCAGCCCGGCCGGCTGTACGAAGATCGACCGTCGGGCGACGGCGTCGCCGGTGTCGTCGAGCTGGTAGCCGTCGAGCCAGACCCAGCCGTCGAATGTGACCCAGTCGAGCACCCGGATCACCCGGAACATCATCGGCGTGACGAACTGAACGCTGGCCGCGCGGGTCACCAGCACCAGATCGCCTGCTCCGGGCAGGGGAGTGGTCATCGCCAGCCGAACACGGAGCGGTGTCGTCGCCACATCCTGATCCGGGCACGGGCGGCCTCCGCCATCGGACAGAACCCAAGTTCCGTGCAGCTCGGGCAACGGCTGTGACGGTGCCGGTCGAGGCAATACCAGGCCGACTGCACCAGGAACGGCACCTCGCGCCGTACCGGGTTCCCCGCTTGCCAGGCAAGCGACGCGCTCCGGTAGGGGCCATCAGCCGGTGAAGGGCCTTGCATCTCCGCCTCGTCCGACAGCGGGAGCGGCGCGGGACGTGGTGTGCGCCATAGCTGGTTGGCCAGGGTCTTCCATGGCGTCGGCATTCGCCGAAGTGGGCAGCGCCGCCAGGAGGAGAAGCCGCACGAACACCCAAGGTGTAGTCGGCATCGAAACACCGGGCGGTGTGCGGGGGCGAACGGAACCAGCCGTTCTCTCTGTGGTCGCGGCATGGCTTTACGCTGCCGTTCAACGTCGCCCTTGTCAAGCGTGTAGTACACGCTTGACAACTGGCTGTCCGTGCACTACACGTTTGACAACTTCACGCGTGGCTAACCTGCGGACGTGCCAGACCACCTGTACGGGCCGCAGGAAATTGGGGAGCGGCTCGGCGTCTCGCGGGAGCGGGTCCGACAGTTGACCCTCCGCCCGGACTGGCCCGCGCCCTACGACCGGCTTGCCATGGGGACGGTCTGGCGCAAGGAGGACGTCGAGAAGTGGATCGGGAAGCATCGCCCGCACCTGATCGAAGCTGACGAGGACGAGGCTGCGGACGCGTAGGCCGCAGGCCGAGGTGGCGGACGAGGCCCGGTACGTTGTCGTACCCGCCGTATTGCCTGGCTGCCGCCTACGCCGCAGGACGAAGTGCCCCCGACGTCGCCATGATCGCACTTCTCGTGACCGCTCCCGTCGTGCGGCTCGGGTTGGAGGCCACTCACCAGGCGGGAGTCCTCGCGGAGACCCCTGAGGGATACTTCGCCGCTGGACCGCTGGACCGCTGGACCGCTGGACCGCTGGACCGCTGGACCGCTGGACCACCCAACCCACGATCCACTCCATATCGGCGATATCGGGGTGTCCCGGCCGAGTGTCACCCCCACATCGCCAATCTGGTGCCGGCCGTCGTCGGGCCGACGGCTGTCCATCGGGCCGGCCGACATCGGGCCGGCCGTCCGTCAGGGCGGGATCGCTGCTGACTACCCTTGGTGGCCGTGCCCGAGGGACATTCCATTCACCGCCTGGCGAACCGGCACGCCGAGTTGTTCGCCGGGGAGAAGCCACAGGTCAGCAGTCCGCAGGGGCGCTTCGCCGAGGGGGCCGCGCTGATCTCCGGCACCCTGCTGGAGAGTACCGAGGCGTACGGCAAGCATCTGCTGCACCACTACGCCGCCGACGTGACGGTGCACATCCACCTCGGGCTCTACGGGAAGTTCACCGACGGGCCGGGGGAGCCGCCCGAGCCGGTCGGGCAGATCCGACTGCGGATGGTCGGCGACCGCCACTGGCTGGACCTGCGTGGCCCCACCGCCTGCGAGCTGCTCACCCCCGCTGAGGTCGACGCGCTGCGTGCCCGGCTCGGCCCGGATCCGCTGCGCGCCGACGCCGACCCGGCGCGGGCGTACGCCCGGATCTCCCGCAGCCCGACGCCGCTCGCCGCGCTCCTGCTCGACCAGTCGGTGGTGGCCGGCACGGGTCTGATCTTCGTGACCGAGGCGCTGTTCCGGGCCGGACTGCCGCCGCTGCTGCCCGGCCGGAACCTGACCCTGGCGGGCTGGCGGGCGCTCTGGGCCGACCTGGTCGAGCTGATGACCCTCGCCGTCGAGCGGGGCCGGATCGACACCGTCCGCCCGGGGCACCTGCCCGAGGCGATGGGCCGTGCGCCGCGGGTCGACCGGCACGGCGGGGAGGTGTACGTCTACCGCCGCAGCGGCGACCCCTGCCACGTCTGCGGGACGGCGGTCAGCCGGGGCGCGCTGGGCGGGCGCAACCTCTACTGGTGCGCCGCCTGCCAGGCCGGCTGACCCGGCCGGTGCCGCCGCCTCCGGATTCCGGCATGACGGGTGTCGTTTCGTCTGCGCCTGGGAACAGACAGCGCTCCTGTGCCACCCGTCCTCGATCCGACCGAACGGGAGCCGCCGCCGTGCTCTGCTTCTCGCGAGACAGGAGCTTGTGAACTCGTCGACGTCTCTTGAGGAGGGCGCTACGTGCGGTACGCCGGTGAGCGTGGCAGCGCGGACCGGGGCCCGGTGGCACCGCTCAGGAGCCGGTCGGCCGCGAACCGGATCTTCGCGTACCTGGTCATGCTCGGCTGGCACGAACTGGTGATCATCGCTTACTTCGTCCTCCTTGACCGGCAGTCTGGCGGCGGTGGCCGCTGGCCCTGTCCTGCGTTGAGAAGCACCCCCGCCCCGGACCGACACCACCAACACGCCAACGAACAGGGCCACGCCGGTTGGATCACAGCCCGCTCCAGCGCCGCGATCCAGCCAGCAGAGCCGCCTCGGCAGACACGGAGGAAACACATGAAGCTCGTCAGGACCACCGCCGCAACCGTCACCGTCGCCGCCGGGATGATGGCCGGAGTGTTGGCCGCGGCGCCCCCGGCGTACGCGGCCACCTACGGGGGCGAGTGCGGTTCCGGCTACGGTGTCGTGAACTCCGACGCGATCGGCTCCAAGGGGACCGTGTTCCTCACCTTCAACTCGGGGACGCGAAAGAACTGCGTGGTCGCCAAGCGGAACGCCGTCGGCTCGGCGGTGCTCATCGAGGCGGGCCTCGCGATTCACCCGGTCGGGACCCACTGGCCGGCCTACGACGGCGGCTACTACACGTCGTACGCCGGCCCGGTCTACCTGTCTGCGGCGGGCAAGTGCGTCGACTGGATGGGGCGCATCAGCGGCACCCAGGGGGGCAAGCGCGGCACCAACTGCGGCTGACGCTGGCCGGCGGCCAGGACAGGTGAGCCACCGGCCCACCGGTACGGCTTGCCCTGTTCGATCGATCTGGAAGCAGGTCGGCGAGGCTGGTCGGGTCGGCCCGCACCGCCGACCCGACCAGCGGCGCCGCTCAGACCAGCCGGCGGATGTCGCCGTACGCGCGGTAGAAGCCGCCCCGGCCGGACTCGCGGACCTCGGTGACCAGGTAGCGGGCCCCGCGCTCGCGGATGCCCTTGGGGAACTGCACGGACCAGTCCCGGTGGAAGCCGTCGGAGAGCACCTGGACGCGCAGCCGGCCGCGCTCCTCGATGCACTGCACGACCACCCCGCCCTCGGTGTGGTGGACCACCTCGACCGTGGTGGACGGGGCGGTGGCCGCCATCCGGGGTGGTGCCTTGACGTCCACCACCTGCGGGACGCTGCCGCCCTCGGCCGCCCGGATCGCCGACTCGCTGGCGTCGATGCAGGCCAGGTAGCCGCCGGTGGTGACCACGTAGAGGCGGTCCTCGTGGTACTGCATCGAGTATGCCGAGCCGCAGCCGGTGCCGAGCTTCCAGAGCCGGTTGCCGGCATCGTCGAAGCAGTAGATCGAGGAGTGGTTGTCCCCGGCGAAGACGTACCGGCCGTTCTCGGTGGCGGCGCAGGAGAA
The DNA here is from genome assembly GCF_040639195.1 of Micromonospora sp. NPDC023956. Taxonomy (NCBI): domain Bacteria; kingdom Bacillati; phylum Actinomycetota; class Actinomycetes; order Micromonosporales; family Micromonosporaceae; genus Micromonospora; species Micromonospora sp. NPDC023956. The sequence continues at coordinate 104,415 of NZ_JBEZZN010000007.1, forward strand.
GACCGGGGCGTCGCACTGGTACGTCAGGTCGGCCCGGCCGTGCTTGGTCAGCCGGACCACCTGGCGGGTGCCGGTGCCGGCGAACACGTGGTCGCGTTCCTGCCAGCCGAAGAGGACCGAGCCGGTGCGGGTGTTCCACAGCTCCTGACCGGTCCGCCAGTCGTAGCCGGTCACGCCGGCCGAGTGGCCGTGGTAGATCGCGTCGTCGTCGCAGCGCACCATCCACGCCGCCGAGCCGCGCCCCGGCCGCCGCCAGAGGAACTCGTCCTCGTGGTCGACGGCGGAGATCCCGCCGCCCGCGTCGGAGACGCCGAGCACCCCGTCGTGGATGTCCAGCCAGTAGATGTCGATCTCCGGCGCGATGGTGTACGCCACCCGGGGCACCTTGCCGGAGAGGTCGTAGACGTTGCCGTCGTCGCAACCGGCGTAGATCCAGGCGTCGTCGGCGACGATGCACTTCACCCCGTCGGGCAGCCGGACCTGGCTGAGCACCTGGGCGTCGTGGCCGAGGGTGGTGATCACCCCGTGCTCGTTGCCCACCATGCAGTGCTCGCCGTCGACGAAGATGCCGAACGCCGGGGCGCCGGAGTGGTACCGCCAGAGCACCGGGGCGGTCCGTGCGGTGGAGTGGGTGCTGACGATCTGGCGGCGGCTGACCGCGCGCTTCTGCCGGACGCCGCGCACCGCCGGGGCGTACCCCTTGCGGACCTTCTCGCCGATCTTCTTCGCGGCGGCGGCGCGGGCCTTCGCGTTGTCCGCGAAGCTGCTGGTCTTGACCTGCCCCTGGTCCCCGATCCGGCCGTACCGGACGGTCAGCTCGGTGCCGTCCACCACGGTCTCGTAGAACTTGTGTGCTCCACCGTCGGACTCGGACAGTTCGAGGTAGGTCGTCTCCTGCGGCATCAGAAATCCTCCGGGGGCGGGCGACCGGCGGCGATCCGACCGGTACGTCGACAGCCCGCACACCGTAGCGCCGGCCACCGACAAGGCCGGCGGACGGGGGCTGACCTGCGGATCAGTCGTCGCCGAGCAGCCAGCGGACCACCTCGACCTGCGGGGGGAAGACCTGTCCCTCGCCGATGCTCCAGGCCAGCGTCTGGCCGATCGTCCAGCCCCGTACCCGGTCCCGGTCCAGCCCCAGGTCGGCGGTGAGCCGGTCCAGCCGGTACCGCACGGCCGCCGGCGAGTGGCCCAGCTCCGCGCCCCGCACCATCGGCACCACGCTGAACTCGCGCTCGCCCACCAGCGGCTTCGGGTCGATCACCAGCCACGGCGCACGCCCGGCCCGCAGCACGTTCCCGGCGTGCAGGTCCTGGTTGACCAGCACCTGCTCCCCCTGGGTCGGGGTCAGGCCGGCGAGCAGGTCGCGCGCGGCGTCGAGCAGGCGTCGCTCGTACGGCCGGCCGGCCCGCTCCCAGGTGTCCGGCAGCCGTTCCACCCAGCCGGCGGCCTCCTCGGCGAGCGGGGTGAACGGGGCTTGGGCCGGCTGCCAGAGCCGGGGGAGCAGGTCCACCACCACGTCGAGCGCCTCGTCCGGCGGGCGGTGGTGCAGCGGGTCGCCGGGCTCGCACCGCTCGACGAGCAGGGCCCGCCAGGCCGGCTCGTGCGCCAGCAACCGCACCGCGCCGTCGCCGTCCCACCGCGCCAGCGCCGCCGCCTCGTGCGCGCTGTCCGGGTCGGGATACTGGAGCTTGAGCACGGCGGGTGTGCCGTCCGGCAGGTCGGCGGCGACCGCCAGCGACACGAACGCCCCCGGGTACGTCGGGCCGAGCCGCAGCGACCAGCGGTCCACGCAGGCGGCCAGCCGTTCCGGCAGTACCGTCAGCCAATCCCGTCCGGCGGGCACCCGTCGTAGCCAGTCGAGGCGTCGGGGGATCTCCAGTTCCACCGGACCATTCTCGGGCCGGTCCGGCCCGGTCGGACAACCGTTTCCGGCGGGCCCGGTGTCCGTGGACGGGACCGGGCGCTGCTGCGGGACGTCGCCGACCGGTGCCTCGGCCTCGACCAGGAACGGCGGAGGCAACCGCGGTGGGTCGTCAGGACGCCTGACGGACGGGCATGTCGGCCAGCCAGACGTCGGCCAGGTCGCTGAGGGGGACGTCGAGCGCCCGGCTGAGGCCGACCACGGTGCCGAACGCCGGGGCGGGCAGGCGGCCGGCCTCGATCTTGCGCAGCGTCTCGGGGGAGATGCCGGCTGCCAGGGCCACCTCGACGAGGCTGCGGCCGGCCCGCGCGACCCGGAGGGCGGCTCCGAGGCGCTGGCCCGCTGCGATCTGTTCGGCGGTGAGTGGTTGGCGAACCATGCCAGCAGGTTATCCCACCGGAGCGCCGCCGACCTGGCGTGGTATAAAAATACCGCACACGGAGAGGGAGGTTGTCGTGATCGAGCTCAAGTCCGCCGACGAGATCGGCCGGATGGCGGTGACCGGCCAGTTCGTCGGCGAGCTGCTCGCCGAGCTGAGCGGTGTCGCCGCCGTCGGCGTCAACCTGATGGACCTCGAACACCACGCCCGCCGCCGCATCTCCGAGCGCGGCGCCGAATCCTGCTACTGGGACTACGCCCCCTCGTTCGGCCGCGGCCCGTTCCGTAACGTGCTGTGCCTCTCGGTCAACGACGCGGTGCTGCACGGTCTGCCGCACGACTACGTCCTGCGCGACGGTGACCTGCTCAGCATCGACATGGCGGTCGGCATCGACGGCTGGGTCGCCGACTCCGCGCTCTCCTTCGTCGTCGGCACCCCCGACCCGGCCGACCTGACCCTGATCGAGGCCACCGAGGTCGCTCTGGAGGCCGCCATCGCCGCCGCCCAGCCCGGCGGCCGCCTCGGCGACATCTCCGCCGCGATCGGCGGGGTCGCCCGCTCCTACGGCTACGGCGTCAACGCCGAGTTCGGCGGCCACGGCATCGGGCGCACCATGCACGAGTCCCCGCACGTCTCCAACGACGGCCGCGCCCGCCGGGGGATGCGACTCGACCCCGGCCTCACCCTCGCCATCGAGCCCTGGTTCTGCCGCTCCACCGACAAGATCAGGTTCGACCGGGACGGCTGGACGATCCGCTCCGCCGACGGCTCCCGCACCGCGCACTCCGAACACACCGTCGCCATCACGGCCGCCGGCCCCCAGGTCCTGACCCGCCGCCCCGCTCACGGCACCACCGCGCCCGATCCGACCAGGAAGCCCGCCACCACCTCCTGACCCACCGCCCGCCCCCTCGGCGGGCGGCATCGCGCGCCTCAGGCCAGGGCGTCGACCGCCTTGCGGGCGGCGATGAGCACCGGGTCCCAGACCGGGGCGTACGGCGGGGCGTAGCCCAGGTCGAGGCCGGTCATCGCGTCCACGGTCATGCCGTTCCACAGCGCCACGGCCAGCGTGTCGATCCGCTTGGCCGCCTCGGACCAGCCGACGATCTGCGCCCCGAGCAGCCGGCCGCTGGGCCTCTCGGCGATCAGCTTGACCGCCATCGTGCGGGCTCCGGGGTAGTAGCCGGCCCGGTTGGTCGACTCGGCGACCACCGAGACGAACTGGAAGCCGGCGGCGGTGGCGTCGGACTCCCGTAGGCCGGTCCGACCCACCTCCAGGTCACAGACCTTGGTCACCGCCGTGCCGATCACGCCGGGGAAGGTGGCGTAGCCGCCGCCGATGTTGATCCCGGCGATCCGGCCCTGCTTGTTGGCGTGGGTGCCGAGGGGGACGTTGACCGGCTGGCCACTGACCCGGTGCAGGGTCTCCACGCAGTCCCCGGCCGCCCACACCCCGTCCACGCCGATCACCCGCATCCGGCGGTCCACCCGGATTCCGCCGGACGGCCCGATCGGCAGGCCGGCGGCCTCGCCGAGGGCGACGTTCGGCCGCACCCCGAGGCCGAGGACGACGACGTCGGCCGGAAGCTCACCGGCGTCGGTGCACACCCCGGTGACCCGGCCGTCGGCGGTGCGCAGGCCGGTGACCGTCGTCCCGGTACGGATGTCGATGCCGAGCCCGCGCATCGCCTCCGCCACCATCCCGGCCATGTCCGGGTCCACCGTGGACATCGGCTGGTCGGCCTGTTCGACGAGGGTCACGTCCAGCCCGCGCACGATCAGCGCCTCGGCCATCTCCACGCCGATGTAGCCGCCGCCGACGACCACCGCGCGCCGGGGTTCCGGGTCACGTTCCAGCCAGTCGCGCAGCGCGTCGGCGTCGTCGAGGGTCTGCACCCCGAAGAGGCCGTCCGCGTCGACGCGGGCCCAGTCCGGGTGCACCGGGGTCGCACCGGTGGCGTACACCAGCGTGTCGAACCGCTCCCGGACCTCGCCGCCGCCGGTGAGGTCCCGGGCGACGACCTCGCGCCGGTCCAGGTCGATGGCGGTGACCTCGTGCCGGAGCCGGACGTCCATGTGGAACTCGTCCCGGAAGGTGGCCGGGTCCCGGGCGATCAGGTCGTCCCGCTCGTCGACCAACCCGCTGATCCAGTACGGGATGCCGCAGGCCGAGTAGGACGTGAAACGCCCCCGGTCGAACGCCACGATCTCCAGGTCGTCCGGACCGCGCCGCCGCCGGGCCTGGGACGCCGCCGCCATGCCCCCGGCGTCGGCGCCCACCACGATCAACCGTTCCGCCATCGGTTCAGTCTGTCACCGTCGGCGAGCCGCCGCGCGTCTGTCGCGCGACGTCCTCGACCACGTCGACGAGGCGGCCGGTGCGGGAGTGCACCATGCGCTGCCGGTCGGCCCCGGTGCCGTGCCGGCGTACCCCGGCGAGCAGGTCGTCGACGAGGTCGGCGTCCCCGTGCCGGTCCAGTTCGGGGTGGACCCGGTCGACGAGACGGTCCAGCAGCTCCCACGCCGGACCCACCTCGCCGGTGTGCGGGTCGACCGCCTTGCCGGCCAGCCCGTCGTGGGCGGCCCGCCAGTGGGCCGCGACCAGCAGGTGATGGTCGACCCGGGGCGCCGGACGACCGGCGTCGATCTCCGCCAGGGCGGTACCGACCAGGCCCCGGACCAGCGCGGCCACCAGGATCGTGTCGTCCAGGGACGGGCAGACGTCGCCGATGCGCAGCTCCACCGTCGGGTACTTCGCGGACAGCCGGGCGTACCAGTAGAGCATTCCCTCGTCCAGCATCATGCCGCTGCCGATGAGCTGCTGGATCAGCTGCTGGTAGTGGGCGTACGAGTCGAGCCAGGGGGTGGGGGCCACCGAGGGCCAGCGCTCCCACTCGATCGAGCGCCAGCTCGCGTAGCCGGTGTCCTCCCCGGCGGAGAAGGGGGAGTTGGTGGTGAGCGCGTGCAGGATCGGCATCCAGGGCCGGACGTGGTTGAGCACCTGTACGCCGGTGTCCGGGTCGGGGATGCCGACGTGCACGTGCATGCCGTTGTTGCCGGGGCCGGGCGCGAGCAGCCGGAACCGCTCGACCATCCGGTCGAAGCGCGGCTTGTCCACCACCGGCGGCACCGGGCCGTCGATCGGGCCGGTGCCGATGGCGAGCAGCCGGACGCCGGCCCGCTCGGCGGCGTCGGCGAGCCCGCCGCGCAGCAGCCCGAGGGAGTGCCGGATCGCCCCGAGGTCCAGGCCGGGTGGGCTGCCGATCTCGATCTGGCTGGTCTGGAACTCCCGCTCCACCTGGCCGGCCAGGTCGGCGGGTACCTGGTCCATCACCAGGTCGACGGCGGGCACGGCCACACCGGTGTGCGGGTCGACGAGGAGGAACTCCTCCTCGACGCCGACGGTGAGCAGATCGGGTCGGTCCGGCGTACTCGTCACGTCCTGGGTCGTCACCTGGCCGGTCACGGCCTTCACCACCTTCTTCCGGACCGCGTCGCTCGCGGGTGCTGGGTTCTGAGCTACCCAGCCGTACCCGGCCGGAAAACGTTGTCCCGGCGTGTCGATTCCGGCTCACCGACTCGGGTGGGTGACAGCGGGTCCTACGCTGTGCCCGTGGTGGCGGGGCTGTCGGTGGCGATCTGGGCCTGGGCGTACGCGCTCGGCCAGGTCGTCGTGCTCGCCGACCGGCCGGTCGAGCTGCTCGCCGGTGCGGCGGTCGGTGCGGCCCTGTTGCTCGCCACGATGGTGGCCGTCCTGGTCACGGTGGCCGGCGCAGCCGGCCCGCGGGCCGTCCGGCAGGCCCGCTCCCTGCGGGAACGGGCCCGTCGCCGACGGGTGCCCCGGCAGCTCGACCCGGACGCGCCCGGCCGTCCCCGTCCCCGCGCACCGGGGGTGTTCCCCGCGACCGCGTGACGCGTCGCCGGGTTCCCCGGCCCCGCCATCCGCCGCCCGCCAACCGGTCGGCCCGCACCGTCGGGCCCGCCCCGGCGTGCCGTCGGGTCCGTGCACGCGGTCGATTCCGCCCGTCATCCGTCCGTCGAGGACATCCGACCGGAATCGCAAGGGGTACCCCCATGTTCGCCTTCGCACCACTCGACGCCGTCGTCGGCGTCGCGTCCGACGCCGTCTCCACGCTCGCCACCGCGGTCACGCCGCTGGCCGGCGGGACCGCCACCGCCGTCGCCATCGTCGGTTTCACCGTCGCCGTCCGACTGCTGATCACGCCGCTCACCGTCGCGCAGGTGCGGGGGGAACGGCGGCGCGCGGCCCTCGCCCCCCGGGTCGGCGAGCTGCGTCGCCGGTACGGCAACGATCCGGCCCGACTGCAACGGGAACTGCTCGACCTGTACCGCTCCGCGGGGGCGAGCCCGCTGGCGGGCTGCCTGCCGGCCCTGCTCCAGGCGCCGTTCTTCCTGGTCATGTACCGCCTCTTCACCGCCGGTGACCCGGTGCCGCTGGCCGGACGGCTGGCCGGGGTGCCGTTGGGGCACCAGGTGGCCGACGGGCTCTCCGGAGCGGCCGGACCGCTCTGGGGCGTGCTCCTGGCCGCGCTGGTGGCCCTGGCCTGGCTGGCGTCGCGGCGGATGCGGCGGACCATGGCCGCCGGACCGGTGCCGGTCGCCGGCTCGCCGGCCGGCGACCCGTCCTCATCCGGTGGCTCGGCGTCGGGTGGCTCGTCCTCGTCCGCCGGGTCGGCGTCGGGTGGCTCGTCCTCGTCCGCCGGGTCGGCGTCGGGTGGCTCGTCCTCGTCCGCCGGGTCGGCGTCGCCAGGTGGGGTGGGCGGGGACGTCGGCGCGGTCGTCGGCCGGATCCTGCCGCTGCTGCCGTACGCGACGCTGCCGGTCGCGCTGGTGGTGCCGTTGGCGGGGGTGCTCTATCTGGTCACCACCACCGCGTTCACCGCCCTGGAGCACACCGTGCTGCGGCGCGACCGACGGACCTCGCGATCAGCCCTGGACAGAAACAGTTAACTTTCTTGATAATTACCGAACCTGTCGATGTCCATGGATGCCCGCTCGGGCGTGGAGGGTCCTGTGAAACGTTCCCGATCTCTTGTCCTCTCCCTGGTCGCAGCCTTGGTGGCGACCGTCGGCGCGGCCTGGGTGGCGTTGCCCGCCTTTGCCGCCGGAGCCAGCGCGACCTTCGTCAAGACCGCCGACTGGGGCACCGGTTGGGAGGGGAAGTACACCATCACCAACGGCGGCGGCAGCACCATCAACGGCTGGAACCTCACCTTTGAGCTCCCGGCCGGCACCACCCTCGGCTCCTACTGGGACGCCCTGCTCACCTCCTCCGGCCAGCGGCACACCTTCACCAACCGCTCCTGGAACGGCAGCATCGCCCCGGGCGCGTCGGTGTCGTTCGGCTTCCTCGCCACCGGCTCCGGCGCGCCGCGCAACTGCACCCTGAACGGCGCCGCCTGCGGGGGCGGCACGACCCCGACCACACCGCCGCCCACCAGCACGCCGCCGACGACCCCGCCGCCGACCACACCGCCCCCGACCACCCCGCCGCCCACCTCCGGTCTGCCCAAGCACGTGCTCACCGGCTACTGGCACAACTTCGACAACCCGGCCGTCGAGCTGCGCCTGCGCGACGTGCCGAACGAGTACGACGTGATCGCGGTCGCGTTCGCCGACGCCACCACCACGCCCGGCGCGGTGTCCTTCACGGTCGACCCGGGCCTGTCCGCCTCTCTCGGCGGCTACACCGACGCCGACTTCCGGGCGGACGTGCAGACCCTCCGCTCCCGGGGCAAGAAGGTGATCATCTCGGTCGGTGGTGAGACCGGGCGGGTCGCGGTCAACGATTCGGCCAGCGCGGTCGCCTTCGCCGACAGCGTGCACGCGCTCATCGGGCGGTACGGCTTCGACGGGGTCGACATCGACCTGGAGAACGGCCTGAACCCGACGTACATGGGCCAGGCGCTGCGGTCGCTGCGGTCGAAGGTCGGGGCGAACCTGATCATCACGATGGCCCCGCAGACCATCGACATGCAGTCGCCCCAGGGCAGCTACTTCAAGCTCGCCCTGGACATCCGGGACATCCTCACCGTGGTGCACACCCAGTTCTACAACTCCGGGGCGATGCTCGGCTGCGACCGTAACGCCGCGTACCCGCAGGGCACGGTGAACTTCATCGTGGCGCTCACCTGCATCCAGTTGGAGGCCGGGCTCCGCCCCGACCAGGTGGCGCTCGGACTGCCGGCCGGTCCGGGGGCGGCCGGTGGCGGCATCGTCCCGCCCAGCGTGGTCAACGCCGCCCTGGACTGCCTGGCCAAGGGCACCAACTGCGGCAGCTTCCGGCCGCCGCGCACCTACCCGGGCCTGCGCGGGGCGATGACCTGGTCGATCAACTGGGACGTCAGCAACGGCAACGGCTTCGCCCGTACCGTGAAGCCGCACCTGTCGACCCTGCCCTGAGCCGGTCGGCCCGGACGTCGCGCGTACCGGTCGGTGCGTCGGCGTCCGGGCCGTGGTCAGCGACCGGTGGTCACCGACTGCCGGTCGCGCCGGGCCCGGCGGCGGCGCTTCTTCACCGCCCAGCTGACGATCATGAGTACGAAGACGGCGAGGATGCCGTAGTCGAACCAGCTGCTGTACTTGTCGATCTCCTCCCAGCGCGAGCCGAGGGCGTACCCCAACCCGACGAAGATCGCGTTCCAGACACCGCTGCCCAGCGTGGTCAGCAGGCTGAACTCCACCAGTGGCATCCGGTTCGCCCCGGCCGGGATCGACACCAGGCTGCGCACCACCGGTGCCATCCGGCCGAACAGCACCGCCCAGCGGCCGTACCGCTCGAACCAGCGGTCCGCGCGCTCCAGGTCGTCCCGGTCCACCAGGGGGAGCCGGTCCAGCCAGCGCTTGAGCCGGTCCTCGCCGACGCCCGCGCCGACCCAGTAGAGGGCGAGCGCGCCGACCAGCGAGCCGACGGTGGCGGCCAGCCAGACCACCACCACGTTGAACCGGTCCTCGCCGGCCAGGTAGCCGGCCATCGCCAGGACGATCTCACTGGGGATCGGCGGGACGATGCTCTCCAGGGCGACCAGCAGGGCCACCCCGGGCGCGCCCATCGCCTCGATGACGCCGGCCACCCAGCCGGTCAGCCCGCCGAGTTGAGCCGGGTCGACATTGTCGGCGAGTGCCATGCGTGTCCTTCCGCCGAGAGCCCATCGATCCGGGGGTGGTACCCGATTCTGCGTCGGTCACACCTACGGGTGGCCGACGCGACCCGCTCCGGCGGGATCCGGCCCCGAACCGGCGGACGGGGGTGGTGCCGGGCGGCTCAGTCGTGCAGTGCGGCGTCGGCCGGCCCCCGCCGCCAGCCGGTGAAGCGTACGGTGAGGCCGCCGCGCGTCGGTGAACAGCAGAACGGACCGGCGGTGGCCACCGCCGTCGGTGCCAGCGGGGCGAGCCGGACCAGCCGCCACGGCTCGCCCGCCACCCGGGCGCGGACGGTCAGCGCGTCGCCGGCCCGGCTGGCCCGCACCGTCACCTCCCGACCGACCCACTCCGGCACCGGCGCGACCGACCAGTCCGAGACACCCCGGGTGACCACCGCGCCGAGCTGCGGCTGCCCGTCGGAGACCTCGACGCCGGCCTTGACCCAGTTCTCCTCGTCCACCCGGACCAGCACGCCGGCCTGGTCGAACTGCTCGGTGTAGTCCAGCCGGAAGCTCACCTCCACCGCGCTCCCGACGGCGAGGGGGGCGAGCAGGGCCGGGGCGTCGTCGTGGACGAACCCGTAGCTGGTGTGCCGCCAGAGATCGCTGGTCGCGGCGGGCTCGACGACGAGTTCGCCGGCCGGGGTCGCCTCGACGCGCACCGGCTGGCGGAGCCAGTTCCCCTCGGCCCAGTCGACCGGCCGCAGGCCGTCCTCACGTTCCATGCCCGGCAGGCTACCGGCCCGGCGTGCCGTCCGTCCCCTCGTCGAGCGTTGCTCGTGTTTGCCGAGGTGATCGACGGGAGAAGGTATGCCGGCATGGGTGACAGGTGGTACTCCGAGGCCGTCGTCTACTGCCTCGACATCGACACGTACGCGGACTCCGACGGCGACGGGATCGGCGACATCCGGGGCCTCATCGGCCGGCTGGACTACCTGGCCCGACTCGGCGTGACGTGTCTCTGGCTGCACCCGATCCACCCGTCGCCCAACAGGGACGACGGCTACGACGTCACCGACTTCTACAACGTGGACCCGCGCTTCGGCACCCTCGGTGACTTCGCCGAACTGCTGCACCAGGCGGCGAACCGGGGCATCCGCGTGATCATCGACCTGGTGGTGAACCACACCTCGGACGAGCACCCCTGGTTCCAGTCCGCGCGCTCCTCGCCGGACTCGCCGTACCGGGACTGGTACATCTGGTCGGAGCACGAGCCGGCGGACCGCTTTCAGGGCATGGTCTTCCCGGGGGAGCAGCACGAGACCTGGACCTACGACCGGACCGCGAAGTGCTGGTTCTACCACCGGTTCTACAAGTACCAACCGGACCTGAACATGACCAACCCGGAGGTCCGGAACGAGATCAAGAAGATCATGTCGTTCTGGCTCCAGCTCGGCGTCTCCGGTTTCCGGATGGACGCCGTGCCGTTCATCATCGAGCTGACCGAGCCGGGCAACGCCAACTCGCCGAAGGACTTCGAGTTCCTCACCGACCTGCGCCAGCACGTGCAGTGGCGGCGCGGCGACGCGGTCCTGCTCGCCGAGGCCAACGTGGAGCCGGACGATCTGCCGCAGTTCTTCGGCGACGGCGCCGGGTCGGCGAACCGGGTGCACATGCTCTTCGACTTCATGCTCAACGGGCGGCTGATGCTCGCCCTGGCCCGGCAGGACCCGGAACCGGTCATCGAGGCGTTGCGGGACACCCCGTCCCTGCCGCACGGCGGGCAGTGGGCCACCTTCCTGCGCAACCACGACGAGATCGACCTGTCCCGGCTCACCGCCGAGCAGCGTGAGCAGGTGTACGCGCAGTTCGGCCCGGAGAAGGACATGCGCATCTACGACCGGGGCATCCGCCGCCGGTTCGCCCCGATGCTCGGCAACGACCGTCGGCGCATCGAGTTGGCGTACGCCCTCCAGTTCTCGCTGCGCGGTACGCCGGTGCTCCGCTACGGCGAGGAGATCGGGATGGGCGAGGACCTCTCCCTGCCCGGCCGGCAGGCGATCCGTACCCCGATGCAGTGGTCGTACCAGCCGAACGCCGGCTTCTCCACGGCGGACCCGGAGAAGCTGGTCCGCCCGGTCATCGACAAGGGGGAGTTCAGCTACGAGAAGGTCAACGTCACCGACCAGCGTCGGGACCGCAACTCCCTGCTGGCCTGGTTCGAGCGCATGATCCGGACGCTGCGCGAGGCCCCCGAGATCGGCTCCGGTTCCACCACCCACATCGACGTGCCGATGCCGCCCGGCGTGCTCGCCCACCGGGCCGACGGTGCGACCGGCACGATGCTCTTCCTGCACAACCTGGGCACGAAGGACGCCGTGGTGGACCTGGGCACGCTCGAGCCGGACGCCGACCTGCCGATCGACGTCCTCACCGACCGGGACTACGGCGGCGTCGGCAAGCTCGACGCGCTCCGGGTGGCCGGCTACGGGTACCGCTGGATCCGGCTGCGCCGCGCCTGGTCGTCCTGACCCGTACCGCCGCACAACCCGCCTTCGGGCGGGCCCCGCGGTGCCTCCACGCGGGGTAGGGTGCGGGGGTCGCCATGTTACTGGGAGGTAGGAATGGCCGAGGGGCAACGGGTCGCGATCGTCACGGGAGGCGCGCGGGGGATCGGCGCGGCCACCGCCCGCCGGCTGGCCGCCGATGGCCTGGCGGTCGCCGTGGTCGACATCGAGGAGTCCGCGACCCAGGAGACCGTCGCGGCGATCGGTGCGGACGGCGGCCGGGCGCTCGGCGTCGGGGCGGACGTGTCCGACCGGGCCCAGGTGGCGGCGGCGGTGGAGCGGGTCGCCGCCGAACTGGGCGCGCCGACCGTCCTGGTCAACAACGCCGGGGTGCTCCGGGACAATCTGCTGTTCAAGATGACCGACGCCGACTGGGACACGGTCATGGGGGTGCACCTGCGCGGGGCGTTCCTGTTCAGCCAGGCCACCCAGAAGCACATGGTGGACCAGAAGTGGGGGCGGATCGTCAACCTCTCCAGCACCTCCGCGCTGGGCAACCGGGGGCAGGCCAACTACGCCGCCGCCAAGGCCGGTCTCCAGGGCTTCACCAAGACGCTGGCGATCGAACTCGGCCCGTTCGGGGTGACCGTCAACGCGGTCGCGCCCGGTTTCATCGTCACCGACATGACGGCCGCGACCGCCGCCCGGATGAAGGTGGACTTCGAGGACCTCCAGAAGCACGCCATCGCCGAGATCCCGGTACGCCGGGTCGGCCGTCCCGAGGACGTGGCGCACACCATCTCGTTCCTGGCCAGCGAGGCGGCGGGCTTCGTCTCCGGTCAGGTCGTCTACGTCGCCGGCGGTCCCCGGGACTGACCCCGCCGACCGGGTCACCGGGTCGGTCCGCCCCACGGCGACCGGCCCGGTCGCGCGCGGGGTCAGGCCCGCTGGTGCCGGGTCCGGTAGAGCCAGACCAGGCCGAGCACCGGCAGCACCAGCGGGACGTAGCCGTAACCGCTGCCGAAGCCGGACCAGACCGTGTCGTCCGGGAAGAGCGCCGGGTCGACCAGGCTGAGCGCGCCCACGCCGAGCACCCCGACCAACTCGATGGTGCAGCAGGCCAGGGCGATACGCCGGCCGACGCGTCCGCTCCGGGCCAGTCCGACGGTCGCCACGATGTAGATCACCGCGGCCAGCGCGGAGAGCAGGTACGCCAGCGGCGCCTCGTCGAACCGGGTGACGATCTGGAGCCCGGCCCGCGAGGTCGCCGCGATGGCGAAGAGCAGGTAGACGGCGATCAGCAGCCGACCCGGTCCCCGGCCGGTGGCGCGCCCGGCCGCCCGGGACGGGTCCACCGCCCCCGAGATCCCCGGTCGGTCCGCCGCCGACGGCGTCCCCGGAAGGTCAGCCACCGACGACCTCCCAGGTCTGCTGGAGCCGGACCACCACCACCGGGAGGACCAGGCACACCACCCCGATGATCGCCGCGCCCCAACGGGTGGGTTCCATCCGGGCCAGCACCGCCGCCAGCGGCGGCAGGAAGACCAGCGTCACCAGGTAGCCGGCGAACGCACCCGGCTCGCCCGGCCGGTCGCCGCCGCCGATCGCCACCAGGGCGACCACGGTCAGCGCCAGCAGCGCGACCTCCAGCACGATCAGGCCCAGCAGGTGAGTGCGGTCCGGGGGCCGGTTCCGCGCCGCCGTCACCAGGCTCCACCCCGCGAGTACGAGCGACAGCACGATCGCGACGGTCGCGAGGATCCCGTCCACCGGTGAGCCGGCTGCGGCGGCACTGGTCATCGGGGCGTCCCTACCTCGGTCACCGGGACAGCGTACTCAGCGCCCCGGCAGCCTTCGGGGCGACCTGCTGCCGGTCGGTGCACGAGTCCGGCGCACTAGCGTGTAGCGCGGACCGGGCAGCTGGCCAGGACCGATGGACGATGGGGGTGCGGGTTGCTGAGGTTCGGACTGTTCGGCACCGGTCACTGGGCGGCCCAGACGCACGCGGCGGCGCTGTCCGCGCATCCGCGCGCCGAACTGGCCGGGGTCTGGGGACGTAACCCGGAGCGGGCCGCCGCGCTGGCGAGCCGACACGGCGTGCCCGCGTACGACGAGGTGGACGCGCTGATCGAGGCGGTGGACGCGATCGCCGTGGCGCTGCCGCCGGACGTACAGGCGGAGATCGCGGTCCGGGCCGCCACCGCCGGCCGGCACCTGCTGCTGGACAAGCCGGTGGCGCTGGACCTGGCCGACGCCGACCGGGTGGTCGCCGCCGCCGAGCAGTCGGGGGTCGCCTCGATCGTCTTCTTCACCCAGCGCTTCCGCCCGAACGTCGTGGGCTTCCTCGGGGCGACCGCTGCCGCCGGCGGCTGGCACCACGCCCGGGTCACCCTGTTCTCCTCGATCTTCGAGCTGGCGTCGCCGTACGCGGACTCGACCTGGCGGCGGCAGCACGGCGCGCTCTGGGACATCGGCCCGCACGCGCTCTCGATGGTCCTGCCGGTGCTCGGCCCGGTGAGCCGGGTGACCGCCACCGACGGCCCGCGCGGGTTGGTACACCTGCTGCTCACCCACCAGGGCGGGGCCACCAGTTCGCTGTCGCTCACCCTGGACGCGCCGTCCGAGGCGGTGACCCAGGAGGTCGTGTTCTTCGGCGAGAACGGCGTCGCGACCGTGCCGCCCGGGAACGACCGCCCGGTCGCCGCCTTCGGCCTCGCCATCGACCAACTGCTCGGGCAGGTCGACACCGGCACCCGGGACCACCACTGCGACGTCCGTTTCGGCCGGGAGGTGGTCGCCGTCCTGGCCGCCGCCGAACGCTCCCGCACCGACGCCCGGTCCCACCCGCTCCCCTGACCCCCACCGCCCTCGCCCCGGACGCCCCCGGTCGCCGGGGGTGGAAAAAGGGAGCGCGGAGAAGGCGGGGCGGGGCCTAGGGTGCGGGGCATGATCACGCATGCCCTGATCGACGTGGCCGGGATGTCGGCCGCGTGGGGCCCGCTCCAGGCGGCCCGTCCGCGAGTCCGGCGTCCGGCCCTGGCCGACCGGTACGCCCACCGCGCCTGACCGATCCGGGTTCCGCGCTGGCCGCCTGGCCAGCCCCTTCCCGCCTGCCCACTCCGCGCCGGGGTGGGCGTGGGAACGAGGTGTCGCGGGTGCTGCCGTCTTCCAGGGTCGTCCGAGTCCCGATCCGCTCGGACAGGCCCCGCTCCGTGCTGCCTGTCCGCCCCGCCGCCGTACCAGCGGCAGACAGGACGAACCCGTGGCGCCCCGCCGAACTCGTACCACCGCACGCGACCGGTCCCGTCGCGTACTGTCCCAGAACTTCCTCACCGATCCGGCCGCTGTCGCGCGGTTCGTCCGGGCGGCCCGCCCCGGCCCGGACGATCTGCTGGTGGAGGTGGGCGCCGGTCGGGGTCAGCTGACCCGGCCGCTGGCCGCCCGCTGCCGACGACTCCTCGCGTACGAGGTCGACCCGGCCGTCACGGCCGAGCTGGCCGCGGTCTGCGCGGCGCTGCCCGGGGTGGAGCACCGGCCGGTGGACTTCCTCTCGGTGGTACCACCGGAGGAGCCGTTCGCCCTGGTCGGCAACATCCCCTGGTCGCTGACGTCCGCCGTGGTGCGCTGGTGCCTCGCCGCCCCGGCGCTACGGTCCGCGACCCTGCTCACCCAGCTCGAGTACGCCCGCAAGCGCAGCGGTGACTACGGCCGGTGGACCCGGCTGACCGTCTCGACCTGGCCCGAGTTCGGCTGGCGGCTGGCGGGTCGGGTGCCCCGGACGTCGTTCCGCCCGGTGCCCCGGGTCGACGCCGGGATCCTGCGGCTGGAACGCCGCTCCGAGCCGTTGCTGTCGGCGGGGGCGCTGCCGGCGTACCGGCGGATGGTGGAGCTGGGGTTCGGCGGGGCCGGCGGCTCGCTCGCGGCCTCGCTGCGGGCGGCGCACCCGAGGTCCCGGGTCGACGCCGCGCTGCGCGCGGTCCGGCTCGATCCGGCCACCCCGGTCGGGGAGGTCTGGCCGGAGCAGTGGCTGGTGCTGTTCCGGCTGCTGCACGCCCGACGGGGTTGACCGGCGGCTGACCCCCGGACCGCCCGGTGGGGCGGAGGCGGGGTCGACCGGCGGAGTCGGCGGCGGGGTGACCGGCGGTGTCGCGGGGTGGCGGTCAGGCGACGGTCGCGATCGCGGCGGTCACCTCGTCGGCCGAGGCGAACTCCTCGACCGGCAGGGTCCGCAGGGCCTGGAGCAGTTCGGTGCTCGCGCCGACCTCCTGCGCCCGGCGGACCAGATCCTCCCGGGACACCGGGTAGTCCAGTCCGGCCAGGTACTCCCACCACTGCCCGCCGCTGACCGTCATGGACGCCGGCTACCCGCTGGCGGCCGGCGCACACCCGTCGTGGTTTGCCCCGACCCGCCCCGGGTAGCCGCGGACATGCAGGTCCAGCGGCTCGGCGCACCGAGCGACTTCGACCCGTTGCTGGCCCGTGTCGCCGATGCCCGGATCGTCATGCTCGGCGAGGCGACGCACGGCACCTACGACTACTACCGGCTACGGGAACAGCTCACCCGCCGGCTGATCGCCGAGTGCGGTTTCTCCTTCGTGGCGGTGGAGGGGGACTGGCCGGACTGCGACCGGGTGAACCGCTCGGTCACCGCTGTTCCGCGTGGTGCCCCCGACCCCCTGGCCGCGCTGGAACGCTTCGAGCGCTGGCCGACCTGGATGTGGGCGAACGCCGAGGTGGCGCGGTTCTGCCGCTGGCTGCGCGCCTGGAACGTGGACCGGCCGCAGCCGGCCCGCGCCGGCTTCCACGGCCTGGACGTCTACAGCCTCTGGGAGTCGATGCAGGCGATCTTCGACTACCTGGGTGAGGAGGACCCGGCATCGCTGGAGGCGGCGCAGGACGCGTACCGCTGCTTCGAGCCGTTCGGCAAGCGGCCCGAGGAGTACGGGCTGGCCAGCCGGTTCGTCTCGGCGCGCTGCGAGGAGGAGGTGGTGCGCCTGTTGTCCCGTACCCGGGAGCAGGCCGCCGCCGACGGCGCGGACCGCTTCTCGGCCTGGCAGAACGCGGAGGTGGTGGCCGGCGCGGAACGGTACTACCGGACCATGGTGACCGGTGGGGGCGAGTCCTGGAACGTCCGGGACACCCACATGGCCGACACCCTCGACCGGCTGCTGGACCGGTACGGTCCCGGCTCCCGGGCCGTGGTCTGGGCGCACAACACCCACGTGGGCGACGCTCGGGCCACCGACATGGCCGGCGCCGGCCTGGTCAACGTCGGTCAGCTCGCCCGGGAACGGCACGGCGACGCGGCGGTGGTGCTGGTCGGGTTCGGCAGCTACCGCGGCGGGGTGGTGGCCGCGCCCCGCTGGGGATCGGCCGCCGAGGCGATGACCGCCCCGCCGGCCAGGCCGGACTCCCTGGAGCACCGGCTGCACGAGCTGCTGCCGGAACGGGCGGTGCTGGTCTTCGGCGGGGCGGACCAGCCGGACTGGGTCACCGGCACGGTCGACCACCGGGCGATCGGGGTGGTCTACGACCCCTCCCTGGAGTCGCGGTCCAACTACGTGCCGACCCGGCTGGGGGAGCGCTACGACGCCTTCGTCTGGTGTGACCAGACCAGTGCCCTGCACCCGCTGCCCGCCCTCACCACGCCCGGCGAACTCGAGACGTACCCGGCCGGCATGTGAGCCGGAGCCGGCCCGGGTGTGCGCCCGGGGCCCCCTGCGCCGCCCGAAGCGGTAGCAGGGGACCCCGGGTACCACCCCCGGGCGGTGCGGCGCGGGCCGCGGTGCCCGGGGGTGGGGGAGATCAGCGGACGCCGGCGGCGGCCTTCTCGTCGAGATGGGCGCGCAGCCCCTCGCCCTCGATGTCGACGTTCGGCAGGGCCCGCTGCAACCAGCGGGGCAGCCACCACGCCTTGTCGCCGAGGAGCGACATCACCGCCGGGACGATGGTCATCCGCACCACGAAGGCGTCGATGGCGACGCCGATCGCGAGCGCGAAGCCCATCGACTTGATGATCGGGTCGTCGAGGAAGACGAAGCCACCGAAGACCGACATCATGATCAGCGCGGCGGCGGTGACCACCCGGGCGCCGTGGCCCATGCCGTTGATGGTGGCCTGGGCGGCGGTGTCGCCGTGCACGAAGTCCTCCCGCATCCGGGAGACCAGGAAGACCTCGTAGTCCATGGCCAGCCCGAACAGGATGCCGATGAGCAGGATCGGCAGGAAGCTGACCAGCGGGCCGGGGGTGTCCAACCCGACCAGGTCGGCCAACGTGCCCTGCTGGAAGATCGCGACGGTGATGCCGAAGGTCGCCGCGACGGTCAGCAGGAAGCCCAGGGCCGCCTTGACCGGCACCAGGATCGACCGGAAGACCAGCATCAGCAGCAGGACGGAGAGACCGACCACGAGCAGCAGGTAGATCGGGAGCGCGTCGGCGAGTTTCTCCGACACGTCGATGCCGATCGCGGTGACGCCGGTCAGCAGCACCTCGGCCCCGTCGATCCCGTCGACCGCGCCCCGGATGTCGTGGACCATGGTCTCGGTCGCCTGGTCGGTCGGCCCGGTCTCCGGGATGACCGCCAGGAGGGCGGTCCGGCCGTCCGGGGAGAGTTGCGGCGGGGCGACCGCGAGCACGCCCTCGGTGTCCTGGATCTCCTGGGTGACCCGGGGGAGTGCGGCGGCGGCCCGCTCTGCGGAGTCACCGGAGACCACCACCACCAGGCGACCGGTGAAGCCCGGACCGAAGCCCTCGGTGATCAGGTCGTTGGAGGTACGGGCCGGCGAGCCGACCGGGGCGGTGCCGGCGTCCGGCAGGGCCAGCCGCATGTCGGTGCTGGGGATGGCGAGCAGTCCCAGCCCGAGCAGCCCGGCCAGGATGACCGGGATGCGCAACCGGGTCACCCAGCGGGCCCAACGGAAACCGAAGCCGGAGCGGTCCTCGGCGACGTCCACGTCGGCCGGGGCGGGTTCGTCGGCCGGAGCGGTGCCGTCGGTCGGGGCGGTGCTCCGCAGCTTGCGCGGCAGCACCCGTTGACCGGCGAAACCGAGCAGCGCCGGCTGGAGCGTGATCGCCACCAGTACCGCCACCGTTACCGTGCCGGCGGCGGCGAGGCCCATCACGGTGAGGAACGGGATGTTGACCACGGCGAGCCCGGCGAGCGCGATGACCACGGTCGCCCCGGCGAACACCACCGCCGAGCCGGCGGTCCCCACCGCGCGGCCCACCGCCTCCTCCGGGGTCAGTCCGGAGAGCAGGTTCTGCCGGTACCGGGAGGTGATGAAGAGCGAGTAGTCGATGCCGACCGCCAGGCCGAGCATCAGCGCGAGGATCGGGGCGGTGCTGGTCAGGTCGACGACGGCGCTGAGCGCGAAGAGCCCGGCCATGCCCGCGCCGACGCCGATCAGCGCGTTGAGCATGGTCATCCCCGCCGCGACCAGCGAGCCGAAGGTCACCACCAGCACGATCAGGGCGACCAGTACGCCGATCGCCTCGGTCGAGCCGACCTCCGGCTCGGTGTTGAGCACCTCCCCGCCGGGGGCGACCTGGTAACCCTGGCTCTCGGCCCGCTCACCGACCTTCTCGTACGCCTCGCGCTGCGCGTCGGTGACCTCGTCCGCGCCACCGGAGAACTGCACCTGGACCAGGGCGTACCGGGCGTCCGGCGAGATCGCGCCGGCCTGGACCGGGTCGACCGCGCCGACCGCGCCGGGCAGGCTGCCCGCCTCCTGCACCAGCTCCCGGAGCACGGCCTGCCCCTGCGGGGTGCCGAGCTGCCCGTCGGCGGGTGCCTTCACCGCGATGGTGCCGGTGGCACCGCTGGCCGCCGGGAACTCCTTCGCCAGCAGGTCGAGGGCCTCCTGCGACTCGGTGCCGCGCATGGTGAAGTCGCTCGAGGTGGGGCCGCGGAACAGCGCCGCGGCCCCACCGAGCCCGATCAGTGCGACGAGCCAGAGCGTGACGACGAGTCGCCGCCGCCGTAGCGCGCCCCGGCCGAGCCGGTACAACAGGGTCGCCATGGTGGTCTTCCTTGTCCTGTCCTCGGAATCGTGAATGGTGATCGGACGTCGGTGGTGGGTCAGTCCAGCGGCCCGAGCGCCCGGCGGGCGACCGCGAGCAGCGCGGCACGCAGTTCGTCGTCGCCCAGGTGGGGGAACTCCGCGCAGGCGGCGGCGATCCCGGCGAGCACGATCAGTGCGGCGACCTGGGCCTCGGCCCCGGGTGAGCCGCCGGCCAGGGCGTCGCGGAGCCGGTCGGAGCAGCGCTGGATGTGCGCGAAGGCGGGGGCCTGGAGCAGTTCGGGGAACTCGCCCTGCAACAGGGCGATCTCCCGGCGGAAGCGGAGCGCCAGTTCGACGAAGCCCTCGACGGCGTCCCGTTGGGCGGTCTGCCCGGTCGAGCCGAGCAGCCGCTCGTCGAGGGCCAGCAGCATGGTGATCGCCGGGGCCATCAGCTCGGTGAGGATGGCCTCCTTGTTGGCGAAGTGGTAGAGCACCGCCGCCTTGGAACACCCGACCTCGCGGGCGATGTCCTGCAACGACGTGCCCTTGTACCCGGTCACCGCGAACCGCCGCGCCGCGGCGGCGAGGATCTCGTCATGGGTCTCCGGTACCGACCGTGCCACCTGCCCACCTCCCTCACCGAGAATGCCTGACCGATCGGTCAGGAGCTGACCGATCGGTCAGACCAAGATGGTGGTGTTCGCCACATCCCGCCCGGATCGGGGAAGATGGGGTGAAGAGCCACGCACCCGGCCGCGGGGTGTGTCGGCCGTTCCGGTTGCGCGCCGGCCGGGCGGCCGGGATGGTGGGCTGATGACGGCCGCGGACGAGGTACGGGACGGCGTCCCCCTGGCCAACCTGGACCAGCCGCTCGTCGCCGGCTCCGACCTCACCAAGCGGGACCTGGTCGACTATCTCGACGCCGTGCGGGACCGGCTCCTTCCGGAGCTGCGGAACCGGCCGCTGTCGGTGGTCCGGGCACTTCGCGGTCAGGCCCCCTTCATGCAGAAGAACCTGCCCCGCTACACCCCGGACTGGGTGCGCCGGGTGGCGGTGTGGGCGGAGGCGTCCCACCGCGAGGTCTCGTACGCGCTCTGCGACGACCGCCGCACCCTGCTCTGGTTCGGCAACCAGCGCGCGGTGGAGTACCACCCGACCCTCGGCACCGCCGACGACCCGCAGCGCCCGACCCACCTCGTGCTCGACCTCGACCCGCCCGACCAGGACGCCTTCGGGCTGGCCGTGGCCGCCGCCGGGCTGGTCCGGCAGGCGCTCGCCGACGCGGGTCTCGCCGGCGCGGTCAAGACCAGCGGGGCCAAGGGGGTGCACGTCTTCGTGCCGGTGGCCCCGGGGACCGACCCGGCGGACACCGCCGCCGCCACCCGGGCCCTCGCCGCCCACGCGGCCCGGATCGACCCGGCGCTGGCGACCACCGCGTTCATCCGCGAGGACCGGGGTGGCCGCGTCTTCGTCGACTCCACCCGGGCCGGCGGGGCGACGGTGGTCGCCGCGTACAGCCCCCGGCTGCGTGCGGACGTGCCGGTCTCCTTCCCGGTCGCCTGGGCCGATCTCGCCGACGTCACGCCGGCCGACTTCACCATCCGGACCGTGCCGGGGCTGGTCGCCGCCCACGACCCGTGGGTGGCGGAGATGCCCGCGCCGCAGCGGCTCCCGGCGGACCTGGTGGCCGAGGGGCACACCATCCCGGTGGCCCGGGTCCAGGCGATGCACGAGGGGAAGCGGCGGGCACGGGCCCGCCGAGCCGCCGGGGCGGACGCCGGCGGGGCCGGCTAGTCGAGGACGGCGATGGCGTCGACCTCGACGAGGAGGTCGGGTTCACCGAGGCTGGCGACGCCGATCAGGGTGATCGGCTTGACCAGGTCGACGCCGAGTCGCGTGGCGGCACGCTGCACACCGGCACCGAGAGCCGCCAGCTTCCCGCCGTCCCACTCCACGACGTACACGGTCAGCTTGGCCACGTCGTCGAAGCTGCCGCCGACCGCCGCCAGCGCGGTGGCGACGTTGAGGTACGCCTGCTCGACCTGGGCGGCGAGGTCGCCGGTGCCGACCGGTCGGCCCTCGGCGTCGCGGGCCACCTGCCCGGCGAGGAAGACCATCCGTCCTCCGGAGGCGACCGCGACCTGCCGGTACATGTCGGGCTTCGGTAGGCCGTCGGGGTTGAACAGGTGCAGGGACATGCGGTCTCCTCCGCCGGGACGCGGCCCGGACCGGCCGTGCCGTGGACCTGAAGCATAGCGTCGTTATGCTTCAGGTGCCATAGCGGTGGTATGTATCATCCGGCGCGTGCCCAGAACTGCCTCGGCCGCTGTCCGCCTGGTCCTCGTGGAGCGGGCGGCGCAGCTGCTCGCCCGCCGTGACCCGGTCACGCTCCGCGCTCTGGTCGACGGGACCGGCGCCTCGACGATGGCGGTCTACACGCACTTCGGAGGCATGCCCGGTCTGTGGCGGGCGGTGCGACAGGAGGGGTTGACCCGGCTGGCGGCCCGGCTGGACCGGGTGCGTCCCACGGCGGACCCGGTGCGCGATCTGGCGGCGCTCGGTGCCGCCTACGTCGACAACGCGCTCGCCAACCCGGCCCTGTACCGGACGATGTACGACGCGGTGGCCGAGCTCGACGACCCGCGGGCCGCGGCGGGAGCCTTTGGTGTCCTCGTCGCGGCTGCCGTCCGGGCCCGCGAGCAGGGCCGCTTCACCGACTCCGCCGACCCGGAGGCCGTCGCCACGCAGATGTGGGCCACCGGCCACGGCCTGACCATGCTGGTGATCACCGGGGTCCTGCCCCGCGAAGCACTCATGGCCCACGCGCCCGCCGTCCTGACCGCGCTGTTCGTCGCCGCCGGCGACGACGGGGAACGCTGCCGCCGATCGGTGCAGGTCGGGTGGTCCACCCTCGGGTGACACCGTCGGCCGGGCCACCGACGAGGCGGTCGGACTCCGGGGCCGGCCGACGTACGGGTGCAGCGGCACGGGCACCCGTCGCTGGCAGCCGGACGTGGCCGGGCGCACGACAAAGGCCGCCGACCTGAGTTGCCTGGTCAGCGGCCTTCACGTGGTGCTCGATCGGTGGTGCCCCCGGCAGGATTCGAACCTGCGCCCCCGCCTCCGGAGGGCGGTGCTCTATCCCCTGAGCTACGGGGGCTCAGCGACCGGGAAAGAGTAGCAAACGCTCCCCGGAAGCGCCCAATCGGTATCGGGCGACCGGCCGCTGGCCGGCGCGTCACCGCGTCGTACCTGGTGGAACGCGGTGTCCCGGCAGGTCGGCGCGGGTGTGCCCGTCCGCGTCGACGCCTTGCTCCCGTCCGGAGGGATCCCGCCGTTGCCGGGTGCCGCTCGGGCCGCCCGGCGAGGTGCTCGGTGACGACCTCGCCGCCGGTGGCGGGGCGCCTCAGGCCGCCGGTCCGAGGCGTCCGGGCCGGGCGGCCACGGCACGTCCGCAGCTCGGCAGCGGGTGCAGCACGACCCGTCGGGGCAGCCGGCGGGGCCACTCGTTCCTCGGCCAGGAGCCGTCCATGATCACGTGTACGGCCCGCTCCTCCGCGCCGCTGAGCCGGAGCACGAAGTCCCGGGGGAGCGGTGGGTCCACCGACGGTGTGGTGATCATGAAGCGGACCCGGCCCCGGGACGACACCGCGGAGACCACGTCCGCCGCCGGCATGGTGCCGCGCAGGCGGACCCGGCCGAGCCAGTAGACCTCCGCCAGGTGCTCCTGGGCGGCCCGGGTGATCGCCGGGTACTCGGTGCGGACCCAGTGTTCCACCGCGCCGACGCAGAGCCCGCAGGCCCGCTCCCTCGGCTCCCGGGGACCCAGCCCCCAGGCCCGCAGGTACGCCCCGACCGCCCCGGTGTCCATGGTCGGGTCGTAGCGGCGCTGGATGAGGCTGGTGAGGCTCTGCCGCGTCCACAGCTCCTCGTCCAGGCCGAACTCGTCGGGGTGGACGCCCCGCAGGACGTCGATCAGGTCGAGTTCCTGTTCGCGGCTGAGCGATCCCGGCTCGCCCGACCGCTGTCCGCGACGGACGGCTGCCACCGTTCCGTCACCGCCGATGGTGTGGCGTCGGCACCAACTGGTGACCGAGCGTCGTGCGTCTCTGAGTGCAACCCCCACGTCCTGCGCAACGACCCCGAATCACAACTGGTCACGATATGTGGGTAGAAAAAGCTTGAAACAGCCGAATCGGGCAAAAGACTCGCAGATGGGCGGTGGTCGGGGAGCGCCGAGGGACGGCCCGGAGCGGCGAGGCGGCGTCGCCTGGCAGCCCGCCCCTGGCGCGGGGTTTTCGCCCCGCAACGGCGATCGCCGCCCCGGCAGGCGGGGCGGCGATCGGTGGAACGCGGAGAACCGACGGGGGCTCAGCCCCGTAGCCGGGTCAGCGCGTTCTGCAGGTTGGTCAGGTCCTTCTGCTGGGTGTTCTTCATGGTCCGGGCGCTGCGGACGACGTCGGGCTCGTCGGTGGCCTTCAGTACCTCGTCGATCATGTGCACCCCGCCGATGTGGTGCTTGATCATCATGTCCAGGAAGAGGACGTCCTTCTCCCGGCCCTGGGTGGCGCGGAGCTTCGCCATCTCCTCCGGGGTGGCCATGCCCGGCATCAGCCCGTTCTGCATCATGTCGGCGCCGTCCGGCACCCAGGACATCCGTGGTCGGGAGCCGGTCGGGTCCAGCCCCCAGGAGCGCAGCCAGGTCTGCATGGTGCCGATCTCGCCCTGCTGGCCGGTGGCGATGTCGCCGCCGATCTGGCGCACCTCGGGATCGGTGCCCTCGTCGAACGCGATCAGACCCATCTCCACGGCCTGGGCATGGTGCGTGGTCATGTCCCGGGCGAAACCGGCCTCCGCCGACGCGTCGCCGGGCCGAGTGATGCGGGGGGTGAGCAGACCGCCGGTGTACCCGAGGATGAGCCCGAGCACGACGGCGACGGCGAGTGCGGCGGTGCCCCAGCGCCGCGCCGGGGCCGTTCCCGGACCGCCGTCACCGGCGGCCGGGGTCGTGTTCTCCCTCGTGGTTGCCGTGGTCATCGACTCAGCCCTGGGTCATCGGGTCGCCGAGGTCGCGCGGAGCGGTGCCGGTCGCGGTGATGCCCTGACCACAGTTGGCGTTCGGGCCCTCGACCGAGGCGTTGATCCGCAGCGTCTTGATGAACTCGTCGATCCGGTCGTCGCCGGCGTTGTCGACCTTGAGCTGGTAGCCCCAGGCCTGGAGGGAGATCGGCTTGTCCAGCCCCTGGAACGGGCTCAGCATCGTCTTCTCCTGGCCACGCACCCGCTCGGCCAGCTTCTCGACCTGGTCGGCCGGCAGGTCGGGGCGGTAGGTGATCCAGATCGCGCCGTGCTCCAGGCTGTGCACCGCGTGCTCGTTGGAGATCTGCGCGTCGTAGACGTCACCCTGGCAGTTCTGCCAGGCGGCGTTGTGCGGGCCGGCGACCGGCGGGAGGACCGTGTACTTGATGGCGCCGGTCTGGTGGTTGCCACCCTTGACCAGCTCCGGGTCGTTCTCCCGGAAGTTGCTGATGCCGTCGATGGCGGCGGCCCGCTCCTCCCACGGCTTGGCGCCCTGGAAGGCGGCCCAGCCGCCGTAGCCGATGATCGCGGCGGCGAGCACACCGACCGCGACGAAGAGCGCGATCGGACCCCACGAGCGGCCCTGGCTGACCTTCACCGGGGTGATCGGCTTCCGGGGGCCCTTGCCGCCGGACGCCGGGCGGGCGGCGGCGGTCTTCCCGCCGGCCGTCTTCCCGCCGGCCGTCTTGCCGCCGGACGCGGGCCTGCCGGCAGCCGGCTTCTTGCCGGTGCTGACCACGGACGGACGGCGCTGGTCGCCGCCCGGGGTGCTGATGCTCATGGTGCCTCGTCAGGTCGGTCGGTCAGGGGAAGGTGGCGGGCCGATGACGTGCAGGGTCGCCCACGAGTGACCGAGTCTACCCCCGATACCATGGATCGGTGACTCCCGCAGAACTCGCCGAGGTCGTCCTATCCGCTGCCCACGCCGTCTTCACCGACCGCGGGCTCGATCGTTCCGCGCTGCCGGAGCGAGCGGCGGTGGAGCGACCCCGTAACCCGGAGCACGGTGACTACGCCTCGACCCTGGCGCTCCAGCTGGCCAAGAAGGTCGGGCAGCCGCCGCGGGAGCTCGCCACCGCCCTCGCCGAGCAGCTCGGCCGGGCCCCCGGGATCAAGTCGGTGGAGATCGCCGGTCCGGGCTTCCTGAACATCCGGCTCGACGCCGCCGCCGCCGGGCTGCTGGCCCGGTCGATCGTCCAGGCCGGCGCGGAGTACGGCCGCAGCGACCGGCTCGCCGGCGAGCGGATCAACCTGGAGTTCGTCTCGGCCAACCCGACCGGCCCGGTGCACATCGGCGGGGTCCGGTGGGCGGCGGTGGGCGACGCGTTGGCCCGGCTGCTGCGCGCCACCGGTGCCGAGGTCGGCACCGAGTACTACTTCAACGACGCCGGCTCCCAGATCGACCGCTTCGCCCGGTCGCTGCTCGCCGCCGCGAAGGGGGAGCCCGCCCCGGAAGACGGGTACGGCGGGGCGTACATCGCCGAGATCGCCGCCGAGGTGCTCACCCGGCGGCCGGAGGCGCTCGGCCTGGACGACGCGGCGGCCCAGGAGGTCTTCCGGGTCGAGGGCGTCGAGCTGATGTTCGCCGAGATCCGGTCGTCGCTGCGCGACTTCGGGGTGGAGTTCGACACCTACTTCAACGAGAAGTCGCTGCACGACCGGGGTGAGCTGGACGAGGCCCTGAACCGGCTGCGTGAGCAGGGTCACGTCTACGAGACCGACGGGGCCGTCTGGCTGCGCACCACCGACTTCGGCGACGACAAGGACCGGGTGCTGCGCAAGTCCAACGGTGAGTGGACGTACTTCGCCGCCGACTGCGCGTACTACCTCGACAAGCGGAACCGTGGCTTCGAGCGGGTCGTGATCATGCTCGGCGCCGACCACCACGGCTACCTCGGGCGGATGCGGGCGATGTCCGCCTGCTTCGGCGACGATCCGGCCCGCAACCTGGAGATCCTCATCGGCCAGCTGGTCAACCTGGTGCGCGACGGTGCACCGGTGCGGATGAGCAAGCGGGCCGGCACCGTGGTCACCCTGGAGGACCTGGTCGACGCGATCGGGGTGGACGCGTCCCGGTACGCGCTGGCCCGCTACTCCTCCGACTCGATGATCGACATCGACGTGGAGCTGTGGACCCGGGCGACCCGCGACAACCCGGTCTACTACGTGCAGTACGTCGCCGCCCGGACGGCCAGCGTCGGGCGCAACGCCGCCGAGGTGGGGCTGACCCGGGGCGACGCCGAGGCGTTCCGCCCGGAGCTGCTCGACCACGAGAAGGAGAACGAGCTGCTCAAGGCGCTCGCCCAGTTCCCCGCCGTGGTGGCCACCGCCGCCGAGCTGCGCGAGCCGCACCGGGTGGCCCGCTACCTGGAGGACCTCTCCGGGGCGTACCACCGCTTCTACGACAGCTGCCGGATCCTGCCGCGCGGTGACGAGGAGGTCACCGACCTGCACCGGGCCCGGCTCTGGCTGAACGACGCCACCCGCACGGTGATCGCCAACGGGCTTCGCCTGCTCGGCGTCTCCGCTCCGGAGAGGATGTAGGGGGCACATGCGAGCGCGAGGAGTGAGCGTGCGAGCCCCGCAGTCGCGAAGCGGAGGTGACGTGCTGCGAGCGCGAGGAGTGAGCGTGCGAGCCCCGCAGTCGCGAAGCGGAGGTGACGTGCGGCGAGCGCGAGGAGTGAGCGTGCGAGCCCCACGGTCGCGAAGCGGAGGTATGTGATGCGGGCACACGAGGCCGGCGCACTGCATGGCGACATCGGCAGCCGGGGGCCCGCCTGGCTGCGTACCCCGGCCGACGTCAACGCCCTGGTGCCGCAGCTCTGGCCGCGCAACGTGACGCGGGGCGCGGACGGCGCGCTGACCGTCGCCGGCCTGGACGTCCGGGCGGTGGCGGCCGAGTTCGGCACCCCGGTGTACGTCCTCGACGAGGACGACCTCCGGTCGCGCTGCCGCGACTTCCGGGCGGCCTTCCCGGGCGAGGACGTCTACTACGCGGGCAAGGCCTTCCTCTGCCGGGCGGTGGTCCGGATGGTCGCCGAGGAGGGGCTGTACCTCGACGTCTGCACCGGCGGGGAGCTGGCGGTCGCGCTCTCCGCCGGCATGCCGCCGGAGCGGATCGGCTTCCACGGCAACAACAAGTCCGGTTCCGAGCTGACCCGGGCGCTGGACGCCGGGGTGGGCCGGATCATCCTCGACTCGTTCGACGAGATCGACCGGCTCACCGCGCTGGCCCGCGAGCGCGGGGTCCGGCCCCGGGTGCTGGTCCGGGTCACCGTCGGCGTGGAGGCGCACACCCACGAGTTCATCGCCACCGCCCACGAGGACCAGAAGTTCGGCTTCTCCCTGGCCGGCGGGGCCGCCGCCACGGCGGCCCTGCGGATCATCGACGAGGACGTGCTGGAGCTGCGGGGCCTGCACTCGCACATCGGGTCGCAGATCTTCGACACGGACGGCTTCGAGGTCTCCGCCCGCCGGGTGCTCGGGCTCCAGGCGCAGATCCGCGACGCCCGGGGCGTGGAGCTGCCCGAACTGGACCTCGGCGGCGGCTTCGGCATCGCGTACACCACCCAGGACGACCCGGCCAGCCCGCACGAGCTGGGTAAGCGGCTGCGCCGGATCGTCGAGGCGGAGTGCCTGGTCCAGCGACTGGCCGTGCCGCACCTGTCGATCGAGCCGGGGCGGGCGATCGTCGGCCCGGCGGTGCTGACCCTCTACGAGGTCGGCACGGTGAAGGACGTCGACGGGATCCGCACCTACGTGAGCGTCGACGGGGGGATGAGCGACAACATCCGGACGGCCCTCTACGACGCCTCGTACTCGGCCACGGTGGCCTCCCGGGCCTCGTCGGCCGAACCGTTACTCGCCCGCGTGGTGGGAAAGCACTGTGAGTCCGGGGACATCGTGGTGAAGGATGAATTCCTGCCCGCCGACGTGCAGCCCGGAGATCTTGTCGCGGTGCCCGGCACCGGCGCCTACTGCCGGAGCATGGCCAGCAACTACAACCACGTGCCCCGGCCGCCGGTCGTGGCCGTACGGGACGGCCGGGCCCGGCTGATCGTCCGGCGGGAGACGGAAGCGGACCTGCTCGCATTGGATGTCGGATGACCTCACCCCTGCGCTTGGCGATACTCGGCTGCGGAACCGTCGGCAGCGAGGTGGTCCGGCTGCTGCACGAGCAGTCGGCCGACCTCGCGGCCCGGATCGGCGCGCCGCTGGAGATCGCCGGGATCGCCGTCCGCCGGCTTGGCCGGGACCGGGGCGACCTGCCGGTGGCCCCGGAACTCTTCACCACCGACGCGCTCGGCCTGGTCAAGTCCGACGACGTCGACGTGGTGATCGAGGTGGTCGGCGGCATCGAGCCGGCCCGGAGTTGGCTGGTCGACGCCCTGCGGGCCGGCAAGAGCGTGGTGACCGCCAACAAGGCGCTGCTCGCCGAGGACGGCGCGGCGCTGCACGACGCGGCGGCCGACGGTGGCGCGGACCTCTACTACGAGGCCGCCGTGGCGGGGGCGATCCCGTTGCTGCGCCCGCTGCGCGAGTCGCTGCACGGCGACCGGATCAACCGGGTCACCGGCATCGTCAACGGCACCACCAACTTCATCCTCTCCGCGATGGACGCCACCGGCGCCGGGTTCGCCGAGGCGTTGGAGGAGGCGACCGAACTCGGGTACGCCGAGGCCGACCCGACCGCCGACGTGGAGGGCTTCGACGCGGCGGCGAAGGCGGCGATCCTGGCCTCGCTGGCCTTCCACACCCGGGTCGGCGCGGCCGACGTGTACCGGGAGGGGATCACCGAGGTCACCGCCGCGGACGTGGCCAGCGCCAAGGCGATGGGCTGCACGATCAAGCTGCTCTGCATCGCCGCGCGGGGCACCGACGCGACCGGCCGGGATTCGGTCAGCGTCCGGGTGCACCCGGCGATGATCCCGCTCAGCCACCCGCTGGCCAGCGTCGGCGACGCGTACAACGCGGTCTTCGTCGAGGCGCAGGCGGCCGGACCGCTGATGTTCTACGGCCGGGGAGCCGGTGGCGCGGCCACCGCGAGCGCCGTCCTGGGTGACGTGGTGGCGGTCTGCCGCAACCGGCTCGCCGGGGTGCGCGCGCCGAGCGAGTCCGCCTATGCCGAGCTGGCGGTCCGGCCGATGGGGGAGGCGCTCACCCGGTACCACGTCAGCCTGGACGTGGCCGACCGGCCGGGCGTGCTGGCCGCCGTGGCCGGTGTCTTCGCCCGGCACGACGTGTCGATCGCCACGGTCCGGCAGGCGCCGGCCGGCACCGAGCCCGCCGGCCGGGGCGTGGACGCCATCCTGGTGATCGTGACGCACACCGCCCCGGACGCCGCGCTCGCCGCCACCGTCGAGGATCTTCGTGGCCTGGAGGCGGTCCGCTCGATCGCCAGCGTGCTACGGGTCGAGGGCGACGGGTGAACGACCCCCGGCCGGCGTGCGGACCGCGCCGTCCGGGCCGGCGGCGGCGCGGGTAGGCGAGTCGGACTCACCCCGTCCCGCCAGATGGTTATTGCCGGGTCCGCCCTCCCGCTGGCCGGGAGACTGGTCCACGCTGGGCGGGTCCGGCGGGTGTGCGGAAGACGAGGAGAGCGATATGTGGCGGGGCCTGATCGAGGAGTACCGGGAACGACTGCCGGTCACCGAGACCACACCCGTCGTGACGCTGCACGAGGGCAACACGCCGCTGCTGCCCGCGCCGGTGCTCTCCAGCCGGCTCGGCTGTGACGTCCACCTGAAGGTGGAGGGGGCCAATCCGACCGGCTCCTTCAAGGACCGGGGGATGACCGTCGCCGTCTCCAAGGCGATCGAGGCGGGCAACAAGGCGATCATCTGTGCCTCCACCGGCAACACCAGCGCCTCCGCCGCGGCGTACGCGGCCCGCGCCGGTCTGACCTGCGCGGTGCTGGTGCCGCAGGGCAAGATCGCCCTCGGCAAACTGGCCCAGGCGCTGGTGCACGGCGCGAAGCTGCTCCAGGTGCAGGGCAACTTCGACGACTGCCTGGCGCTGGCCGCCAAGCTCGCCCAGGACTACCCGGTCGCGTTGGTCAACTCGGTCAACCCCGATCGGCTGCACGGGCAGAAGACCGCCGCCTTCGAGATCGTCGCGGCCCTCGGCGACGCCCCGGACATCCACTGCCTGCCGGTGGGCAACGCCGGCAACATCTCCGCCTACTGGATGGGCTACTCCGAGGAACTGGCCGCCGGCACCACCACCCGCGCCCCGAAGATGTACGGCTTCCAGGCCGCCGGCGCGGCCCCGATCGTCACCGGGCAGGTGGTGCCCGAGCCGTCCACCATCGCCACCGCGATCCGGATCGGCAACCCGGCGAGCTGGACGAAGGCGTTGGACGCCCGGGACGCCTCGGGCGGGCTGATCGCCGCGGTCTCCGACCGGGAGATCCTCAGCGCGTACCGGCTGCTCGCCCGGGAGGTCGGGGCCTTCGTCGAGCTGGGCAGCGCGGCCAGCGTGGCGGGGCTGCTCCAGCAGGCGGCGGCGGGCCGGGTGCCGGCCGGCTCCACAGTGGTCTGCACGGTCACCGGACACGGCCTGAAGGACCCGGAGTGGGCGATCTCCACCGCGCCCGCCCCGATCACCATCGCCAACGACCCGCTCGCCGCGGCCCGGTCCCTCGACCTGGCCTGAACCCGTTCCCCACCCCGGGTGGACACCCCGTCGACCCGGGCTGGAGGCACCGTCGAGCAGGGCTGGAAAAGCCCTGGAAAAGAGCTGCTCACCGTCGGTCTCCCGGCGGTGACCCCGGAGCTGGGAGCGTTACCTCGGTCGGGCAGACTAGCCCGTACCGAGCCAACCCTTACTCCAGGAGTGAGCCACGCCGATGTCGCTGCTCGCCAGATTGAGCCTCGCCAACCGAGGGCTGGTCGCCCTCATCGCGGTGGTGACCACGGCGTTCGGGTTGTTCGCCGTACCGTCGCTCAAGCAGCAACTCCTACCGTCGCTGGAGTTCCCGGCCGCCTTCGTGGTCGCCACCTACCCCGGCGCCGGTCCCGAGGTGGTCGAGTCCCAGGTCACCGAACCGATCGAGAACAGCCTCCAGGGCATCCCCGGTGTCGAGGAGATCACCTCGACGTCCCGCGAGGGCTCCGCCACCGTCGTCGTGCAGTACGAGTTCGGCTCGGACGTGGACGACATGGTCAACAAGATGCAGACCGCGGTGAACCGGATCCAGGGCCAGCTCCCGGCCGACGTCGAGCCGCAGGTGCTCGCCGGCAGCACGGACGACCTGCCCGCCGTGGTGATCGCCGCCTCCGGCGGGGACGACCCCCGCGCCCTCGCCGACAAGCTGGAGAACGCGGTCCTGCCCGAGCTGAAGGCGGTCGAGGGGGTCCGTACCGTCGACCTGTCGGGCACCCGGGACGAACTGCTGGTGATCACGCCGGACCCGGCCCGGCTGGCCGCCGCGCGGTTGCAGCCCACCGCGATCGGCACCGCGTTGCAGACCAACGGGATCACCGTGCCGGCCGGCGCGGTGGTCGAGGCTGGACGGTCGCTGACCGTCCAGGTCGGCACCCCCCTGGCCACCCTCGACGACCTGCGCGGCATCGTGCTCGCCCCGGCCGCCCCGGGCGCGGCACCGGTCCGTCTCGCCGACGTGGCCACCGTCACCGAGCAGCTCGCGCCCCCCACCTCGGTCACCCGTACCAACGGCCGGGACAGCCTCGGCATCGCGGTCACCGCCACCCCGGACGGCAACGCGGTGCAGATCTCGCACGACATCCGGGACCGCCTCGCCGACCTGGAGGAGGCCGCCGGCGCCGAGCTGACCATCGTCTTCGACCAGGCGCCCTTCGTCGAGAAGTCGATCGAGAGCCTGACCACCGAGGGCCTGCTCGGCCTGGTCATGGCGGTCATCGTCATCCTGGTCTTCCTGGTCTCCGTCCGCTCCACCCTGGTCACCTCGGTCTCCATCCCGCTGTCGGTGCTGGTGGCCCTGCTGGCGCTCTGGAGCGGTGACTACT
The DNA here is from genome assembly GCF_040639195.1 of Micromonospora sp. NPDC023956. Lineage (NCBI taxonomy): Bacteria > Bacillati > Actinomycetota > Actinomycetes > Micromonosporales > Micromonosporaceae > Micromonospora > Micromonospora sp. NPDC023956. The sequence continues at coordinate 137,396 of NZ_JBEZZN010000007.1, forward strand.
CGCTCAACCTGCTCACCCTCGGCGCGTTGACCATCGCGGTCGGGCGGGTGGTCGACGACTCGATCGTGGTGCTGGAGAACATCAAACGGCACCTGGAGTACGGCGAACCGAAACGGCAGGCGATCCTCACCGCGGTCCGTGAGGTGTCCGGCGCGGTGACCGCGTCGACCCTCACCACGGTGGCGGTGTTCGCTCCGATCGCCCTGGTCGGCGGGTTCGTCGGTCAGCTCTTCGCGCCGTTCGCGATCACCGTCACGGTGGCGCTGCTCGCCTCGCTGCTGGTTTCGCTGACCGTCATCCCGGTCCTGGCGTACTGGTTCCTCAAGCCGGCCGGCGGTTCGGTGGACGTCGAGGCGGTCCGCCGGGAGGCCGAGGAGAAGGAGCTGCGCAACCCGCTCCAGCGGGCGTACCTGCCGGTGATCGGGTTCGCCACCCGACGGCGCTGGGCCACGCTGGGGATCGGGCTGGTGGTGCTGCTCGGCACGTTCGGGCTGGCCAGCCGCCTGGAAACCAACTTCATCGACGACTCCGGCCAGGACACCCTGAACATCAGCCAGAAGCTGCCGGTGGGCACCGGGCTGGCCGGCACCGACGAGGCGGCCCGCCAGGTCGAGGCGGTGCTGGAACGGACCGAGGGCGTCGAGACGTACCAGGTCACCATCGGTGGCAGCGGCCTGCCCTGGGAGGGTGGCGGCGGCAACAGCACCGCCAGCTACGTCGTCGCGCTCGACGAGGGCACCGACACCGAACGGCTCCGGGAGGACCTGCGCCGGGAGTTCGACGGGCTCGGCGAGCGGGCCGGCGAGATCAGCTTCGGCGCCGCCCAGGGCGGCACCTCGGCCAACCAGCTCGCGGTGATCGTCCAGGCCAGCGACGCGGAGGTGCTCGCCCGCGCCACCGAGGAGGCCCGGAAGGCCATGGCCGACCTGGACGGCGTCGAGGACGTCTCGTCCAGCCTGGCGGAGCGGGTGCCCCGGATCGACGTCCGGGTGGACCGGGTCGCCGCCGCGCGGGCCGGCCTGACCGAGGCGGCCGTCGGCCAGCTCGTCGGGCAGGCGTTCCGGGGCAGCCCGGTGGGGCGGGTGAACCTCGACGGTGGACAGCGGGACGTGGTGCTCCGGTTCGCCGCCGCCCCACCGACCACCGTGGAGCAGCTCCGCCAGCTCCGGGTCGGCGCGGTCACCCTGGACGCCATCGCCGACATCGAGCAGGTCGAGGGGCCGCAGCAGGTCACCCGGATCGACGGTGAGCGCAGCGTCACGGTCACCGGCACGGCGACCGGCTCCAACCTCGGTGCCACCAGCGCCGCCCTGCGCGAGAAGCTGGACGGTATCGACGTGCCGGGGGCGACCCTGAGCATCGGCGGGGTCAGCGCCGACCAGGAGGAGGCCTTCGCCGACCTCGGGCTGGCCGTGCTGGCCGCGATCGCGATCGTCTTCCTGATCATGGTGGCGACGTTCCGCAGCCTGGTGCAGCCGCTGATCCTGCTGGTGTCGATCCCGTTCGCGGCGACCGGCGCGATCGGGCTGCTGCTGGTCACCGGCACCCCGATGGGCGTGCCGGCGTTGATCGGCGTACTGATGCTGGTCGGCATCGTGGTCACCAACGCGATCGTCCTGCTGGATCTGATCAATCAGTACCGGGACCAGGGGATGAGCGTCCGGGACGCGGTCGTCGAGGGCGGCCGGCGCCGGCTGCGCCCGATCCTGATGACTGCGGTGGCGACCATCTTCGCGCTGTTGCCGATGGCGCTCGGCCTCACCGGCGAGGGCGGCTTCATCTCCCAGCCGCTGGCCATCGTGGTGATCGGTGGTCTGCTCAGCTCGACCCTGCTCACCCTGGTGCTGGTGCCGACGCTCTACACCATGGTGGAGGGGCGCAAGGAGCGGCGGGCCCAGCGGGCAGGGGGCGGCGACGCCACCGCGCCGGCCGCCGAGGACCCGGCGGAGGCGGCGCCCGAGCCGGCCACCGTCGGCGCCGGTCCGGTGTCGGGCAGTGCGTCCGGGGACGTCCCGTCCCGCCCGAAGCCCTCGCCGGCGCTGGTCGACGGCACCGACCAGTTCGAGGTGCTGCGCCTGCCGAAGAGCCGGCACTCGCCCCTGCCCCCGCAGGAGTGACCCCGGTGTCCCCGGTACGGCGGTGAGCCGTACCGGGGACACCCGCCGGAGGTCCGGCGACCGGGTCCGGCGACCGGTGCCCCACCGCCATCGAGCGCGGCGGGTAGCGTGTGGGCACGTGGCGTCGACCCTTTCCGTCCTCAGCCGGAACCGGAACTTCCGCATCCTCTTCCTCGCCGAACTGGTGGTCTTCGGCGCGGACTGGTTCGTCATGGTGCCCCTGCTGGTGCTCCTGCCGGAGTTGACCGGCAGCGGGGTGTGGGGCGCGCTGGTGCTCGCCGTCGACACCGGGGTCGTGGCCCTGCTGCTGCCCTACACCGGCACGATCGCCGACCGGTTCGACCGGCGGCGCATCCTCATGGTGGCGAACGGCGCGGCCCTGGTCGGCGCGCTGCTCCTGCTCGCCGTCCGCACCTCCGAGACGGCCTGGCTGGCCATGCTGGCGATCTCGGTGATCGCGGTGGCGAAGGCGTTCTACTCGCCGGCCGCCCAGGCGGCCCTGCCGAACGTGCTCGACCCGGAGGAACTGGCCGCCGGTAACGCCGTGGCCGGCTCGGCCTGGGGCACGATGACGGTGGTCGGGGCGTCCCTGGGCGGTCTGCTCAGCGCGGCCTTCGGTCCGTACGTCTGCTTCTGGGTGGCGGCGGTCGCCCTGGCGCTCGCCGCCGGCCTGACCGCACTGATCCGCCGACCGTTGCAGGCGCCCCGCGACCACGCCGAGCCCGCCCAGCGGACCTGGGCGGCGATCCGCGAGGCGCTGACCTACATCGCGCACCGTCCCCGGGTACTCGCCCTGGTCACCGTGAAGTCGGCGGTCGGCCTCGGCAACGGCGTGCTGACCGTGTTCCCCCTGCTGGCCGGCCTCTACGGGGTGGGCGCGGTCGGCACCGGCCTGCTCTTCGCCCTGCGCGGCGCAGGGGCGCTGGTCGGCCCGATCCTGATGCGCCGGGTGCTGACCAACCGCCGCTGGCTGCTGACCGGCCTGGCGCTGTCCATGTCCGCCTACGGCCTCGCCTACGTCGGTGTCTCGCTGACCGGCTGGTTCCCGCTGGTCCTGGTGCTGGTCTTCGTGGCGCACTTCGCCGGGGGCAGCAACTGGGTGATGTCGAACTTCGCGCTCCAGGGGGAGGTGCCGGACCGGCTGCGCGGGCGCGTCTTCGCCACCGACATGATGCTGGCGACGCTGGCCATCTCGGTCAGCCAACTGGTGGTGGCCGCTCTGATCGACACCGTCGACGAGCGGATCGTGCTGGCCGGCTGCGGACTGACCACCCTGGTGTACGCGATCGGCTGGCGGATCGCCACGCGGCGGCTCTCGCTGACCGGGCAGGCTGCGGCGGTGGATCCGGTCACGTCCCGGTGAGCAGGGGCGTCCCGGCCCCCCTGTCGTTGGCCGGGCAGGCTGCGGCGGTGGATCCGGTCACGTCCCGGTGAGCAGGGGCGTCCCGGCCCCCCACCGGGCGGGCAGTCCTTCTAGCATCTAGCCGTGTCCCCGAAATTCGCCTCCGGCCCCGTCCGGGTCCGGGTTCCCGCGACCAGCGCCAATCTGGGGCCGGGCTTCGACGCGCTCGGCCTCGCGCTCGGTCTCCACGACGACGTCGCCGCCGAGGTGACCACCGGCGGTGTCCGGGTGGCGGTCACCGGCCAGGGGGCCGGTGAGCTGCCGGACGACGACCGGCACCTGGTGGTACGCGCCATGTGCGTCGCCTTCGACGCCCTCGGGGGTCAGCCCGCCGGGCTGGCTGTCGAGTGCGTCAACCGGATCCCGCAGGCCCGAGGGCTGGGCTCCTCCTCGGCGGCGATCGTCGCCGGGGTGCTGCTGGCGCGTGCGCTGGTGGTCGACGGAGCGGCGCGTCTGGACGACGCCGGGGCGCTGCGCCTCGCCGCCGACATCGAGGGCCATCCGGACAACGTGGCACCCTGCCTGCTCGGCGGCTTCACCGTGGCCTGGACCGAGCCGACCGGCGCGCGGGCGGTCTCGCTCGCTCCGGCGGCCGGGGTGAGTCCCACGGTGTTCGTACCCGACGAGCGGGGGCTGACCGCGACCGCGCGGGCGGCGCTGCCGGCCTCGGTGCCGCACGCGGACGCCGCGTTGACCGCCGGCCGGGCCGCGCTGCTGGTGCACGCGCTGACCGCCGACCCGGCGCTACTGCTGCCGGCGACCGAGGACCGTCTGCACCAGCACTACCGGGCGGAGGGGATGCCGGCGACGTATGCCCTGGTCACCGCGTTGCGGGAGGCCGGTGTGGCGGCCGTGGTCAGTGGGGCGGGGCCGACGGTGCTGGCCCTGACCGATCCCGGAGCGGACTTCGCGCCGGGAACAGGATGGCAGCTGTGGCGGTTACCCGTGGACAGCAGCGGTGCCCGGGTCGACCGGGGTAGACTGGGACACGCCGAGCGGGACCCTGTTGCCGCAGGTCGTATGAGTTGATTACGCTCTAGACTTAGCACAGCCGCGAAGCATGCGATCTTCCTGCGGGTCGGCGCACCCCCGAAGCTATCGGCGGTCAGCCCGTCTCACTCCTGCCTAGGCCCACGCCGTACCGCAGTTTCCGCAGGTCGCCGCAGCACGGCGAGACCTACCCGCCGAGGTTGGTGGGTCGGGAAACCGACCGGCTGCTGTGTCACAGACTCCCGCGGCGCGTCACGCGACACGGGTGCACCGAGGCCGCCCGGCCACCTGAGCTCTTGACTCCGGGCGACCCCGGCCTATCGAGGGAAGGAATCCATTGAGCGACACCACCGACGTGACGTCGGATGTTTCCAACGTCGCTGGCGAAGCCACCGCCGCCGCCCCCGCCCGTCGTCGTCGGAGCGGGACCGGTCTGTCGGCGATGCTGCTGCCGGAGCTGCAGAGCCTGGCCGCGTCGCTCGGCATCTCCGGCACCGCACGCATGCGCAAGGTCGAGCTGATCGGCGCCATCACCGAGCGGCAGGGCGGGGCCGCCGCCGGGGCCCCTCGACCGCGTGCCGAGGTCGCGGCCGCCGCCGCGCCCGTCCGCGAGGAGGTCCGGGCGGAGGTGCGGGAAACCGCGGAGCCGGCGACCGCCGAGGCCGAGCCCCGGCCGCGGACCCGGCGTAGCCGGGCCGCCGCCACCGCCGAGCGCGCCGCGGTGACCGCTGCCGCTGCTCCGGCAGCCGCCCCGGCGGAGCCGCGTGAGGTCACTGCACCGGAGACCGCTGAGCGCCCCGACCGGGCCGAGCGGACTGAGCGCCCCGACCGGGCCGAGCGGTCTGAGCGTGGCGACCGGGCCGAGCGGACCGAGCGCCCCGACCGGACCGAGCGTGGCGAGCGGACCGAGCGCGGTGACCGGGCCGAGCGTGGCGACCGGGCCGAGCGCGGTGAGCGGACCGAGCGCGGTGAGCGGACCGAGCGCGGTGAGCGCGGCGACCGTAACGAGCGGACCGAGCGCGGCGAGCGGAGCGACCGTAACGAGCGCACCGAGCGCGGCGAGCGGGACCGCAACGAGCGCGGTGAGCGGACCGAGCGCGGCGACCGGGCCGAGCGCGGCGAGCGGGCCGAGCGTGGCCAGCGCAGCGACCGGGACCGTGACAACGACGCCGACGACGACGGCGAGGGCGGCGGCCGGCGCGGCCGGCGGAGCCGGTTCCGGGACCGTCGCCGGGGCCGTAGCGAGCGCAACGAGGTCGGCGGCGGTGACGGCGCGGGCAGCACCGGCGGGCGCGAGCCCCAGGTCAGCGAGGACGACGTGCTCGTCCCGGTGGCCGGCATCATCGACGTGCTGGACAACTACGCCTTCGTCCGGACCACCGGCTACCTGGCCGGCCCGAACGACGTGTACGTCTCCATGTCCCAGGTCAAGAAGTACGGCCTGCGGCGCGGTGACGCCATCACCGGTGCGGTGCGGGCGGCGCGCGACGGCGAGCAGCGGCGGGACAAGTACAACCCGCTGGTGCGGCTGGACTCGGTCAACGGCATGGAGCCGGAGGAGGCCCGCCGCCGTCCGGAGTTCTACAAGCTCACCCCGCTCTACCCGCAGGAGCGACTGCGGTTGGAGACCGAGCCGCACATCCTGACCACCCGGGTCATCGACCTGGTCACGCCGATCGGCAAGGGTCAGCGGGCGCTGATCATGTCGCCGCCCAAGGCCGGTAAGACCATGGTGTTGCAGGCGATCGCCAACGCGATCACCCAGAACAACCCGGAGTGCCACCTGATGGTGGTGCTGATCGACGAGCGGCCCGAAGAGGTCACCGACATGCAGCGGTCGGTCAAGGGCGAGGTCGTCGCGGCCACGTTCGACCGTCCGCCGCAGGACCACACCACCGTCGCCGAGCTGGCGATCGAGCGGGCCAAGCGCCTGGTCGAGCTGGGGCACGACGTGGTCGTGCTGCTCGACTCGGTGACCCGGCTCGGCCGGTCGTACAACCTGGCGGCGCCGGCCAGCGGCCGGATCATGTCGGGTGGTATCGACTCGACCGCGCTCTACCCGCCGAAGCGTTTCCTCGGTGCCGCGCGGAACATCGAGAACGGTGGCTCGCTGACCATCCTGGCCACCGCCCTGGTGGAGACCGGCTCGGTGATGGACACGGTCATCTTCGAGGAGTTCAAGGGCACCGGCAACGCCGAGCTGAAGTTGGACCGGAAGATCGCCGACAAGCGGGTCTTCCCGGCCATCGACATCCACACCTCCGGTACCCGCAAGGAGGAGATCCTGCTCGCGCCGGAGGAGCTGGCCATCAACCGCAAGCTCCGTAAGGTCCTGCACTCGCTGGACTCGCAGGCGGCGCTGGATCTGCTGTTGGACAAGCTCAAGCAGACCCGGACCAACATCGAGTTCCTGATGCAGATCGCCAAGTCGACGCCGGGCGAGTAATCCGCCGGGTCGTTCGGGAAGGGGCACGGTCGCTCGCGGCCGTGCCCCTTCCCGCTGCTCAGGGCAAGATCGCCCACTGAAGTTTTCTTTCGGTTTGCTGATGAGGTATTGAAAGTTCTGTTCGTTGTCGGGTTGACTGACGCCCATGCGTACCCGATCCGCCCGACTCGCCGGCGTGCTGCTGCTGACGCCGCTGCTCGGCCTGGCCGGCCCGCTTCCGGTGGTCGCCGCGCCGCCGGGAGCCGACACGGCCGCCGAGGACGTGCCCCGCGCCTCCTCCCATCCGACCACGGTCACCACCCTGGCCCCGGCGGGCGTGGCACCCGCCGACGGCCTGGAGACCGCGAAGACCACCCGCCCGGTCGCCCCCGGGCTCGACCTGACCTCCTTCGACCGGTACGACCAGCAGGGCTGGCTCCGGGCCGACGCCCTCACCGCCGACCTGACCGGGGACCTCGACGTCGACTACGTCAACTCCGGCGCGGTCAGCCGGGCCGAGCCGCTGCGCGGCGCGGTGGACACCTCCCGCGCGGTCGCCGCGGTCAACGGCGACTTCTTCGACATCAACAACTCCGGTGCCGCCCAGGGCATCGGCATCCGCGACGGCCAGCTGGTCCAGTCGCCGGTCGCCGGGCACACCAACGCGGTGGCGGTCACCGCCGAGGGACTCGGCCGGGTGATCCAGGTGCACTTCGACGGCACCGCCACCCTGCCGGGTGGACCGGTCACGCTGACCCAGTTCAACAACATGGTCCAGGGCAACGGCATCGGCGTCTTCACCGCGCTCTGGGGCTCGTACGACCGGAGCCGGACGGTCGAGGGGGCGGGTCGGGTCACCGAGGTCACCGTGGTCGACGGGCGGGTCACCGCCGTGACCGACCGCGCCGGCAGCGGTCCGATCCCCGCCGGTACGACCATCCTGCTCGGCCGGGACGCCGGTGCGGACGCCCTCGCCGGGCTGCGGGCGGGTGACACGGTGACCGTCGCCTACCGGCCCAAGCCGTCCGACGGCAGCACCCTGCACGCCGCCGTCGGCGGTGGCAACGTGCTGGTCCGCGACGGCGTGGTGCAACAGATCTCGGACACCTCCCTCGCGCCGCGCACCTCGGTCGGCTTCACCGCCGACGGGCGCAAGATGATCATGCTGACGGTGGACGGCCGGCAGGTCGACAGTCGGGGCGTCACCCAGACCGAGATGGGCCGGATGATGGCCGAACTCGGCGCGCACCACGCCCTCAACCTCGACGGTGGCGGCTCCTCCACGCTGCTCGCCCGTGAGCCCGGCGCGGCGACCGTCCAGGTGGAGAACAGCCCCTCCGACGGCACCGAGCGGGCGGTGCCGAACGGCCTGGCCGTCTACGCGCCCGAGGGCAGCGGCCGGCTCACCGGGTACTGGCTGGAGACCGCCGCCGACCCGACCGCCGCTCCCGGCGTCGCGCCGGTCCGGGGCGGTCGACCGGACCGGGTCTTCCCCGGCCTGACCCGCCGGCTCACCGCCGCCGGCCACGACGAGACGTACGGCCCGGCGGCCGGCGCGCCCAGGTGGCGGGCCAACCCGGCGGCCCAGGGCCGGATCGACGCCGACGGGGTCTTCCGCGCCGCCCGCGCCGGCCGGACCACCGTCACCGCCTGGCGCGGCGCGGCCCGGGGCACGCTGGACCTCACCGTGCTCGGCCCGCTGGCCCGGGTCGACGCCACCGTGGACCGGGTCGGCCTGGACGGCACCGGGGGCACCGGCACCTTCGGCGTGGTCGGGTACGACGCCGAGGGGAACACCGCGCCGATCGAGCCGGCCGACCTCTCCCTCGACTACGACCGGGACCTGCTGCGGATCACGCCCACCGCCGACGGCAACCTGACCGTCGCCGCGCTGCGTGACAGCGGTTCCGCCCTGGTCACCGTCACCGTGGCCGGGCAGCGCACCGTGCTGCCGGTGACCGTCGGTCTCACCGACGTGCCGGTCGCCGGCTTCGACGACGCCGCGAGCTGGACGTTCAGCGCCGCCCGCGCCACCGGATCGGTCACGCCCGTGCCCGGCCGTACCGGCACCGGCCTGAAGATGTCGTACGACTTCGGCCAGTCCACCGGCACCCGGGCCGCCTACGCCGACCCGCCGGCCTGGATCCCGGTGCCCGGACAGCCGCAGGCCTTCGGCATGTGGATCAAGGGCAACGGCACCGGCGAGTGGCCCAGCCTGCACCTGCACGACGCGCAGGACACCCAGCACGTGCTGCGCGGGCCGCTGGTCACCTGGACCGACTGGCGGTACGTCGAGTTCGCCGTACCCGCCGGGGTGCAGTACCCACTGCGGGTCCGCCGGTTCTACGTGGCCGAGACGAACGCCGCCGCGAACTACACCAGCGAGGTGATCATCGACGACCTGGTGGCGAAGGTGGCACCCACCGTGGACGTACCGGCCGAGCCGCACCGGACCGACCCGGTGGTGCTGCGGGACGGCACCGTGGCCGGAATGCCGTGGCGTTTCGCGGTCCTCTCCGACGCCCAGTTCGTCGCGGCGAACCCGGACAGCGACCTGGTCGCCCAGGCCCGGCGGACGCTGCGCGAGGTCAGGGCGGCGAAACCCGACTTCCTCGTGATCAACGGCGACTTCGTGGACACCGCCTACCCGGCGGACTTCGCCCTGGCCAAGCGGATCCTCGACGAGGAACTCGCCGGTGAGCTGCCCTACTACTACGTGCCGGGCAACCACGAGATCATGGGCGCCCCGCTCGCCAACTTCGAGGCGGTCTTCGGCGCGCCCTCGCGGGTCTTCGACCATAGGGGAACCCGCTTCGTCACCCTGAACAGCTCCACCGGGACGCTGCGCGGCGGCGGCTTCGACCAGGTCCGCGCCCTGCGGACCGCGCTGGACTCCGCCGCCGGCGACGGCCGGGTCGGTTCGGTGGTCGTGCTGCACCACCACCCGCCGCGCGATCCCGGCCCGGCCAAGGCCAGCCAGCTCACCGACCGGAAGGAGGCGGCGCTGGTGGAGCAGTGGCTGGCCGACTTCCAGCACCGCACCGGCAAGGGCGCGCTCTTCGTCGGTGGACACGTCGGCACGTTCCACGCCGACCGGGTCGACGGGGTGCCCTTCCTGATCAACGGCAACGCCGGCAAGGGGCCGTCCAGCCCCGCCGACCAGGGCGGCTTCACCGGCTGGACGATGGTCGGGGTGGACCCGGTGACCCGCCAGGAGGCCGAGCGGGCCCGCCGTGACCCGCTGGCCGAGGGACCGCGCTGGGTGGCCGCCGAGTTCCGGGCGCACGTCGACCGGCTCACCCTGACCGCCCCCGCCACCGTCGCGGTCGGTGCCCCGGCGACGATCACCGCGACGATCACCCAGCCCGGTGGTCGTACCGTGCCGGTGGCCGCGCCGGTCAGCGCGGACTGGTCGGCGTCACCGAGCGTCCACGTCGGCCCAGCCGCCGGGGTGAAGCCCTGGCACGTGGCCCGCTTCGACCCGGCCACCGGCACGCTCACCGCGCTGCGGCCGGCCGGCTCGGTGCTGCTCGCGGTGACCGTCAACGGTGTCCGGACCGAGGCGACCCTGCGCCTCACCGCCGCCGCCTCCACCGCGGTCCGCGCCGCCTGAGGTACGTCCCGGGGTCCCCGGTCACCGCTTCCTGGGTGACCGGGGGACCCCGGCGACCACCGGGCATCGGCGACCACCGGGCATCGGCCCCGGCATCGGCAACCAGCCGGTGCCGGGGGAGCGGTCGGAGGTCAGAAGTCGCCCTCGGCGACCTGGAAGACGGTCAGGCCGAGCTCCCGCCACATCCGGACCACCTGCATGCGGTCGTCGAAGACCCCGACGACCCGGTACCGGTCGCGCAGCTCGCGCTCGTAGATCTCGTGTTTGACGATCGAGTCCTTCCGGTTGTCGCCCACCGCCCGCATGTGCAGCGCCAGGTACGGCACCCGGACGTGCCGGTCCAGCCAGGCGATCGTGTCGGCGCGGGCGGAGGCGTCCCGCCCGGAGCAGAAGACCACGCCGTAGCCGGCCCCGTGCATCGCCCGGACCGCCGCGACGACCGCCTCGTTCGGCACGTCCTCACCGACCCGGGTCATGTCGTACGGGCTGCGGGAGACGTTCAGCGCGACCGTACCGTCGATGTCGACCAGGACGACCTCCGTCGGCTCCGGGGTCGAGGGACGCACCCGGGCCGGCCCGCCCGCTGGTGCCTCGGGCACCGGCAGGGGCAGCGGACGGTTGGCCAGGAAACGGTCGTGCAGGCGGCGGATGGCCTCCTCGCCGACCCGCTCCTCGGCCGGCCGTTCCGCGTCCCGCCGCAGGCACTCTTCGAGCGGGACGTCGGTGAAGTCGTGCACCTCGAAGCTCGCCCCGTACCGGGCGGCCAGCCGGGCCCACTCCCGCAGGGTGCGGGCCCGCAGGTTGGTGTCGTCCACGCAGACGTCGACCCGGGCCCGCAGCAGGGCCTCGACCTGTGCCCGCTGGGCGGTGGTGACCTGGGCCTCCGCCCACTGGGTAAAGAGTCGGGCACCGTGCAGCATGCGGCGCAGGTCGTCCCGGTTGACCCGGACGACCGACGGCTGGAGCGTCCGGGCGAAGGTGCTCTTGCCGGCGGCCGGCAGCCCCCGGGTGGCGATGAGACGGGTCACCCGGTCACGGTAATGGTCCGGACCCGGGCGGGAATGCGGGTGGTCCGGACCGTGTTGGGGCAGCTGTGCGGCCCGGTTGCCGGGTCGGCGCAAGCCCATGGCACACTGGTCAATCGGCCACCGGTTCCGGTTCACGCCCGACCCTGCGCAGGCCCGACCTACGCAGCCGGGCGACCCGGCGACCACCCACGAGAGGACCGAAGGCGACATGAAGCCCAACATCCACCCGGAGTACGTGACCACCGCGGTCACCTGCTCCTGCGGCAACTCCTTCACCACCCGCAGCACCGCCAAGGGCGGCTCGATCCACGTCGAGACGTGCAGCGCCTGCCACCCGTTCTACACGGGCAAGCAGCGGGTGCTCGACACCGCGGGTCGGGTCGCGAAGTTCCAGCAGAAGTACGCCAAGGTTCAGGCGAAGAAGGCCAAGTAGCCGTCCGTTCGACGCCCGCGTCCGGTTCACCACCGGGCGCGGGCGTCGTCCGTCTCTGCCCGAATTCGCGCCAACCGCAGGGAGTACGAGCATGAGCAGTGAGCGCCTGGCGAACCTTCTCGACGAGTACGCCGAACTGGAGAAGCGGCTGGCCGACCCGGCCATCCACGCCGACCAGGGCACGGCGCGTCGGATCGGGCGGCGTTACGCCGAACTGGTGCCGCTGCACAAGGCGGCCGGCGAGTTGGCGCAGGCGCGTGCCGATCTCGTCGCGGCCCGGGAGCTGGCCGCCGAGGATCCGTCCTTCGCCGCCGAGGCGGACTCCATCGCGGCGGCCCTGCCCGAGCTGGAGGAGCGCCTGGCGGAGCTGTTGATCCCGCGCGACCCGCACGACGCCAAGGACGTGATCGTCGAGATCAAGGCCGGCGAGGGCGGTGAGGAGTCCGCGCTGTTCGCCGGGGACCTGCTGCGCATGTACACCCGGTACGCCGAGCGGCACGGCTGGCTGACCGAGGTGCTCGACGCGCAGGATTCCGACCTGGGCGGGGTCAAGGACGTGTCGTTGGCGATCAAGACCAAGGGCGTGCCGGAGGGCGGCAGCGGGGTCTGGTCCCGGCTCAAGTGGGAGGGCGGCGTGCACCGGGTGCAGCGTGTCCCGGTCACCGAGTCGCAGGGCCGCATCCACACCAGCGCGGCCGGCGTCCTGGTGCTGCCGGAGGCCGAGGAGGTCGACGTCACGATCGACCCGAACGACCTGCGGATCGACGTCTTCCGCTCGTCCGGCCCGGGTGGACAGTCGGTCAACACCACCGACTCGGCGGTCCGGATCACCCACGTGCCGACCGGGATCGTGGTCTCCTGCCAGAACGAGAAGTCGCAGTTGCAGAACCGGGAGCAGGCGATGCGGATCCTGCGGGCCCGGCTGCTCGCCGCCGCGCAGGAGCAGGCCGACGCCGCCGCCTCCGACGCCCGCAAGGCACAGGTGCGCACCGTCGACCGTTCCGAGCGGATCCGCACCTACAACTTCCCGCAGAACCGGATCACCGACCACCGGATCGGCTACACCGCGTACAACCTGGACCTGGCTCTCGCCGGCGAGCTGGACGGCGTGCTCGACGCCCTCACCGAGGCCGACCGTGCCGCCCGCCTGGCCGGGGACCCGGAACTCGGTCGCCGCTGAGCCGGCCCGGCAAGCGGTAGCAGGGGTTCCCGGCCATCGCTCCGTGCCGACGAGGGGCCCCGGCGGCCACGCGGCCGGCGTGCGGCCGGGGGTGAGCGCGGGTCAGCGGGGGCGGGAGCGGGCCTTGGCGCGCAGCATCTGCTGGTCGGCGGCGTCGAAGGCGGCGCGGATGGCGTCCCGCCCCAGGGGCGCGGCCGTGTTGACCTCGGCGAAGCCGATCGTCACCCGGACCGGGGTGCCGGGGACCACGGACTCCCAGTCCTCGGTGCGGATGGCCGCGTCGATCCGGCGGGAGACCTCGGCCGCCTCGGTGATCCCGGTGCCGGCGAGCACCACCACGAACTCGTCCCCGCCGTAGCGGGCCACGAAGTCGCCACGCCGCATCACCCGGTTGATCACCCCGGCCACCCGTTGCAGCACCAGGTCGCCGGAGTGGTGGCCGTGCCGGGTGTTGACCGCCTTGAAGCCGTCCAGGTCGCAGACGCCGATGACCAGCCGTTCGCCCCGGTTGACCATGCCGGCGATGTGCCGTTCCAGGCGGCGACGGTTCGGCAGCCCGGTCAGCGGGTCGGTCAGCGCCTCACCCTCGAACCGGGCGGCCTCCCGACGCATCTCCTCGTGGTCGATCCGGGCCGCGATGCCGTCGATGTAGACGTCCCGCAGGCGGTCGTTGCGCTGCGCGGCGAGCCGGAAGGCCATCCGGTCGGCCCGGTGCGCGCCGGCGTGGTCCCCGGCGGTGCCCAGCGCGATGCTGCGCAGCCGGGCCGCTTCGGCCGCGCCGAGGGTCTCGGTGGAGACCGAGGCGGTGTCCAGCCGGGTGACCGCCTCGACCGGCCGGCCGCCGGCGATCGCCAGGCAGACCTGTCCGAGCTGACGGAAGTCGCGGGCGCGGGCGCTGTCGCCGCCGAACCCGAGCAGCCGGACCGGGTCGTTCTCGCCGTCCGTCGCCATCGGCTCGCCGAGGGCGGCGCGGCGGGCGACGGTGTAGCCGTACGCGGCGAGGCTGCTCGGACGCAGCCGGCCGGCCCGCCCGGTACGGCGGAAGCGGTCCAGGTCGGTGGCGATGTCCCGGAGCACCCGCAGGCAGCCGTCGCTGTCGCCGTTGTGGTCGAGGGCGACCGCGTTGCGCAGCCGGATGCCGGGTGCGGCGAACGTCTCCTCGGGGATGCCGGCGGCCAGCCCGAGTTGCCGGGCCTTCTCGATGGCGGTCAGCGCGTACCCGTGGAAGCTGAGGTAGGAGTACGTCATCGCCAGGTCGTGCCAGCCCCACGCGGTGTCCCGGTCCGGGTCCTCCACCGCGTCGAGCATCCGGGCGGCCCGGACCAGGTGGGTGACGCACCGGTCGAGGGCGCCCTGGTGGTGCGCGGCCAGCGCGGCCAGCGCGTGCAGGTGGCCGTGCAGGTACGGCTCGGCGAGGTCGCGGACGGCGGTGGAGGCCTCCTCGATGGCCCGGGTGAACTCGGCGGTCCGACCGAGGTTGATCAGCGCGGAGAGCCGCTGGACCCGGGCGTCGGCCCGTGCGAACGGGTCGGCGGTGGTGCGGATCACCTGGTCGAGAAGGACGCACGCCTCGGCGGACCGACTCGCCTCCTGGAGGTCGCGCGCCTTCGTGAGAGCGTCAACCTGGTCGGTGACCCGGTCGAGCCAACCCACCCGCAGCCTCCCGTCCGCGCCGACTCCGGCGCCGCACCGTGGTCGCTCGGTGACACACCCGGTGTGTCACGCCCGACGACCGGTCGACGCCACGGGGCGCACCGGAGAAGGACGCGCCTGTTCGGGGTGACGTGCGCGACGCTTCATGATTATGTCGTGACTGTCACGCCGCAACAGCCGTCCGAAGGGACGAACAACCGACACCCGTGCCCGCCGGTGCTCGCCCGGGTGACCCGGATCCTCGCCGGGGCGGGTGTCGACGCCCCCCGCGCCGAGGCGGAACTGCTCGCCGCCCACGTGCTCGGGGTGCCCCGGGGGCGGCTGCTGCTGGTCGACGGCCTCACGCCCGACCAGCTCGACCGGTTGGACGGTCTGGTGGCGCGTCGGGCGGCCCGGGAGCCGTTGCAGCACCTGACCGGGACCGCCGGCTTCCGGCACCTGGAGCTGGCGGTCGGCCCGGGTGTCTTCGTCCCCCGCCCGGAGACCGAGCTGCTGGTGGAATGGGGGATCACCCGGGCCCGGGGGAGTGCCGAGCCGCTGGTGGTGGACCTGTGCAGCGGCTCCGGCGCGGTCGCGCTCGCGGTCGCCCAGGAGGTGCCGGCGGCCCGGGTGGTGGCCGTCGAGCGGTCGGCGGCGGCACTGGTCTGGCTGCGGCGCAACGCGGCGGAGCGGGCCGCCGCCGGGGACCGGCCGATCGAGGTGGTCGAGGCGGACGTCACGGTTCCCGGGCTCCTCGACGAGCTGGCCGGCCGGGTCGACGTCCTGCTCTGCAACCCGCCGTACGTGCCGGCCGGGACCGCCGTACCGCCGGAGGTGGCCGGTCACGACCCGGCGGAGGCGGTCTTCGGTGGGGGGGACGGCCTGGCCGTGGTCCGGCCGGTGGTCGCGCGGGCGGCCCGGCTGCTCCGGCCGGGCGGGGCGCTGGCGGTCGAGCACGACGACACGCACGGCCAGGCGGTACCCGAGCTGATCATCGCCGACGGCCGGTTCGACGCCGTGACCGGCCATGTCGACCTCGCCGGTCGCCCCCGCTTCACCACCGCGCTGCGCCGCCCCGACCACGTTCCGGCCCCGGCGTGGCAGACTGGCTCCTCGTGATGCTCTACGACTGCCGGTCGCTGGCCGATCGGGACCGCGGCATCGCCGCGGCGATCGAGGCCGTCAAGAATGGCGAACTGGTCGTCCTGCCGACCGACACGGTGTACGGGGTCGGCGCGGACGCCTTCACCCCGTTCGCGGTGAAGGCGCTGCTGGACGCGAAGGGTCAGGGCCGGCAGGCGCCGCCGGTGCTGATCGGTTCCCGGCACACCCTGGACGGGCTGGTGTTCACCCTGCCCCGGGCGGCCCGCGACCTGGTCGAGGCGTTCTGGCCGGGGCCGCTGACCATCGTCGTGGAGCACTCGCCCAGCCTCCAGTGGGACCTGGGGGAGACCAACGGCGTGGTCGCCGTGCGGATGCCCCTGCACCCGGTGGCGCTGGAGGTGTTGCGGGAGACCGGCCCGATGGCGGTCTCCTCGGCGAACAAGACCGGCCAGCCGGCGGCGCTCACCGCCGAGCAGGCGCGTGACCAGCTCGCGTACGCGGTCCGCTGCTACCTGGAGGCCGGGCCCTGCCCGGATCCGGTGCCCAGCACGATCATCGACCTGACCGGCGAGGTGCCGCAGGTGGTGCGGGAGGGCGCCATCTCGTTGACCGAGCTGCGCGACGTGGTGCCCGACATCGAGAGCCAGGTGGCGTAGGTGCCGCCCTTCACCGTCCTGCACGTCTGCATGGGGAACATCTGCCGGTCGCCGATGGCGGAACGCCTGCTCGTGCTGGCCGTCCGGGAGCGGCTCGGCCGGCGCGCGCTCGACCCGGCGCGGGTCGACGACCTGCTCTACAGCCACAGCGCCGGCACCGGCGGCTGGCACGTCGGGGCGGAGATGAACCCGCCGGCGGCCCGACAGGTCGCCGCCCGGGGTGGGGACAGCGCCGGGTTCGCCGCCCGCCGGTTGCGGTCGGACCAGATCGACGCCGCCGACCTGGTGCTCACCGCCACCGCCGACCAGCAGGAGTACGTGGTGGCGCTGCGCCCGGACGCCGCCGTGCGGACGTTCGTGATGGGTGAGTTCGGCCGGCTGCTCGGCGGGGTGGACGCCGCCGGCCTGCCGCCGGCCGAGGCGTCCCCGGAGGCCGTGTACGCCCGGGGGACCGCCCTGGTCGCGGCGGTCCACGCCGCGCGTGGGGGCGCCGCCGCGCTGCCCGGTGACGACCTGGACGACCCGTGGGGTCGGGGCGACCAGTGTTTCATCCGGGTAGCCGACGAGATCGAGGAGACGGTGCAACCGCTCGCGGCGGTTCTGCTGCCCTGAGCTGACTCGAATTGTGTCGTAATTTGTGGTGTTCTGCGAATTTTATGCTGATTAGTGGAAAGCGCGACCCCGGTGGGTCGGTGCGGGCCATTCTGGACGGGTCCTAGCCCAGCTCCTGCTCCGGGAGAGCGGATGACCCAGGCCCGTCTGCACAAGCTGCTGACCGTCGTGATCGCCGGCACGCTGGCCGGGGTGGTGCTCGCCGCGGCGGCCCTGCCGCTCGCGCTGGTGCTCGGGCTCGGCTTCTCCACGCTCGCCGCGCCGTACGCGCAGCTGCCCGAGCACCTGGTCACGCCCCCCACCGCCCAGCGCTCCACGCTCTACGCCGCCGACGGCACCACCCTGATCACCTCCTTCTTCGAGGAGAACCGCGCCGACGTGCCGCTGACCGAGGTGGCCCCGGTGATGCGGCAGGCGATCCTCGCCGCCGAGGACGCCCGCTTCTACGACCACAGCGGGGTCGACCTGCGCGGGGTCGCCCGCGCGTTCACCGCCAACCAGGGCGACGGCCCGGTCCGGCAGGGTGCCTCCACGCTGACCATGCAGTACGTCCGGAACGTGCTGAGCAGCGATCCGACCCTGAGCGAGACGCAGCGCAGGGCCGCCACCGAGATCACCACCGCCCGCAAGATCCAGGAGATCCGGTACGCCCTCGCCCTCGAACGCGAACTCGACAAGGACCAGATCCTCGGCCGCTACCTCAACATCGTCTACTTCGGCTCCGGCGCGTACGGCGTCGCGGCGGCCAGCCGGCGCTACTTCTCCACGTCCCCGGCCGACCTCACCCTGGCCGAGGCGGCGTTGCTCGCCGGGCTGGTCCAGTCGCCGCACACCGACGACCCGATCCACGGCGACGCCGACGCGGCGCTGGAGCGGCGGGGGTACGTGCTGGACCGGCTGGTGGAAACCGGTGCGGTCAGCGCCGCGGAGGCCGACCGGGCCCGGGCGGAAGGGATCGCCCTGAAGCCGAGCGTGGAGCCCGACGACTGCGCGGCGGTGCCCGAGGGGCGTGACGACTGGGGGTTCTTCTGCGACTACTTCACCGACTGGTGGAAGGCGCAGCCGACGTTCGGCGGGTCGCCGGACGAGCGGGAGCGGACGCTGCGCCGGGGCGGCTTCCGGATCGTCAGCTCCCTCGACCCGGACGTGCAACGTGAGACGCAGCAGCGGGTGCTGGCGGTGTACGACACGCAGAGCCCGCACGCGCTGCCCACCGCCGTGGTGCAACCGGGCACCGGGCGGGTCCTCGCGATGGCGGTCAACCGTGGCTACGGCCTCGGCCCGAACCCGGCCGGGCAGCAGAACCGCCCCGACACCGTCAACCAGCTCGTCGCCGGGGGCGACGGCATCGTCGGCTACCAGGCCGGCTCGACCTTCAAGCTCTTCGCCCTGCTGGCCGCTCTGGAGGCCGGCGCGCCCCTGGACACCCGGTACGTCGCGCCGACGAAGATCGTCACCCGGTGGCCGGTCTCCGGGCCGACGAGCTGTGACGGACGGTGGTGCCCGGCGAACGCCGACCCACCGTCGATGGACGGTGAACGCACGATGTGGACCGCGTTCGGCCGGTCGGTCAACACGTACTTCGTCTGGCTGACGGAGCAGGTCGGCGCGGACCGGGTGGTGGAGATGGCCGAGCGGCTCGGCATCGTGCTGCGTGCCGAGGAGGACGCCCACCGGGCCCGCTACGGCGCGCGGGAGTGGGGTCCGTTCGTGCTGGGCGTCGCGGGCACCACCCCGCTCGACCTGGCCACCGCGTACGCCACGGTGGCCGCGGAGGGGGTCCGCTGCGCGCCGCTGCCGGTCCGCACGATCACCGACCGTGCCGGTCGGCCCCTGGACGACGCCCGGCCGGACTGCCGCCGGGTGCTGGACGCCGACGTGGCCCGCGCGGCGGCCGACGCGGCCCGCTGCCCGGTCGGCGACCAGTCGGCGTTCGGCCGTTGCGACGGTGGCACCGCCGCCGGCCTGCGCGAGCGGCTCGGCCGACCGGTGATCGGCAAGACCGGCAGCTCCGAGGGGTACGGCACCGAGACGGTGGTGGCCGCCACCCCGCAGCTCGCGGTCGCCGCGATGGCCACCAACCCGGACGACCCCCGCGACCCGGCCGGCAGGGCGGTGCAGGCCGAGATGGTCGACGGGGTCGCCGACATCCTCGCCGCCGCCCTGCGCAACCAGCCGGTCCGCGACTTCACGCCACCCAGCGAGACGATCGCCCGGTCCGGTGGTGCCCGCCGCGCGGGGAACTAGACCGGCCGCGCGCGGGCCCGTCCGCGTTCCCGGCGGGCGGCCGTCCGCAGGGCGCCGGTCGACGTCCGGGTCACGCGGAGGCGGGGACCGGGCCAGCCACCGGAGGACCGGTTCCGGTCCCCGCGCGGATCACCGGGGGGCCGGGGCGGCGCGGGGGGCCTGCTCGGCGCCCCGGGCGATGTTGCGGGCCATCCCGCCGAAGACCACCGCGTGGAACGGGGCGACCGCCGCCCAGTAGGTGTGCCCGGCCAGCCCGCGCGGCAGGAACACGGCGCGTTGGGTGTAGCGGCTCCCGCCGTCGTCGGTCGGCTCGACGCGCATCTCCAGCCAGGCCCGGCCCGGCAGGCGCATCTCCGCCCGCAGCCGCAGCAGCTCACCCCGGACGATCTCCTCGACCCGCCAGAAGTCGAGCGCCTCGCCCACGTGGAGTCGCTGCGGGTCACGCCGGCCCCGGCGCAGCCCCACCCCGCCGACCAGCCGGTCCAGCCACCCGCGCAGCGACCAGGCCAGCCCGAAGGAGTACCAGCCGTGCTCGCCGCCGACCCCCTCGACGACCCGCCACAGCGCCTCCGGCGGGGCGTCGACCCGACGTTCCCGGAGGTCGAGGTAGACCGAGCCGCCGGACCACTCCGGGTCGCTGGGCAACGGCTCGGCCGGCGCGTCCGGCCCGCTCGCGGTGGACCACCGCGTCTCCACCTCGCCGTGGCGGACCTTCACCAGGGCCAGCCGGACCGCCTCGTCGAAGCCGGTCAGCCCGCCCGGCGGGTCGGGGACGTACCGCGCGATGTCGTGCTCGTGGGCCACCGCCTCCTGGACCAGGCTCTCCACCAGCGGCCGGGCGATCCGGTTCGGCACCGGCGTGACCAGGCCCACCCAGTGCGAGGAGAGTGCCGGGGTCAGGGGCCGGACCGGCAGGATGATCCGGTGGCGCAGCCCGGCCACCGCGGCGTACCGCTGCATCATCGCGGCGAAGGTGAGCACGTCCGGCCCGCCGACGTCGAAGGCCCGGTGCACCTCCGGCGACAGGTCGGCGGCGGCGACCAGGTAGCGCAGCACGTCCCGGACCGCGATCGGCTGGATCCGGTTGCGTACCCAGCTCGGGGTGACCATGACCGGCAGCCGTTCGGTGAGGTACCGCAGCATCTCGAACGAGACCGAACCGGACCCGATGATCACCGCGGCCCGGAACACCACGGTCGGCACCCCGCTGGCCAGCAGGATCCGCCCCACCTCGCTGCGGGAGCGCAGGTGCGGGGAGGCGTCGGCGCCCGCCGCCGGTTCCGGCCCGCCGAGGTAGACGATCCGGCGTACGCCCGCCGCGTGGGCCGCCTGGGCGAACCGGGTGGCCGCCTCCCGGTCGGCGGCCTCGAACCCGTCCTGCCCGAGCGAGTGCACCAGGTAGTAGGCGACGTCGACGTCCGCGAAGGCGGCCGGCAGCGTCTCCGGCCGGCGCAGGTCGCCCTCCACCACCTCGGCCCGCGTCGCCCACGGCACGTCGCGCAGCCGCCCGGCGGACCGGGCCAGGCAGCGCACGGTGTGGCCCCGGTCGAGCAGTCGGGGCGCGAGCCGCCCGCCGATGTAGCCGGTGGCGCCGGTGACCAGGCATCTCATGGTCTCCAGTCTGCGGCCCCATAGACTCTGGCGTTGTGGACAACGCGACGCCCACCTTCTGGGGGCCGGATTTCGACCAGCTCAGCGCCACCGACCCGGAGATCGCGTCGGTGGTGCTCGGCGAACTGGACCGGCTGCGCGGCGGCCTCCAACTGATCGCCAGCGAGAACCTCACCTCGCCGGCGGTGCTCGCCGCGCTCGGCTCGACGCTGACGAACAAGTACGCCGAGGGCTACCCGGGTCGCCGCTACTACGGCGGCTGCGCCGAGGTGGACCGGGCCGAGGAGATCGGCATCACCCGGGCGCGGGAGCTGTTCGGCGCGGAGCACGCCAACCTCCAGCCGCACTCCGGGGCGAGCGCCAACCTGGCCGCGTACGCCGCCCTGGTGCAGCCGGGCGACACGGTGCTGGCGATGGACCTCCCGCACGGCGGTCACCTGACCCACGGTAGCCGGGTGAACTTCTCCGGCAAGTGGTTCGCCACGGTGGGCTACACCGTCCGCCCGGACACCGAGCTGATCGACTACGACGAGGTGCGGGAACTGGCCCTCGCCCACCGCCCGAAGATGATCATCTGTGGCGCGACCGCCTACCCCCGGCTGATCGACTTCGCCCGCTTCCGGGAGATCGCCGACGAGGTCGGGGCGTACCTGATGGTGGACGCGGCCCACTTCATCGGCCTGGTCGCCGGGCGGGCCGTACCCTCGCCGGTGCCGTACGCCGACGTGGTCTGCGCGACCACGCACAAGGTGCTGCGCGGGCCGCGCGGCGGCATGATCCTCTGCCGGGAGTCGCTGGCCGCCCGGATCGACAAGGCGGTCTTCCCGTTCACCCAGGGCGGTCCGCTGATGCACGCCGTCGCGGCCAAGGCCGTCGCGCTGCGCGAGGCCGCCCGGCCGGACTTCCGGGCGTACGCCGACCAGGTGGTCCGCAACGCGCGGGCGCTCGCCGACGGGCTGACGGCCGAGGGGATGCGTCCGGTCTCCGGGGGCACCGACACCCACCTCGTCCTGGTCGACCTGCGCCCGTTCGGGGTGACCGGGGCCGACGCCGAGGCGCGCTGCGACGCCGTCGGCATCACGCTGAACAAGAACGCCATCCCGTACGACCCGCAGAAGCCGATGGTCGCCTCCGGGATCCGGATCGGCACGCCCAGCGTGACCACCCAGGGCATGCGCGAGCCGCAGATGGGACGGATCGCCGCGCTGATCGCCCGGGCGGTACGGACCGACCCCGACGGGCCCACCGGGTCGAGCGACCTGACCACGATCGCCGGCGAGGTGGCCGAGCTGGTCCGCGAGTTCCCGGCGTACCCCCGGTGATCCGCCAGCGACTGCGGCACCTGGTCCTGCCGCTGCTCAGTTCCGCGGTGCTGCTGGTGCTCGCCACCGGGACCGGCTGGCTGGTCGACGGTGCGGTCGGGGCGGCCGGCGGGGCGGCCGGCGTGGCCCTGGTGAGTTTCAGCTACGCGCTGTCGAGCCTGGCGATCGCCTGGGCCGACTCCGTGCACCCGAAGTTGGTGATGAGCGTCGGGCTCACCACGTACGTCACCAAGTTCCTGTTGTTCGGGGTGGTGATGTTCGGCGTCGTCGACACCGGCTGGGGCGGAATCCGGATGATGGCCGCCGCGATGATCGTCGCGACCATCGGCTGGGTGTCCGCCCAGGTCTGGTGGACATTCCGCGATCATCGTCCGCAGGTGGACACACCGGGTGACTGAATTCGGCTGTCGGGTTGCCGTCGCCACGCCGGGGATGGAGTTTCGTCAAGCGCGAGACAGGCGTAGCCTATCGGCCAGTCGAGGCTTCCCTGACCCACACGACCAGGTTGTGCGGGGGGTGACTCACAGCCTCATTCGAGCGGCTGATACCGTTCGCTCCGTCATGGCCGACGACCGATCCGACAAACGTTCCGCACCCCAGGGTGTGGACGCGGGTTGGGCTGCGGTCGGTTACCTGCTCGGCGGCATGGCCGTCTGGGGCGGGGCCGGCTGGCTCGTCGACCGGTGGCTGGACCTTCCGAACGTCGGGTTGCTGATCGGGCTGATCGGCGGCACGGCTGCGGGGGTCTACCTGACCATGAAGAGGCTGGGCGCCTGACCATGCCCGACCGACGGAGGGTTCGAGTTGACTGAGCTGCCGACCTATGCCGCCGCGGACATCCGGGCGGCGGAGTTCCCCCCCGGCGTTGACAGCTTCAACTACCGCAGCCTGATTCCCGGCTTCGAGGGGACGGCCTGGGAGCCGGCCTTCACCAAGATCGCTCTGCTGGTCTGGGTCGCGGCCGCCATCGCCATCCTCTTCTTCCTGGTCAGCTACCGGAACCCGCAGCTGGTCCCGACCAAGCGGCAGTGGCTGGCCGAGTCGGTCTACGGCCTGGCCCGGGACAACATCGCCAAGGACATCATCGGCCAGAAGGGCGTCCGCTTCGCGCCCTACCTCGCCACGCTCTTCGTCTTCATCCTGCTGCTGAACCTCTGGGGCATCGTCCCGTTCGCGCAGATCTCGCCGAGCTCGCACATCGCCTTCCCGATCGTGCTGGCCGCCTCCAGCTGGCTGGTCTACGTCGGGGTGGGCATCCGCAAGCACGGCTTCCTCGGCTACATCAAGGCCAGCTGCTGGGTCAGCGGCGCACCGCTCTGGGTGCAGCCGATCCTGGTGCCGATCGAGTTCGTGTCGAACCTGGTGCTGCGCCCGGTCACCCTCGCGGTCCGGTTGTTCGCCAACATGTTCGCCGGCCACATGATCCTGCTGGTCTTCACCCTCGGCGGCGTCGCGCTGCTCAACGCGGAGTCGATCTTCATCAAGCCGGTCGCGCTGCTCAGCTGGGCCATGGCGATCCTGATGACCTTCTTCGAGCTCGGCATCCTGATCCTGCAGGCGTACGTGTTCACCCTGCTCACCGCGACCTACCTGCAGTCCTCGCTCGCCGACGAGCACTGAGGCGTCGGCGCGCACCGCTCCATCCCCCCGAGTACGACAACTGAAAAGTTCACCTAGTCGAACGCGTGACGGTCACGCGTTCCCCGCAGGAGGAAACCAACCATGTTCCTGGCCGAGATCTCAGGCAACGTCAACGTCATCGGCTATGGCATCGCGGCACTCGGCCCGGGCATCGGTGTGGGTCTGGTGTTCGCCGCCTACATCCAGGCGACCGCCCGCCAGCCGGAGAGCGCCGGCCTGACCCGGGTCTACATGTTCATGGGCTTCGCCGTGGTCGAGGCGCTCGCCCTGCTCGGTCTGGTCCTCGCGTTCGCCCTCGGCGGCTGAGACCCAGCCAGCGTTCAGCTGAACCGGCCGGTCCCTCGTGGTCGGCCGCTGGCGAAGGGGAGTGTCCATGTACCTAGCAGCGGAAGAGGGCGGGAACATCCTGCTCCCGCCCCTGGCTGAGATCATCGTCGGTCTCGTCGCGTTCGGCCTCGTCCTCTGGGTCCTGAGCAAGTTCGTCTTCCCCCGCATGGAAGCGATGTACCAGGCCCGGGTCGACGCCATCGAGGGTGGCATCAAGCGCGCCGAGGCCGCCCAGGCCGAGGCGAACCAGCTCCTCGAGCAGTACCGCGCGCAGCTCGCCGAGGCGCGCACCGACGCCGCCAAGATCCGGGACGACGCCCGTGCCGACGCGGAGGGCATCCGGCAGGACGTCCTCGCCAAGGCGCGCGAGGAGTCCGACCGGATCATCGCGGCCGGCAAGGAGCAGCTCGCCGCCGAGCGGGCCACCATCGTGCGTGAGTTGCGCACGGAGGTCGGCACCATCGCGGTCGAGCTGGCCAGCAAGATCGTCGGCGAGTCGCTGGCCGACGAGGCCCGTCGCAAGGGCACCGTCGAGCGGTTCCTCACCGACCTCGAGAGCACGGGGGCCCGCTGATGCAGGCCGCCAGCCGGGAGTCGTACCGGGCCGCCGACGAGCACCTGGCGACGTACGCGCGTGGCGTGCAGCCGGACGCCGTGGTCGCCACGGCGGACGACCTGCTCGCCGTGGCGGCCCTGCTGCGGCGGGAGCCCCGGCTGCGCCGGGCGCTCTCCGAGCCGGCCCGGTCCGGCGCGGACCGGGCCGGGCTCCTCGGCGACATGCTGCGGGGCAAGATCGACGCGGGTGCGCTCGACCTGCTGGCCACCCTGGTCTCCGGCCGCTGGTCGGCACCGTCGGAACTGCTCGACGGCGCCGAACGGCTCGGGGTGGAGGCGCTGCTGGCCAGCGCCGACGCCGCCGGCGACCTGGCCGAGGTCGAGGACGAGCTGTTCCGCTTCGGTCAGGTGGTCGCCGCCGAGCCGGCGCTCGCCGCAGCGCTGGGCGACTCGACGGCCTCGGCCGAGCAGCGGGCCGCCCTGGCCCGGGACCTGCTCGCCGGCAAGGCCCGTCCGGTCACCCTCCGCCTCGTCGAGGTGGCGCTCAACGGGTTCGGCGGGCGCTCCCTCACCGGTGCGCTCACCCGACTGGTCGAGCTGGTCGGCGAGCGTCGGGAGCGGCAGATCGCCTACGTGACGGTGGCGGCCCCGTTGACCGAGGACGAGGAGCGCCGACTGGGTGCCCGCCTCGCCGCGATATACGGTCGGGAGGTCTCCATCAAGCAGACGGTGGACCCCGAGATCCTCGGTGGGGTGAGCGTGCGGGTCGGTTCCGACCTGTACGACGGCACGGTCCTGCGCCGCCTCAACGAGACCCGCAACGCGCTCGCGAAGCGCTGACCAGCCCCGCCGCTCAGCGCCCTGAATGACAGACGCCATTCGGACCGGTCGGTACTAGGTATCCCGGGCCCCTGATACTTAAGGAAGCAGAGGATGGCCGAGCTGACCATCTCGACGGAGGAGATCCGCGGCGCCCTGGAGCGCTACGTCTCCTCCTACTCGCCCGACGTCTCCCGCGAGGAGGTCGGCACCGTCGCCGACACCGGTGACGGTATCGCCCACGTCGAGGGCCTCCCCTCGACCATGACCAACGAGCTCCTGGAGTTCGAGGACGGCACGCTCGGCGTGGCGCTGAACCTCGACGTCCGGGAGATCGGTGTCGTCGTCCTCGGCGACTCCGCCAAGCTCGAGGAGGGCCAGCGCGTCAAGCGCACCGGCCGGGTGCTCTCGGTGCCGGTCGGCGACGCCTTCCTCGGCCGCGTGGTCAACGCGCTCGGCCAGCCGATCGACGGCCTGGGCGACATCGCCAACGAGGGCTTCCGTGAGCTGGAGCTCCAGGCCCCGAACGTGATGTCCCGGCAGTCCGTGGAGGAGCCGCTCCAGACCGGCATCAAGGCGGTCGACGCCATGACGCCGATCGGCCGGGGTCAGCGGCAGCTGATCATCGGTGACCGGAAGACCGGCAAGACCACGGTCGCGCTGGACACCATCCTCAACCAGCGGGACAACTGGCGCACCGGCGACCCGAAGAAGCAGGTCCGCTGCATCTACGTCGCCATCGGCCAGAAGGCCTCCACGATCGCCTCGATCAAGGGCATCCTGGAGGAGGCGGGCGCGATGGAGTACACCACCATCGTCGCCTCGCCCGCGTCCGACCCGGCCGGCTTCAAGTACCTCGCCCCCTACACCGGCTCGTCCATCGGGCAGCACTGGATGTACGGCGGCAAGCACGTCCTGATCGTCTTCGACGACCTGAGCAAGCAGGCCGAGGCGTACCGCGCGGTCTCGCTGCTGCTGCGTCGTCCGCCGGGCCGTGAGGCGTACCCGGGTGACGTCTTCTACCTGCACTCCCGGCTGCTGGAGCGCTGCGCGAAGCTCTCCGACGAGCTGGGCGGCGGCTCGATGACCGGTCTGCCGATCATCGAGACGAAGGCCAACGACATCTCGGCCTTCATCCCGACCAACGTCATCTCGATCACCGACGGTCAGATCTTCCTCGAGACCGACCTCTTCAACCAGGGCGTCCGGCCGGCGATCAACGTCGGTACCTCGGTCTCCCGGGTGGGTGGTGCCGCCCAGGTCAAGCCGATGAAGAAGGTCGCCGGCTCGCTGCGGCTCAACCTGGCCCAGTACCGCGAGCTGGAGGCGTTCGCCGCCTTCGCCTCCGACCTGGACCGGGCCTCCCGGGCCCAGCTGGAGCGCGGTGCCCGCCTGGTGGAGCTGCTCAAGCAGCCGAACTACTCGCCGTACCCGGTGCAGGAGCAGGTCGTCTCGGTCTGGGCCGGCACCGAGGGCAAGCTGGACGACATCCCGGTGGGCGACGTCCGCCGCTTCGAGTCGGAGTTCCTCCAGCACCTGCGGCACAAGCACGAGGGCGTCCTGGCCGGTATCGCCGACAACAAGTGGGACGACGAGATCATCGGCTCGCTGGACCGGGCGATCACCGAGTTCAAGCAGCTCTTCCTCGGCAACGAGGGCGAGCGCCGGATCAACGAGGCCCCGGCCAAGCCGCTGGAGGGCGAGGTGGGCCGCGAGAAGGTCACCCGCTACAGCGGCGACGACGTCGAGAAGCAGTAGGGCTGACTCATGGCGGCCCAGGTACGCGTTCTTCGTCAACGGATCCGCTCGGCGAAGGGGATGAAGAAGATCACCAAGGCGATGGAGCTCGTGGCCACGAGCCGCATCGCCAAGGCCCAGACCCGGGTGGCGGCTTCCCTGCCGTACGCCCAGGCCATCACCGGCGTGCTCACGGCGCTGGCCTCCAACGCGCGGATCGACCACCCGCTGCTCACCCCGCGCGAGCGGGTGCGGCGGGCGGGCGTCCTGCTGGTGACCTCCGACCGGGGCCTGGCCGGCGGTTACAGCTCCAACGCGATCCGGATGGCGGAGTCGCTGGTCTCCCGGTTGCAGGCCGAGGGCAAGGAGCCGGTGCTCTACGTCATCGGTCGCAAGGGCGTCGGCTTCTACCGGTTCCGTAACCGGCCGGTCGAGGCGAGCTGGACCGGCTTCTCCGAGCAGCCGGACTTCGCCTCCGCCCGCGAGGTGGGCGAGACCCTGATCCGGGCGTTCGCGGCCGGTGCGGACGACGTCGACGGCGGGGCCGGGCCGGACGGCGTGCGCGGCGTGGACGAGTTGCACATCGTCTACACCGAGTTCAAGTCCCTCATCACCCAGGTCCCGGTGGCGAAGGTCATCGGTCCGATGCAGATCGAGGACCGGCCCCGGTCCGAGGGTCTGCTGCCGGCCTACGAGTTCGAGCCGGATGCGGAGGCGCTGCTCGACGCGCTGCTGCCGAAGTACATCAACACGCGGATCTACGCGGCGCTGTTGGAGTCGGCGGCGAGCGAGTCGGCCGCGCGGCGGCGGGCGATGAAGAGCGCCACCGACAACGCCGAAGAGATGATCGAGAAGTACACGCGGGAGATGAACTCGGCCCGCCAGGCCGGAATCACCCAGGAGATCAGCGAGATCGTCGGCGGCGCGAACGCGCTCGCCGCGTCGGGAAGTGAAGTGTGATGACTGTTTCCGCAGTTGCTGGTGGACCAGCTGAGACCAAGACGGCCACGGGTCGCGTGGTCCGGGTCATCGGCCCGGTCGTCGACGCCGAGTTCCCGCGCGACGCCATGCCGGCCCTGTTCAACGCCCTGCACGTCGACGTGACGCTCTCCGGCGGTGAGAAGACGCTGACCCTGGAGGTCGCTCAGCACCTGGGCGACAACCTGGTCCGCGCGATCTCGATGCAGCCGACCGACGGCCTGGTCCGGGGGGCCGGGGTACGCGACACCGGCTCGCCGATCACCGTGCCGGTGGGCAACGCGGTCAAGGGCCGCGTGTTCAACGCCATCGGTGAGTGCCTCAACCTGCCCGAGGGCGAGACCCTCCAGCCCGACGACTACTGGGGCATCCACCGCAAGGCCCCGGCCTTCGCGGACCTGGAGCCGAAGACCGAGATGCTGGAGACCGGCATCAAGGTCATCGACCTGCTCGCCCCGTACGTCAAGGGCGGCAAGATCGGCCTGTTCGGTGGCGCGGGCGTGGGCAAGACGGTGCTCATCCAGGAGATGATCACCCGGGTGGCCCGGAACTTCGGTGGTACCTCGGTCTTCGCCGGCGTGGGGGAGCGGACCCGTGAGGGCAACGACCTCATCGCCGAGATGACCGAGTCCGGCGTCATCGACAAGACCGCGCTGGTCTACGGCCAGATGGACGAGCCGCCGGGCACCCGGCTGCGGGTCGCCCTCTCCGCGCTGACCATGGCGGAGTACTTCCGCGACGTGCAGAAGCAGGAGGTGCTGCTCTTCATCGACAACATCTTCCGCTTCACCCAGGCCGGTTCCGAGGTCTCCACCCTGCTCGGCCGGATGCCGAGCGCGGTGGGCTACCAGCCGACCCTGGCCGACGAGATGGGCGAGCTCCAGGAGCGGATCACCTCCGTCCGGGGCCAGGCCATCACCTCGTTGCAGGCGATCTACGTGCCGGCGGACGACTACACCGACCCCGCCCCGGCCACCACGTTCGCCCACCTCGACGCCACCACCAACCTGGAGCGGTCGATCTCCGACAAGGGCATCTACCCGGCGGTGGACCCGCTGGCGTCCTCGTCCCGGATCCTCGCCCCGGAGTTCGTCGGCGCCGAGCACTTCGCGGTCGCGACCGAGGTCAAGCGGATCCTCCAGAAGTACAAGGACCTGCAGGACATCATCGCGATCCTCGGTATCGAGGAGCTCTCCGAGGAGGACAAGCTCACCGTCGGCCGGGCCCGTCGGATCGAGCGCTTCCTGTCGCAGAACACCTACGCCGCCGAGCAGTTCACCGGCGTGCCGGGTTCGACGGTCCCGATCCAGGAGACCATCGAGGCGTTCAAGAAGATCAGCGAGGGCGAGTACGACCACTTCCCCGAGCAGGCCTTCTTCATGTGCGGCGGCCTCGAGGACCTGGAGCGCAAGGCAGCGGAGCTGATGAAGGAGGACTGACCCACCGGTCAGTCTGACCGTCCGGTCAGCTTTGTCCGAGGCCGTCCCGGTTCGCCGGGGCGGCCTCGGTCGTTCCGCGTGTCGAGTTGACAGGCCCACGCCGCTCGATGCGACAGTTGCCGTACCGGCGAGGTACCGTCGATCCCGCAACATTCACGTCTTCAGCGTTGACTTCCACGTTTGATCAGGTGGCTTGCGCCCGCTTCCTCCTCATGGGCGTGTCGAATGGAGATACACGTGGCTCGGAGCGGTAAGCGGGGCGCGAAGTCGTCCGTATGGGCGGGAGTGCCCCGCTGGGCGCGACTGTGCACGGTGTTCGGCACCGTGCTGCTGATGCTCAGCGGTGCCGTGCTGGTGGGCTACGAGGCCCTGCTCAGCCGGTACGAAGGCTCGGTCGGCAAGGGTGACCTCTTCGGTGACAACGCGGCCGGGGCGCAGGAGCGCCGCAAGGAGATCAAGGGGCCGCTCAACATCCTGTTGGTCGGGGTGGATCCCCGCAAGCCGACGGATCCCCCGCTCGCCGACTCGATCATGATCATGCACATTTCGGCCGAGCTGGACCGGGCGTACCTCTTCTCCATGCCGCGTGACCTGCGCGTGGAGATCCCCGCGTTCAGCAAGTCCGGGTTCGACGGGGGCACCGACAAGCTCAACGCCGCCATGTCGTACGGCAGCCGGGTCTCCGGTCGGAACCCGGACGCGAACCTCGGTTTCGAACTGCTCGCCAAGACCATTCAGCAGGAGACCGGTATCGCCCGCTTCGACGCCGGGGCGATCATCAACTTCAGCGGCTTCAAGAAGATCGTCGACGCGATGGGCGGCGTCGAGATGTACATCGAGCGCGAGGTGCGTTCCGAGCACCGCGAGCCGGACGGCACCCACCGCGAACTCCGGCCGGGCGGCGGGGGCTACCTCGGCCCGCAGGCGGTCTACGAGAAGGGCACCCACCGGCTCGAGGGGTGGCAGGCGCTGGACTACGTCCGGCAGCGTTACCCGAAGAACGGCGTGCCGGACGGCGACTACGGCCGCCAGCGCCACCAGCAGCAGTTCGTCAAGGCGATGGCGAGCCAGGCGTTCAGCGCGGACGTGGTGACCAACCCGATCAAGCTGGACCGGGTGCTCCGGGCTGCCGGCGAGTCGCTGATCTTCAGCGGCCGGGGCAACAGCATCGTCGACTTCGCGTTCGCCCTCAAGAACCTGCGACCGGACTCGATCCAGATGGTCAAGCTGCCGGCGGAGGGCATCGGTACCGGCTCGGCCTACCGGGGCGAGCGCTTCCTGGCCGGGGCGGACGACTTCTTCGCCTCCCTGCACAACGGGACGGTCGACGCGTTCATGCTCGAACACCCCGATTTCCAGAACAAGACCAAGTAGGGAGTGTCGCAGCTCTCGGTACCCGCGTTAGGGGGGCAGGGGGCGCGCGACTAGACTTCTGCCAACCGCCCGCCGCAGCAAGGAGACAGCGTGGCACAGCAGCTTCACGTCGAGCTCGTAGCCGTCGAGGAGAAGGTCTGGTCCGGCGAGGCCGAGATGCTCGTCGCCCGGACGACCGAGGGCGAGCTGGGTGTCCTGGCCGGCCACGCACCCCTGCTCGGCCAGCTCGCCGAGCCCGGCCAGGTCCGGATCAAGCTGCCCGGCGGCGGACAGGTCGCCTACGAGGTGGCCGGCGGATTCCTCTCGGTCAGCCGGGAGGGCGTGACGGTGCTCGCCGAGAGCGCCACCCCGGTCTCCGGCGCGCAGAGCCGCTGAGCCGTACCGCCGATGGAGATCCTGGAAGGGTTCGGAATCGGCCTCGCCGTCCTGGTCGCGGCGGCTCTGATCCTCTTCCTCCGGCGGGCCCTGGTGACCCGCACCGGCGGCACCATCCGACTCCACGTCCGGGTTTCCACCATGCTCGACGGTCGGGGCTGGTCACCCGGCCTCGGCCGGTTCGCCGGTGACGAACTCCGCTGGTACCGGATGTTCAGCTTCGCGATCCGCCCCAAGCGGGTGCTCTGCCGGGAGACCCTGGTGGTCCGTCGACGGCGGCTCCCCGAGGGCCAGGAACGTTTCTCCATGCCCGCCGACTGGGTGATCCTGAGCTGTACGAGTCAGCAGACCCCGATCGAGATCGCCATGGAGCGGTCCACGGTCACCGGATTCTCCTCCTGGCTCGAGGCCGCCCCACCCGGGGCGGCCTCGCCGCGTCTGGCCCACCAGGACTGGCCCGCCGCCTGAGCGGCCGCTGCCGCCCGCCCCGCTGCCTGACCGGCCGGTGTCGGTGGCCTGTGTTCCCCGGCCACGACGCGGACAGTTCCCACGGTTCCCGTTGCGCAGGTCGTGGCCACGGTTGAGCCAGTAACCCCCCGTTGACGCGCTGGACCGTCCCGGGTGGTGCCCGTGTCAGCCCGGGTGGTGCCCGTGTCAGCCCCGGGTGCCGCACGCCCGGAGGCGCTCACCGCCCGGAAACCGTCGGTGCGCCGGGCCGGAACCGGGCCGGACGGATGGGCGCGGCCAGGCCGGGTACCCGGACCCGGGCGGGGACGGGTCCGGCCCCGGCCGCGAGGCTCCCCGCCGCCGGCCGGTGGTCAGCCGGCCAGGGCGGGACGTGGAGGGCGGGTCAGCGCTTACCGCCGGGAACCCATAGCACGTCTCCGTCCGGATTTGCCGTTCTTGACAGGATGAAGAGCAGATCGGAGAGCCGGTTGAGATACTTTGCCGGAAGGGTGCTGGTTCGTTCGGAATCGTGGCTGACCAGAGCCCACGCCGTCCGCTCGGCGCGTCGGGCGACGGTCCGGGCCACGTGCAGCAACGCCCCGCCGGCGGTTCCGCCGGGGAGAATGAAGGAGTCGAGCTTGCCCAGGCGTGCGTTGAACTCGTCGCACCAGCCCTCCAGGCGCTCCACGTACCCTTCGGTCACCCGCAGCGGCGGGTACTCCGGTTCCGGCTCGACCGGGGTGGCCAGGTCGGCGCCGACGTCGAAGAGGTCGTTCTGGATCGAGGCCAGCACCGACCGCAGTTCGTCCGGTAGCTGGCCCAGGGCCAGCGCCACCCCGATCGCCGCGTTGCACTCGTCGACGTCGGCGTACGCCGCGATCCGGGGATCGGTCTTCGCTACCTGCTCGTTGTTGCTCAGCCTGGTCGTGCCGGCGTCGCCGGCCCTGGTGTAGATGCGCGTGAGGTGGACGGCCATGACGCACAGCCTACGGATACCTGACCTGATGATGCCGGCCCGGCCGGAGCCGGCCGTCCCGACCCGGGTGGCCCCCGGGCCCGGCGACGCGGGCGATCTGGCCAGCAGAGACGTCGACGTGATCCGGGTCCGGGGCGGGGCCCGGCTCGGCGGAACGGTGCACGTCGTCGGCGCGAAGAACTCCGCCCTGAAACTGATGGCCGCCGCGCTGCTCGCCCCCGGACGGAGCATGATCACCAATGTCCCCCGGATCACCGACATCGCGATCATGGGGGAGGTGCTGCGCCGGCTCGGCTGCGGCGTCCACTTCCACGACGACGACCCGGTCGATCCGATGGTCGCGTACGGCGGGGTGGCCCGGTCCCGCTCGGTCACCATCGACGTGCCGGAGCAGCCCGGCTCCGACGCCGACTACGACCTGGTACGCCGGTTGCGTGCCTCCATCTGCGTGCTCGGCCCCCTGCTCGCCCGCCGGGGGTACGTCCGGGTGGCGCACCCGGGCGGCGACGCGATCGGCTCCCGAGGGCTCGACATGCACGTCTCCGGACTCACCCGGATGGGCGCCGAGATCTCCGGCGAGCACGGCTTCGTCATCGCCGCCGCCCCGCACGGGCTGCACGGTGCCGAGATCGTCCTCGACTTCCCCAGCGTCGGCGCGACCGAGAACCTGGTGATGGCGGCCGTGCTCGCCCGGGGTGGGACGGTGATCGAGAACGCGGCCCGCGAGCCGGAGATCGTCGACATCTGCTCGATGCTGATCCGAATGGGCGCGCGGATCTCCGGCGAGGGGACCTCGACCATCGAGATCGAGGGTGTACCGGAGCTGGCCCCGGTCCGGCACGCCACGGTGGGGGACCGGATCGTCGCCGGGACGTGGGCCTTCGGCGCGGCGATGACCCGGGGGGACGTCACGGTCACCGGGGTCAGCCCGGCCTTTCTGGAGGTCGCGCTGGACAAGCTGGTCGCCGCCGGGGGCCTGGTGGAGACCCGGGGGGACACCTTCCGCGTCCGGATGGACGACCGACCGACCGCGGTGGACGTGGTGACCCTGCCGTACCCGGGCTTCGCCACCGACCTGCTGCCGATGGCGATCGGGCTCGCCTCGGTCAGCGACGGGGCGTCCCTGATCACCGAGAACATCTTCGACGGCCGGTTCATGTTCGCCAACGAGATGATGCGGCTCGGCGCGGACATCAAGACCGACGGTCATCACGCGGTGGTACGTGGCCGGGAACAGCTCTCCGGAGCACCGGTGCGCGCCACCGACATCCGGGCCGGGGCCGGCCTGATCATCGCGGGACTCTGTGCCGTAGGGGACACCGAGGTTTCCCACGTGCACCACGTGGACCGGGGCTATCCCGACTTCGTCGCCGACCTGCGGGCCCTCGGGGTCGAGGTCGAACGGGACCGGGCGCCCGAGGAACCGGCCCTCACCATCTGACGACGCTCCGGAGCACCCCCGAACCCGTCCGACGGGTGGCCCGACCCTGAGCGCCTCTCCGCAAGGTGGCCACCCGACCTGCCGGGACGTCCGCGTCGCGCCGTCCGACGTCGCGCCGGACGTCCGTGTCGCGGCACCCGACGTCGCGCCGGACGTCCGTGTCGCGGCACCCGACGCCGGTGCCGACCGGCCCGCGACCGGTCGGCCTTAACCTTCGCTAAGGAACGCCCACTAGGGTGCTGGGAAGAGCACTCAACACCAGGCGAGGGAGAAAAGCAGATGGCGGGTCGACTCGCGGTCGTCGGGGCCGGGCTGATGGGTTCGGGCATCGCCCAGGTGGCGGCGCAGGCGGGCTGGCAGGTGACCCTGCGGGACCTGGACGACGCGGCCACCGCACGCGGTGTCGCCGGGATCCGGAAGTCGCTGGAGAAGTTCGCCGAGAAGGGCCGGATCGAGGCGTCGGACGTCGAGGCGACGCTCGGCCGGATCACCCCGACCACCGACCTGGAGGCTGTCGCCGACGCGGACATCGTCGTCGAGGCGGTCTTCGAGCGGCTGGAGATCAAGCACGAGGTCTTCCGGGCGCTGGACAAGATCTGCAAGGCGGACGCGGTGCTGGCCACCAACACCTCGGCGATCCCGGTGACCCAGATCGCCGCGGTGACCGAGCGGCCGGAGTCGGTGGTCGGGACGCACTTCTTCTCGCCGGTGCCGATGATGCGCCTCTGCGAGCTGGTCCGGGGCTACAAGACCAGCGACGAGACGCTGGCCACCGCGCGGGCCTTCGCCGAGGAGGTCGGCAAGACGGTGGTGGTCGTCAACCGGGACATCGCCGGTTTCGTCACCACCCGGCTGATCGCCGCGCTGGTGGTCGAGGCGGTCAAGCTGGTCGAGTCCGGGGTGGTCTCCGCCGAGGACCTGGACACCGCCTGCCGGCTGGGCTTCGGCCACGCCATGGGGCCGCTGGCCACCACCGACCTGACCGGCGTGGACGTGCTGATGCACGCGGCGAAGAACATCTACACCGACACCGCCGACGAGAAGTTCTTCCCGCCGGAGCTGCTCCAGCGCATGGTCACCGCCGGCGACCTGGGCCGCAAGAGCGGCAAGGGCTTCTACACGTACTGAGTGGCCGCCCGGCGGCCAGGTCGCAGGGGCCCTCCTTCACCGTTCGGTGGGAGGGGCCCCTGCCACCACCTCAGTCCGACGTCGCCGGATCGTCAGCCGTCGCGGCGGGTGGTCCAGCGGAAGGTGCCGAGGCAGAGCACCAGACCGATCACGCACCAGGCGGCGAGGACCAGCGCGACCCGGTCGAGTTCGAAGGAGCCGCCCGGCTCGCGGGCACCGAAGCTCTCCGGCAGGAAGACCGAGCGCAGTCCCTGGCACATCCACTTGAGCGGGAACAGCGCCGCCACCTGCTGCATCCACGCCGGCAGGTTGGTGAAGACGAAGAAGACCCCGGAGATGAACTGGAGCACCAGTGCCACCGGGGTGACCACCGCCGAGCCACTGCGCGCGGTGCGGGCCAGCGACGAGATGGCGATGCCGCACAGGGTGCAGGCGGTCACCCCGAGCACCGAGACCCAGCCGAAGGTGAGCCACTTCCCGGCGGTGCCCGGCAGGTCCAGGTCGAACAGCGCCACCGAGACGGCGAGCAGGAGCGCGGTTTCGGCGACGCCGATCACCACCACCATGATCACCTTGCCGGCGAAGTAGACCCACTTCGGCATCGGGGTGCCCCGGTAGCGCTTGAGCACCCCCCGGTCCCGTTCGATCGGGATCCAGATGCCGAGGTTCTGGAAGCTCACCGTCATCAGCCCGGCCGCGATCATGCCGGTGATGAAGTACTGCGTGTAGCTGACGCCCGGGGCGATCTCGTCGCTGAAGATCGACGCGAAGATCAGGATCATGATGATCGGGAAGCCCATCGTGAACACGACGGACTCCCGGCTGCGCAGGAACTGCGTGATCTCCAGCCGTCCCTGACGCAGACCGAGGGCGGGCGCACCGGCCCGCCGGGTCCGGGCCGCGTCGGCGGGCGGGGCCGGCTTCGTCGTGGTGGTCATCTATGTCCGATCATCCGCAGGTAGACGTCTTCCAGGGTCGGCCGGGTCACGGTGAGGCCGGGCACCTCGCCGCCGTAGCGCGCGGCTAGCTCGGCCACCAGCGCCGTCGGCGTCGCGCTCTCCGCGTTCTCCACCCCACCCTCCGGGGTACGCCAGGAGACCGTCGCGACGGCCTCCTGGCGGTTGCCCAGCCGGCTCGGCGGGGCCACCTCGACCACCCGGCCGGCGGCGATCACCCCGACCCGGTCGGCGAGCGTCTCCGCCTCGTCAAGGTAGTGCGTGGTCAGCAGGATGGTGGTGCCGGCGGCGTTCAGGTCCCGGATCAGCTCCCAGAACTCGCGTCGGGCCTCCGGGTCGAAGCCGGTGGTCGGCTCGTCGAGGAAGAGCAGCTCAGGTCGGCCGACGATGCCGAGCGCCACGTCGAGGCGACGCTTCTGCCCGCCGGAGAGGGTGTGGGTACGGGCCTTCGCCTTGCCGGTCAGCCCGACCCGTTCGATGACCTCGGCCGGGTCGTCGGCGCCCGGGTAGAACGCGGCGAAGTGCCCGACCACCTCGGCGACGGTCAGCTCGTCGAACTCCCCGGTGCCCTGGAGCACGATGCCGATCCGGGCCCGCCAGTCCGGGGACGGGTGCGCCGGGTCGGTGCCGAGGACCCGCACCTCGCCCGCGTCGCGTTGCCGGTAGCCCTCGAGGATCTCCACCGTGGTGGTCTTGCCCGCGCCGTTCGGGCCGAGCAGGGCGAACACCTCACCGCGTCGGACGGCCAGGTCCACGCCGGCCACCGCGGCATTGCCGCCGTACGCCTTGCGCAGCCCCCGTACCGAGATCGCCAGCTCGTCATCCATGCCGTCAAGTGTGCGACCTGCGCCGGCCGGGCCGACGGTCGGGGCACGGACGGTCCGTGCCGTTCGTGCCCGATGGTCCGGCGCCGACGCCGGAGCGAGCTGTGTGGTTTTTCACCGGCCCAACGTGATGCCGGCCCCGCTGGACTGCGGAGCCGGCCGAGTGGACCTGCCGGTGCCGGTCGGCGGGATCATCCCGGCGGCCGACGCGGAGGAGCTGCGGGCCGCCGGGGTGGGCCGGGTGGCGGACGTGGCTCAGGCCGGCACGTAGGTCAGGCAGTCGGCGCTCTCCTCGCCGACCCGGATGCCCGGGGCGTGGCACTCCAGTTCGGAGTTGTGCCGGCAGTCCGCGCGCTGGCACGCGCCGACCTGGGCGATGAGCATCTCGATCCCGCCCCGCACCGGCATCTCCACGAAGGTGTGGCAGCGGGCGTGGGCACTGCTGCCCACCGTGATCGCGAAGGCGCGACAGCCGTTCTCGTTGTACGAACACCGGGTGACGGTGCACTCCTCGACACGGGGCATTTCGATGGCGCTGGTCATGACGGCCTCCTCTGGTCGTTATGACCGTATTTTACGTCTTTGCGGCCTTCGGTCAGGCGGGATCGGCGGGAAGCGGCCCGTCCCCGAGGACCTCGGACAGGGGGGCCGGCGTCAGACCGCGCTCGGCCAGCCCGGCGAGGATGTGCGGCAACGCCTCGTCGGTCATCGCGGCGTTCGCCTCGGTCACGTGCAGGACGATCACGGAGCCCGGCTTCACCTGGCTGAGCACGGCCCGGACGATCGGACGCCAGGCGGTGGCGAACGGGTCCCCGCTCACCACGTCCCCGTCGACCACCGTCGTACCCAGTGGTGCGAGCGCGGCGAGGGCGGGGCCGTCGTGGCAGAGCCCGGGAAAGCGGAAGTACCGCGTCTGCCGCCCGCCGTACGCCTCCACCAGTTCGAACGTCCGGGCGACGTCCGAGGTCATCTGGGCGGCCGGGATGCGGGGCAGGTTGTAGCAGTCCGACGTGAAGGCCAGATGCCCGTAGCTGTGGTTGGCCAGCTCGAAGCGCGGGTTCCCGGCCAGTCGCCGGGTCACGTCGGGATACCGCTCCACCCACTTGCCGGTGAGGAAGAAGGTGGCCGGCACCTCCTTCCGCTCCAGCAGCTCGATGATCCGCAGGTTCGCGTACGACCGCACCCGTCCGGTCCGCAACTGGTAGAGCATCGCGTCCGTCATGTCCGCGTCGAAGGTGAGGGCGACCTTGTCGCCGGTGCGGGGTCCGTGGTCGACGACCGGCGGCCGGGTGCCGGGCCGGGTGGCCCCGGGGATCCGCCCCGGGGTTCCGGTCGGCCCGCCCGACCGGTCCGGCCCGCCGGTTCCGTTCGGGGTCGGTCGTGCCGTGGAATCGCCGCCCGGGGCGCGGTCGGGCGTGCCGGGGGCCTGGGTGACCCAGGCGTCCGTTCCGGCGAAGCGCTGACCACCATCCCAGGTCAGCAGGGCGACGCCGGCCACGGCGACCAGGGCGGTGGCGAGCAGGACAACATGGATCTTCCTCAGGATCACCGCATGATGATCGCAGTGCCGGGTCCGCCGCCCGACCGTCGGACGGTGGTCGACTGTCCGGTTCAGCGGATCATGTCGGGTTCGTCGGTGTCATCGGGTCGGGGAATGGCGGGGGCGGGTGGGTGGTTGTACCGGGTCGACGGCCGAGGAGCCGCCCCGCTGGTGAGCGGGTGTGCGGGCCCGGTCGGTGGAATGCCGGCGGGTGCCGGATGGTTGTACATGGTTCGCCGGCGTGGACGGGCGGTACGTGGAGGCCCTCCGCTGGTACGGAAAATCCCCCGTTGTTCGTTCGGGTGCCTGCTGGGTGCTCGCGTGTCCCGGTGTCCCCTGTGCCGCCGGGCGTCGACCCCCCGATTGGAGTTCCCCCATGAACACGATGCTGCTGCGTAAGAGCGTGCTGGGTGTGGCCGGTGTGGCGTTCGCCGCGGGTGTGGTGGGCGGTCCGGTCGCCGCGACCGTCGACTCCCCGGCGGGGGCCGCGACCCCGGTGTCGTCGGTGGTGCAGGCGGAGAAGCCGGATGCGGGCAAGTTGATGCCGCACGGTGTGCAGGGCGCGCAGTCCCGGATCCCGCTGGACGCCGAGCAGACCGCCAACGTCAAGGCGATCGTCGAGGCGACGAAGAAGGCCGGCATGGACGAGCGGGCCGCCGTGGTCGCGATCGCGACCAGCCTCCAGGAGTCGAAGCTGGAGAACCTGGGTCACCTGGGTGACCGCAACGACCACGACTCGCAGGGCCTGTTCCAGCAGCGCCCGTCGTCCGGGTGGGGCACGGTCGAGCAGATCACCGACCCGCAGTACTCCACGACGGCGTTCCTGAAGGGCCTGAAGCAGGTCGACGGGTGGCAGGACATGCCGCTGACCGAGGCCGCGCAGACGGTGCAGGTGTCGGCCTACCCGGACCACTACGCCCAGTGGGAGAAGCAGGCCGCCGACCTCGTCACCGAACACTGGACCAGCTGACCCGCAACGTCGATGGGCCGGCACCCCGACCAGGGGTGCCGGCCCACTCGGGTGTCCGCCCTCCGTCAGGCCCGCACCCGACGTCGCCGACGGCGGTCGGCCCGTCGACGCAGGAACCAGAAGACGAAGACGACGAGCCCGGCCAGGAGGACGAGCACCAGCACCGGCAGGAGGATCGCCACCACGGACATCACCACGCTGGTGGCGTCCTCGGCGGTGCTGGCGACCGGCGCACCCACGCCGGCCGTGGTGGCGTTGACGATCGGCCGGGCGGCCGACTTCAGCAGGTGCACACCGAGCGCGATCAGCACGCCCACCACCACCGGCACCCAGTCGCTGGACGAGAAGAACTGCCCCGGATCGCTGACGGTCACGGTCTCCGAACTGGAGCCGGCCCCGAAGGCGAGGCCACCGGCGGTCGGGCGGACCACCGTCTGGACGACGTCGTTGACGTGGTCGACCACCGGCACCTTGTCCGCGACCACCTCGACGGCCAGCAGGACGACGAGGATCGCGATCACCCAGCCGTCGCCGAGCCACTGCCAGCCGGCCGGCAGGGTGATCACGTCGGTGTAGCGCGCCAGTAGCCCCATGGTGAGCAGCGGGATGTAGGCGTTCAGGCCGGCCGAGGCGGCCAGGCCGGTTCCGGTGAGGATTTCGAACACCAGTTCAGGATGGCACCGGCGCGCCAGCGGTGCTCGGTGGCGCCCGGCGGCCACTCCGCTACCCTCGTCGGGTGCGTCTGGTGATTGCGAAGTGCTCGGTGGACTATGTCGGACGGCTCTCGGCCCACCTGCCGCTGGCCACCCGGTTGCTGATGGTGAAGGCGGACGGGTCGGTCTCCATCCACGCCGACGACCGGGCGTACAAGCCGCTGAACTGGATGAGCCCGCCCTGTCGGCTGGAGGAGGCCCCCGGGGTGTGGCGGGTGGTCAACAAGGCCGGTGAGGAGCTGCGGATCACCCTGGAGGAGATCTTCCAGGACACCTCGTACGAGCTGGGTGTCGACCCGGGGCTGCGCAAGGACGGGGTGGAGGCGCACCTCCAGGAACTGCTCGCCGCCAATCCGGAGACCCTGGGGGAGGGGTACACCCTGGTCCGCCGCGAGTACATGACCGCGATCGGCCCGGTCGACCTGCTCTGCCGGGACGCCGCCCAGGGCACCGTCGCGATCGAGGTGAAGCGGCGCGGCGAGATCGACGGGGTCGAGCAGCTCACCCGGTACCTGGAACTGCTCAACCGGGATCCGCTGCTCGCTCCGGTCGCCGGTGTCTTCGCCGCCCAGGAGATCAAGCCCCAGGCGCGGGTGCTCGCCACCGACCGGGGCATCCGGTGTGTGGTCGTCGACTACGACAAGCTGCGCGGCATCGAGCGCAACGACCTGACCCTCTTCTGAGCGGCGGCCGGCTCAGCGGCCGTACATCAGCTTGGCCGCCTTGACCAGACGGGCGACGTCCCGTGGCGTCCGCTCGAAGGTCATCGCGGGTAGCAGCGACGGGCCACGCCGCCGGGTGATCGACTTCGGTCGGCCGAACTCGCGCAGGCCGTCCTCGCCGTGGATCCGGCCGAAGCCCGACTCGCCCACCCCGCCGAAGGGGAGGGTGGACATGCCGGCGAAGGAGAGCACCGAGTTCACCGAGGCCATCCCGGAGCGCAGCCGCCGTGCGACGGCCACTGCCCGCCGCCGGCCGAAGACCGCGCCACCCAGGCCGTACGGGACGGCGTTGGCGCGCGCCACCGCCTCGTCCATGTCGCGTACCCGGTTGATGGTCAGGGTCGGGCCGAAGGTCTCCTCGCGCACGGCGGCCGAGTCCTCCGGTACGTCCACCAGCACGGTCGGGTGCACGAAGGGCGGCTGGACGGCGTCCGCGCCACCGAGTACGGCCCGACCGCCCCGGGCCAGCGCGTCGTCGATGTGCCGGCGGATGACGTCGATCTGGGCGGGCATGGTGATCGGGCCGATGTCCGCGCCCTCCGCGCCGACGGTCAGCCGGCCGGCGCGCTCCACCACCTTGGCCACCAGGGTGTCGAAGACCGGCTCGGCCGCGTACACCCGCTCGATGCCGATGCAGGTCTGGCCCGCGTTCATCAGCGCGCCCCAGACGGCCGCCTCGGCCGCCGCGTCCAGGTCGGCGTCGACGTCCACGACCATCGCGTCCTTGCCGCCGGCCTCCACCAGCACCGGGGTCAGCGACTCGGCGCAGGCCGCCATCACCTTCTTGGCGGTGGCGGCGGACCCGGTGAAGGCCACCTTGTCCACCCCCGAGCGGCAGAGCGCCGCGCCGACGTCGCCGAACCCGTGCACGGCGGTGAGCACCGACTGCTCGCCGACCGCCTCGGTGAAGCTGTCGACCAGCCACTGCCCGACCAGGGGGGTGTACTCGCTGGGCTTGAGGACCACCGCGTTCCCGGCCGCCAGGGCGTACGCGACGGAGCCGACCGGGGTGAAGACGGGGTAGTTCCACGGGCCGATGACCCCGACCACGCCGTACGGCTGGTATTCCAGGTGGCCGGAGAACTCGGCGAGGATCAGCCGGGAGCGGACCCGGCGTGGCCCGAGCACCCGGCCGGCGTTACGGGCCGCCCAGTCCACGTGCTCGATGGCGGTGACCACCTCGACGACGGCGTCGGCTACCGGCTTGCCACCCTCGGCGTGCACCAGCTCGGCGAGCTGCTCGATCCGTTGGGCCAGCAGCGTCCGCCAGCGCAGCAGCCGGGCGCGCCGGCCGGTGAAGCCGAGCCCCGCCCACCGGGCACCCGCGGCACGGGCCCGCTCCACCGCGCGGCGGACGTCCTCCTCGGTGGCCAGCGGGAGGCGGCCCACCTCGACACCGGTCGCGGGACTGGTCGAGACGAGTCGGCCGTCGTCGATGAGGGGTGTACCCGGTGCATTCGCAACCGTCATGGACGAAGTCTAGACCGGGGGTCTACCGCCCGGTAGGGTCACGTTACGAGGTGACGGCACCGCGTACGGTGGCCGACCCCGAGGTGCTTCCCGCCGCCGGCGGTGTCACCGCGTTCCCGGCTCCGGCCCACGGTTGTTCCCCGGCTCCGGCCCACGGTAACGTCGCCGGACCCCGCCCGCCCTGCACCCGACGGCGGCCCGGTCGGCCGAATCGGTGAACGGGAGTCGCCCGGCCGTGGTCGGTGAGGTGTCCGGCCGGTGGTGGGATCGACGGCCGTGTGGTGGCAACCTGTGTCGTGGGGCGTACGGGTGTGGTGGAGGGGCGGACTGTCCATGGAGGATCATCCAGAGCTTCTGCCGGTCCTGACGGTGGCCGCCGGTCCGATGCGGGGTGCCCGCTTCCGGCTCCGGCCGGGTCCACTCGTGATCGGCCGCTCGCCGGCCGTGGACATCGTTGTCGACGACGCGCACCTGAGCCGGCGGCACGCCGTCGTCTGGAGCGGGGGCGACATGGTGACCCTGAACGACCTCGGCTCGACCAACGGCACCTGGCTCAACGACCGTCGCATCGTCGACGTGGAGCCGCTCACCGACGGTGACGTCATCCGGCTCGGCCGGACGGAGCTGCGCTTCTTCGACCCCGGCGTGGCCCGGACCGACCCGGTGGGGCTCAGCTTCGGCGTGATGCGCCGGCACCAGCGGGCGACCCTGCCGCTACCGGTCGCCGCTCCGCCGGCCCTGCCGGTCGCCGGTCCGCCGATCCTGCCGGTCGCCGCTCCGCCGGCCCTGCGCGCGGCCGGGGCGGTCGACCGGGGTCGGTGACATGTCCCACCGTGTGTCGGAGAACCGGCGTCACGTGGCAGACTCGCGCGCAGAACCTTAGCGACCGTTCACGTGGCGGTCCGGAAGCGACGGGGAGGCGGCTCGTGGCGCGCGAGTTCACCAGTGTGGGCGTGGTCGGGCTGGGCACCATGGGTGCCGGGATCGTCGAGGTCTTCGCCCGCAACGGCGTCGACGTCGTGGCGGTCGAGATCTCCGACGCCGCGGTGGAGCGGGGCCGCCGGAACCTGACCGGTTCCACCGACCGGGCCGTGGCCCGGGGCAAGCTCGCCCCCGCCGACCGGGACGCCCTGCTGTCGCGGGTGCGCTTCGCCGTCGGGCTCGACGCCCTCGACGCGGTGGACCTGGTGATCGAGGCCGTGCCGGAGCGTCTCGACCTGAAGCGACCGCTCTTCGCCGAACTGGACCGGATCTGCAAGCCCGAGGCCATCCTGGCCACCAACACGTCGTCGCTGAGCGTCACCGAGATCGCCGTCGCCACCGAGCGCCCCCAGCAGGTCGTCGGCGTCCACTTCTTCAACCCGGCACCGGTCATGAAGCTGGTCGAGGTGGTCAAGACGGTGGTCACCGCCCCCGACGTGGTGACCGACGTGCAGGCCCTCTGCGCCCGCCTCGGCAAGGTCGGCGTCACCATCGGCGACCGGGCCGGCTTCATCGCCAACCACCTGCTCTTCGGCTACCTCAACCAGGCCGTCGGGATGGTCGAGACGCACTACGCCACCCGCGAGGACGTCGACGCCGCGATGAAGCTCGGCGGCGGGCTGCCGATGGGCCCGCTGACCCTGCTGGACCTGATCGGCCTGGACACCGCGTACGAGATCCTGGACACGATGTACCGGCGGGGCGGGCGGGACCGCCGGCACGCGCCGGCGCCGCTGCTCCGGCAGATGGTCACGGCGGGACTGCTCGGCCGCAAGTCCGGCCGGGGCTTCTACACCTACGAGCGGCCGGGGTCCCCGAAGGTCGTACCGGACGAGCGGACGCCGGTGGTCACGGAGGCCGCGCTCCTCGACGGCGCGCGGACGGTCGCCACGGTCGGCGTGGTCGGCGACGGGCCGACCGCCACCGGGACCGTCGAGGCCCTGGCCCGCGCCGGCTATCAGGTGGTGGCGGTGGCCCGGGGCGGGGAGGGGCCCGTCCTCGTCCGGGAGACGGTCACCACCTCGCTGGACGGGGAGGTGGCCGCCGACCGGCTCGACCCGGCCGGCCGGGACGCCGCCCTGGCCCGGATCACCTGGGCGACGGCGCTCGACCAACTCGCCGACGTCGACCTGGTGGTCGAGGCGGTGGCCGAGGAGCTGAGCGCGAAGAAGGCCCTCCTCGCCGACCTC
Source organism: Micromonospora sp. NPDC023956 (assembly GCF_040639195.1). NCBI lineage: Bacteria > Bacillati > Actinomycetota > Actinomycetes > Micromonosporales > Micromonosporaceae > Micromonospora > Micromonospora sp. NPDC023956. The sequence goes on from NZ_JBEZZN010000007.1 coordinate 182,371, forward strand.
GACGGGATCTGCAAGCCGGGCGTGGTGCTCGCCACCACCACCGCCTCCCTGCCGGTGATCGACCTGGCGATGGCCACCGGGCGTCCGGCCGACGTGGTGGGGCTGCACCTCTTCGACCCGGTACCGGCGACGTCGCTGGTGGAGATCGTCCGGACCGTCCGCACCTCGCCGGAGGCCGTGGCGACCACCCGCGCGCTCGCCGCCCGGCTGGGCCGGACCGCCGTGCTCTGCGGGGACCGGGCGGGCTTCGTGGTCAACGCGCTGCTCTTCCCGTACCTCAACGACGCGGTGCGGATGCTGGAGGCCGGCTACTCCACCCCGGACGACATCGACCACGCGATGAAGCTCGGCTGCGGCTACCCGACCGGTCCCTTCGAGCTGCTGGACGCGGTCGGGCTGGACGTCGCCCTGGCCGTGGAGCGCCGGCTCTACCGGGAGCTGCGTGACCCCGGCTTCGCGCCCGCGCCGTTGCTGGAACACCTGGTCACCGCCGGTCACCTGGGCCGGGTGAGCGGCCGGGGGTTCCGCGACCACACCCCCCGCTGACCGCCGCCGCGCCGGGCCCGGCCGTCGCCCGGAGCGTGTCGATCCCGCCGCCGGACCGCCGTCGGCCGGAACGTCGACGATCGTGGTGCGCCCGTACGCTGGACGACGTGAGCCCTCGTCGCAACCGCCCCCGCCGGGACGACACCGCCCACCTGGACCCCGACCGGGCCCGACACGGGATCCCCACCGTCGAGCGATGGCGGGACGGCGAGTGGCAGGTACGCGGCATCAGCGGTGGCGCGTCGAGCAAGACGTACCGCTGCCCCGGGTGTGACCAGGAGATCCGCCCCGGGGTGGCGCACCTGGTGGCCTGGCCGGCGGACGGCCGGGGCGACCTGACCGACCGGCGGCACTGGCACAGCGGGTGCTGGCGGGCACGGGACCGGCGGGGCCCGGCCGTCCAGCGCGGTCGCGGCGCCCCACGACACGGTTGAGCGATCTCGGTCACCCCGTGGCCGCCCCCGCCCGGCGCGCGGCCCGGTGACGCGGGAGACTGGACGGGTGAGCACCCCGATCCGTGCGTCCTCGATCCTGCCCGGTCACCGCGAGGACATCGAACTGCACACCGCGGACGGCCTGACCCTCGTCGGCGAGCTGGCCCGGCCGCTCGACCGCGAGCCGGTGGCCACCCTGGTCTGCCTGCACCCGTTGCCCACCCACGGCGGGATGATGGACAGCCACGTCCTCCGCAAGGCCGCCTGGCGGCTGCCGGCCCTGGCCGACCTGGCCGTGCTCCGCTTCAACACCCGGGGCACCACCAGCGTCCGCGGCACCAGCGGTGGCGAGTTCGACAACGCCGTCGGCGAGCGCTACGACGTCGCCGCCGCCGTCGAGTACGCCGAGTTCGCCGAGCTGCCCAACGTCTGGCTGCTGGGCTGGTCGTTCGGCACCGACCTGGCCCTGAAGCACGGCTGCGACCCGACGGTCACCGGTGCCGTCCTGCTCTCCCCGCCACTGCGCTACTCGACCCCGGAGGACCTGACCGTCTGGGCCGACAGCGGCAAGCCGCTGGTCGCGCTGGTGCCCGAGTTCGACGACTACCTCCGCCCGGACGAGGCCCGGCAGCGGTTCGGCGCGGTGCCGCAGGCCGAGGTGGTGGGGGTGCCGGGAGCGAAGCACCTCTGGGTCGGTGACGCGGAGACCGTCCTCGACGAGGTGGTCCGTCGGGTGAACCCGGCGGTGCCGGTGCCGTTGCTCACCACCTGGGACGGCCCGATGGAGACCGGTGACGTCAGCGCGTACGCCGACCGGACGGTGGCCTCCTTCGCCGACCGCCCGGTCCCCGGCCCGCCCGCGACCTGACCGCCCCGGCCCGGCCGAGCCCGCGACCTGAGCGCCCCGGTCCGGCCGGTCAGTGGCCCAGGGCGTCGAGGGCCGCCCGGGTGGCCTCGGCGATCAGCGCGTCGTCGTGTTCGGCGTCCTCGGCGGCCCGGCTGGAGAGCACCGCCAGCACGATCGGCGCGCCCCCGGGCGGCCAGAGCACGGCGATGTCGTTGCGGGTGCCGTAGCCGCCCGTGCCGGTCTTGTCGCCGACCGCCCAGCCGGCCGGCACGCCGGCCCGGACCAGCCCGTCGCCGGTGGTGTTACGGCGCAGCCAGTCGGTGAGCAGCGCGCGGTCCGCGGCGTCGAGCGCGTCGCCGAGCACGTACGCCCGCAGGTCGGTGGCGAGCGCCCGGGGCGTGCTGGTGTCCCGGTCGTCGCCGGGAGCGGCCTCGTTGAGGCCGGGCTCGGTACGCGCCGGTTTCGTGGTCCGGTCGCCCAGCGCCTGCAGGTGCCGGGCGAAGCCGGCCGGCCCGCCGAGTTCGGCCAGGATCAGGTTCGCCGCCGTGTTGTCGCTGTACCGCACCGCCGCCTCGGCGAGGTCACGGAGGGACATGCCGGTCCCGACGTTCCGCCCGGTGACCGGCGCGTGGGGCAACAGGTCGGCCCGGGTGTAGCGGACCACCCGGTCGAGCTCCGCGGGACTGGTCGCGTCCAGCAGCGCGGCGGCGGCCAGCGCCTTGAAGGTGGAGGCGTAGCCGAAGCGCTCGTCGGCGCGGTGGGCCACGGTGGCGCCGGAGCCGGTGTCCACCGCGTAGACGCCGAGCCGCGCTCCGAACCGCGCCTCCAGCGCGCCGAACGCCCGGCCCGCCACCGGGCCGGCGGCGGGCGTCGGCGTCGACGCGGCAGCGCTGGTCGGTCCCGGGGCGGGGGACGGCGGCTCCCCGGGGCCGCAGGCGGTCGACGCGAGGAGCCCGGTCAGGGCGACCCCCGCCGCCACCCGTCGGACCCGTGTCGTCGGATGCATACCGGTTCGGCTACTCCGATTCGACGCGAACCTTGGTGGGCTTCGCGCTGCGCTCGTCGGTGGTCGGCTTGGTCGGTCGCTTCCCGCCCTCCCCGGTGCTGGTGATCTTCGTCGGGGTGGCGCCCCGACCCCCCTCGCCGGGCACCGCGGCCACCGTCGGCTCACCGTCGACCCCGGCGCTGGCGGCGCCGCCGTCCATGGTGGTGACCGGTTCGGCCACCGGTCGGGTCTTCGGCTTGCCGGCGTCGCCGTCCGCGGCCACCTCGGCCAACCGGCGGGCCTCCACCTGGGCCCGGGCCACCGACTCGCCGGCCTGCCGGACCGAGGCATCCGTCTCGTCCAACCGGGAGCGCTCGGTGCCCAACTGCTGACGGATCTCCTCCAGGGTGTGCTGGAGGTCGTCGGACTCCTGCCGGGACTTCCAGGTCTCCTGGCGCAGGTCGGCCAGCTCCTGCTGGGCCTGGGCGATCTCCAGCATTACCTGGGCCAACTGCTGCCGGCCGGCGGCCACCTCCTGCTGGGTGGCGGCGAGGTGCTGCTGGGTGGTCGCCAGGTGCTGCTGGGTGGTGGCCGCGTACTCCTCGAACTGCCGCCGGGAGGTCGACACGTGGTCGTCGGCCTTGCGCCGCTTCGCGGTGGCCTCCGCCTCGGCGTTGCCCAGCAGCTCCGCGGCCCGTTCCTCGGCCTCCCGGAGCAGCGTCGCCACCCGCTCCTCGGTCTCCCGGCGCAGCGTCGCGACCTCCTGCTCGGTGGTCTGCCGCAGGGTCGTCGCGTCCCGCTCGGCCTCCTGCCGGATCCGGGCGGCGCCCTGTTCGATCTCGTCCCGGCGCGCGGTGTACTCCCGCTCCAGTTCGTCCTGGCGGGCGGTGTACTGCTGCTCCAGTTCCTCGCGGCGGGTGGTGAACTCCCGGTCGGCGGTCTCCCGGCGCCCGGTCAGCTCCCGCTCGGCCGCCTCCCGCTGCGCCGCGACCTCCTTCTCCACCCCGGCCCGCCAGGTGCCCAGCTCCTGCTGGGTCTGGGCCCGTGCCTGCTGCACGTACGCCTCGGTCTCGGCGCGCATGCGCTGCACGTACGCCTCGGTCTCGGCCCGGCTGCGCTTGGCCGCCTCGGCCGCCTGCGTGGTGAGCTGGTGCGCCTCCTGCTGGGCCTTGGACCGGGCGGCCTGCGCCGCCTCGGCCGCCTGGTCGGTGAGCCTCTTGGCGTCCTGCTGCGCCTTGGCGTGCGTCGCCCGGCCGGCCTCGGTGGCCTGGTCGGTCAGGCGCTTCGCCTCCTGCTGCGCCTTGAGGTGCACCTCCTTGGCCGCGTCGCGGAGCTGGGCGGCCTCCTGCTGCGCCTTGGCGTGTGCCTCCTTGGCCGCCTCGCGCAGCTTGGTGGCCTCCTGCTGGGCCCGGTTGTGGATCTCCTTGGCGGCGTCCCGGAGCTGGGCGGCCTCCTGCTGGGCCTTGGCCAGCGCGGTCTGCGCGGCCTCGCGGAGCCGGGCGGCCTCCTCCTTGGCGGCGGTGACGGTCGCCGCCGCCTCGGCCCGCCGGCCGGCGCTGTGCCGCTCCTCCTCGGCCCGTCGGGCGGCCAGCGCGAGTTCGAAGTCCTTGAGCGCCTTCGCGGCCTGTTCGCGGGCTTCCTCGATGATGTGTTCGGCCGCCGTGCGGCGCGCCTCGATCTCCTCGTTGGCAGAGGCGAGGATGTCGTCGGCCTGCTCCTCGGCGAGGGTCAGGATCTGCTCCACCCGGGGCCCCAGGTGCCGGAACGAGGCCCGGTCCACCACGGTGCCCTGCCTGCGCACCTGCGCCAGGTCGCGCTGGAGGACCTCCACCTGGCCGGCGAGCTTGTGTATCTGGGTGTACGCCTGTTCCCGCTCGGCTGTCAGCGCCGCGATCTCGTGTTCGGCCCGGGCAACGTACCGGTCAACCTGTCGTTTTTCGTACCCCCGCAGGGCGGACTCGAAGCTGGGCTCCGTGGTCACTTCCCCGCCGAGAGCGAACAGTTCCTCGCCGTGCGACATGTCCCCATCCTCACACGCGTCCGCCCGCAGTGCGGCGATACGCACGGCGACGATGGGAGCCAGTTCACCCGGCGCGGGGGAGGCGCCGATCGGCGTCGGTGGACAGCGTATTGCGCGAGGTGCACCCGTTCAAGGTGACACCCCGCGCAATACGACTCATGCCCCGGATGACGTGCGGGCCGTCAGTTGGACTTCTCCGCGGGAACCCGCTCGGCGGCGGCCTGCTCGGCCTTGGCCGGTGCCGCGGCGGGCTCGGCCTTCTGCTGCGGTACGCCCGGGACGATGCCGGCCAGGCCGGAGAGCATCTGCCCGAGCTGCGAGGTGACCGCGTCCTTCTGGCGGGTGAGGTCCTCGACCTCGCGCCGGGCGGCCTGGGTGGTCAGCTCCGCCTCGGTGCGCGCCTCGTTCAGCAGGCGCTGCGACTCGGCCTTGGCCTCGGCCAGCGTCTTCTCCGCCAGCGACTTGGCCTTCTCGACGGTCTCGGAGGCGGTGCGCTCCGACTCGACCCGCCGGGCCTCGGCGCGCTGCTCGATCTCCTTGGCGCGCTCCTGCGCGGCGCGGGCCCGCTGCTCGGCCTCGCCGACCAGCTTCTGGGTCTGCGTGACCTGCGCGGCGTGCCGCTCGGACTCCTCGCGCTCGGCCTTCTCCCGCCGCTCGGCGAGCTGGAGTTCCAGGGCCTGAAGGTCCTTGTCCCGCTTGTCGCGGGCGTCGGTGAGCAGCTTGGTCGCCTCGGCGCGCTTCTCCTCGGCCTCGCGGGCCGCCTTGGCCCGCTGCTGGGTGATCTCCCGCTCGGCGGTGGCCCGCATGGTGGCCACCTCCCGCTCGACGGTCGACTTCAGCTCGGCCACCTCGTGCGCGGTCACCGTACGGAGCTGCTTGGTCTCCCGTTCGGCGTCGGCGCGCAGCGTGTCGGCCTCCCGCCGGGCCTGCACCCGGACCTCGGCAGCCTCCCGCTCGGCGGTGGTGCGGACGCTGCCCGCCTCGCGCTCGGCGGTGGCCTTCATCGCCGCCGCCTCGGCCCGCGCCTTGTCGGTGATCTCGCGGGCCTCCAGGCGGGCCGCGGAGAGGATGCCCTCGGACTCGCGCTTGGCCTCGTTGCGGTGGTCGTTGGCCTGCTCCTCGGCCAGCCGCAGGATCTGCTCGACGCGGGTGCCGAGGCCGGAGAGGGTCGGCCGGCTGTTCTCCTCGAGCTGCTTGTTCGTCTCGGCGAGCTTCTGCTCCAGCGCCGCCAGGCGCTGCTCAGCCTGCCGGAGCCGACGCTGCGCGTCGTTCATCCGCTGCTCGGCCTCGGCGCGGGCCTGCTCGGACTGGGTCAGCGCGGCGGTCAGCCGCCCGATGAAGTCGTCGACCTGGCCGGTGTTGTATCCGCGCAGGCCAACGGTGAAATCCGGCTGGGAGTTCGCGTTATCGAAGAACGCGAGAGGGGAGGACTGCTGCTGGGGCATTGGCCCATACTCGCAGACGCCCCGGGGTGCTTCGCAAGAGCGGTGCGGAGCTTTCGTGTCCTCTTTACATGGTCACCTCGGCGCGTCCCGCAGCTCGTCCGTACAGCCGATCTTGGCAGGTCCGGGCCGGGGCGCGGGGCGTGCCCGTTCGGCTGGAAAAGAACGCCCGCCGGTCGGGCCGCCCTTTTCCGCGTCACCGTGAGTATCGATCGATATGGTGCGCGCCGGGCACCGACGAAAGCCAATGCCGGCCACCGCAATCACGATCCCCTTCGGTCACGACGGGCGTGGCGGGTCGGGGTGGGTGCGGGGTCCCCTGGTCGCCCGGAAAGCGGTGACCGGGAACCCCTGCCACCACCTCAGGCGGGCTGGACCAGTTCGACGAGGACGCCCCCGGCGTCCTTCGGGTGGACGAAGTTGACCCGGGAGCCGGCGGTGCCCCGGCGCGGCGTCTCGTAGAGCACCCGCATGCCGCGCTCGCGCAGCGCCGCAGAGGCCGCGTCGACGTCGGTGACCGTGTAGGCGACCTGCTGTACCCCCGGCCCGTTGCGGTCCAGGAACTTCGCGATCGTCGACTCGGGAGTGAGCGGGGCGAGCAGTTGCAGGCAGCCGCCCTCGGTGGTCGGGCCGACCGCCAGCATCGCCTCGCGGACGCCCTGCTCCTCGTTGATCTCGGTGTGCACGCAGCGCATGCCGAAGGTGCGCTGGTAGAAGTCGATCGCCGCGTCCAGGTCCGCGACCGCCACACCGACGTGGTCGATTCGGCGGATACCGATGTCTGTGACGTAGTCCGCAGCGGGCTCGACGGGGGAGTTCTCAGCCATGGCGCTAGTCTGACCGAACAAACGTTAAGGCGTACAGGTTCGGCACCCCTTCGGAGGCAGACCATGGCTTCGGTGATCGTCAGCGGCGCGCGGACCCCCATGGGGCGCCTGCTGGGCAATCTCAAGGACCTCTCCGCGACCCAGCTCGGCGGGGTGGCGATCAAGGCCGCCCTGGAGCGCGCCGGGGTCGCCCCGGACCAGGTGCAGTACGTGATCATGGGTCAGGTCCTCCAGGCCGGCACCGGCCAGATCCCCGCCCGGCAGGCGGCGGTCGAGGCGGGCATCCCGATGACCGTGCCGGCCCTGACCATCAACAAGGTCTGCCTCTCCGGGCTCGACGCGATCGCCCTGGCCGACCAGCTCATCCGGGCCGGCGAGTTCGACATCGTGGTGGCCGGCGGCATGGAGTCGATGACCAACGCCCCGCACCTGCTGCTCGGCCAGCGCGCCGGCTACAAGTACGGCGACGTGACGATCAAGGACCACATGGCCCTGGACGGGCTGACCGACGCCTGGGACTGCTGCTCGATGGGCGAGTCCACCGAGCGGCACGGCGCCCGGCACGGCATCACCCGCCAGGAGCAGGACGCCTTCGCCGCGGCCAGCCACACCAGGGCCGCCGCCGCCCAGAAGAACGGCCACTTCGCCGAGGAGATCACCCCGGTGCTGATCCCGCAGCGCAAGGGCGATCCGCTGGTGATCAGCGAGGACGAGGGCATCCGGCCGGACACCACCGTCGAGTCGCTGGGCAAGCTCCGGCCGGCGTTCGCCAAGGACGGCACGATCACCGCCGGCAGCGCGTCGCCGATCTCCGACGGGGCCGCCGCCGTGGTGGTGATGAGCAAGGCCAAGGCCAAGGAGCTGGGGCTGACCTGGCTGGCCGAGGTCGGCGCGCACGGTAACGTCGCCGGCCCGGACAACTCCCTGCACTCGCAGCCCTCGAACGCGATCGTGCACGCCCTGAAGAAGGGCGGGCTGAGCATCTCCGACCTCGACCTCATCGAGATCAACGAGGCGTTCGCCGCGGTCGGCATCCAGTCCACCCGTGACCTCGGCATCGACCCGGCGATCGTCAACCCGAACGGTGGGGCGATCGCGCTCGGTCACCCGATCGGCATGTCCGGTGCCCGGTTGGTGCTCACCCTCGCGCTGGAGCTGAAGCGGCGAGACGGCGGGACCGGGGCGGCGGCGCTCTGCGGGGGCGGCGGCCAGGGCGACGCGCTGATCATCCACGTTCCGGCCGAGGGCGAGAACGCTCAGTGAGTGAGCACGGCACCACCGCACCGTCGATCCGACGCAGTCGGGACGTACCGATGCTGGTGGAGCGGGCCCGCGCGGGCGACCCCCGCGCGGTGGCCCGGCTGATCACCCTGGTCGAGTCCGGCGACGAGGCGCTGCCGCAGGTCGCGGCGGCCCTCGCGCCGTACTCCGGGCAGGCCCAGGTGGTCGGGCTGACCGGTTCGCCCGGGGTGGGCAAGTCGACCACCACGAACGAGCTGGTCCGGGCGCTGCGGGCTCGGGGGCACCGGGTCGGGGTGCTCGCCGTCGACCCGTCCAGCCCGTTCACCGGCGGGGCGATCCTCGGCGACCGGGTCCGGATGCAGGACCACGCCACCGACCCCGGCGTCTACATCCGTTCGATGTCCAGCCGGGGGCACCTCGGCGGACTGTCGGCGGCCACCCCGCAGGCGGTCCGGGTGCTGGAGGGCGCGGGCTGCGACGTGGTGCTGGTCGAGACGGTCGGGGTCGGGCAGGCCGAGGTCGAGGTGGCCTCGCTCGCCGACACCACGCTGGTGCTGCTCGCCCCCGGCATGGGCGACGCGATCCAGGCGGTCAAGGCCGGCATCCTGGAGATCGCCGACGTCTTCGTGGTCAACAAGGCCGACCGGGACGGGGCCGACGCCACCGTCCGCGACATCAACGGCATGATCGCGCTGGGCGAGCGGGGGCCGGGCGAGTGGCGACCCCAGGTGGTCCGCTCGATCGCCGCGCGGGGCGAGGGGATCGACGACATCGCGGCCGCGATCGACAAGCACCGGGGCTGGTTGGTCGAGCACGACCAGCTGCGCCGTCGCCGGGAGACGCGAGCCGCCGCCGAGATCGAGGCGATCGCACTCGGCGTGCTCCGCGCCCGGATCGGCTCGCTCCGCGACGGTACGGGCCTCCCGGCGCTCGCCGGGCGGGTGGCCGAGGGGGCGCTCGACCCGTACGCGGCGGCCGACGAGCTCCTCGCCGAACTGGAGCGGTGAGTTCGTGGCTACCGCCCGGTAGCAGATTCCTTAGCGATCGTTCAGGCTGCGCTCTACACTCGACGTGCAGTCGAGGACTCGAGGAGGAGCCCTGCGCATGAACGCCGACGAGATCGCCGCCGGACGGGCCCGCTGGCAGGCCCGCTACGACGCCGCGCGCAAGCGGGACGCGGACTTCACCACGCTCTCCGGCATGCCGGTCGAGCCGGTGTACGGCCCGCCGGAGGGGGTCGCGCACCCGGGCTTCGAGCGCATCGGCTGGCCGGGGGAGTACCCGTACACCCGAGGGCTGTATCCGACCGGCTACCGGGGCCGTACCTGGACGATCCGGCAGTTCGCCGGCTTCGGCAACGCCCAGCAGACCAACGAGCGCTACAAGATGATCCTTGGCGCGGGTGGCGGCGGACTCTCCGTGGCCTTCGACATGCCCACCCTGATGGGGCGGGACTCCGACGACCCGCAGTCGCTCGGCGAGGTCGGCCACTGCGGCGTGGCCATCGACACCGCCGCCGACATGGAGGCGCTCTTCGACGGCATCGACCTGGCCGGGGTCACCACCAGCATGACCATCTCCGGTCCGGCGGTGCCGGTGTTCTGCATGTACCTGGTCGCCGCCGAGCGGCAGGGCGCCGACCTCGGCAAGCTGGACGGCACGCTCCAGACCGACATCTTCAAGGAGTACATCGCGCAGAAGGAGTGGCTCTTCGACCCCGAGCCGCACCTGCGCCTGATCGGCGACCTGATGGAGTACTGCGCCCGGGACATCCCGCGCTACAAGCCGCTGTCGGTCTCCGGTTACCACATCCGCGAGGCGGGCTCGACCGCCGCGCAGGAGCTGGCGTACACCCTCGCCGACGGGTTCGGCTACGTCGAGCTGGGCCTCTCCCGTGGGCTGGACGTCAACGTCTTCGCCCCCGGGCTGAGCTTCTTCTTCGACTCGCACGTCGACTTCTTCGAGGAGATCGCCAAGTTCCGCGCCGCCCGCCGGATCTGGGCCCGCTGGCTGCGCGACGTCTACGGCGCCACCAGTGAGAAGGCGTTGTGGATGCGGTTCCACACCCAGACCGCCGGGGTGTCGCTGACCGCCCAGCAGCCGGTGAACAACGTGGTCCGTACGGCGGTGGAGGCCCTGGCCGCGGTGCTCGGCGGCACCAACTCGCTGCACACCAACGCCCTCGACGAGACCCTCGCGCTGCCCACCGACGAGTCCGCCGAGATCGCCCTGCGTACCCAGCAGGTGCTGATGGAGGAGACCGGGGTGACCAACGTGGCCGACCCGCTCGGCGGCTCCTGGTACGTCGAGGCGCTGACCGACCGGATCGAGGCCGAGGCGGAGGAGATCTTCGCCCGGATCCGGCAGCTCGGCGGGGACGGTCCGCACACCATCGGCCCGATGACCTCCGGCATCCTGCGGGGCATCGAGGACGGCTGGTTCACCGGGCACATCGCCGAGGCGGCCTTCGTCTACCAGCAGGCGCTGGAGAAGGGCGACAAGAAGATCGTCGGCGTGAACTGCCACACCGGCACGATCACCAAGGACCTGGAGATCCTGCGGATCTCTCACGAGGTGGAGCTGGAGCAGCGCAAGCTGCTCGCCGAGCGCAAGGCCGGGCGGGACAACGCCGCGGTCGCCGCCGCCGTCGAGCGGATGGTGGCGGTCAGCCGGACCGACGAGAACATGATCCCGGCGATGCTCGACGCGGTCCGCGCGGAGGCCACGCTGGGCGAGATTTGCGACGCGCTGCGTGCCGAGTGGGGCGTCTACCGCGAACCGGCCCGCTTCTGACGTCCGACGCGGGCGGTGCGGGTCCTCCATGGCACCCCGTACCGCCCGCGACCAGCCGTGGAAGTCACATGTGTCGGCACGTCGGCTGATCTGAACCGGACCCGGCACGTGCGAGACTAGATAACCATGAGCGACCCACGGATCACCTCGTCGATCTTCACCCGCGGCGCGGTCGACCTCAGCGCGCTGCGCCCGTCCACCCCCTCCCGTCCCGCTGCCCCCGCCCAGGGCGGCCCGCCCGCCGGTGTACCGGGCGGTGCCACACCGGGCGCCGGGGTCGCAGTGATCGACGTGACCGAGGCCACCTTCCAGTCCGAGGTGCTGGAGCGTTCGCTGAGCACCCCGGTCGTGGTCGACTTCTGGGCCGAGTGGTGCGAGCCCTGCAAGCAGCTCTCCCCGGTGCTGGAGAGGCTCGCCGCCGAGGGCGGCGGTGCCTGGGTGCTCGCCAAGGTCGACGTCGAGGCGAACCCCCGACTGGCCCAGATGTTCCGGGTGCAGGGCATCCCGATGGTCTTCGCGGTCGTCGGCGGGCAGCCGATCGACGCCTTCTCCGGGGTGGTGCCGGAGGCGCAGCTGCGGCAGTGGATCGACGCCGTGCTGAAGGCCGGCGGCGTCGCCGTCGAGCCGGCCGGTGACCCCCGCCTCGACGAGGCCGACGACGCACTGATGGTCGGCGACCTCGACGGGGCCGAGGCGGCGTACCGGAAGATCCTGGCGGAGAGCCCGGCGGACGCCGCGGCCGAGGCGGGGCTGGCCCAGGTCGGTCTGGTCCGCCGGGTCGGCGGGGCCGATCCGGCCGCCGCGCTCGCCGCCGCCGAGGCGAACCCGGACGACGTCACGGCGCAACTTCTCGCCGCCGACGTCGAGGTGCTCAGCGGTCAGGCCGAGGCGGCGTACGCTCGGCTGGTCGCCCTGGTCCGGCGGACCGTCGGTGACGAACGGGAGCAGACCCGCCAGCACCTGGTCTCGTTGTTCAGCGTCGCCGGTCCGGACGACCCCGCGGTCGGCAAGGCCCGCCGAGCCCTGGCCAGCGCCCTGTTCTGACATCCCACGCCAGCGCGGGCCGGCGGTGGCCGGCCCGCCCGACCTCACGAGGACGGGAGCCCATGACGCGCCGGATCGCCGTCCTCGACGCGCCGACGAACCTCGGCCTGCGCCCACCCACGTCGACCAGCGTGCCGGGCTGCACCAAGGCGCCGGGAGCGCTGCGCGACCACGGGCTCCTCGCCCGGCTGCGGGCCCGCGACGCCGGCTGCCTCACCCCACCCCGGTACGACCCGGCGGACTGGCGCCCCGGTGACGGCGTGTGCCACTCCCGGGAGATCGCGGAGTACTCGGTGGCGTTGGCCGGGCGGATCGGGGACATCATCGACCGGGGCGAGTTCCCGGTGGTGCTCGGCGGGGACTGCTCGGTCCTGCTCGGCTCCGCACTGGCCATGCACCGGCTCGGCGAGTCGGTCGGCGGCCGGATCGGCCTGGTCTTCGTCGACGGGCACTCCGACTTCCGGCACCCCGGTAACGCCTCCTACGTGGGGGCCGCCGCCGGCGAGGACCTCGCCCTGGTGACCGGCCGGGGACAGGCCGACCTGGCCGCGATCGAGGGCCGCCGGCCGTACTTCCGGGACGTCGACGTGGTGGTGCTCGGCATCCGGGCGCAGGACGAGTACCGCCTGGACCTCCAGGCGGCCGGCATCGTCACCCGGCCGGTGCCGGCGCTGCGCGCCGAGGGGGCGGCCCGGACCGCCCAGTGGGCCCACGAGCAGCTGGCCGACTGCGCCGGCTACTGGCTGCACGTCGACGTGGACGTGCTCGACCCGGCGGTGATGCCGGCGGTGGACGCCCCCGACCCGGGCGGCATCGCCTTCGCCGAGCTGGAGATCCTGATCGCCGGGCTGGTCGACACCCCGCACTGCCTCGGGGTGGAGCTGACCGTCTTCGACCCGGACTACGACCCGGACGGCGGGTACGCCGCCGAGATCGTCAACACCCTCGTCGCCGGCCTGGCCCCGGTCAGCGCACCGGGCGCGGTCCCGCCCACGCTGCTGCCACCCCGCGCGGTCCCGCCGCCCCGTCCGGCCACCCCCACGCCGTTCGCCGAGTCCGCCCCGGACCGGTCGTTCCCGACCGCTGCGGACCCGCCGGCGCCCCGCCTCGCGGACCCGTCGACTCCCGGCCACACGGGCCGCTCCTCCCCGGGTGACGCCGACGACCTGGGCCCGGTCGCCGCCGGCTGACCCCCGGCCGACCGCCCGATCTGGCGCACGAATCGGTCGCCTCGCAACCCCACCACCGCCGCCCGGGTCCCTAGGGAACCGTCAGCCGAGGGCGCGCAGGAAGCGGGCGGTGATCGGGACGGCGGACTCGGTGCTGGAGCCGCCCTTCTCCACGAAGACGGCGACGGCGACGTCCCCCTGCCAGCCGACGAACCAGGAGTGCGTGTTCGCCGGGTTGTCGTCGTACTCGGCGGTGCCGGTCTTGCCGTGCACCGGTTTGCCGGGGACCCCGCGCAGGGCGGTGGCGGTGCCGGCGGTGACCACCTCGCGCATCATCGTGCGCAGCGGCTCGACCGATTCCGGCTTGAGCTGCGGCCCGGTCGGCGCGGGTTGGCCGGGGACCGGGTCGAGCACCAGCTTCGGCTGTTCCCAGCGGCCGCGGGCGACGGCGGCGGTGGCGGCGGCCATGGCGACCGGGCTGACCAGGGTCGTGCCCTGCCCGAACGCGGCGGCGGCCCGCTCGGCGGGGGAACCGCCGGTGGAGACCTTGCCGGTGAAGGCGTCCACGCCGAGGTTCCAGGTGGCCTCCAGGCCGAGCGTCCGGCCGGTCTCGGCCAGGCCGGCGTCCCCGAGCTTCGGGGCGAGCGCGGCGAAGGCGGTGTTGCAGGACTTGGCGAAGTCGGTCCGGAAGGGCACCTTACCCAGGGCGAAGTTGTCGGAGTTCTTGAAGGAGCGGCCGTCGACGGTGCTGGTCTTCGGGCAGTCGACCGGCGCGTCCAGGGTCACCGCCTGCCGGTCGAGCAGCCCGAGCGCACTGACCATCTTGAAGGTCGAGCCGGGCGGCACCTGGGCGGTGAACGCGAGGTTCTCCCCGGCCGCACCGGGGCCGTTGGCCACGGCGAGCACCGCGCCGTCGCTGACGCGGACCGCGACCAGGGCGGACCGGTGTCGCTCCCCGCGCAGGGCGGCGTCCGCCGCGTTCTGCACCGCCGGGTCGAGTGTGGTCCGCACGGTCTGTCCGGGCTGCGGGTCCTGGCGGAACGCCGTGGTGCCGGTCGGTGCCCAGGTACCCTCCGGCCCCAAGCGTTCGGTGACCACGCTGATCCCGGCGACGCCGCGCAGCCGCTCGTCGTACCGGCCCTGGAGGCCACCGTGGCCGACCAGGTCACCCTCCGCGTAGACGTCGGGCTTGGCGGCCAGGTCCTCGGCGGTGGCCGGGTCGACCGCGCCGAGCAGGGCGCGGGCGAACTCCCGGGTGGGTGCCAGCTCCAGTTTCTCGCTGCGGAACTTCGTGCCGGGCAGGTCGTAGATGCGGTCCCGGATCTGCTGGTACGCCTCGTCCCGCAGGGTGACCACCTCGACGAAGGCGTCCGGCTTGGCATCCGCCAGCCGCTTCGGCAGGTCGGTCAGGTCGACCGGTGGGGTGATCGCCGGGCGTACCGTCCGGAACGCGGCGTCCAGCCGGCGGGCCAGACCCGCGGCGTCGGTGACCTCGCTCGGTTGCACGCCCACCCGGACCACGGGGCGGGGTGCGACGATCGGCGCACCGGACCCGTCGAGCACCCCGGCGCGGGGCGCGGCGACCCGGCGTACGGCCAGCCGGTCCCCGCGCACCAGGGCCTCCTGCACCAGGGCGGGCTCCCAGATCACCTGCCACGCGTCGTCCCCGCTGCGGGCCAGCCGGATCGGGCGTTCGTAGCGCCACCGGACGTCGTCGGGCAGCGTCCACTCGACGCTGATCCGTCCCTCCGCGGAGTCCCGGGTGATGGTGGGTTCCCCGGAACGGCGCAGGGTCGGCGGCCGGTCGGCCAGCCCGCCGGAGAGCGCCCGGATCTCCTCGGCCACCCGTTCCGCCGGCACCCGGGCCCCGGTGGGGTCGCGGAACCCGACCGCGTGCAGGTCACCGGAGCGCCAGCCGGCGAGGAAGGCGTCGACGCTCTTCTCCGGTCCGTCGCTGCCGGAACAACCCACCAGCGCGGTCGCCGTGACGACTGCTGCGAAAAGGGCGTTCCGGATACGGCGGGTACGCCGGTGGCGGGGCGGGTAGGACAGGGGCATGGACCCTCCGATCTCGGCCTGACCTGCACGCTAGTACGCGATCTGTCCAGCCGTGGCCCCGTGCCGGGGCGCCGAAGTCGAACCGGGGGTGGTGTGATGAACATCGCGCCTCGGGGTACTCCAGCCCCTGCCACCTCGAACCCGCAACGGGTGGATGGGCGAAGTCCCGAACCGGAAGTCCAGCCAGTGGTCCGCCGAGGAGCAACGTGATCGACAGGGCCTAGGCTGGACGGTGAGTGACCCACAACGCGGTGGGTCGAGGGGAGTGGCACCGATGGACCGGCGTCCGGCGATCAAACCGGGACCCGACCTCCGGCCGGATGGCTCCGGCCGCGACGACAGCTTCGAGTCGGCGACCGACCGCGATGGTATCGGCCGTATTCATGCAGGAGTTACCGGAATGTCCGGCTCGAGTATCGACACCTTGTACGACCTCGGCCTGCCGGTGGAGGCGCTCGGCGACGACGTGGAGGACGCCGAACTCGACGAGCCGGTACCCAACGCGGAGCGGCTGGTCGCCCAGGCGGTCACCCTGGCCGGTGACGACCACGGCGCGGCGACCCTGGTCGACCGGTTCTGGCGGTTCGCGCCGGACGAGGAGCTGATCGGGTTCACCGCCGAGGAGATGCTCGACGCCGCGCGGGCCCACCGGGAGCTGGCCGAGCAGCGGGTACCGGGCGAGTTGAAGCTGCGGATCCACGAGCCGGACGCCGAGCAGCACCACACGGTCGTCGAGATCGTCACCGACGACATGCCGTTCCTGGTCAGCTCGGTGACCGCCCTGCTCAACTCCCATCATCTCGACGTGCACCTGCTGGTGCACCCCCTGGTGGTGGTCCGGCGGGAGCCGCTGGGTCGGCTCGCCGAGGTGGCGGCGGACGTCGAGCCGGACGACGCGATCGACGGTGACATCGTCGAGAGCTGGATGCACATCGAGATCGACCCGATCCGGGACGCCGCCCAGCGGGACCGGCTCCGCGCCGAGCTGCAACGGGTGCTGACCGACGTCCGGGAAGCCGTCGAGGACTGGCCGAAGATGCGCCAGCAGGCCCTCGACCTGGCCGAGGAGCTCTCCTCGACGCGGACCTCGGAGCACCGGCCGCCGGTGCCGGAGAAGGACATCACCGACTCGGTGGAGCTGCTGCGCTGGCTGGCCCACGACCACTTCACCTTCCTCGGCTACCGGGAGTACCGCCTGGCCGAGGTGGACGGGGGTGGCGACGACCAGCCGCACGGACCGGCGTTGGAGGCGGTGCTCGGCACCGGCCTGGGCATCCTGCGCCAGGACCGCACCGAGCCCCGGACGCTGTCGTCGATGACGCCCGAGGCGCACGAGAAGGTGCTGGAGAAGCGCCTGCTGATCATCACCAAGGCGAACTCCCGGGCGACCGTGCACCGCTCGGCGTACCTGGACTACATCGGCTTCAAGATCTTCGACGAGCACGGCGAGGTGGTCGGGGAACGGCGGTTCCTCGGGCTCTTCTCCACCGCCGCGTACCGGACGAGCGTGCGTGAGCTGCCGGTGGTCCGCCGCAAGGTGGCCGAGGTGATGGAGCGCTCCGGGCTGAGCCCGCGCAGTCACTCCGGCAAGGACCTGCTCCAGATCCTGGAGACCTACCCCCGCGACGAGCTGTTCCAGATCAAGACCGACGACCTCTACCACGCGGTGATCGGCGTGCTCCGGATGGCCGGGCGTCGCCAACTGCGGGTGTTCCTGCGCCGGGACGGGTACGGCCGGTTCATCTCCTGCCTGATCTACCTGCCCCGGGACCGGTTCACCACCCAGAACCGGCTGCGCATGCAGGACATCCTGCTGCGTGAGCTGAACGGGGTCGGGGTGGACTACACCACCCGGGTCACCGAGTCGATGCTGGCCCGGGTGCACTTCATCGTCCGGACCGACCCGGCCGCCCCGCCCGGGGACGTGGACGCCGACCTGCTCGCCGAGGAACTCGCCGACGCGACCCGGCTCTGGGACGACGACTACCGGCTGGTGCTGGAGCGCAAGCTCGGCGACGAGCAGGCCAAGCACCTGTTCACCCGGTACGCCGACGCCTTCCCGGAGAGCTACAAGGACGGGCACACGCCGTACGAGGCGATGAAGGACCTGGCCAAGCTGGAGCTGCTGGAGGAACCCGGCCAGCTCGAGATGCACCTGTTCCGCAAGCAGCTCGCCCCGCGCAACGGCGCGCGGGCCACGGGTGCCGACGAGGCGATGGACGTCCGGTTCAAGGTCTACCGCAACGGCGAGCCGATGCTGCTCTCGGCCGTGCTGCCGGTGCTGCACTCCCTCGGTGTCCGGGTGGTCGACGAGCACCCGTACGAGGTGGACCGGATCGACGGGCGGATCTACCTCTACGACTTCGGCCTGCAACTGCCCGAGGGGCATCAGGAGCTGGCCGAGGTGCGCCCGCACGTGGAGAACGCCTTCGCCGCCGCGTGGCGGGGCGAGGCCGAGGTGGACGGCTTCAACGAGCTGGTGCTGCATGCCGGGCTGACCTGGCGGCAGGTCGTGGTGCTGCGCGCGTACGCGAAGTACCTGCGCCAGGCCGGCACGGTCTTCTCGCAGGACTACATGGAGTCCACCTTCATCGCGTACCCGAAGATCGCCACCCTGCTGGTGGAGCTCTTCGAGGTGCGCTTCGACCCGACGGCCGAGCTGGACGCCGAGGCGCGCCAGCAGCGGGGCGACGAGCTGACCGACACCATCAACGCGGCCCTGGACGACGTGTCCAGCCTGGACCAGGACCGCATCCTGCGGTCGTACCTGACGCTGATCCGGGCCACCCTGCGGACCAGCTTCTTCCAGAAGGTGGACGGCGGGCGGCCCAAGTCCTACGTGGCGTTCAAGCTGGACCCGCAGGCCATCCCGGACCTGCCGGCGCCCCGCCCGAAGTACGAGATCTTCGTGTACTCGCCCCGCTTCGAGGGCGTGCACCTGCGGTTCGGGCCGGTGGCCCGGGGCGGGCTGCGCTGGTCCGACCGGCGGGAGGACTTCCGTACCGAGGTGCTCGGCCTGGTCAAGGCGCAGATGGTGAAGAACGCCGTGATCGTGCCGGTGGGGGCCAAGGGCGGCTTCGTGCTCAAGCAGAAGCCGGGGGACCGGGACGAGGCGGTGGCCTGCTACCGGGAGTTCATCTCGGCCCTGCTCGACGTCACCGACAACATCGTCAGCGGCGCGGTGGTGCCCCCGACCGACGTGGTGCGGCACGAGGGCGACGACCCGTACCTGGTGGTCGCGGCGGACAAGGGGACGGCCACCTTCTCCGACATCGCCAACGAGATCTCCACGGCGCACCAGTTCTGGCTGGGCGACGCCTTCGCCTCCGGCGGGTCCGCCGGCTACGACCACAAGAAGATGGGCATCACCGCCCGGGGCGCCTGGGAGTCGGTCAAGCGGCACTTCCGGGAGCTGGGGCACGACACCCAGTCCGAGGACTTCACCGTGGTCGGCGTGGGCGACATGTCCGGTGACGTGTTCGGCAACGGGATGCTGCTCAGCGAGCACATCCGGCTGGTGGCCGCCTTCGACCACCGGCACATCTTCCTCGACCCGGACCCGGACCCGGCCACCTCGTACGCCGAACGGCGGCGGCTGTTCGAGCTGTCCCGCTCGTCGTGGCAGGACTACGACCCTGAGCTGATCTCCTCCGGCGGTGGCGTGTTCCCGCGTACCGCCAAGTCGGTGCCGGTCTCGCCGCAGGTCCGCGCGGTGCTCGGCCTCGACGAGGACGTCACCCAGATGTCGCCGCCGGAGCTGATGAAGGCGATCCTGACCGCCCCGGTGGACCTCTTCTGGAACGGTGGCATCGGCACCTACGTCAAGGCGTCCAGCGAGACCAACGCCGAGGTGGGGGACAAGTCCAACGATCCGATCCGGGTCAGTGGCAAGGACCTGCGCTGCCGGGTGGCCGGCGAGGGTGGGAACCTGGGCTGGACCCAGGCCGGCCGGATCGAGTACGCCCAGGCCGGCGGGCGGATCTACACCGACTTCATCGACAACGCGGCCGGGGTGGACTGCTCCGACCACGAGGTGAACATCAAGATCCTGCTCAACACGGCGGTCGCCGACGGGGAGCTGGACGTCCCGGAGCGCGACGAGCTGCTCGCCGAGATGACCGACGAGGTCGCCGAGCTGGTGCTGCGGGACAACTACGACCAGGCGCGGGCGTTGAACAACGCCCAGACCCAGTCCGCGTCCCTGCTGCCGGTGCACCGTCGGATGATCAGCGACCTGGAGCGCTCCGGTGTGCTGAACCGGGCGCTGGAGGCGCTCCCGTCCGACGAGGAGCTGGCCGCGCGGGCCGAGTCCGGGCTGACCCCGCCGGAGTTCGCGGTGCTGCTCGCGTACGTGAAGATCGCCCTGGAGCGGGAGATCCTCACCGACGGGCTGCCCGACGAGGAGTGGACGAAGGACGTCCTGGTCAACTACTTCCCGACCCCGATGCGGCAGCGCTTCGCCGACCGGATGGGGCAGCACCGGCTGCGCCGGGACATCGTCACCACCGTGCTGGTCAACGAGGCGGTCAACCGCGGTGGCATCACGTTCGTGTTCCGGGTGATCGAGGAGACGGCGGCCTCCCCGGCGGACGTGATCCGCGCGTACGCGGTGGTGCAGGAGGTCTTCGGGCTCCGCGAGCTGTGGGACGCGATCGAGGCGCTGGACAACCGGGTCGCCCCGGACCTGCAGACCGCCAGCTACCTGGACACCCGGCGGCTGCTGGACCGGGCGGTGCGCTGGCTGGTCACCAACCGGCGGTCACCGATCGACGTGCCGGCCGAGATCGCCCGCCTGCGCGACGGGGTGGCCCGGCTCCTGCCGGAGCTGGACGACCTCTTCTACGGCGCCGAGCGGGAGGCACTGGCCGCGCACGTCGACATGCTGTCCAAGCGGGGCCTGCCCCGGGAACTGGCCGAGCGGGTCACCCGGTTGATGTACAGCTTCGGCCTGCTGGACGTGGTGGAGACGGCGGCGCAGACCGGCAAGGACGTCAGCGAGGTGGCCTCGGTCTACTTCGTCCTCTCCGACCGGTTCCGGGTCGACTCGCTGCTGTCCAAGATCTCGCTGCTGCCCCGGGAGGACCGCTGGCAGACCCTGGCCCGGATGGCGTTGCGGTACGACCTCTACGCCGCCCTGGCCGCGCTCACCAGCGAGGTGCTCGACTCCACCGACGCGGGCCTGTCGCCGCAGGAGCGGGTGCAGGTCTGGGAACAGTCCAACGCCGTGTCGATCCACCGGGCGCACCGGGCGATGGGGGAGTTCGACGAGTCCCGGGCGGACCTGGCCGCGCTCTCCGTCCTGCTCCGGCAGATCAGGACGTTGGTGCGGACCTCCTCGGCGAGCTGAGCGAACGCGCCGCGGGTCCGGTGGGGTGGTACCACCGGACCCGCGGCGCGCTGGCGTCCGCCACCGTCCTCAGGACACCAGCGTGGCGAAGACGATCACGTTGTCCGGGTAGTCGCGGAGCCGCTCGTCGAACTGGCCACCGCAGGTGACCACCCGCAGTCCGGCCCGCTCGTTCGGCCCGTAGACCAGCGCGGAGGGAAACTCCGTCTTCGGGTACGACCGCACCGCGTCCACCCGGAAGGCGGCGGAGCTACCGTCACGTCGGGCGACGGAGATGGTGTCACCGGGGAGCAGCGCGCCGAGGTGGTAGAAGACGGCCGGTCCGATGTGGCTGGAGTCGACGTGGCCGACGATCACCGCGTTGCCGGTCTCGCCGGGGGAGGGGCCGGGCCGGTACCAGCCGGCGAGCTGTGCCTGCTCCAACGGGGGCACCTGGACGGTTCCCTCCGCCGTCACGCCCAGCGACATGACCGGGGCGTGCACGCCGATGCGGGGGATGGTGATGGCGGTCGGTTCGGACCGCGCCATCCCGGCCGCACCCGCTGCGCCCGGTGTCGCCGTCGCGTCGGGACCGCTTCCGGCCCGGTCGGCGGTGTCCGGCGCGGCTCCGGTGAGGGGAGCCTCCACCCCGATCACCGGCTGGGGCGGCCGGGCCGGTTCGGGATCGGCCAACCCGACCCCGAGCAGTCCTGCCCCCAGCACACCGGTCAGGGTCACCACGGCCGCGCCGGCGGCGCGCCACGGTTTCCCGTGACGGCCGCCGGCGGGCGTCCCCGCGTCAGACCAGCTCATCGGCCCGACGACGGCGCATCAGCACGATGCCGCCGAGGGCGGCGGCACCGAGCATCGCCGCTCCGCTGACCGCCATGCCGCGGTCGCCGCCGGCGACGCCACCGTCACCGCCGTCGACGTGGCCCTTGGGCAGGACCACCAGGGTGCCCTCGCCACAGGAGCCCTTGAGCTCGTACGTGCCGGGCTCGGCGTCCCACGGGATCTCGGCCTCGCCGTAGTACACGAACTTCGGCCCCTTCTTCCGGGCCTCCTCCTCGGCCGCCTCCTCCTCGGCCGCCTCTTCCTCGGCGGCGGCGGCCTCGGCCTCGGCCTTCTTCCGTGCGGCCTCCTCCTCGGCCTTCTTCTTGGCGGCGGCCTCGGCCTCGGCCTTCTTCTTGGCCTCGTCCTTGGCCTCGTCGCCGGCCCCCTTGCCGCCGGACTCGCTGTTCGAACCCGACTGCTCGGCCTCGTCGCCGTGGCTCTTCCCGCCGTTGCCGGACTCGTCGCCGTGGTTCTTTCCGCCGTTGCCGGACTCGTCCTCGTTCTCGGAACCGTTGCCGGGCCAGCCGCCCTCGGACTTGTCGCCGTTCTCCGAGTGGTTGCCGGACCAGCCGCCCCCGGGCCCCTCGTCGGTGCCGGACTCGTCGCCGTTCTCCGACCCGTTGCCCCAGTCGCTGCCGTTCTCGGAGCCGTGGCCCTTCTTCGAGTGGTGGCCCCGGTGGGAGCCGTTGCCGGACTCCTCGTCCTGCTGGTCGGCCTCGTGGTCCTTCTTGTGGTGGTCCCGCGCGTGGAGCTTGACCTTCCCGGTCACCTTCGACCAGACGAAGGCCTGCTCCTGCGGGGCCGCGCAGACCTCGATGAGCTTGACATCGTGACCGGGCTGCACGGCGTGCGGATCGGCGTAGACCTTGCCGTCACGGTGACCGTCGTGCCCGCCGCCGTTGTCGGCGAAGGCGATTCCCGGCGTGAAGACCAGCAAGGATGCTCCGCCGAGGGCGGCGCCTGCGACGACCTTCCCGAGCTTGTTGGTAGCCATGACCTGCGTCACTCCATCCCTTTTCGTCCTGACCCGGCGGCAGCCGAGCTAGTTCAGACGTTAGACCGATTCGCGACCTATGAGGGGAAAGATTCGCGTTTAGCAGTCTGTTGGCGGACTGGGCGTGCCGAGCGGTGAAGCGGGGTCCGTCCCGCCCGTCCGGGGTGCGCTGTTGCTGGCCTGTCGCCCGGAAATTGCCGGTCAGTGACGTGCAGGTATCGAGAGGTTGTCATGGAAGCGCTCCCATGCAAGAATCACTGCACTGCGTACGAGGAGCCACACCGCGCAGCTGGGAGCGTCGAGGGCAGCCGGTTTCACCGGACGACGTCACGGCTGCACCGGCAGGCTCCGTCCGGCCGCACCGCACCACCGCTGCCCGTCCGGGTCGGGCATCCCCATCACCCCCGAGGGCCTCTGTGGAACGACGTTTCCAGGGCCTGAAAGCAGCCGGGCCGTTCCCTGGTCCCGGTCTCGCCCAAGGAGATCACTGGCATGAATCTGTGGAGAAGTCTGTCCGCCAGGCGGCGGGCACTCGCGCTGACCGGCGCGAGCGCCCTGGTCGCCGGCGGCCTGGTGACCATTCCGGTCACCGTGGCGCACGCCGCGACGCAGTGCGACGTCAGCTACACGTCCAGCGACTGGCAGGGCGGGTTCACCGCCTCCGTCACCATCAAGAACCTCGGCGACCCGCTGAACGGCTGGACGCTCGGCTTCGCCTTCCCGGACGCCAACCAGCGGGTGCAGCAGGGTTGGTCGGCCCGCTGGTCGCAGTCGGGCCAGAACGTCACCGCGCAGAGCGAGGCCTACAACGGGGCGCTCGCCACCGGGGCCAGCACGAGCATCGGCTTCAACGGCTCCTGGAGCGGCAGCAACCCGAAGCCGACGTCGTTCACCATCAACGGCACGGCCTGCAACGGCGGGACGCCCCCCACCACCCCGCCGCCGACCACGCCGCCCCCCACCACCCCGCCCCCCACGACGCCGCCGCCCACCACGCCGCCGCCCGGTGGCCCCAAGGTGGACAACCCGTACGCCGGGGTGAAGGGCTACGTCAACCCGGAGTGGAAGGCCAAGGCGGACCGCGAGGCCGGCGGTAGCCGGATCTCCAACAACCCGACCGCCGTCTGGCTGGACCGGATCGCCGCCATCAACGGCACCGACGACAGCAGCTCGAACGGTTCGATGGGCGTGCGGGACCACCTGGACGCCGCGCTCGCCCAGGGCGCCGGCTACATCCAGTTCGTCATCTACAACCTGCCCGGCCGGGACTGCGCCGCGCTCGCCTCGAACGGTGAGCTGAAGGCGGACGAGCTGCCCAAGTACAAGGCGCAGTACATCGACCCGATCGCCGCGATCCAGGCCGAGCCGAAGTACGCGGCCCTGCGGATCATCAACATCATCGAGATCGACTCGCTGCC
The DNA here is from genome assembly GCF_040639195.1 of Micromonospora sp. NPDC023956. Lineage (NCBI taxonomy): Bacteria > Bacillati > Actinomycetota > Actinomycetes > Micromonosporales > Micromonosporaceae > Micromonospora > Micromonospora sp. NPDC023956. The sequence continues at coordinate 206,350 of NZ_JBEZZN010000007.1, forward strand.
CAACCTGGTGACCAACACCTCGGGCAACCCGGGTGGCACCGCGATGTGCGACACCGTGAAGGCGAACGGCGCGTACGTCCAGGGTGTCGGCTACGCCCTGGCCAAGCTGGGCGCGCTCGGCAACGTCTACAACTACATCGACGCCGCGCACCACGGCTGGATCGGCTGGGACAGCAACTTCACCCCCACCGCCAACCAGCTCAAGGAGGCCGCGGTGGCCTCCGGCAGCACGGTGAACAACGTGCACGGCTTCATCGTCAACACGGCGAACTACTCCGCTCTGAAGGAGCCGTACGTCAAGATCACGGACCAGGTGAACGGCCAGTCCGTCCGCCAGTCGAAGTGGATCGACTGGAACCAGTACACCGACGAGCTGACCTTCGCCCAGGCGTTCCGCAACGAGCTGGTCCGGATCGGCTTCAACTCCAACATCGGCATGCTGATCGACACCTCCCGCAACGGCTGGGGCGGCTCCGCCCGGCCCACCGGTCCGGGTGCGACGACCAACGTGGACACCTACGTCAACGGTGGCCGTATCGACCGCCGGATCCACGCCGGCAACTGGTGCAACCAGGCCGGTGCGGGCCTCGGTGAGCGGCCGAAGGCCGCCCCCGAGCCGGGCATCGACGCCTACGTCTGGGTGAAGCCCCCGGGCGAGTCGGACGGCTCCAGCAAGCTCATCCCGAACGACGAGGGCAAGGGCTTCGACCGGATGTGCGACCCGACCTACACCGGTAACCCGCGTAACGGCAACAGCATGAGCGGTGCGCTGGACAACGCGCCGATCTCCGGTGCCTGGTTCTCCGCCCAGTTCCAGGAGCTCATGCGCAACGCGTACCCGCCGTTGTCCTGACCTCCGCCACACCTGCCCGCCGCTTCCGGTTGTGAGGCGCCGGAGGCGGCGGGCCTTCCCAGGGCCCCCGGCCCGACCCACGCGGTCGGCCGGGGGCCCTGCCCTGTCCGTGGTCAGGGCACGGTGCGCTCGACCGCCGCCCGTCCCTCCCGCGCCAGGTCGCGCCGGGCCCGTGCGACGTTCTCCGGATCCGGGTCCTGGCCGCGCGCCACCGCCAGGTCCTCCGGCTCCCAGGGCTGCTCCGCGCCGGTACGGACGGTCGTGCGGCCCACGCCGCTGGTGCCGGCGTACGCGTCGCCGATCAGCTCGTCGGTGTCAGCACGTTCCGCCGGGGACTCACCCGGTGTCACGAACTCCGGGTTCTCGTCGTCCGGGCCTCCGCCGGTCATCAACTGCGGCACCGTCGTGTCGTCGTCCGCCGCGGCGGCCATCTCGGGGCTCTCCTCCAGCGGCCGGTCGGCGTTACGCTCGCGATCCGTCATGGTTGCTGCCCTCCTGTCCCCAGGCGCGATCCCTGCTCCCTCGCGTACCCGGCAGGGCCCACCCCATGCGCCGGCCCTGCCGCGCGGCCGTCGAGAGGCACGCTGGCTCGGGGCCGGCCCGGCGCGGGCGAACCAGGACCCCGGGGGCCGGTGGCGGATCGCGGGCCCGGTACGCGGAACACCCCGGCCGCGACGCGACCGGGGTGTTCCGGGAAGGTGTCGGTTCGTCGGCTCAGCGGCCGAGGACCCGGTCGAGGAAGTCGCGGTACCGGCGTACCGCCTGGCGGAGCTGCTCGGTGTCGGCGGACCCGTCGTCCTGCCAACCGCCGATCTGGTTCTTCTGCTCGGCCAGGGCGGCGGCGAGCGCGTGGATCGCCTCCTCCACCAGCCCCTGTGCCTGCCCGGCCGCCGCCTTGGGATCGTCGACGAACCGGAGCTGGACGTCCCGCCAGCGGTCCCGGAAGCCCTGCGCGGTGCCCGGGTCCAGGAGGGTGGCCGGCTCGGTGAGGACGGACGCGGAGGAACCGGTCGTGCCGGCGGCGGTCAGGGTGTCCGGGCTGCCGGCGGTGGACGTCGGCACCGACGCGGCGTCCGGGTCCACCATGCTCGGGGCCGGGCTGCCGTAGCCGGCGCCGGTGTCCCGTCCTGCCCCGCCGTCCCAATCCGGGTCGGTCTCCCGACCGTCGGTCCGGTGACCGGCGGTCGCGTCGCCGGGTGCCCGGTCCCGGGGCTGGTCGGTCGGCTCGGCCTCGTCGACGGTCTGGGCGCGGTGGTGGCCGTGCAGCAGCGCGGTCGGGTCCGCCCGGTGGTCGACCCCCCGCTCGCCGGCGACACCGTCACCGGGGCGGGCGGTGCGCTCCTCACGGGGGTCCGGCTCGTCGGCGGGGATCGGGCTGGCCAGCGCCGAGGCGGCCACCGCACCGCCGACCGTGGTCGCGCCGAACGCGGTCGGCACCGGGCCCGGCTCGTGGAAGTCCGGCCGCTGGTCGCCGTCCCCCCGAGGACCGTCCCGGTGCTCCCCGGTCCGGTCGTGGCCCCGGTCGTCCCGGCGCGGTGCGTCCGAGGGTGCGTCGAAGGTGCCCCGGTCGTCGAGCGCGTCCTCGGGTACCTCGGTCCGACCGGCGCGGTCGGTGTGCCGGTCGGCCGTGTCGTGCGGTACCGGTACCGGCTCCGAGCGGACCACCTCGGGATGGTCGGTGTGGTGTTCCTGCTGGCGCATGGCGGCGGCCTCCTCAGCGGCTCGTGACGTCGTGCGGGGAATCGGTCTGTTCGGCGCTGCGTGCCGCCGGCGGCTGGGCCGCGACCGGGTCGCCGTCGAGCAGGTCGGTGACGAGCGCCCGGTAGTGGACGACTGCCTGCCGCAGCTCCTCGGTGCTGGCCTCGCCGCGCTCGTTGCGCAGGTGGATCTCGTGGGCCTCCCGGTAGCGGGTGAGCGTGCGGGCGTGCCCGACGGAGAGGTGGGCGGCCTGCTCGTCGAAGTCCCCGGTCGGGTAGCCGCGCTCGGCGATCAGCCGGGAGACCAGCGCGTCGGCGTCGCCGACCGCCTCGGCGGGCGTGTCGACGAAGCGGAGCTGGACCTCCTCCCACGCGGCGGTGTAGCGGGTGCGCGACTCCGGGCTGAGCGGGGTCAGGGTCAGCTCGGCGTGGCGGCGCTCGCGGGCGCGGAGTTCCTTCTCCGCCTCGCTGCGGTTCGCGCGCTCGGCGACGACCCGGTCGTATTCGGGTCCGAACCGCTGGCGCAGCTGCCGGCGGCGCATGGCCGTCACGGCCAGCGCGATCCCGGCGGCGACCACGAGTACGACGAGAACGATGACGACTACCTGCGTGGGCGACATGGCCTCCTCCTTCGTCACCTGGTATTCCCGCGTTGACCTGATCGCCAATCCCGATTGCGCCTACTTTCCCGCTGAGGTGTCCGACATGACCGGGCCGACATGATGATTGTGCGCGATAACTTGACTCGTTCCAGAAAGAGGGTTTGGGGGGAGTCATGCCGGTCTGCTCCGATCGGCACCGTCCGCCGGAACCCCGACCGCAACGACGGCCGGCACCCCGCCGGGGCGGTCCCACCCGCACCGGCCGGGTACGCGCGACCGGCGTCACCGGGCACCCCCGCGCGACCGCGGCGGGGTGCCGGCGTACGTTCGTCCATGATGGACCGAGTCGGCCCGAACCCGAGCGGACGGAACGGACGGTAGTGCATCAGCGCACGATTACGTATCCTGCCCAAGGCGCTCGTACCGGTGCCCGGTGCGCCGGGCGTCGCTGCCCGGCCGGCTGCCGGCGCCACTCCTGCCACACCTTCCGGGCGAGGTGCTGATGAACTCCCGCGACTGGCCGATCCGCAAGAAGCTGACCGCGCTGGTCGTCGTCCCGCTGTCCGCGCTGCTGGCACTGTGGATCTTCGCCACCACGCTGGCCCTCGGGCCGGCCCTCGACCTGCTCGCCGCCGGAACCCTCCTGCGTGACCTGGGTCTGCCGGGCGACCGGGTGGTGGTCGAGCTGCAACGCGAGCGCCGGCTCTCGGTGGTGCAGCTCGCCGGCCCCCGTGAGGTGGCCGAGCTGCGCGACCAGCGGCTGCGCACCGACGCGGCGGTGGCCGAGCTGCGGCGCCGGGCCGACGGCCGGGACCTGCGGGACGCCGCCGCCGACCTGGTCGACGCCCGCCTCGACCGGCTCCTCACCGCCCTGGACGCGCTCCCCGCCGGGCGGAGGTTCATCGACCAGCGGCAGGTGGACCGGGCCGGCGCGCACGGCCTCTACACCGGCGTGCTCACCACCCTGTTCCAGATCTACTCCGCCATGGCCACCGGCCCGGACGTCGACCTCACCCGGCAGGCGCGGGCGCTCAGCACCCTCGGCCAGGCCCGGGAACTGCTCGGCCAGACCGACGCGTACGCCGCCGGGGCGTTCACCGCCGGCCGGTTCGCCCGCGGCGAGCACGCCGCGCTGGTGCAGACCATCGGCAACCAGCGGTACGTCACCGGCGTGGCCGTCGACGACCTGCCGGCCACCACCCGCAGCGCCTTCCAGCGGCTGACCGAGGGGGCGGACTTCCTCCGGCTGCGGCGGATGCAGGACGAGCTGGTCGCCGCCGACCCGGCCGAACCGCCGTCGGTGGACGCCCGGACCTGGCAGACCACCCACGACGTCGTCCAGCGCCAGCTGCGGGAGTTCGAGCTGGCCGAGGCGGAGGCGCTGACCGAGCGGTCGGTGCCGGCGGCCCTCGGCATCCTCGGCCGGCTCGCCGCCGCCGGGCTGCTCGGCCTGGTGGCCGTGGTGGTCTCCCTGGTCGTGGCGCTACGGGTCGGGCGTTCGCTGGTCCGCCGGCTGACCGGGGTCCGGACGGCCGCCACCGAACTGGCCGAGCGGCGCCTGCCCGACGTGGTGGCCCGGCTGCGCCGGGGCGAGGAGGTCGACGTCATCCGGGAGGCCCCGCTCCTGGAGTTCGGCACCGACGAGATCGGCCAGGTCGGGCAGGCGTTCGGTGCCGTCCAGCGGACCGCCGTCCGGTCGGCCGTGGACGAGGCGGCCCTGCGGCACGGGCTCAACCAGGTCTTCCTCAACATCGCCCGGCGTACCCAGGGGCTGGTGCACCGACAGCTCGCCCTGCTCGACCGGATGGAGCGCCGTACCGAGGACCCGGAGGAGCTGGCCGAGCTGTTCCAGGTCGACCACCTCGCCACCCGGATGCGTCGGCACGCCGAGGACCTGGTCATCCTCGCCGGGGCGGCGCCGGGGCGCGGTTGGCGCAACCCGGTCGCCGTACTCGACGTGGTCCGGGGCGCGATCTCCGAGGTCGAGGCGTACGACCGGGTGGACATCGCCCCCGTGCAGCCCACCGCCGTGGTCGGCCGGGCGGTCGGCGACGTGATGCACCTCCTGGCCGAGTTGATCGAGAACGCCACTTCCTTCTCCGCCCCGGACACCCGGGTCTGGGTCCGCGGTGAACTGCTGCCCAACGGGTACGCCGTCGCGATCTCCGACCGGGGTCTCGGGATGACCGCCGAGGCGATCGAGGAGGCCAACCGGCAACTGGCCCGCTCGCCGGAGTTCGACCCGAGGACCAGTGCCCGCCTCGGGCACTTCGTGGTGGCCCGGCTCGCGGCCCGGCACGGTGTCCGGGTGCGGCTGCGCACCGGCGCGGAGGGCGGGGTGACCGCCGTGGTCCTCCTCCCGCCCGATCTGGTGACCACCGAGCCGCCCCGGCCGGCCGCCGACCGCTCCGGCGACCGGATGGCCAAGGTGACGAAGCTGAGCACGCTGCCGCGCCCCCGTTCGACCCGCGCGCGCAGGCGGGCGGAACCGCCCTCGGTGGTGCCGCTGGCGCGGTCGGGGCCGGCGCCCGCCGAGATGCCGATCGGCCCGGACGGGCTGCCCCGACGGGTCCGTCAGCGGGGTCCGGCCCGACAGGCCCGCCGCCCGGTCCCCGCCGAGCCGTCGCCACGTACCCCCGAGCAGGTGCGGGCGGCGATGGCGGCGCTCCAGTCGGGCACCGCCCGGGGGCGACGCGCGGGCGCCAACCCGACCGAGGCCGGCCGTGCGTCGTCCGTTCCGGCCGGGCCCGCGGCCGGTCCGTCCGCCCCGGCGGTTCCCGACGCGCCCTTGGCTCCGGCCGGATCCGGTGGTGCGCCGCCCGGGTCACCGGGCACCGCCGAAGCGCCGGGACCGGTGCGGCCGACCGCCTCCACCGGCGCGGCGGGCGGCACCCCCACCGGGCCGGTCGACGCCCCCACGGTGCCGGTCGCCCCGACCGTGTCGACCGAGGTGACCGCAGACCAACCGACCACGGAGCTACCCCGGGTGCGACCCGGTGGGGCGTCCGTCGAAACTGTCACCGGACGTGGAAGGGACGGGTAGTGGTGCAACCCACGAGGCAGACCACCGATCTCGGCTGGCTGCTCGACGAACTGGTGGACCGGGTGCCGGCCGCCCAGCAGGCGGTGGTGCTCTCCGCGGACGGGTTGCTCATGGGCGCCTCCGCCGGGCTGGAACGGGACGCGGCCGAGCACTTCTGCGCCCTGGCCTCCGGCTTCGCCAGCCTGGCGAAGGGGGCCAGCCGACACTTCACCGCCGGACCGGTCCGCCAGACGGTGGTCGAGATGGAGTCGGCGTACCTCTTCGTCACCTCCGCCGGCCACGGCGCGTGCCTGGCCGTGTTCAGCGACGCGGACACGGACATCGGTCTGGTGGCGTACGAGATGGCGATGCTGGTGACCCGGGTGGGGGAGACGCTGAGCAGTCCGTCCCGGGCCTCGACGGTCGTGGCCGATGCGGGCTGAGCCGCCGGGGCCCCGGCACGAGTGGCTGGACGACGAGGCCGGCCCGGTCGTCCGCCCGTACGCCGTCACCGGCGGGCGGGTAACCTCGGCCGCCGGTGACTTCGATCTGGTCGCGTTCGTGCTGGCGATCCGGGGCAGCGACCCGGACGACCACCCCCACCTGCACCCGGAACACCGGCACCTGGTCGAGTTGGCCGTGGAGCCGATGTCGGTGGCGGAACTCGCCGCGCACCTCGACCTCGCCGTCGGCGTGGTCCGGGTGCTACTCGGCGACCTGCTCACCGGTGGACTCGTCACCGTGCACGAGCCGCCGTCCACCTCGTACCTTCCCGACGACAACATTCTCAAGGCGGTGGCGAATGGACTCCGTGCACTCTGACCGTGCCGGATCCGGTCAGCGGGTTCCGCTGGCACTGAAGATCCTGATCGCCGGGGGCTTCGGGGCCGGCAAGACGACCCTGGTGAGTGCGCTGAGCGAGGTCCGTCCGTTGCAGACGGAGGAGGTGCTCACCAGCGCCGGCGTCGGCACCGACGACACCTCCGGCGTGGAGGGCAAGTCCACCACCACGGTCGCCATGGACTTCGGCCGGATCACCATCAACGAGGACCTCCAGGTCTACCTCTTCGGTACGCCGGGGCAGGACCGCTTCTGGTTCCTCTGGGACGAGCTGGCCTTCGGCGCGCTGGGCGCGGTGGTGCTCGCCGACACCCGTCGGCTGGCCGACTGCTTCCCCTCGGTGGACTACTTCGAGCAGCGGGGCATCCCGTTCGTCGTCGGGGTCAACTGCTTCGACGGGGCCCGCCGGTTCGACCTCAACTCGGTGCGGCGCGCGCTGGACCTCGACCCGGACGTGCCGCTCGTGCTCTGCGACGCCCGGGACCGCCAGTCCGGCAAGCTGGTGCTGGTCTCCCTGGTGGAGCACGTCGCGGCGCAGCGCGGTGAGCCGGCCGCCTGACGGCGGTGGCGTTCCCGGACGGGCGGAAAAGTCCGGCGGAGCGGGTTCACCGGGCGGTGATCACGGGAAGGCTGGTGGGGTCGACCCGGACCAGAGGAGAGGGGTGCCGTGACCGACCAGCGGAACGTCGTCCACATCGGCGGCTACACCAGGGAGAGCGACGGGAAGGGCGACGGCATCGTGGCCGCCCGGCGGGATCCGCGGACCGGCGCGTTGACGCCGCTCGGCACGGTGGCGGTCACCGCGTCGCCGTCGTTCCTGGTCCGGCATCCCACCCTGCCGGTGCTGTACGCGGCGAACGAACTGCCCGAGGGGCAGGTCAGCGCCTGGCGGATCGGGCCGGACGGCGACCTGATCCCGCTGGGCACCGGGGACACCGGTGGAGCCGAACCCTGCCACCTGGCGGTCACGCCGGACGGTCGTCACCTGGTCGCCGCCAACTACGGCGGGGGCAGCGTGGCGGTCTTCCCGCTCGACGGGGCGGGGGTGCCGACCGGGCGAAGTGACCTGGTGGTGCACTCGGGGCAGGGCCCGGACCCGGAGCGGCAGGAGGCGGCCCACGCGCACATGGTCTCACCGGACCCCGACGGTGGGCCGCTCTACGTCGTCGACCTCGGCACCGACTCGGTGTACCGGTACGACCTGGACGCCGCCACCGGCCGGCTGGTGCCGTGCGAGCCCCGGGCGCGGGTCCAGGCCGGAAGCGGCCCCCGGCACCTGGCCCGCCACCCGGACGGCCGCCGGGTCTACCTGGTCGGCGAACTGGACGGCACGGTCACCGTCCTGGACCGGGACGCCGGGGGCGCGCTGCGACAGCGGGGGCGGGTACCGGCCAGCGCCCGGACCGGGCACGTGCAGCCGTCGGAGATCGCGGTGGGTCCGCAGGGACGGTTCCTCTACGTCGCCAACCGGGGCGTCGGCACGCTGGCGGTCTTCGCCATCCACGGTGATCTTCCGGAACTCGTCGCCGAGGTGGACACCGGCGGGGAGTGGCCCCGGCACTTCGCCTGGGCCGGGCAGGATCTCTACCTGGCCGACCAGCGAGCCGACATGGTCCGGGCCTTTCGGGTCGACCCGGTCACCGGAGTGCCCGAGCCGGCGGGCGAACCGGTACCGGTGCCGAGCCCGAGTTGCGTCCTGCTCTGACCGTTCGTACCTGTTAACCACCCAGCGTGAACAATTGTGAATAAGCCCAGGTCAGCTGTTCATCCTGTGTAACTTTCGTCCGAACGGAGGTAGCCGCGCCGTTCATCGGGCCGCAACATGGTCAGGGTGTCGGGCCGCCATCGCATGCGTTCAGGATTTCGCGGAGCAGGCGCCGTCGCCTCGGCGACGGCGCTTGTCGTCGTTGTCGCCGGGTCGTGGTTCGGCTACCGACAGTTGTCCCCGGCGGGCTGCTCCGGGCAGGTCGAGCTGACCGTGGCGGCTGCCCCCGAGATCGCCCCCGCAGTGCAGGCGGTGGCCGAGCAGTGGCAGACCGGGGGCGCGTCGGCCGGCGGCACCTGCGTCACGGTCGAGGTCTCCGCCCAGGATCCGGTCGAGGTGGCGGCGGCGGTCGCCGGCAAGCACGGCGTCACCCTGGCCGGGGTGGGGCAGGCCAGCGGCACGGCGATCACCCCCGACATCTGGGTGCCGGACTCCTCGACCTGGCTGCTGCGGATCAGGAACAGCGGCGCCACCGCCTTCGCCCCCGGCAACGGCGGCTCGATCGCCCGCAGCCCCGTCGTGGTCGCCATGCCCGAGCCGGTCGCCACCCGGCTGGGCTGGCCGCAACAGAAGCTGACCTGGGTGGACCTGGTCCGGCAGATGAACACCGACACGAAGCTGCGGACCGGGATCGTCGAACCGACCCGCGACGCCGCCGGCCTGGCCGGGCTGCTCGCCCTCACCCGGGCGGCGGGCTCGGTCGGGGGCGACAGCCAGCAGGCCAAGACGGCCGCCCTGCGGGCCCTGGCCACCGGCCGGTCCGCGCTGCGACAGGACCTGCTCGCCCGATTCCCCCGTTCCACGGATCCGGCCGCCCTCGCCGCCGGCCTCGGCGCCGCCGCCCTCTCCGAGGAGGACGTGATCGCCTACAACCGGACCAAGCCGCCGGTGCCGCTCGCCGCGCTCTACCTGGATCCCGCACCGCTGCCGCTGGACTACCCGTACGCGGTGCTGCCGGGGATCGAGCCGGCCAAGGCGTCCGCCGCGGAGGCGCTGTTCGGGGCGCTCACCGCCCCGACGGTCCAGGACCGGCTGGTCGGACAGGCGCTGCGCGGGCCGGACGGGGTCGGTGGGGCCGGGTTCGAGGCCCCGACGGGGGCGCCGACCGGGGACGTGGTCGCGCTGCGGGGCAACGGTGGCACGGCGGCCGGCGGGCCGGACCCCTCGGCGGTCGACGCCGCCGTGTCGGGCTGGTCGATCGCCACCCAGTCCGGTCGGATGCTCTGCGTCATCGACGTCTCCGGCTCGATGAAGCAGCCGGTGCCGACCGCCGGCAACGCCACCCGGGCCCAGGTCACCGTCGCCGCCGCCCTGCGGGGCATGGATCTCGTCGACGACTCGTGGGCGGTCGGGCTGTGGACCTTCTCCACCGAGATGGTCGGCCGCCGGGACTACCGGGAACTGCTCCCGATCGGTCCGCTCTCCACCCAGCGGAGCCAACTGAAGGCCGCGCTCGGGGGGATCCGCCCCACGCCGGACGGGGACACCGGCCTCTACGACACGGTGCTGGCCGCCTACCGGACGGTCCAGGGCGACTGGGAGCCCGGTCGGGTCAACTCGCTGGTGCTCTTCACCGACGGCAAGAACGAGGACGCCGACGGGATCAGCCAGCGCGAACTGCTCGCCGAGTTGACCCGGATCGCCGACCCGGAGCGACCCGTCCAGGTCGTGATCATCGGGATCGGTGGGGAGGTCAGCCGGGCCGAGCTGGAGGCGATCACCAAGGTCACCGGTGGTGGGGTGTTCGTCACCGAGGACCCGAAGGGGATCGGCGAGATCTTCCTCCGGGCGGTCGCGCTCCGGCCGAACGCGCCGCGCTGACCGGCCGGACAGTGAGGGGCGCTCCGGGGCACCACGCGCGGCCGTGGCGCGGTCGCGTCCGTCCACACTGGACCTTCCTTCTGACGGCATTCCGTCCGTGGCTACCGTGACCGGCGGCTTTCGGGGGAAGATGTCCGGGTGCCTCGCGGCACCGGCCACCGGGAGCCGGTCCGGGCGGGGCGCCATCGACGCTAGTGGGGAGGGTCGTTGACCTCGGCGCTGTTGACCCCCGCCTCGACGTCGGCCGCGTCCGCCGGGCGGCGGACGACGCGGGCGACCCGAGCCGACGAACGGGCCTACATCCGGACGTTGGTGGTGTTCGACACCGCCATCATCGCCGTTGCCGTGCTGGTGGGTTACGTCACCCGGTTCGGCGAGTACGAGCCGCGCGGCTCGGAGGTCCCGTACGTCCTGGTGGCTCCGGGGGTGATGATCGCCTGGCTGCTCTCCCTGAAGATCCTGCGCTGCTACGACGCCCGACTCCTCGGCTACGGCGCCGACGAGTACCGCCGGGTCACCCAGGCGAGTCTCCGACTGGCCGCGACGATCGCCATCACCGGTTACATCGCCGACGTGGGCGTCTCGCGCGGGTTCCTCGCCATCACCCTGGCGGTCGGTACGGTCGGGCTGCTGGTGGCCCGGTTCGCCGTCCGCAAGCGGCTGCACCTCGACCGGTGTCGGGGGGCCGGCTGGTCCCGTCGGGTGCTGGCGGTGGGGGACACCCCGCACGTGCTCGAACTCGTGCACACCCTGCGCCGCGAGCCGTACGCCGGCTACCACGTCGCCGGTGCCTGCATCCCGGACGCCCTGCTCGCCCCGGTCCCGCAGCGGCTCGGGGACGTGCCGGTGGTCGGGTCGTTCCGGGGCATCGTGGAGGCGGCCGAGGCCATCGGGGCGGACACCGTGGCGATCACCGCCTCGGCCGAGCTGACCGCGGCCCGGCTGCGTCGGCTCGGCTGGCAGCTGGAGGGCACCGGGATCGACATGGTGCTCGCCCCGGCGCTGACCGACGTGGCCGGCCCGCGCATCCACACCCGGCCGGTCGCCGGCCTGCCGTTGATCCACGTGGAGGCCCCCGAGTTCCGGGGCGCCCGCAAGCTGGTCAAGGGACTCGTCGACCGTTCGATCTCACTGTTCGCGTTGGCGCTGTTGGCGCCGCTGCTGGCGCTGATCGCCCTGGCGATCCGGGTGGACAGCCGGGGCCCGGTGCTGTTCCGGCAGGTCCGGGTCGGGCAGGGCGGACGCGAGTTCGGCGTCTTCAAGTTCCGGACCATGGTGGTCAACGCCGACGCGATGCTCGCCGAGTTGACCGTCCGCAACGAGAGCGACGGGCTGCTGTTCAAGATGCGCGACGACCCCCGGGTGACCCGGGTCGGCCGGTTGCTGCGCAAGTGGTCCCTGGACGAGCTGCCCCAGCTCGCCAACGTGCTGATCGGGCACATGAGCCTGGTCGGCCCGCGCCCGCCGCTCCCCTCCGAGGTGGCCCGTTACGACGGCGACGTCGCCCGCCGGCTGCTGGTCAAGCCGGGCATGACCGGGCTCTGGCAGGTCAGCGGACGCTCCGACCTGAGCTGGGAGGACGGCATCCGGCTCGACCTGTACTACGTGGAGAACTGGTCCCTGGCGGCCGACCTGACCATCCTGTGGAAGACCTTCGGCGCGGTGGTCAACAGTCGCGGCGCCTACTGATCGACGGTCCTCGTCCGTGACGGGCGGCCGGTCGGTGCCCCCGACACCCGTCGGCGTTCCCCGGCCGGCGACCGGTGACCGGTCCGGCAGCCATCGGCGTTCCACCGGCCGGCGACCGGTGCCCCCTCCGCCCCGTCAGGGCTGGGGACCGGTCCAGTCCAGGCACACCACGACCGCGTCGTCGACCAGGTCCCGGGTGACGAAGGCGCGCAGGTCGCCGATGAGCGACCGGACGGCGTCCAGCGGTGCCATCGGCCCGGTCCGGCGCAGGAAGCGGGCCAGCGCCGTGTCGCCGTACCGGACCTCCTGCCCGGCGGCCTCGACCACCCCGTCGCTGACCACGAAGAGCCGGTCGTCGCGTTCCAGCCGGAACTGTTGGGACCCGTAGTCGGTGCCGTCGAACATGCCGAGCGGGAACTGCGCCTCCAGCGGGTGCTCGTGCACCTCGCCGCCGCGGAGCAGCACCAGCCGGGGGGAGCCCGCGTCCACCACGGTCACCGTCCCGTCGCGCAGGTCCAGCTCCAACAGGAGCACGGAGAGGTGCTGGTCGCCGTGGTGCATCGCGTAGATCGCCTGGTCGGCCAGCGCGGCCTGGTCGGCCAGGCACAGTCCGGCCCGCCGGGCGTTGCGCAGCGCGTGGACGGCGAGCGAGGTCAGCATCGAGGCGGCGACGCCCTCGCCCATCCCGTTGATCACCGACAACCAGAGCCGGTTCCCGTCGTCGGACCAGTCGAAGCTGTCGCCGCGCACCGCGTACGCCGGTTCGAGCTGTCCGGCGAGGCTGAACGACGGCCGGACCCGGCTGCGTCCGGGCAGCAACTCCCACTGCATCTCGGCGGCGAGCGTGAGTCGGCGGCTGCGTCGTGCCCTGCGGTAGACGTCGGTGCCGGCCGAGACGGCGGCCAACTCGTGCCCGAACACGGTGGCGATCTCGGCCAGTTCGGCGACGACCGCCGGGTCCTCCGGCACCGGGGTCAGCCGGAGCACGCCGCCCCGCTCGCCCCGCACGCTCACCGGGAAGTAGCCGGTGCCGGCGGCCAGCACCGGCTCCTGGTGGTCGAAGCAGCGCCAGCCGGGGTGGCCGGGCTCGGTCAGCGGCGTCCCGTCGCCGAGCGGCAGCAGCATCGACAGCCGGTAGTCGACCTGGAACAACTCGACGCCGTCGACCGCGTACGAGCGGGCCAGTTCGGCGGCGATCCGGTCCAGCAGGAGATCCGCCGGCGCGTCGGTCAGGGCGCGTCGTGCCCGGTTGACCGGTTCGCTCATGGCTGCTCCTTCTGACAGTCCGCCCACCAGCGGATCGGGGGTAGTCTCAGGTACACGATGGCCGAAGAACACCGTCCGCCCGAACCAGAAGCGAGTATGGTCGCCGCGCTCGACGATGCGGTGGCCGCCCTGGTGTCCGTGTGGGAGGAAGCACGGGAGCGGACGACGAACCGGCTCTCCACCGCCCAGCTCCGGGCGGTCATGGTGGTGGAGCAGCACGACGGGATCAACCTCCGGCGACTCGCCACCACCCTCGGGACGCTGCTCTCCTCGGCCAGCCGGCTGTGCGACCGGCTGGTCGCCGCCGGCATGCTCGACCGTGAGCCCGGCCGGTACGACCGCCGGGAGATCTCCCTGCACCTCACTCCGGAGGCCGCGCGGTTCCTCGCCGAGCTGCGCGCCGACCGGCAGGCGCGGCTGGCCGAGATACTCGCCGGGATGAGCCCGGCCGGACGGGAGGCGCTGCGGCGCGGGCTCGGTGAGTTCCGGGAGGTGTCCCGCCGCTCCCCGCCGGCCGGTCCGCACCGGCCCGCCTCCGAGCCGCACCGGCCCCCGGCCGACCCGCCCGGTCCCGGTGCCGAGTCGTACCGCCCGCCGGCCGCTCCGCCCGAGCGGCGGTTCCCGGCCGGGTCGCCCGAGCCCCGCCGGGCCTACGAGCCGCCCACCTCCACCGTCCGCTCCGCCTGAGACCACCCGCGCGCGGACTCCCGGGTCCGGTCGGGAAGTGCCCGGCCCACCCGCCGGCCGGGCCAGGTGCCGGATGTCCGCCAGCGGTGGAACCGGCTGCGGCGCCGGGTGCCGCTACCCGGCGGTCCGGGCGAGCCGCAGGTAGTCGAGGGCGCGGGGGTGTTCGCCGAGCGCGGCGGCGCAGCCCCTCAGGAGCGGGTCGAGCAGGGAGCCACGGCTGCCGAGGGCGTGCCGTTGCCACCGGACGAAGTCGGCGAGCAGGTCGGGGTCGCCGACCAGGAGCGCGGCGGCGAGCGAGTCCAGCACCTGGGCGGCGATGCCCGCCATCGACTCGGCCTCGTCCCCGGCCGGGACCACGGCACGGGTGACCCCCTGCACCACCTCGCGGCGGCGGCGCAGCACCGCGGCGTGCTCGTCGTCGGGCGGTGTCGGGGCCGGCTCGCCCGCCGAGCCCAGATGGTCGTGGCGGTCCAGCAGCTCCACCGCGTCCCGGGCGGAGGCACCCCAGGCGGCGGCTCCCACCGCCCCGGCCCAGCGGCCGTCCGCCCCGAAGCCGGGTCCACCGGCGACGACCGGGACGTCCGCCGTCCGGCACGCCGCGACCGTCCGCGCGGCCCGGACCAGCCGGCTCGGCTGCACGCAGCTCAGCAGCACCGCGTCCGGTCCGGTCTGGTGCAGGTAGCTGACCAGGTGGCGGGGCGGCACGCTGGCGCCGAGGAAAGTGACCCGCCAGCCGCCGGCCCGGACCACCTCGGCGACGATCCGTGCGGCCAGCGCGTGCCACTCGCCCTCGACACAGGCCATCACCACGTGGCCGGGGCCGGTCGACCGGCCGGTCCGGCGGCCGACGGCGGCGACCACCTGTTCGCTCACGTGCGTCGCGGCATGCTCCTGGGCCACGCTCCACCCGCCGGACAGCCAGCGTCGGCCGACCTCCCGCTGCGCGGCGGCCACCACGTCGACCAGGACGTCCGCGACCGACCAGCCCCGGTCCAGCAGGTCGAGCGCGAGCCGGGTGGCGCCCTCCGGGTCCACCCGGTCCAGATGGTCCAGGTACGTCCGGACGACGTCCGGGTCGGACGTCGGCTCCCCGAGCGGCGCTCCGCCGTCCCCGGTCACCGTCGTGGCCCAGGTCGGTCCGGTGTCGGGGCGATGGCGAGCATGGCGATGTCGTCCTGGCTCTGCCCGTCCAGCCACTCGTCGACCAGTTGCAGCACCCGGTCGATCACGACCTCGGGTGGCAGGCCGGCTCCCGAGGCGAGCGCCTGGCGCAACCGGCCCTCGCCGAACATCTCCAGCACCCCCGGGCCGCCGCGCGCCTCGGTCACCCCGTCGGTGTACGCCAGCAGCAGCTCACCGGGGGCGAGCCGGATCCGCGTCTCGACGAACCGCGCGGAGCTCAGCGCCCCGACCGGCATCCCGCCGACGGTGGCCGAGCGGACGGCACCGTCCACCCCGACGACCAGCGGTGCCGGGTGCCCGCCCCCGGCGACCCGCAGGCACAGCGCGCCGTCCGGCTCGACGGTGAAGGTGCCGAGCAGCAGCGTGGTGAACTGGTTGCGCCGGATCGCCTCGGGCGCGTCGAACAGGGCCCGGTTGAGCAGCGCCATCAGCTCCAGCGGACGCCGTTCGACCAGCCGCAGGGTCTGGAGGGACTGCCGCACCCGGCCGGTGAGCACGGCCGCTCCGACGCCCTTGCCGCAGACGTCGCCGAGGGCGAAGGTGCCGCCGTCGGCGGTGACCGAGACGTCGTAGAAGTCGCCCCCGATCCGCAGGCTGTCGCCGGCCGCCCGGTAGCCGCCGGCCAGTGACACCCCGGGGATCCCGGGCAGGTCGGGCGGGAGCAGGCTGGTCTGGAGGACCCGGGCCAGGTGGGTCTGCTCGCCGTAGAGGTCGGCGGTGGCCAGGGCGGCCCCGGCCCGTGCGGTGAACTCCCGGACCACCTCGACGTCGCGCTGGTCGAAGCCGGCCCGGTCCGGTCGGCGCGCCAGGATCAACGCCCCGGCCGCGCCGCCCGCCCCGAACAACGGGGTGACCAGGATCGTGCCGGGCCGGCCGAAGCCCTCCGGCAGCACGTGACCGAGGTCGGACAGTTCGGCGTCGAGCCACGGGCTGGCGTCGGAACGGTCCCCGTCGAGCGCCTCGGCGAGTCCGGGCACCGACCCGGGCAGTTCGGCCGGACCGCTTCCGCTGACCGGCGCGGGGTCGCCGTCGGCGAAGCGTACCCAGACCGGCCGGGCGTCGGCCGGGGCCGGCGGCGGCGGGCGGTGGACGACCACGGCCGCGTCGGCGAGGTAGGGCACGGCGAGGGTGACCGACGTCCGTAGCGTCTGCTCCCGGTGCAGGGAGAGGCCGAGCCGGCTGCCGGCCCGGGCGAGGAAGGCGGTGCGGGAGCGTTCGGCCAGCAGCGCGTCGGTACGGTCCCGCTCCTCGGTGACGTCCCGGACGTACCAGGCGTGTCCGCCGGCCCGGAGCGCGCGGCACGTCCCGCGCAGCAGCCGTCCCCGGTGCTCGACCTCGAAGCTGGACGCCCCGGCGCGGGCGGCCCCGGCCAGCGCCGGTACGGCGGCCTTCGCCACCGTGCTGCCGGGGGTGACCTCGGGCAGCAGTTCGGCGGCCATCGCGTTGACCAGGGTCACCACGCCCCGCGCGTCGGCGGTGACGACCGCCTCGGCCAGCCCGTCGAGCAGTTCGCGGGCGAGCGCGGCGTCGGTGGGGACGCTCCCCTCGGCAGCGGACCGGTCCTCGGACCGGGCGGACCGGCCGGCGCCGCTGACCGGCCCGGCGTGCCCTCCGCGTCGGGTGGCGGTCACCGTCGGTGGCCGGATGCCCTGGTCTGCTGACCTGTGCACATGCTGGGCAGGAACTCCTCGGGTCCGCAACAGTTGCTCGACGGCAAGCGTACCGAGCCCGGCGGCGGATCGCCCATCGGCCGATGCGGGGTCAGCCGGCGCGGGCCAGCCAGGCGGTTGGCCGGGCGATGACCCGGCGCACCACCGATCCCGCCGCGCCGATCGCGGCGGCGTCCCCGCCGAGCACCGCCGGGCGGACGGTGACCGGGGACCAGGGCGCGGCGAGCACCCGCCGGGACAGCTCGGTGGCCACCGGGGGGATCAGCCACTCCGCGAGCGGTGCGTAGCCGCCGCCGAGGACCACGGTGTGCAGGTCGAGCAGGTTCACCACCCCGGCGACCGCCACGCCGAGGGCGGTCCCCGCCCCGGCCAGCGCGGCGAGGGTCGCCGGTTCGCCCCCGGCGGCGAGCCGGGCCAGCCGGACGGCGTCGCCGGCCACGTCCGCCCCGGTCAGGCCGGCGGCGGTGAGGATCGCCTCCTGGCCGGCGTACGGCTCGAGGCAGCCCCGCCCGCCGCAGCGGCAGGGACGGCCCTCCGGGTACACCGGGAGATGGCCGATCTCGCCGCTGAACCCGCGGGCCCCCCGGTACAGCGCGCCGTCCAGCACGATCCCGGCCCCGATCCCCACCTCGCCGGAGACGTAGAGGAAGTCGGTGGCCCCGGTTTCCCCGGTGTGCAGCTCGCCCAGGGCGGCCAGGTTGGCCTCGTTCTCCACCACCAGCGCCGGCAGGCCGGGCACCGTTCCGGTGAGCGGCGGGTGGGCGGCGAGCAGCGCGGGTACGTCCACCTCCCGCCAGCCCAGGTTCGGGGCGAGCCGGACCACGCCGTCGGCGTCCACCAGACCGGGCACGGCGAGCGCCGCCCCGGCCAGGGTGAGCCCCTGTGCCTCGGCGTCGACCCGGGCCTGCCGGGCCAGGTCCACCACGCGGGCGAGGATCTCGGCGGGGGAGACCGGGCGCAGGTCGGCCCGGTGCACGGTGCGGTGGCGGACCGTGCCGGCCAGGTCGAGCACGCAGACCGCCAGGTAGTCGACGTTGATCTCCAGGCCGAGACCGGCCGGCCCGTGCCCGGCGAGCAGCAGGCCCCGGGCGGGTCGGCCCGCCCCGGTACGGGGCGCCGGATCGACCTCGGTGACCAGCCCACCGCCGATCAGGTCGTCGACCACGGCGGAGACGGTCGCCCGGGTGAGCCCGGTGGCGGTGGCCAACTCGGCGCGGGACGGCGGTCGGGGCGCGGCGGCGATCCGTCCGAGCAGCAGGGCGAGGTTGAGCTCGCGGAGGCTGGCCTGGCGGACCGCTCCGACCGGCGCGGGGTCGGCGGGATTGCTCACGGCCTTGACACTGCCACAGCACCGCCAAATAATTCAACCGGTGAACAAATAGTCGCTCGCACCCCGGAGGTCCGCCATGGCACCCCGTCCCACCCCCGCCGACAAGTTCTCCTTCGGGCTCTGGACGGTCGGCTGGCAGGGTCGCGACCCGTTCGGCGACGCCACCCGCCCCGAACTGGACCCGGTCGAGGCGGTGCACCGCCTCGCCGAGCTCGGCGCGTACGGGATCACCTTCCACGACGACGACCTGGTGCCCTTCGGCGCCGACGCGGCCACCCGCGACCGGGGGATCGCCCGGTTCCGCACGGCCCTGGCCGAGACCGGCCTGGTCGTGCCGATGGTCACCACCAACCTCTTCACCCACCCGGTCTTCAAGGACGGCGGCTTCACCAGCAACGACCGGCAGGTCCGGCGGTACGCGCTGCGCAAGGTGCTGCGCAACATCGACCTCGCCGCCGAACTGGGGGCGAAGACCTTCGTCATGTGGGGCGGCCGGGAGGGCGGCGAGTACGACGTCGCCAAGGACGTCCGGGCCGCGCTGGACCGCTACCGGGAGGCCGTCGACCTGCTCACCCAGTACGTCATCGACGCCGGCTACGACCTGCGCTTCGCCCTCGAACCCAAGCCGAACGAGCCGCGCGGCGACATCCTGCTCCCCACCGTCGGGCACGCGATGGCGTTCATCTCCACCCTGGCCCACCCCGACCTGGTCGGCCTCAACCCCGAGGTCGGGCACGAGCAGATGGCCGGGCTGAACTTCGTGCACGGCATCGCCCAGGCGCTCTGGCAGGGCAAACTGTTCCACATCGACCTCAACGGCCAGCGCGGCGTCAAGTACGACCAGGACCTCGTCTTCGGTCACGGCGACCTGCTCAACGCCTTCGCCCTGGTCGACCTCCTCGAACACGGCGGCATCACCGGCGCACCCGGCTACGACGGCCCCCGGCACTTCGACTACAAGCCCTCCCGCACCGAGGACATCGCCGGGGTGTGGGCGTCGGCGGAGGCGAACATGCGGACGTACCTGCTGCTCAAGGAGCGGGCGGCGGCCTTCCGGGCGGACCCGGAGGTGGCCGGGGCGCTCGCCGCCAGCCGGGTCGCCGAGTTGGCCGAGCCCACCCTCGCCCCCGGCGAGACCACCGCCGACCTCCTCGCCGACCGCTCCGCCTCCGAGGACCTGGACGTCGACGCGGTGGCCGCGAAGGGCTTCGGCTTCGTCCGGCTCAACCAGCTCGCCGTCGAGCACCTGCTCGGCGCGCGCTGAGGGGGCAGCCGATGCCGCTCGTCGCGGGCGTCGACTCGTCGACCCAGTCCTGCAAGGTCGTCGTCCGGGACGCGGAGACCGGCGCGCTGGTCCGGCAGGCCCGGACCGGGCACCCGGACGGCACCGAGGTCGACCCGGAAGCCTGGTGGCAGGCGCTCACCGGTGCGCTCGATGACCTCGGTGGCCTGGCCGACGTGGCCGCCGTCTCCGTCGCCGGACAGCAGCACGGCATGGTCTGCCTGGACGACGCCGGCCGGGTGGTCCGTCCCGCGCTGCTCTGGAACGACACCCGCTCCGCCGGGGCCGCCGCCGAACTGGTCGCCGAGGCGGGCCCGGGGGAGGCCGGCCGGCGGTTCTGGGCCGACGCGGTCGGCACCGTGCCGGTGGCCAGCCTGACCGTGGCCAAGCTGCGCTGGCTGGCCCGGCACGAGCCGGCCAACGCCGAGCGGGTGGCGGCGGTCTGCCTGCCGCACGACTGGCTGACCTGGCGGCTCGGCGGCGGTGGCCCGCACGACCGGCCCGGCAGGCCTGACCTGTCCGCGCTGCGCACCGACCGCAGCGATGCCAGCGGCACCGGCTACTGGTCCCCGGCGACCGGTCGGTACCGGCTCGACCTGCTCGAACAGGCCCTCGGCCGGCGACCGGAGGTGCCCGTCGTGCTCGGCCCGGCCGGGTCCGCCGGCACGCTCGGAGGGCTGCCCGGCGGGGCGCTGCTCGGCCCCGGAGCCGGCGACAACGCCGGGGCGGCGCTCGGGGTCGGGGCCCGCCCCGGCGACGTGGTGGTCTCCATCGGCACCTCCGGCACCGTGTTCAGCGTCGCCGACACCCCGGCCGCCGACGCCACCGGCACGGTCGCCGGATTCGCCGACGCCACCGGCCGTTACCTGCCTCTGGTCTGCACGCTCAACGCCGCCCGGGTGCTGGACGCCGCCGCCGCGCTGCTCCGGGTGGACCTGACCGAGCTGGCCGACCTGGCGCTCGCCGCCCCGCCCGGGGCGGACGGGCTGGTCCTGGTGCCGTACCTGGAGGGCGAACGGACCCCGAACCGGCCGGACGCCAGCGGGGCGGTGCACGGGCTCACACTGCGTACCTCCACCCCCGCGCACCTGGCCCGCGCCGCTGTCGAGGGGATGCTCTGCGCACTCGCCGACGGGCTCGACGCCCTGCTCGCCCAGGGCGCCCGGGTCGACCGGGTGGTCCTGGTCGGTGGGGGCGCGCGGTCGGAGGCGGTCCGCCGGATCGCGCCACAGGTCTTCGGCTGCCCGGTGCTCGTCCCGCCGCCCGGCGAGTACGTCGCGGACGGTGCGGCCCGCCAGGCCGCCTGGGTCGCCCTCGGCGGCGCGGCGGCACCACAGTGGTCGGTCGGCGGGACCGGGGAGTACGCCGCCGACCCGGTCCCGGCGATCCGCCAGCGCTACGCCGAGGCGCGGGAACGCTTCCTCACCCGCGCCACTGACGGGTAATCGACTGTACGGGGGAGGCCGGGCTCGGGATCATCGACAGATGCCGTCGCTCGACCTCCCCACCCCGTCGCTCGACCTTCCCCACCCGGCCGTCCCCGTGCCGGCGGTGGAATCCGTCCCGGCCCTGCCGTCCGTCCTGCGCCACGACGACACGGACACCCCGTGCGACGTCATCGACGCGCTGGCGCTCGCCGACTTCATCACCGGCCGGCACCCCTGGTCGCACACCGTCCGCCTGCCCCGGGCCCGGCCCGACGCGCCGCTCGTCCCCGCCGGCGGACGGCTGCTGCGCACCGCCATCGAGGCCCGGCAACGCTCCCAGCTGCTCGGTGGCGACGGCTGGACCGCCCGGGTGGTCACCTGGAAGGGCTACGGCGCGGAGGTGACCGTCACCGCGGTCAGCGGCGAGGTCGGCCAGGCCGCGCTCGACCGGATCGTGGCCGGGGCGACCGTGCCGGAGGACGACGGCGTGGGCCGGATCGGGTTCTGGCACCAGAACCCGCGCCGGGGCGCGCAGCGGGACGTCCGGAACGTGGCCACCCCCGAGTGGGCCACCATCCGGGACAACTACACCGCCACCGCCCGACGCGCCTTCGACCAGCTGATGACGGTCACCCCGGAGAGCGTGGTGGGCCGGCTGGTGCTCCTGCACGGCGCGCCCGGCACCGGCAAGACGACCGCGCTGCGCGCCCTCGCACACGCCTGGCGGCAGTGGTGCCAGGTCGACTGTGTCCTCGACCCGGACGTCCTCTTCGCCGACGCCGGGTACCTCTCCGAGGTGGCGGTCGGCAACGAGGACGAGCCGGACGGCGGCCCCCGCTGGCGACTGCTGATCGTCGAGGACTGCGACGAGCTGATCCGGGGCGAGGCCCGGCAGACCTCCGGTCAGGCGCTGTCCCGGCTGCTCAACCTCACCGACGGGCTGCTCGGCCAGGGACGGGACGTACTCGTCGCGATCACCACCAACGAGGACCTGTCCCGGCTGCACCCGGCGGTCACCCGGCCCGGCCGGTGCCTGGCCCGGATCGAGGTCGGCCCGCTGTCCCATCCGGAGGCGACCGGCTGGCTCGCCACCGCCGACGGGACCACCGGGACGCCGTCCGACCGGGCCACGGCGGTGCCGTCCGCCGGAGCGACCCTCGCCGAGCTGTACGCGCTGCGCGCCGGAGGCCACCCCCCGTCGGCCGGCCGACACGAACCGGGCGGATACCTCTGACGCTTCCGCGCGTCGTCACCCGGTCGTTATCTGACCCTGGTTCAGTGCCCGAATGACCACCACCAGCGGCGGTACGCGGGCACACCGGCTCTACAGCGTCGTCGTCTTCGTGATCCTCGCCTCGCTGGACAACGTCGCGATCGGACTGGTCCCACCGCTGTACGGCCCGATCGCCGACTCCCTGGACGTGCCGCAGCGCATGGTCGGCCTGGTCACCGCGGTGACCTTCCTGGTCAGCGCGGTGGCCGCGGTGGGCTGGGCGTACATCGGCGACCGGACCAACCGTAAGCCGCTGCTGATGGCCGGCACGCTGCTCTGGGCGGCCGGCACCGCCGGCAGCGCGTTCGCCCCCGGCTTCCCGGTCTTCCTGCTGGCGCAGCTGGTCGCGGCGGTCGGGCTCGGTGCGGTCGGCTCGGTCGGCTTCTCGGTGGTCACCGACCTGATCTCGCCCCGCCGCCGGGGCCTGGTGATGAGCTTCTGGGGACTCTCCCAGGGCGTCGGCACGCTCGCCGGCACCCTGGTCGGCGGCATCCTCGGCGCGGCGGACTGGCGTCGGCCGTTCCTGCTGCTCAGCGTGGTCGGGCTGGCCGCCACGGCGGCCTACCTGTTCACCTACGACGTCCGGCGCGGACAGAGCGAACCCGAGCTGGCCGGCGCGCTCGCCCACGGCGCCGAGTACGACTACCGGATCAGCCGGTCCGACCTGCCCCGGATCCTGGACCGGCGGACCAACCGCTGGCTGGTCCTCCAGGGGCTCACCGCGCAGGCGGCCTTCGGCTCACTGGTCTGGCTGCCGGTGCTGTTCACCGAGCGGGCCGAGGACCAGGGGTACTCTCCGGCCACCGCGATCGTGGTGGGCAGCGTCTTCGCCACCCTGTTCCAGCTCGGCGGGGTCTTCTCCATCGTCGGCGGGCTGGTCGGCGACGCGCTGCAACGGCGTACCCCGCGCGGCCGGGCCCTGGTCGCCGCGGTCGGCATCCTCGCGGCCGTCCCGTTGTACCTGGTGCTCTTCTTCGTGCCGATCCGGATCGACGTACCGGACGGCGCGGGCGCCGGTGCGGTGATCGCCGCGGTACTGGCCAGCGTCCTGACCGAACCGACGGTCGGGCTGAGCCTGCTCACCGCCGTCCTGGCACTCGCGCTGACGTCGGCCAACTCGCCGAACTGGTTCGCCCTGATCGCCGACGTCAACCCGCCCGAGCACCGGGGCACCGTCTACAGCCTCGGCAACCTGGTCAACGGGGTCGGCCGGGCGGCCGGGAACGGCCTGGTCGGGGTGGCCTTCCACGCCCTGCGGGGGGCGTTCCCGCCGCCGTTGAACTTCGCCGTCGGGCTGGCCGCCTTCCAGCTCTTCTTCGTCCCGACCGGGATCATGTACTGGCTCGCCTCGCGGACCTCACCCCGCGACATCGCCGACGTGCACGCCCTCCTGCACACCCGCGCCGAACGCCTCTGACCGGGCGGGCAGCACCGGGCCCCCGGCGTCTGGCAGGGGGCCCGGTACGACAGGAAGCGGCCCTGCCCCGCCTCAGGCGCGGTACCAGACCGTGACGTCGGTGGGCACCAGGCCGTCGTCGAGGGGGCCGCTGGCGTGCAGCAGCTCGGCGCCGTCCGGCAGCGGCACCGCCGCCGCGCCGAAGTTGGTCAGCACGCCCACCGCACCGTTGCCGAAGTGCAGCACCTCGTCGCCGGCGGCCAGCCAGCGCAGGGTGCCCCGGCCGAGGCCGTGCTCCCGGCGCAGGCGCAGCGCGGTGCGGTACAGCTCGTACGTCGAGCCGGGCACCCCGCGCTGCCGGTCCAGCGCGTACTCGGCCCAGAGCGGTGGCTGGGGCAGCCAGCTCGCGTCGGTCGGCCCGAAGCCGTACGACGGGGCGTCGGCCTCCCACGGGATCGGTACCCGACAGCCGTCCCGGCCCCGCTCGGTGTGCCCGCTGCGCTTCCAGGTCGGGTCCTGCCGGACCTCGTCGGGAAGGGAGGTGTGCTCCGGCAGCCCCAGTTCCTCGCCCTGGAAGAGGTAGGCCGAGCCGGGCAGGGCGAGCATCAGCAGGGTGGCCGCCCGCGCCCGACGCAGGCCGAGCGCGGCGTCCGGCTGCGGGTCGTCCACGCCGATGCCGTTGGGGCGGGGCGTGCCGATCGGCAGCCCGAGCCGGGAGGCGTGCCGGACCACGTCGTGATTGGAGAGCACCCAGGTGGTCGGCGCGCCGACCCCGTCGGTGGCCTCCAGCGAACGGGTGATCACCGCGTACTGGGCCGGCGCGGTCCAGGAGGCGAGCAGGTACTCGAAGTTGAACGCCTGGTGCATCTCGTCCGGGCGGACGTAGCGGGCGAGCCGCTCGGCCGGCTCCACCCACGCCTCGGCGACCAGGATCCGCTCGCCGTCGTAGCTGTCCAGCAGGCGACGCCAGTCACGGTAGATGTCGTGCACGCCCTCCTGGTCCCACATCGGCGGACGGGGCTTGTCGACCTCGTGGCCCGAGGAGAGGATCTCCTGGGGTTCCTGCCAGTCCGCCAGGTCGGCCTGCTTGACCAGCCCGTGCGCGACGTCGACCCGGAAGCCGTCGACGCCCCGGTCCAGCCAGAACCGCAGCACGTCCAGGAACTCGGCCCGCACCTCGGGGTTGTCCCAGTTCAGGTCGGGCTGGGCGGGGTCGAACAGGTGGAGGTACCACTGCCCGTCGGCGACCCGGGTCCACGCCGGCCCGCCGAAGGTGCTCTGCCAGTCGTTCGGCGGCTCGGTGCTGTCCGGACCGCGGCCGTCCCGGAAGACGTACCGCTGCCGTTCCGGGCTGCCCGGCCCGGCGGCCAGCGCCGCGCGGAACCAGGCGTGCGCCGACGAGGTGTGGTTGGGAACCAGGTCGACGATCACCCGCATGCCCCGGGCGTGCGCGTCGGCGATCAAACGGTCGGCGTCGTCGAGCGTGCCGAACAGCGGTTCGACGTCCCGGTAGTCGGACACGTCGTAGCCGGCGTCGGCCTGGGGCGACGGGTAGAACGGGGACAGCCAGACCGCGTCCACCCCGAGATCGGCGAGGTGCCCGAGTCGGGCGGTGATGCCCGGCAGGTCGCCGATGCCGTCGCCGTCGGAGTCGGCGAAGGAACGCGGGTAGATCTGGTAGATGACGGCTTCGGTCCACCAGCCGGTGGCCGGGCCACCGCCGGATTCCTGCGGGTCGTGGTGGGTGTTCAGGGCCTTCTCCCGAGTGTCGAGCCGGATGGTTCCCACCGGCCGTCGCCACGCTGCCCGGCCGGGGCGGTCGAATCCGTTCAGTGTGCCCTCGGTGGGGCGGTGGAATCACGTACCACCAGGCGAGTGGGGAGAATCACCGGCGTGGCGGACCGGCCGGTCCCGGTGGCGCCGACGAGCGGGTCGAGCACGATCCGGGCGGCGAGCCGGCCCTGCTCGGCGGCGGGTTGGGCCACCGTGCTGAGCCCCAGCACGACGGAGAGGTCGTGGTCGTCGATGCCGATGACGCTGACGTCCTGCGGCACCCGTAGCCCGGCCTCGCGCAGCGCGGCGATGGCGCCCATCGCCATCTCGTCGCAGGCGGCGAAGATCGCTGTCGGCGGGTCACCCCGGCGTAGCAGCTCGACGGTGGCCTGGTTGCCGCCGTCGATGGTGAACGGCCCCTCCACGTCCAGGCGGGGGTCCGGCTGCACCCCGGCGGCGCGCAGCGCCTCGTGGTGTCCGCGCCGTCGGTCGAGGTGGGTGGTGAACGCCAGTTCGTCCTCCGGGTCGCCGGAGAGGTGCGCGATCCGGCGGTGGCCGAGGGCGAGCAGATGGTCCGTGGCGGTCCGGGCGGCGGCCACGTCGTCGATCCGTACGCTCGGCCAGCCGGGGACGACGGTGCCGGAGCTGACGATGACGCCGGGCAGGTCGAGCGCGGTGAGCGCGGTCAGGTCGGCCGACCGCAGGGGGGTGGCGACCAGCAGCACCGCGTCGGCCCGCTTGTGCAGGTTGGCGGTCCGCAGCACCCGTTGCCGTGCCTGCGCCTGGCCGCCGAGGTTGTAGAGGAGCAGGTCGTACCCGGCGGAGTGGAGGACCGCCTCGACCGCCTCGACCACGGTGCCGAAGAACCACCGGGTGATCCGGGGAACGACCACCGCGACCGTGCCGGTGCGCCCGCCGGCCAGGCGGGAGGCGCTCGGCGAGACGGCGTAGTCGAGTTGCTCGGCGGCGGCCAGCACCCGTCGTCGGGTCGCCGGCGAGACCGTGGGGAGCCCGCGCAGCGCGCGGGACACGGTGGCCGTGGAGACCCCCGCGAGCCTGGCGACGTCATCAATCCTGGTCACGGTTTCCCCGTTCCGTCCACGTCGGCCGCCGCCCCCCTGCGCGGCGGGCGGCGGCCGACGCCGGAATCAACCCTTGACGCTACCCGCGAGCAGGCCCCGCACGAAGTAACGCTGGAGGGACAGGAAGACGACCAGCGGTACGACGATCGAGACGAACGCACCGGCGGTGAGCCGCTGCCACTCGTTGCCCCGGGTGCCGGCCATCTCGGCCAGCCGTACGGTGAGCGGTGCCGTTTCGTTGCCGCCACCGGCGAAGATCAGCGCGACGAGCAGGTCGTTCCAGACCCAGAGGAACTGGAAGATGCCGAAGGCCGCCAGCGCCGGGGTGATCAGTGGCAGGACGACGCTGCGGAAGATCTTGGGGTGGGTGGCCCCGTCGACCCGGGCCGCCTCCATCAGGTCCCTCGGCAGTTGCGAGATGAAGTTGTGCAGCAGGAACACCGCCAGCGGCAGCGCGAAGCAGGTGTGTGCGAACCAGACCTGCACGAACTTCTGCTCGTCGGCGAGGTCCCACGCCGGCATCAGCGTGATGCCGCCGACACTGACCCCGGTGGAGAAGAAGCTCAGCAGCGGCACCAGGGCCATCTGGAGCGGCACGATCTGCAACGCGAAGATGGCGATGTAGACCCAGTCCCGGCCCCGGAAGTTGATCCAGGCCAGGGCGTACGCGGCGAGTGCCGCGAAGGCCAGCGGGAAGAGCACCGAGGGCAGCGTGATCACCAGCGAGTTGACGAAGTAGCTCGCCAACTGGCCGGAAGAGGACGACCGCCCGAAGAGGACCTGCTGGTAGTTCTCGAAGGTGATCTGCGGGTCGGTGAAGAACGTCCACCAGCCGGTGGTCTTGATCTCGTCCTCCGGGCGGAGGGACGAGATGAACAGACCGAAGGTGGGGATGGTCCAGATCACCGCGATGACGATCGAGACCAGGGTCGCGGTCCGGCTGCTCAGCCGCTTTCGGACCCGGGCGGCGGCGGTGGTCCCGCCTCCGCCGGTCTTCTGCGTGCCGGCGGCGACCGGGGGAGTGGTGGTGGTCATCTCAGCCCTCCCGCTGCTGCCGCAGGTTGCGGATCTGGTAGATCACGATCGGGATGACCAGGACGAAGAGGAAGACCGCCAGCGCGGCGCCCTGCCCGTTCTGGCCGTACCGGAACGCCTGGTTGTACATCTCGTTGGCGACCACGCTGGTGTCGTAGTTGCCGTTGGTGCTGGTCCGGACGATGTCGAAGACCTTCAGCGTGGCGATCGAGATGGTCACCACGACCACGATCAGCGCCGGTCGGATGCTCGGCAGGGTCACCTGCCAGAACATCTGCCACGGGTTGACGCCGTCCAGCCGGGCCGCCTCGACGATCTCGGCGGGGATGGCCTTGATCGCCGCGGAGAGCACCACCATCGCGAAGCCGGCCTGGATCCACACCATGATCACGATCAGCAGGAGCGTGTTCAGCGGCGACTCGAGCAGCCACTGCTTCGGCTCCCCACCGAGGCTGACCACGATCTGGTTGAGCAGGCCGATCTGCTCCTGTCCGTCGCCCCGGTAGGCGTAGACGAACTTCCAGATGATGCTGGCGCCGACGAAGGAGATCGCCATCGGCATGAAGATCAGCGACTTGGCGAGCGCCTCCAGCCGGGCCTTGTCCACCATGACCGCGTAGAGCAGGCCGATCGTGGTGGCGACCAGCGGCACCAGGAACACCCAGACCATGGTGTTGATGACCACCCGCAGGATGTCGTCCTGCGTGAAGATCCACCCGTAGTTGCGCAGCCCCACCCAGTTGTCGCTGCCGCCGTCCATGAACGACAGGATCGTGGTGCGGACCGCCGGCACGACAAGCCCGATGGTGAGCAGCAGCACGGTGGGTAGCAGGAAGAAGAGCGCGAAGAGGCCCTCCCGGGGCTTGGTGCGCCGACGGGACAGCGGCGCTCCCCCCTCCGCCGCGGCGACCAGTTGGGCCTCCCGGCGACGGGCGAACCAGGCCGGCACCGCGTCCAGCAGCAGGAGTAGACCGCCCACCACCACGACGAAGGCCACCAGGCCGTACAGCAACATGACGAGCTTCGGTGACTCGTCGGCGAAGTCGAAGTTCATCCGCACTCCCAGGGAATCGCGGCCCGGCGGCGCCGGGAGGCCGGCCCGCGTGACGCGGACCGGCCCCCCGGACGACTCACTTGGGCCAGCTGCTCTCGATGGTGTTGAGCACGGTGGCGGTGTCCTTGCCGTTGATCCAGTCGATCATGCCCTTCCAGAAGGTGCCCGCGCCGACGGCGCCGGGCATCAGGTCGGAGCCGTCGAACCGGAAGACGGTCCCCTTGTCCTGGAGGATCTGGACGGAGAGCTTGTCGATCGGGTTGGCCACGTTCGCCGAGTCCAGCTTGTTGTTCGCCGAGACCCAGTTGCCGAGCTTGGCACGGGAGTTGGCGTACTCACCGGAGGCGAGGTAGGTCTGCACCGCCTGGACCTCCGGGCGGTCGGCGAAGGCGACGGTGAACTCGCCACCACCGAGGACCGGCTTGCCCTTGGCCTCGTCGATGGCCGGGAAGTAGAACGCGAAGACGTCGCCGTCCTCGGCCACCTTGGTGCCCTCGGGCCAGTTGTTGGCGTAGAAGGACGCCTGGCGGTGCAGGGCGCACTTGTTCTGCAGGATCGGCGTGCCGGCCTCCTGGAAGGAGGTGGTGACGATGCTCTTGACGCCGCCGAAGCCGCCGTTGACGTACTTCTCGTTCTTGAGGATGGTGCCGGCCCGGTTGAGCGCCTCGGCGACCTTCGGGTCGTTGAACGGGATGCCGTGGGTGGTCCACTGGTCGTAGACCTCGGGGGTCTGCGTGCGCAGCATCAGGTCTTCGATCCAGTCGGTGGCCGGCCAGCCGGTCGCGTCCTGGGACTCGATACCGACGCACCACGGCTTGGTGCCGTCCGCGGCGATCTTGTCGCTCAGCGCGATGAGCTGGTCCCAGGTGGTCGGAACCTCCCAGCCCTTCTCCTTGAAGGTCTTCGGGGAGTACCAGACGAACGACTTCACGTTCGAGCCGAGCGGAGCGCCGTAGAACTTGCCGTCGACGGTGCTGTACTTCAGCCAGTCGGGCGAGTAGTTCTGCTCGGCCATCGCCTTGGTGTCGGCCGAGGCCTCCTTGAGCTTGCCGGCCTGGGCGAACCGACCCAGCAGGCCGGGCTGCGGGATGAAGGCGATGTCCGGGGCGTTGCCGCCGTCGACGCGCACCTGGAGCTGCGCCTCGAACTCACCGCTACCCTCGTAGTCGATCTCGATGCCGGTGCAGTCCACGAACTGCTCCCAGGACTGCTCGAGCAGGTCGGCCTCGGCGTCCCGGATCGACGCGTAGATCGAAACCTTCTTGCCGTCGTTGCCCTTGTACTTCTCGTATGCCGAGCACTCCGCCGAGCCGGCGTTGTTGCCACTCTTGTCGTCGTCGCTGCCGCAGGCGGTGGCGGAGAGCACCAGTCCCAGCGCACCGATGATCGCGATGGCCTGGCGTGGTCTGGCAGAGACCGCCATGCCGTCCTCCTTCACTAGGCGGCGCGGTCGTAAGCGGTGACCTCGCCGATCCGATTGGGCGTCTCCACATGTAAGCGCTTGCATCGGCGTCGGTCCAGCCCCCTGCCGGACACGAGCAAGTAACAATCCGGAAACCCTGAGGTCTACCCGGAGCGCGCCCCCTACCAGCCGGAGAACCTTCAATCGATCCCTTTCGACGGCTGAAGTTTTCTGTCACTCTGTCATCCAGCAATGGAAAGCTTTCGACATAGGAGGCTCTGGATGCGTAAGCGGTTGCTCACACTGGCGGCGGCGGCCGGACTACTCGCCGCGACGGTCGTGGTGCCGGCGGCCCCGGCCATGGCGGCACCCACCTTCAAGGTGCCCTTCAAGTGCGGACAGGCCTGGTCGGGCCAGACCCGCACCAACCACAGCCCGGCGAACTCCATCGACTTCAACCGCACCGACGACCTCGGCGACCCGGTGGTGGCCAGCGCCCCGGGCACGGTCGACCGGGTGACCGACCTCGGCGGGACCAGCTACGGCAAGTACGTCCGGATCAGCCACAGCGGCGGCTACCACACCTACTACGCCCACCTGAACGGCTTCGCCAGCGGGATCACCGTCGGCAAGTCGGTCGGGTACGGCACGGTGATCGGTTACGTCGGCACCACCGGTGGGTCGACCGGCCCGCACCTGCACTACGAGCAGCGGCTCAACGGCAACGACATCCAGATCCGGTTCAACGGCAGCCTCGCGCTGTACTGGGGCACCAAGACCTACACCAGCGACAACGGTTGCTCCGGTTCGAGCGGCTCCGGAACGGTGAACACCAGCGGCACCCCGCTGACCGTGCGCTCCGGTCCGGGTACCGGCCACAGCTCGGTGGGTACGGTCGCCGACGGCACCCGGGTCACCATCCAGTGCCAGACCACCGGCACCACCGTCACCGGCACCTACGGCACCAGCAACATCTGGGACCGGATCGGCTCCGGCCGGTTCATCGCCGACGCCTACGTCCACACCGGCTACGACGGCTTCATCCCCGGCGTGCCGCGCTGCTGACCGCACCCGTCGCCGCCCCGTCGCTGCCGGCAGAGCTGGGCCGGCAGCGACGGGGCGGTGCGCGTCGTCAGTTGAGTCGCCAGATGGCGAGGTTGAGGCACGCGGCGAAGGTCACCCAGGCCCAGTAGGGCAGCATCAGCAGGGTGGCCGGCCGGGAGACCCGCCGGAAGAGGGCGACGGTGAGCCCGATCAGCAACCAGAGCACGACGATGTCGAGGAAGGCCAGGCCGTACCGGCCCGCGCCGAAGAAGACCGGGGTCCAGATCGCGTTGAGCACGAGCTGTGCCGCCCAGGCTCCCAGTGCGGGTCCGAAGCCGACCCGGCGCCACACCAGCCAACCGGCCACGGCGATCATGGCGTAGAGCAGGGACCAGACCGGGCCGAACAGCCACGACGGGGGCGCCCAGGCGGGCTGGCGCAGGCTCGCGTACTCGCCGGAGGTGTTCGACACGCCGAGCACGCCGATCCCCGCGGCGACGACCACGGCGGCGCCGAAACCGAGCAGGGCCAGCCAGGGACGGATCCCGTGGGTCCGGGCGGCGCCGTGGGCCATCGTCATGCCCCTGAGGTCCCCGGACGGGCCGCTCCGCAAACCCGCCGACGCCACCGGACCGGGACCGCCCGGCCGACCCGCCGCAGGGGCCACCGACATGCGGCGCCGGGGCCGTCGGCCCGGGTTCTCCTGTCGGGAGGACGGAGAACCCGGTCCGACGACCCCGGCGGGTCTTCGGGGATACGGATGACGAACGTCAACTACTGAAGATGCTGACACCACCCGGGCCGACCAGCAGGCCCACCACGATGAGGACGACGCCCCACAGGATCTGCCGGCGGAACAGCGCCATGATGCCGGCGATCACGAGTACGACTGCGAGAATCCAGAGAATCAGCTCCATAACTGCTGAATACCCGACCCCCAGTTTCGGGAAACCTGTCCTCAGTCGGTCTGGTTGCCCAGGTGGAAGATGCTGTAGGCCTGCTTGATCACAGGGTGCGCGACGTTGCGGACCCGCACCCCGCCGGGCGTGGTGCCGCGCTCGCTGCCGGCGTGCGCGTGCCCGTGCAGGGCCAGTGCGGTGGGCGCCGAGTCGATCGCCTGACCGAGCTGGTACGAGCCGAGGAACGGGTAGATCTCCAGGGGTTCCCCGGCGAGGGTGTCCGGCACCGGCGCGTAGTGCGTCAGCGCCACCAGCACGTCGCAGTCCAGCCCGCGCAGTGCCGCGCCCAGCCGGTCGGCGCTGTCGGTGGTGGTCCGGACGAAGGCCTTCATCTCCGGCTCGCCGAAGTCGCTGGCACAGCGCCCGGCGAAACCGCCGCCGAAGCCCTTCACCCCGGCCACCCCGAGCCGGCGTCCGCCGCAGTCGAGCACGACGCCGTCGCCCTCCAGCACGGTGATGCCCGCGTCCTCCAGGACCTTGACCACCTGCGGCACCTGGTCGCACTGGTGGTCGTGGTTGCCCAGCACGGTGATCACGGGTACGCCGAGCCCGCCGAACTCCTCGGCCACGCAGCGGGCCTCGTTCTCCGTGCCGTGCCGGGTCAGGTCCCCGGCGAGCAGCAGCGCGTCGGCGTGGTCGGGCAGCTCCTCCAGGGCGGGGCGGAACCGGCCCACCACGTCCTCGTCGAGATGCACGTCGCCGACGGCGGCGATCCGGATCATGATTCAGTCCCCCTCACGGCAGCTCCTCGATCTCCGTCGGGGCCTGGGCGCGGGTCACCCCGATGTCGCTGGTGACCGGGACGTCCGGGAAGCGCTCGGTGACCCGACGCACGATCTCCTCACGACGGTGCGGGCTTTCGACCTCGCCGTAGAGCACCAGGCCGTGCTCCCGGCGGACCACGGTGATGCCCTGCTCGGCGACGGCCGGGTCCTCGGTCAGCAGTCGCTGGATCTCGGCCTCGACGTACTCGTCGGGTGGTCCGGTGGCGGCGCTGAGGTGGTCGGTCACGGTTGCTCCCTTCCTTCCGGGGCGCCGGAGTACGGCACCACGTCGAGCCGGTCCAGCAGCACCAGGAACGCCTCGGCGTACGGAGAGTGCTGGGTCTCCTTCCGTACCCGTTCCCAGTCGATCTGCTCCCGCAGGGAACGGGCGAGGGGGAGGCCACGGGCGAAGTCGCAGTAGTGCTGGGAGAAGCTGAGCAGCTTGTGCACCATGAGCTGGGTGGCCGAGAGCACCGGCATGTGGATCGCGTCCACCGGCCGGATCATCGTGTCGGCGAAGGTCTCCTCGGTCACCGGCGTCTCGATCGGCCGGTGGATCAGGTCCACCATCCGCCCGTCGTCGTAGACCTTGACCAGCCAGTCCTCCGGCGGGCGCTCGGCGGTGAAGCCGTCCGCCACCAGTGCCTCGAGGGCCGACTCGACGTCCTGGTGGCGGATCAGGAAGTCGACGTCGTGCTCGCTGGAGTGTCCGCCGTGCGCGTAGACGGCGAAGCTGCCGCCCAGGGCGAAGGGGATGTCGGACTGCTTCAGCACAGCGGCGACCCGCTTGAGGGTGTGCAACAGACTGGCGTCCCCGTTTTGTGCCATCGAAGTCTCCCTGGTCGGTGGTCGGCAATGAAGTTGCGTACCCGGCATTCCGATCGGCCACACCTGTCACCGGGGCGGAGCCTGGACCCATTGTGAGGTAAATCCGGTTCGTGTCGGTATGACGGTAGGTGGCCTACCTGTCAAGCGTGGGTCGGATATCCTCGGGAGGGTGGCCAGATCACTGTGGGCGCGGCGCGGCACGGCCCGACTGCGCGCCGTCGCCCTGATCGGCATCGACGGCTCGGGCAAGACGACCCAGGCGCACCGGCTCGCCGATGCCCTCACCGCGGCCGGACTGCCGGCCACCTACCACCGCAACGCGGGCGGACGCGCCTGGCTCGGCCGGCTCGCCCAGCGGCTCGGGCGTCACGACGCCCAGGGACTGCTCGGCAACCGGGGCATGCTCACCGTCGAGTCGGTGCTGCGCTGGCTCGCCATCGCGCGGGCGCTGCTCGGCACCCTGCTCACCGGTCGGACGGCGGTGATGGACCGGTACGCCGTCTGCCAGTACGCCAGCATCCGCGCCCACGACGGCCGGCGGGGCGAGCGGCTGGCCCGGCTGACCTACCGGCTCTTCCCGGCGCCACAGATCACCTTCCTGCTCGCGGTCGAGCCGATGGAGGCGTACCGGCGGATCGAGCGGCGTGGCACCGACCACGAGCCGATCGACTACCTCGGGGCGGCCGACGCGGCGTACCGGTCGCTGCCGGAGTTCCCGACGTTCGTGGTGATCGACGCCAACCGGACGCCGGACGAGGTGACCCGACAGATCCGCGACCACCTGGCGGCCTGGCTGCCGGCGGCCGACGCGCCGGTGCCCCGGCCGCCCCTGCTCACCCCGCTGGCCGCCTCCGCCCACCCCTGACCGCCGGTCGCGGGTGCTCAGGCGCGGCCGTGCACCGGGACGGCCGCGCCGCTGGTCGGTGCGGACTCGTCACCGGCCAGGAAGCGCACCACCGGGGCGATCTGCGCCGGGTCGACCCACCGGCTGTGGTCGGCGTCGGGCTGGGCGGCCCGGTTGGCCGGAGTGTCGATCACGCTCGGCAGGACGGTGTTGCAGCGCACCCCGCTCGCGCGGTACTCCACCGCCACCGCGTTGGCGAACGCCAGCACCGCCGCCTTGGCGGTCACGTAGCCCGCCACACCGGGGAAGGGCGCGAGGGCGGCCCGTGCCGACACGCAGACCACCGCGCCGCCCCCGGCCGCCGTCAACCGGGGCAGCGCCGCCCGGGTGACCAGGTACGTCGGACGCAGGTTCAGGGTGAACATCCGGTCGAACTCCTCGACCGGAGTCTCGTGCACCAGCCCGCCGCTGGCGTACCCACCGACCAGGTTGACCACGGCGCGCAGCGGGGCGGCCGGTTCGCCCGCGGCCACCTCCACCGCCCGTGCCGCCCCGGCCGGGTCGGTGAGGTCGGCGGCGACGGCGAGCGACCCGTCCCCGTCGCCCGGACGCAGGTCGGCCACTACCACCCGCCAGCCCGCCGCCGTGAAGGCGGCGGTCACCGCGCCGCCCAGTCCGCCGCCGCCACCCGTGACCAGTACGCTCCGCTCCGTCATGCGGCACACGCTAGCGGTTGCGGGCGCCCGGCGCGGGTGACCCGCACCGGGACCGGCGGGACCGACAGCCGCGCCGGCACGGTGGTCGTCCGGGTCACCGGCCGCGCCGGGACGCGGGTTGCGCCGAGGGCGTAACGCTTCTGCCCAGGGCTAACCGACCTGGAGGTTCCGTCCGGCCGGGAGCAGCATCGTCGCCATGCGACTCCTCATCCTTGGTGGTACCCAGTTCCTCGGCCGGGCGGTGGCCCGGCTCGCCGTGGCCGGGGGGCACGACGTCACCTGCGTGGCCCGGGGCACGTCGGGCGCACCCGTGGCGGGCGTACGGTTCGTGGCGGCGGACCGGTCCGACCCCGCCGGGCTCGCACCGCTCGACGGTGAGCGGTTCGACGCGGCGATCGACGTCACCCGTTGGCTGGACCAGGCCCGGCACACCCTCGCCGCCCTCGCCGACCGGGTCGGCCACTGGTCCTTCGTCTCCAGCATCTCCGTCTACGCCAGCTTCGCGACCCCCGGCGGGGGCGTGCCGGACACCCCGCTGCTCCCGCCGGCCCCGGACGGCGTGACCGGGCCGGGCCCGGACTTCACGTGGTACGGCGAGTGCAAGGTCAGCATCGAGCGGGCGTACGCCGAGGCGGTGGAGCGGCTCTTCGTCTGCCGGGCCGGCCTGATCATCGGACCTGAGGACCCGAGCGACCGGTTCCCGTACTGGGTGCGGCGGCTCGCGGCCGGCGGCGAGGTGCTCGCTCCCGGCGGACCCGACGATCCGGTGCAGTACGTCGACGTCGACGACCTGGCCGCCTGGCTCCTGCACGCCGCCGGGACCGGCCTGACCGGCACCTACGACGGCATCGGCGCGGCGGTTCCCCGGGCAGCGGCGCTGCGCGGCATCGCGGCCGGTGTAGGCTCGGCCGAACCCCGCCTGACCTGGGTGGATGGTGACTTCCTCCAGGCCCGGGAGGTGAACCCCTGGTCGGGGGCGCGCTCCCTGCCGCTCTGGGTGCCCGGCGCGGACTGGGCCGGCTTCCTCGCCCGGGACGCCCGCCCGGCGCTCGCGGCCGGACTGGTCACCCGGCCGGTGGCGGAGAGCGCCCGCAGGACCCTGGCCTGGATGGAGGCGGATCCCGGCGCCGTCCGGCAGGGTGGACTCGACCCGGCGGACGAGGCGACCGTCCTGCGGGAATGGCACGCTGAGGGTGGGCGGTGACCACTCGGAACGAGTTTTCCCGATAAGCCGGATCGTGGTTGACGCGTACGCCTGATGAAAGTAAGTTTCATCCGTGGCGAAGAGTCCGAAGATTTCCGCGAGGAACGAGCCTGGTGGCTCAGCGAGAAGCGGGCCGGGCGGTTCCGCGAGCCGGAGTCACGAGCCCGGCGGGCTGATCGTCCACATCAGTGGCCTGCTGCCCTCGCTCTCGCCGGCCGAGCAGCGGGTCGCCCGCCTGGTCGTGGCCGACCCGGCCGACGCCGCGCGCCGGACCATCACCGACCTCGCCACCGCCGCCGAGACGTCGGAGGCGACGGTGATCCGGTTCTGCCGCTCGGTCGGCATGAACGGTTACCCGCAGCTGCGGATCCGGCTCGCCGCCGAGGCGGCGCGCCGGATCGAGCCGCCGGACGCCCGGGTCGTCGGGGGTGACATCCCTCCCGGCGCCGACCTCGCCCAGATCATCGCCACCATCGCGTTCAACGACGCCCGCGCCGTCGAGGAGACGGCCGAGCAGCTGGACCCGGCGGTGTGCGAGCAGGTGGTGGAAGCGATCTCCCACGCCGGCCGGGTCGACATCTACGGCGCCGGGGCCAGCGGGTTCGTCGCCTCCGACTTCCAGCAGAAGCTGCACCGGATCGGCCGCACCGCCTTCTACTTCCCCGACGTGCACACCGCGCTCACCTCGGCCGCCCTGCTCGGCCGGGGAGACGTGGCGGTGGGCATCTCGCACACCGGGACGACCTCGGACGTGATCGAGGTGCTGGAGCAGGCGCGAGCCCAGGGCGCGCTCACCGTCGCCCTGACCAACTACCCCCGGTCGCCGATCACCGAGGGCGCGGACTTCGTCCTCACCACGGCGGCCCGGGAGACGACGTACCGCTCCGGGGCGATGGCCAGCCGCCTCGCCCAGCTCACCGTGGTCGACTGCCTCTTCGTCGGGGTCGCCGCCCGCAACCGCGTCAAGGCCCGGAAGGCCCTGGAGGTCACCGCCGAGGCGGTCCGGTCCCGCCGGGTCGGCTCCACCCGGAGGAAGGCATGACCACCGACCAGATCCCGCCCGAGGTCCGTCCGGTGGTCCGGGTGGGTGCGCCGACCGAACGGCGTAACCCGCTCAGCGCCGACCTCGACCTGATGTCCACCCGGGACATGCTCGCGGTCATCAACGAGGCGGACCGGCGGGTGCCGGCGGCGGTGGCCGAGGTGCTCGACGAGATCGCCGCCGCCGTCGACCTCGCGGTGACCGCGCTGCGCGACGGGCACCGTGTGCACTACTTCGGTGCGGGCACCTCGGGCCGGCTCGGTGTGCTGGACGCGGTCGAGCTGATCCCCACCTTCAACTCCCCCCGGGACTGGTTCTGCGCCCACGTCGCCGGCGGGCAGGACGCGATGTGGCAGGCGGTCGAGGACGCCGAGGACAACCACCGGCTCGGCGCCGCCGAGGCGGCCGGATGCGTGGCCTCCGGTGACGTGGTGGTCGGTCTGGCCGCCAGTGGACGCACACCGTACGTTCTCGGGGCGCTGGCCGCGTCCCGGGCCCGGCAGGCCGCGACGGTGCTGCTCTGCGCCAACCCGGAGGCCGAGGCCGCCCGGGACGTGGACGTCTTCATCGGGGTCGACACCGGCCCCGAGGTGGTGACCGGGTCGACCCGGATGAAGGCGGGCACCGCGCAGAAGCTGGTGCTGAACGCCTTCTCCACCGCCGTCATGGTCCGCCTCGGACGGGTCTACTCGAACCTCATGATCGACGTGGTGGCCACCAACGCCAAACTCCGGGGACGGATGATCACGATCCTGGTCGAGGCGACCGGGTGCAGCGAGGAACTCTGCCGGCAGGCCCTGCACGCGGCCGACGGCGATCTGAAGACCGCCCTGGTCTCACTGGTCTCCGGCGCCGACGTGACGAAGGCGCGGGCCGCGCTCACCCGCTCCGCCGGCCAGGTACGCGGCGCGCTCGCCCTGCTCGCCACCTAGCGCGCCCGCCGCCGTCCGGACCGCGCCCGCCCGCCGCGGGCGGGATACTTCACCGGGGGGCGGGGTATTCATCCGGGTGTGGATGAACCGACCGCTCCGCCGGTACGTCTGTCACAGTGACCGGAATCGCAGTTCGCCGGTGACGTGCGTCGCTGCGCGCGGCGGGTACCCGATGGTGCCATGACAGGGCACGCCCGACTGTCGCGCCGCCCTGCACCATGCCCGCCGACGACCATCCGGCGGGATGCTGACAGCAAACGTCAACCGTGCTTTCAGCTAGCACTCAGGCATTCGTGACAGCTTCGACTCATGACATGGAATCCCCGACGCGTCCCATCTGTTGTGTAGGTGTCAGCACCGGTGGGCACAGCGGAGGTTACGGGGGAGGGCTGATGGGCGTGGGGATGGCAAGGAACCGGGCAACCGGCGCGAGCGAGGGGACCGTGATCAACGTGGACAAGAACATCGGCATGCGAACCGACGAGGTTGCCGAGGAGCGCGACCTGGTCGGTGTCTACCTTCACGAGATCTCCCGGACGCCGCTGCTGGACGCCGCGCGGGAGGTCGAGCTTTCCAAGGCGATCGAGGCGGGCCTCTACGCCGAGCACCTGCTCGGCGCGGACCGGATCCCCGAGGGCGTCGACCGGGAGGACCTGGAACGGCTGGTCGTCGAGGGGGAGCGGGCCAAGGACCTGTTCATCCGGGCGAACCTGCGGCTGGTCGTGTCGATCGCCCGCCGCTACGTCCGCTCCGGGATGCCCATGCTGGACCTCATCCAGGAGGGCAACACCGGCCTGGTCCGCGCGGTCGAGAAGTTCGACTACGAGCGGGGCTACAAGTTCTCCACCTACGCGACCTGGTGGATCCGTCAGGCGATCAGCCGGGCGATCGCCCAGCAGGAGCGCACCGTGCGCCTGCCGGTGCACCTGGTCGAGGACGTCAACCGGATGCGCAACATGGCCCGTCAGCTGACCCGTGAGCTGGGCAGCGACCCGGAGCCGGAGCAGGTCGCGGCGGCGCTCGGCGTCACCGTCGAGCGGGTCAACGAGCTGATCCGCTGGTCGCAGGACACCGTCTCGCTGGACACCCCGGTGGGCGACGACGGCGACACCAACCTCGGTGACCTGGTGGCCGACAGCGACGCCCCGTCGCCGGAGGAGATCGTCCTCACCGGCCTGGAGCGGCAGCGCATCGAGGGCCTGCTCAACCACCTCGACGACCGGTCGGCCGGCATCATGCGGGCCCGGTACGGCCTGGAGGACGGGCGGGAGCACTCGCTGACCGAGGTCGCGTCGCGCTTCTCGCTCTCCCGGGAGCGGATCCGGCAGCTGGAGATCCAGGCGCTCGGCCGGCTGCGGGAACTGGCCCGCGCGGAGGGGCTCCGGGCGGCCTGACACCCGGGGCGTCCGCGCGGCGGGCAACGACGGCGTACGGCCGGCGTCCGAAGACGGACGCCGGCCGTTCCGCGTACCGGTGGTGCCGGCGGGCAGGCTCAGCGCACCCGGCCGTAGCCGTACGGGGACATCAGGTCGACGTCCCGGAGCTCGACGTTGCGGCCGAACGTCGGGGCGTGGATCACCTTTCCGCCGCCGACGTAGAGCGCCACGTGCCCGAGACCACGGTAGAAGACCAGGTCGCCGGAGCGCAGCTCGGAGCGACTGACCCGGGCGGTGGCGTTCCACTGCATCGCCGCGTTGTGCGGCAGCGACTTCCCGGCGGCCCGCCAGGCGGCCAGGGTCAGCCCGGAACAGTCGTACCCGCCCGGACCCTCGGCACCCCACCGGTACGGCTTGCCGAGCGCCCCGTACGCGTACCGGACGGCGACGCCGGCCTTACCGGAGACGGTGGGTGACTTCGGCCGGGCGGCCGGCGGCGCGGGTTTCTCCGTGGCCGCCCCGTACGCCTGCCGGCGCAGCTCGTAGAGGCGGCTCAGGTCACGCTCGATCCGCTTCTTCCCGGCGGCCAGTTCCCGCGACTGGGCGGCCTGCCGGGTCAGGGTGGCCTCCAGCCGCGCCTTGGCGTCGACCAGCTTGCGGCGGTCCGCGCCGAACCCGGCGACCTGCTGCTCCCGGCGTCGGGTGAGCTGGTCGAGGGTGCCCAGCCGGGCGAGCAGGGCAGACCGGTCGTCAGCGCGCAGCAGTACCTCCGTGGTGCCCAGCCCGCCGGTCTTGTACGCGGTGACCGCGTACCGGTCCACGTCGGCGCGCCCCTGGGCCACCTGCCGCTCCAACGGCCCGATCCGAGCGGTCAGCTTCGTCACCGCCGCCCGGTTGGCCTTGATGTCCTCGTTGAGCTTGTTCCAGGACTCGACGACCCGCTCCAGCTCGGTCGAGGTGCGGTCGATCCGGCGGGTCAGCTCGGCCGGTGTCGGCTCCGCCCGGACCACCGAGGCCGGGGCGAGCAGGACAGCGACCAGACCACCGGTCACCAGTGAACGCAGCAGGATCCGAAGCGACGAGGACACGAGTGGCGGACTCCTCTCCCGGGGACGGACCGCCGGACGTCCGGCGGTGTCGGCCGGGCCCGTCCGTGACGATCACCCCGGCCGGCGTCCCAACCTAACCGGTTCCGCGTCGCCACGGGAGGGCGCGGTGTCCACCGATCGGCCGCACCACCCCGACCGCCTCCCGGCGGAGGTGGGTCAACCGGCGACCGGCTGGGGGGTGCGGGTGCCGGCGGTCACCCAGTGGCTGACCCGGCGCTCGGCGTAGAACGAGACGAACGGCACCGTGCCGGCGAGCATCACCAGCGCCATCCGCTTCAGCGGCCAGTTCGCCCGACGGGCCAGGTCGAACGCGGCGACGAGGTACACCATGTAGAGGAAGCCGTGCGCCGGACCGATCGTCTCGACCACGATCGGGTCGTCGAATCCGTACTTCAGCGGCATACCGATCACCACGAGCAGGATCAGCACCACGCCCACGATCCAGGCGATCACGCGGTACCGGGTAAGGGCTGCGCCCACGGTCTGTCGTCCTTCCGCCCCGGCTCAACCGGGGTAGTCACCGGGTCGCGCGCCCGGGTTGGCGTTCAACCATGTCAGGTAGCGGTTGTACTCGGCCAGGTCGGCGTCCTCGCCGTCGCCGGCCGGGACGGTGGCCCGTACGACCCGCACCGGGCGGCGTACCGCCGGGGTGGTGGGGCTGGGGGACTCTCCGGCGGCTGCCGCCGCGGTGGCCGGAGCCGTGCCGGGCGGGGCGACCGACTGGTCCGTCGCCCCGGCCGGCTCGGCCGGGTCGGGCTCCCCGCGCAGCGTGTGGCGCAGCTCCCGCCACCACACGAAGATCACGAAGACCGCGAAGATCGGCCACTCCACCGCGTACGCCCAGCTGAGGGTGTTGCCGGCGGCGGCCCGGCTGATCTGCCACCAACCCAGCGCGCAGAACCCGACGACCAGCACGACCATGGCCACGTGGCGGAAGATCCACGCCGGTGTCCAGAGCCGCTTCATGGCAACGAGAGTACCGGGCCGGACCGGCGTCTCCGACACGACGTCGTAGTCCCGCACGGGGTGGGTGGTTTGCTGCCCCCGGGTGTGGGCATCCGTCTAGATGCCAGCCCAAACGAGATCAGGGGGGCGACGATGACCGGATCGGTACGACAGGACGGGTTCCCGCAGCGCGCGGCGGGCGACGCCAGCCCGGAGCAGCGGCTTCCCGAGTGGGACGGCGACCACCTGCACGACATGGCCGCCACCGAGGCGAACGAGGACCCCGAGATGCTCGGGGTCGATCCCGCCGAACTGGGCGACGAGGATCTGATCCGCGAGATGCACAGCCTGCACCGCACCCGCCTGGACACCCTGCGCCACGCGGCGGACTCCGCGCTCGCCACCCACCTGCGGCGGACCGCCGAGCTGGAGACGGAGTACCTGGCGCG
Organism: Micromonospora sp. NPDC023956; assembly: GCF_040639195.1. Classification (NCBI taxonomy): domain Bacteria; kingdom Bacillati; phylum Actinomycetota; class Actinomycetes; order Micromonosporales; family Micromonosporaceae; genus Micromonospora; species Micromonospora sp. NPDC023956. The sequence continues at coordinate 248,710 of NZ_JBEZZN010000007.1, forward strand.
CCATCCCGGCCGCGAGGTCGACCCGAGCCGGCTGCGGGACGCCTGATGGCGGCACGGGAGCGGGGTATGTCCGCTCCGCCCGAAGTGGTCTTCAGCACCGCCACCGACCCCGACCGGGCCCCGGCCTGGCTGCCGGAGCCGCTGCGCGGCGATGGCGCCGGACAGCCGCAGGTCGAGCCGGAGGGGCTCCGGGCGCGGTGGCGCAGCGGCTCCGTCCCGGAGTGGTCGGCCGAGATCCGGGTCGAGCCGGCGGACGCCGGTGGGGCCCGGGTGCGGCTCGACCTGACCGGCGGGTCCGGTGAGCAGGACACCGCCGCACTGGCCGAGGAGACCCTGGCCAACCTCGACCGCGAGGTGGCCGACAACCTGACCGCCGGCTGAGCGGGTCCGGACGCCGGCCGTCGCCCCTGCGCAAGAAGACGAGGAGAGACGTGGTGACGCAGAGCGGCCCGAAGCAGCAGAGCGGCCTGAAGGACAGGGTGGCGCGGCTGCGCCGGGCGTACGCGCCGCACGAACACCGGCCGCTGGGCGGCTACCTGGTGGCGATGGGCACCTACGCCGGGGTCGCCGGGGCGCTCGCCGCACTGGTGAAGGCCACCGGCCGACCGGTGCCGGAACGACCCGCCCCGGCCGACGTGGTGCTGCTGAGCATCGCCACCCACAAGCTGAGCCGGCTGCTCTCCAAGGATGCGGTGACCAGCCCGCTGCGGGCCCCGTTCACCCGGTACGACCGGCCGATCGGCAGCGGCGAGGTGATGGAGCAGGTCCGCGACTCCGGCAGCTCGACCCGGCACGCGATCGGCGAGCTGTTGAGCTGCCCGTTCTGCCTGGCGGTCTGGGTGGCCACCGGCCTCACCGGCGGGCTCGTCCTCGCGCCCAGGCTGACCCGGCTGGTCGCCACCGCGCTGACCGCGGTCGCCGCCTCCGACTTCCTCCAGATGGCGTACGCCGTCTCGCAGCAGGCGGCCGAGGGGGGCAGGCAGCAGCAGGACTGAGCAGCGGGGCGCAGGACATCGGAACGGGGGCCCTCGGCCCCCGTTCCGATGTCCGCGTCTGTCGTCTCTCCGTCGGTCGTCCCGGTCCGGCCGTCGGCGCTCCCGACGGGGTCAGCGCTGCATGCCGGACCAGCCGTGGGGCGACTCCGGCTCCCGCTCCTCCTCGTCCTCGCCGGTGATGATGTCCCGGTCGACGGCCGTCCGGTCGTGCTCGTTGGCGAAATCGGGCTCCGGGGTGGTGTCCAGGCCCTCGGGGGGCTGGCCGAGAGCAGGCAGGTCCTCCTGCTTGTCGTCCCGATCGGTCATCGTCGCTGTCCTCTCCGTGGTCGGCGGGGCCTCACACCGTCGAGCCGCCGAGCAGGTCGGCCGCCTCGTCCAGCGCGTACTCGCCCTGGGGCAGGGCCGAGATGCGGGTCAGCAGGTCCGCAGGAAGCGCGGCGGCGACCGCCCGGCGCTGGATCTCGGCCTGGCTGATCCGTTCCTGCCCGTGGTAGATGTCGTCGAGCAGGTCGTCGATCATCCGGCTGGCTGGTTCGTCGGTCACGTGATCAGCTACCCGTGCCGGAATCGGTCAAACGTCACGACGTCCCGCCCCGCGCCGGCAACTCGCCCGCCGGAGCATTGTGACCCAGACCACACCGCTGCCCGGAACACCAGGGCCACCCGACCCGTTGAGTCAGGTGTCGGTGTGTCCAGTGTCCCCGGGCCTCACCTCATTGCCTTCGCGGAATACCGTTCGGCTGGAGCCGCGTCGCGCCGTTCGCCGAGAGGCGACCTGCACACCGACACCAGCGCCGCCCCGGGCCAGCCCGGGGCGGCGCTGCGTTTCCCGCCCCACCGGTCCCGCCCCACCCGGCCCGGAAGGGGGTGGGAGGACGGGACCGGTCAGGTCAGGCGGAGGTGCGGAGGCGGCCGGTGGTGGGAGCGGACGGGGTCTGCGGGGCGCCGGCACGCCGGGCGCGGACGGCACCGGCCAGGGTCTCCAGCACCTCGGCGGTGTCCTGCCAGCCGAGGCAGGCGTCGGTGATCGACTGACCGTACGTCAGGCTCCGGGTCGGGTCGAGGTTCTGACGCCCGGCCTCCAGGAACGACTCCAGCATGATCCCGACGATGCCGTGCTGGCCGGCGGCGAGCTGCTCGGCCACGTCCGCCGCGACCACCGGCTGGCGACGGTGGTCCTTGCCGCTGTTGTCGTGGCTGGCGTCGATCACCACCCGCTCCGGCAGGTTCGCCGCCCGGAGCTGGGCCAGCGCGCCGGTCACCGATTCGGCGTCGTAGTTGGGCACCCCGCTGCCGCCGCGCAGCACCAGGTGCCCGTCCGCGTTGCCCCGGGTGTGCAGGATGGCCGGGGTGCCGGAGACGTCGATACCGGGGAAGACGTGCGGCACCCCGGCGGCGCGGATGGCGTCCACCGCGGTGCTGATGCTGCCGTCCGGGCGGTTCTTCATGCCGATCGGCATGGACAGGCCGGAGGAGAGCTGCCGGTGCACCTGGCTCTCCACGGTCCGCGCGCCGATCGCTCCCCAGGCCACCGTGTCGGCGATGTACTGCGGGGTGATCGGGTCGAGGAACTCGCAGCCCACCGGGAGGCCGAGCCGGAGCACGTCGAGCAGGAGCGCGCGGGCCAGCCGCAGGCCCGTGTTGACGTCACCGGAACCGTCCAGGCCCGGGTCGTTGATGAGCCCCTTCCAACCGACCGTGGAGCGCGGCTTCTCGAAGTAGACGCGCATGACCACGAGCAGGTCGTCGGCGTGCTGCTCGGCCGCCGCGCGGAGCTTGTGGGCGTAGTCGAGGGCGGCGACCGGGTCGTGCACCGAGCACGGGCCGACCACGACCAGCAGTCGGTCGTCGGCGCGGTCCAGCACCCGGCTGACCGCCCGTCGGCCGGTGAGCACGACGGAGGTGAGCGTGGCGTCCAGGGGTAGCTCGTGGTGGAGCAGTGCGGGGGTGGTCAACGGCACGATCCGTTCGATCCGTTGATCGATGACGCGATCGGTGTCCGGGGTCGTCACGGTGGATGTCCTTCCGCCGACCACTCTCGGGGCCGGCGCCCGAGACCGAGCCGGCTGCTCGTGTAGGCAAGAGGGCGGGAGGACCGCCTGATCCTCCGCCTGGCCGGCTCGGAGAGTGGTGACGTCAGCTCATGGTCGAGTCACCGGCTCCTGAGCCGGCTGGATAAACCATCGATACGAGCGCGTCACGGGGACCAGACTACCCGACGGATCGGCCGACAGCCCGGCCGGAGATGGGCGGGGCCCCTGCCTGCTTTTGCAGATGTCGATGAAACCGATCGACCCGCGTCGTCCTCCCGAGCGGCCCCGGGGCGGTGTCGCACCCCGCCGGGCGGTCCCGTCCCCGCAGGCGACCGGTGGGTCGGAAGGCGGGCTGGGTGCGCTCGGCGGCACCGCCGGGTCAGCTCGGCCGGCGGGGCGGAGGGGCGCGGCGGTCAGCCGGATTCGTGTCCCACGGTCCGGGAATCGGCGCGCCGGTCGAGTCGGCCGATGGCGTCGGGGTCGTCATCCGGGCGTACCGGATCCTGGGATGAGGAGGGTGCGGCGGGCGTCCGGACGCGGCTTAGCGGAAGCGGCGGCGGGGTATCAGGGCCGCCATGAGTGACGAGCTGAGCGACCAGGACCGGGTGGCGTCCCGCGCCGTGCACCTGCTGCCCGAGGAACGGGCGGCGGGCAGTGACGATCCGGAGGCGCAGGCGCGGGCCATCCTCGCCGAGTCCGACCGGCGGGAGGCGGACCGGAACGCCGCCCCGGACACCGTGCTGGAGAGGCGTACCTCGGAGGAGACGGTGACCCCGATCGAGCCGCCGGACTGACCGGCGGCCGGGACACCGGACGGCGCCGGCGTACGGGGGCCGGCGCGTCCGGAGCGAACCGGCGGACGGCCCGGAGCCGGTCGGCGGTCCCGGACAGGGGCGATCGGATAGCGTCGTGCCATGCCCGACAGCGGTTACCCCTGGCCGATCGAGACGACCCGACTGGACAACGGCCTGCGCGTGGTGGTGAGCGAGGACCGCACCGCCCCGGCGGTCGCGGTGAACCTCTGGTACGACGTCGGCTCCCGACACGAGCCGACGGGCCAGACCGGTTTCGCCCACCTCTTCGAGCACCTGATGTTCGAGGGGTCGGTGAACGTCGCCAAGACCGAGCACATGAAGCTGATCCAGGGTGCCGGTGGTTCCCTCAACGCCACCACCAACCCGGACCGGACCAACTACTTCGAGACCGTTCCCGCCGAGCACCTGGAACTGGCGTTCTGGCTGGAGGCCGACCGGATGGGCGGCCTGGTGCCGGCGCTGACCCAGGAGACGCTGGACAACCAGCGCGACGTGGTGAAGAACGAGCGGCGGCAGCGCTACGAGAACGTCCCGTACGGCGACGCGTGGCTGCGGCTGCTGCCGATGCTCTACCCACCGGGGCATCCGTACCACCACGCCACGATCGGCTCGATGGCCGACCTGAACGCCGCTGACCTGGCCACCTTCCAGGACTTCCACCGCACCTACTACGCGCCGAACAACGCGGTGCTGACGGTGGTCGGCGACGCCCGCGCCGAGGAGGTCTTCGCGCTGGCCGAGCGGTACTTCGGGCCGATCCCGCCGCGCGCCGACATCCCGGCCGCACCGGACGGCCACACCGTCGCCGCGTCCGGGGAACCGGCCCGGGAGACGGTCACCGCCGACGTACCCGCCCCCCGGGTCTTCCTGGCGCACCGTACCCACCCCTTCGGCAGCCCCGGCTACGACGTGGTGACCGTCCTCGCCACCGTGCTCGGCAGCGGCCGGGGCAGCCGCCTCTACCAGCGGCTGGCCGACGGCGAGCGGATCGCCCAGCCCGACCTGGTCGGCGCGTACGGGGTGGACCTGGCCCACGCGCCGGCCCCGCTGATCGCCACCGCCACCGCCCGCCCCGGCGTGACCGCCGAACGGCTGGAGGCCGGGCTGGCCGAGGTGGTCGACGAGCTGGCCAGCGTGCCGGTCACCGCGACCGAGCTGGACCGGGCCAAGGCGCTGCTCACCACCGCCTGGTGGCGGCAGATGTCCACGGTGGACGGGCGGGCGGACACGCTCAGCCGGTACGCCACCCAGTTCGGGGATCCGGCCCGAGCCGCCGATCGACTGCCGGCCTGGCTCGCGGTCACCGCGGAGCAGATCGCCGAGGTCGCCGCCGAGGTGCTCGCGCCACGGGACCGGGCGGTCCTGCGCTACCTGCCCGAGGCGGACGCGTGAGCCCCGCCCGCTCCGCAGCCACGCCCGGATCCGCAGCCATGCCCGGGTCCGCAGCCTCGCCCGGGTCCGCAGTCGTGAACGGAAGGAAGCCCCGATGAGCCTGATCGCCGAACGTCCCGGACCGGGCGTCGCCCGCCCGTACCGGTTCCCGACGGTGACCCGCCGAACGGTGGCCGGCGGGGAGGTCGTCGCCGCGCACCTGCCCGGACAGAACCTGGCGGTGGCACTGCTGCTGCTCGACGCCGGAGCCGGCCGGGAACCGCTCGGCCGGGAGGGGCTCGGCGGGGTCCTCGCGAAGGCGATCGAGGAGGGCACGGCGCAGCGGGACGCCACCGCGTACGCGCTGGCCATCGAGGCGCTCGGCACCGAGCTGGTGATCGGCCTGGACTGGGACTCCTTCCAGATCAGCGTGCAGGTGCCGGTGGACCGGCTGAGCGCCGCCGTGGAACTGCTCGCCGAGGCGGTCCGGACGCCGCGCCTCGACCCGGCCGACATCCTGCGGGTCCGTGACGACGAGACCACCGCGCTGCGGATGGACTGGGCGAACCCCGGCCCGCGCGCCGACGCGGTGCTCCGTGCCGACCTGTACGGGGTGGAACACCGGCACGGCCGCCCCATGTACGGCGACCCGGACTCGGTGGCCGGGCTGGAGGTCGACGACGTCCGGGTCTTCCACTCCGAGTGGTTCCTCCGGCCGGGCACCCTGGTCGTCGCCGGTGACCTGGAGCGGATCGACCTGGACGCGCTCGGCGCGGCGGCCTTCGCCGGTGCCGGCGGCGGCCCGGCCCGGCAGGAGGGCCCGATCCCGGTGACGCTGCGCGAGGGACGACGGATCCTGCTCGTCGACCGCCCCGGGTCGGTGCAGTCGACGTTGCGCCTCGGGCATCCCTCCCCGCACCGGGCGCACCCGGACCACGTCCCGACGACGCTCGCCGGTACGGTCCTCGGCGGGGCCTTCACCTCCCGGCTCAACCACCTGATCCGCGAGGTGCACGGCTACACGTACGGCATCCGGGGCGACTTCGCCACGTCCCGCCGGTTCGGCCGGTTCGCGGTCGCCTCCGGCGTACAGACCGCGGTCACCGCGCCCGCGCTGGTCGAGGCGGTGGGGGAGATCTCCCGTACCCAGCTCACCGGGGTGACCGAGGAGGAGCTGACGGTGGCCCGTTCCTGGCGGGCCGGGCAGCTCTCGATCGAGTTGCAGTCCCCCCGGGCGATCGCCTCGGCGCTGACCACCCTGGTGGTGCACGGGCTCCCCGACGACTACCACGCCCGGCTGCGGGAGTCGCTGCTCTCCGCCGACGTCGAGCAGGTTTCCGCGGCGGCTGCCGCGCACCTGCATCCGGAGGCGCTGACCCTGGTGGTCGAGGGCGACGCGGCGGCCATCCGGGACGAGCTGGTGGCCACCGGTCTCGGCGAGGTGGTCGACGCCACGCTCTGACCGTGGCCGCCGCCGAGCCGGTGTGACGTGCGTCGTCCGGGGTCCGGGCCGTGGGAAAGCGCTCCCGGTCCGGGCCCCGGCCTGGGTAGCCTCGCGACCATGAGGATCGGCATTGTGGGGGCCACCGGCCAGGTCGGTGGCGTCATGCGGCAGGTGTTGGCGCAACGGCGGTTCCCGGTGGACGAGCTGCGGCTCTTCGCCTCGGCCCGGTCGGCGGGGCGCACCCTGCCGTGGGGCGACGGCGAGGTCACCGTGGAGGACGCGGCCACCGCCGACTACCGGGGGCTGGACGTCGCGCTCTTCTCGGCCGGCAAGGGCACGTCGAAGGAACTCGCCCCCCGGGTCGCCGCGGCCGGCGCCGTAGTGATCGACAACTCCTCGGCGTACCGGATGGACCCGGACGTGCCGCTGGTGGTGGCCGAGGTCAACCCGCACGCCGCCGCCGTCCGCCCGAAGGGCATCATCGCCAACCCCAACTGCACCACGATGGCCGCGATGCCGGTGCTGCGTCCGCTGCACGCCGAGGCCGAACTGATCAGCCTGGTCGTCGCCACCTACCAGGCGGTCTCCGGCGCCGGCCTGGCCGGTGTGGCGGAGCTGGACGAGCAGGTCCGCAAGGTGGTCGCCGAGGCGACCGGGTTGACGTACGACGGCAGCGCCGTCGAGTTCCCCGCGCCGCGCTCGTTCGCCGAGCCGATCGCCTACAACGTGCTCCCGCTCGCCGGCTCGCTCGTCGACGACGGCTCCGGCGAGACCGACGAGGAGCAGAAGCTGCGCAACGAGAGCCGCAAGATCCTGGAGATCCCGGGTCTGAAGGTCGCCGGCACCTGCGTCCGGGTGCCCGTCTTCACCGGCCACTCGTTGCAGATCCACGCGCGCTTCGCCCGGCCGATCACCCCGCAGCGCGCCCGCGAGCTGCTCGCCGACGCCCCGGGCGTGGCGCTGGCCGACGTACCGACCCCGCTGCGGGCCGCCGGCCAGGACCCGACGTACGTGGGCCGGATCCGGGGCGACGAGACCGTCGAGCACGGGTTGTCGTTCTTCTGCTCCAACGACAACCTGCGCAAGGGCGCCGCACTGAACACGGTCCAGATCGCCGAGCTGATCGCCGCCGAACTCGGCTGACCCGTCCGCCGTCCGCGACCCGCCGGTCCGTCCGGCCCGTGGCCACCCGCCGTCCCCGGTGGGTGGCCACGACCGTGTCCGGGTGGCCTCGGCTCCGACGGCGCACGAGGTCGATCGTGTTGGATGGGGTGCGTGGCTGCGCCGGGTGGTTGCCGGGGTCCCCTCCTCCGCAGAACGCGGTGACCGGGAAGCTCGGCAACCGACGAAACGGGTGCGGGCGTGGCCGGGCCGACCCCGATTTTGGAGGAATCCGTGACGGACGCCGAGCGCGAGGACAAGCTGATCGACACCATCGCCGCCCACTCGCAGGGGGTGCTGGCCACCATCCGGCGGGACAGCAGTCCCCAGCAGTCCACCGTGGTCTACAGCTTCGACCGGGCCGAGCGTCTGATCCGCGTCTCGGTGACCGGTACCCGGGCCAAGACGGCCAACCTGCGTCGTGACCCCCGGGCCAGTTTCCACGTCAGCAGCGCCGACGGCTGGACGTACACGGCGGCGCAGGTCCGGGGCGAGTTGACCGGGGTGGCCACCGATCCGCACGACGAGGTGGTCGAGGAGCTGGTCGGGCTCTACCGCGCGGTGCGCGGGGAACACCCGGACTGGGACGACTACCGGCGGGCGATGGTGCAGCAGGGCCGGATGGTGCTGCGGCTGCGCGTCGAGCGGGTGGTCGGCATCCCCGCCGGGGACTGACCGCAGCGGCCACCCGCCGCGGTGTCGTCGGTGTCGCCCCGCAGCCGCAGCCGCAGCCGGAGCCCCAGCCGCAGCCGCAGCCGGAGCCCCAGCCGCAGCCGGAGCCGGAGCCCTCCGCGTGCCGGGAGCGGGTGTTACCCGGCGGACGGGACGGGTAGACGGCGGGCCGACACCGAGAGGGGAGCACCATGACTACCGTCGGAGACTTCATGACGACCCGTCTGGTGACCATGGACGCCAACGAGACGCTCACCGCGGCGGCGCAGGAGATGCGGGACAGCGCCATCGGGGACGTGGTGGTGACCGAGGGGGACGACGTGGTCGGGATCGTCACGGACCGGGACATCGCGGTGCGGGGGGTGGCCGCGCAACGGGACCCGGACCGCACCGTCCTGCGGCAGATCACCAGCACCGACCTGGTCACGGTCAGCCAGTACGACGACGCGGTGGCCGCCGCCGACCTGATGCGCACGTACGCCGTACGCCGCCTGCCGGTGATGGAGGACGGTCGGTTGATCGGGCTGATCTCCATCGGTGATCTCGCGGTCGAGCGCGAGCCGCAGTCCGTGCTGGCCGACATCAGCGCGGACGACCCGAACAACTGACCGCCCGACGGCGGTCGGCCCCGGCCACGACGCGCCGGTCCCCGCTCCGGGGGCCGGCGCGTTGCCGTGCCGCCACACCCACGGGGCGCTGCTCGACCAGGAGACCGACCGGACCGTTCACCCGATGCGGGTGAGGTTGCCGCGCTGCCCGGCGGGGACCCTGCTCGAGCGGCGGCGCGTTCGCCGCCCCAGACCGGACGGGAACGACGGGGAGGAGCGACCCGATGGCGGACGCGATCACTCGGTTCTTCGAGGACCTGAATCGGCGGGGGTTCGAGCCGTCGCTGGAGCGGACGTCCGGGACGATCCGCTTCGACCTGGACGAAGGATCCCGGACCACGCACTGGCTGCTCGCCATCGACCGGGGACGGTTGCGGGCCGACCAGGAGGACCGGGAGGCGGACACGATCATCGACACCGACCCGGTCCTCTTCGCGGACCTCGTCAGCGGACGGGAGGACGGGATCGCGGCGCTGCTGCGCGGCGACCTCATCGTCACCGGGGACCCCCGGCTGGTGGTGCTGGTGGAACGGCTCTTCCCGAGCCCACCGGGCACCCGGGGACCGCAGCGGGTCGGCGCGAGGGGGACTTCCTGATGGGACAGAGCAACATGGTCCGGATCCTCGACGGGAACACGTTCGTGGTCTGCGAGGACACCGGTGACATCGAGGCGACGCCGACCGAGCCGACCGGCCTGTTCTCCAACGACACGCGTTTCCTCTCCACCTGGGTGCTGACCGTCAACGGGGAACGGCTCAACTCGCTCTCCTACGACGACCTCCAGTACTACGAGGCGCGGTTCTTCCTGGTGCCGGGGGCGGCCACCCACTACACGGACGCGAAGCTGTCGCTCATCCGGGAGCGGGCGGTCGGCGGGAGCTTCCACGAGGAGCTGACCGTCCTCAACCACGACGAGCAGCCGGTGGAGCTGAAGATCCGGTTCGAGGCCGGCGCCGACTTCGCGGACCTGTTCGAGGTCAAGGACGAGATCCTGAACAAGAAGGGCGAGTTCTACACCGACGTGCAGTCCGACCGGCTCCGGCTGGGCTACCGGCGCGGCAACTTCAAGCGGGAAACCGTCATCACGTCGTCCGAGACCGCCCGCTTCGACCCGGGTGGCCTGACGTACTCGGTGCGGCTGGAACCGAACGAGCAGTGGCGTACCCGGATCGAGGTGGACACCCTCGTCCTCGGCCGGGGCAGCCGGGACCTGCGCCTCGGCGTCCGGGCGCACGGCACCGAGCGGCTCGCGCTCCAGCACGACCTCGAGGAGTGGTTCGCCCGCGCGCCGAAGGTGAACTGCGAGTGGGACACGCTCGCCCGGACGTACCAACGGAGCCTGGTCGACCTGGCGGCGCTGCGCTTCGGGCCGGTCTCGGTGTCCGGGGCGATCCCCGCCGCCGGCCTGCCCTGGTTCATGACCATGTTCGGCCGGGACAGCATTCTCACCTGTCTCCAGACGCTGCCCTTCACCCCGGAGCTGTCCCGGACCACGCTCCGGATCCTCGCCACCCTCCAGGGCAGTCGATTCGACGACTTCCGGGAGGAGGACCCGGGCCGGATCCTGCACGAGATGCGGTACGGCGAGACGGCCGCGTTCGAGGAACAACCGCACTCGCCCTACTACGGCTCGGTGGACGCCACCCCGCTGTTCGTGGTGCTGCTCGACGAGTACGAGCAGTGGACCGGGGACGCCGACCTGGTCCGGGAGCTGGAACGGGAGAGCCGGGCCGCGCTGCGCTGGATCGACGACCACGCGGACCTGGTCGGTAACGGCTACGTCTGGTACGAACGCCGCAACACCGACACCGGCCTGGAGAACCAGTGCTGGAAGGACTCCTGGGACTCCATCTCGTACCGGGACGGCCGGCTGCCCGGCTTCCCCCGGGCCACCTGCGAGGTGCAGGGTTACGCGTACGACGCGAAGATGCGCGCCGCGCGGCTGGCCCGGCAGTTCTGGGGCGATCCGGCGTACGCCGACCAGTTGGAGCGGGAGGCCGCCGCGCTCAAGGAACGCTTCAACCGGGAATGGTGGGTCGAGGACGGTCAGTACTACGCCATCGCCCTGGACCCCGACGGGCGGCAGGTGGACAGCCTCAGCTCCAACATCGGGCACCTGCTGTGGAGCGGGATCGTGACCGAGGAACGCGCCGCCAAGGTGGCCGAGCACCTGGTCGGGCCCCGGCTCTTCTCCGGTTGGGGAGTGCGCACCCTCGCCGAGGGGGAGGCCCGGTACAACCCGATCGGCTACCACAACGGCACGATCTGGCCGTTCGACAACTCGTTCATCGCCTGGGGCCTGCGCCGGTACGGCTTCGCCGAGGAGGCGGCCCAGATCGCCGACGGCATCATCGCCGCGGCGGGCTACTTCGACGGACGGCTGCCGGAGGCGTTCGGCGGTTACCGCCGGGACCTGACGAAGTTCCCGGTGGAGTATCCGACGGCGTGTTCCCCGCAGGCCTGGTCGACCGGGGCCCCGCTGCTGCTGATCCGCACCATGCTCGGTATCGAGCCGCACGACGGGCACCTCGCGGTCGATCCCCGGCTGCCGGTCGGGGTGGGGCGGATCGAGGTGCTGGACATTCCCGGCCGGTGGGGCCGGGTGGACGCCTTTGCCCGGGGCCGGCTGCGGGTGGAGCACCACCCCGAGTGAGCCGGGCCGCCCACCGGGGCACCGGAGTCGGTGGGCGGCCGGGCCTGATGGGCGGTGGTGCCCGGTGCGGGCGGCCGGGCCCGGTGGGCGGTGGTGCCCGGTGGCGGCGGTGTCCGGCCAGGCTTCCGGGACCGGCCGGCAGGGTAATGTCGCGACATGCCGGAACTCGTGTACCCGCCCGTGATCGCCGCTCTGAAGACGATGTTCCGGGTCCTCGACCTGCGCATCACCATCGAGGGCGCGCACCACGTGCCGCGGACCGGCGGAGCGGTGATGGCCGCCAACCACGTCAGCTACCTCGACTTCATCTTCTGCGGCCTCGGCGCGCAGGAGTCGAAGCGGCTGGTCCGCTTCATGGCCAAGCAGTCGGTCTTCACGCACAAGGTCTCCGGTCCGCTGATGCGGGGCATGCGGCACATCTCGGTGAACCGGGAGGCCGGCGCCGGCTCGTACAACCAGGCGGTCGCGGCGCTGCGGCGCGGCGAGGTGGTCGGCGTCTTCCCGGAGGCGACGGTCAGCCGCTCGTTCGTCATCAAGCAGTTGAAGAGCGGCACCGTCCGGATGGCCAAGGACGCCGGGGTGCCCGTGCTGCCGGTCGCGCTCTGGGGCGGGCAGCGGCTCTGGACCAAGGGCCGCCCGCGTACGCTCACCCGCCGGCACGTGCCGATCACCATCCTGATCGGCGAGCCGCTGCATCCGGGCGACTACGAGTACGCCGGGAAGATGAACGCCGACCTGAAGGCCCGACTCGTCGCCCTGGTCGACCGGGCCCAGCGGGAGTACCCGGATCAGCCGTCCGGCCCGGACGACGCCTGGTGGCTGCCGGCGCACCTCGGCGGCACCGCGCCCACCCCGGAGGAGGCCGCCCTCCTGGAGGGCAAGCCACCGCGTACCGCCCACACCACCTGAGCACGGGTCGGCCCCGGGACGACCGGATCGTCGTCCTGACCGCGGGCGGGCCGGGGCGACCGGATCGTTCCGGAGGCGGACGGGATGGTGCCTGTCGGAGGGACGACGCGGCGACCAGGATCGGGGGCATGAGCCGATCAGCACTCGTCGTCATCGACGTCCAGGAGTCCTTCCGGCAGCGGCCGATCTGGGCGTACCGCTCCAACCCCGATCTGGTCGAGCGGGTCGGCCGGCTGGTCGACGCCGCCCGGGACCGGGGTGACCTGGTGGTCTGGGTCCTGCACGCCGAACCGGGCAGCGGCGGCGTCTTCGACCCGGTCAGCGGTCACGTCCGGCTGCTCGACGGGCTCGAACCGCGCGACGGCGAGCCCCGGCTGACCAAGACCGTGCACAACGCGTTCACCACCACCGACCTGCAACTCCTGCTGACCACGCAGGGCATTCGGGAGCTGGTCGTCTGTGGCATCCGTACCGAGCAGTGCTGCGAGACCACCGCCCGGCTCGGCTTCGATCTCGGCTACCAGGTCACCTTCGTCACCGAGGCGACGATGACCTTCCCCACCCCGCACCGGGACCTGCCGGAGACGGCAGGCGTCGAGGAGATCCTCGCCGACCCGCGCACCCTCTCCGCCGAGGAGATGACCGTCCGCACTGAGTACGCCCTCGCCGGCCGGTTCGCCACCATCCGTACCGTGGACGAGGTGGTCGGCGCGGTGCCGGCCGACGTGGCAGGCTGAAACGGTGGCCCGGGTCGTGTTCCTGCTGGTCCCGCAGCTGCACCTGCTGGACCTCGCCGGACCGGCCCAGGTCTTCTCCACCGCCGCCGACCTCGGCCACGACTACCGCCTGCACTACGTCGCCGAGCAGGCATCCGTGCCGACCGTGCAGGGCGTGCCGCTGGGGGCCGAGACCCGGTGGCCGGAGCTGACCCGGGACGACCTGCTCGTCGTACCCGGTTGGCGACCCGCCGCGCACGGACCGGCCGGTCCGGTCGGGCCGGGTGACCTGCGGCGGCTCGCCGCGCACCACGCGGCCGGCGGGGTGGTCGCGAGCATCTGCGCCGGCGCGTACGCGCTCGGCCGGGCCGGACTGCTCGACGGCCGCCGCTGCACCACCCACCACGAGGTGCAGGACGACCTGGCCCGCCGGCATCCGGCGGCCCGGGTGGTCCGGGACGTGCTCTACGTGGTCGACGACCGGGTGGTCACCTCGGCCGGCATCGCCAGCGGCATCGACGTGGCGCTGCACCTGCTCGCCACCCGGCACGGACCGGCGGTGGCCGCCCGGGTCGCCCGGTCGCTGGTCGTGCACACCCGGCGCAACGGCGACGAGCAGCAGGCCAGCGCGATGCTGCGGCACCGGTCCCACCTCAGCGACGCGGCGCACCGGGTGCAGGACGTCATCGACGCCCGGTTCCCGGAGAAGCTGCCGCTGGCCGAACTGGCGGCGGCCGGCGGGGTGGCCGAGCGGACGCTGACCCGGCTGTTCCGGCAGGCCACCGGGCTGACCCCGCTCGGCTACCAGCAGCTCCTGCGGGTGGAACGCGCCGAGCACCTGATCGGGCACGGCTCCACGGTGGAGGCCGCCGCCCGCGCGGTCGGCTTCGCCGACGCCCGCATGCTCCGCCGCCTGCGCGCCCGCACCCGCTGAAGGATCACGGCCGGATCCTTACGCCCTCCCGGTTGTGGAGCAGCTGGTCGGTGTTGGCGTGCACGGTGAGGCGACGACGGTCGTGAAGCGGCCCCAGGTCGAGGCCGGTGGCGGGCGGCCCGGCGCCGTAGAGGTACAGCGTGTGCAGCCGCGGCATCGTGGCCAGCGGAGCCAGCTCGGTCAGACCGGCACAGCCCCGCAGGTCGACCGTCTCCAGGGTGGGATGACCGGCCAGCGGGGCGAGATCGATCCGACCGGTGGAGGAGTCGAGGTCCAGGTGCTCCAGCGGCAGGTCCCGAACCGTCACCAGGTTCAGGCCTGCCACGTCGAGGTGCATCAGAGTCAGGCGCTTCAGGCCGTGATGGGTAGCGACGTGGTCCAGGACGCGCGGGTCGGTACAACCGTCGAGCCAGATCAAGGCCAGTGCGGAAAGCTGTCGCAGGAAGGTCACGTCGTCCAGCGGGCGCCGACCCGGCGCGGCGGCGAGGAGCACCGAAGTCAGTTCCGGCAGATGGGTCAGCGGTCGCCAACTGTACGGCCGGTAGAGGTGTCCCAGGGACAGGGTCCAGAGTCGAGGGAACCGGGCGAGCCAGGACAGGTCTGTCCGCCCGGTCTGCGGTGGCAGGAGGTCGAGGCTGAGGTGCCGGAGTCGGGGGAGAGCCGCCGGGATCGCCACCGGGCCCAGCGGTTGATTGACGGCCAGGTGTTCCAGGCCGGGATGGGCGTGGAGGGCGTCGATTTCCCTGTCGACCGGTCCTCGGATGCCGTTGTGCAGGATCAGGCCCCGCACCGGCGGAAGGGAACGGATCACCTCCGGCGAGGGCTGGACGTGGAACCGAACGTTGTGGAGATGTCGCAGGTGGTGGGTCATCGGCGCGGTCCACTCGTCGACGGTGATCCACTCGTTCTCGAGGGGGCAGTCGGCGAGGACGCGGCGGCCGTACTCGTCGGGCTCGAAGTGGTCGGCGGCGCGGATCAGGGCATCGATCACCTGGCGACGCGGGTCCGCACCGTACCGGCTGAGCTTGTCCAGGGCGCGCGGGCCGCCGACGTAGGCGGCGGTGGAGACCACGGCTGCCGCCACCGGAGCGGTGAGGTCGGTGAGGTCGTCGGGCAGGTAGTCGAGGACGCGCTCCCCGGCCAGGGCGAGAGAGCGTGCCTCCACCGTGCTGCGGGGCGGCAGGAGCGCCACCAGGCTCACGTCGATGCGGGCCTGGAGGGCCGGGGTCAGGCCGGGGGCGGTCTCCACGCAGGCCGCCGCGAGCAGCCGTAGCCAGCGCTGCTTCCGGCTGGACGCGGCGTCGGCCCGGTCGAGCAGCCCGTGGATCAGCCGCTGCCGGTACTCGCTGTTGGCCAGGCCGGCGGTCATGATGACGGTCTCCCGCCAGATGTCCCGTCCGGCCTGCTCCAGCAGCGCGTCGACGTAGTTCTCCTCGGCGATCTCCTTGGCCGCCAGGTACTCCTGGAACGTCCGGTGCACGAAGGAGAGCCGGTCCTCCGCCACGTCCTTGAGCACCCCGCTGCGGTCCAGCAGGTGCTCGAACACGTCGGCCGGTTCGGCGGTGACCTTCGGCATCGTCGCGAGCTTCCGGGTCACGTGCTCCCGGGCCTGCCCGGTGTCCAGCTCCGAGCGGTTGCTGATCGCCAGCCGCCAGGCGAGGTCCTGGAGCAGCGTCCGGGCATGCTGCGCGCCGAGCCCCACCCGCCGGTACGCGGGCACGTTCCGGGCGGTGTCGCGCCGTTCCAACAGCATGTCCAGCGCGGCCTGGTAGAGGCTGATCCGGTCGTGCGGCAGGTCGTCGCCCCGGTCGAGGTTCAGCGCGCAGAGCATCGCGCACATCAACGGGTTGGTGGCCAGCCCGCGCAGGTGCCGGTTGGCTTCCAGCCGGGCCAGCAGCCGACGTTCGTACCGGGGCAGCTCGTCGGCCTGGCACGGCAGGTAGCGCGCGCTGCCGATGGCCCGGTGCCAGCGGCGGACGAAGACCACGATGTCGGCCGGGCTCAACTGCTCCAGTGCCAGGGTGCTGAAGTCCTCGCCGGCCAGCCAGCGGACCGGTGCCGCCGTGGGCCGGGAGGTCACCACGACGATCACGCCCGGATACCGGTTCAGGATCCGGCGCAGCCAGTCCCGGACGCCGGCCCGTTGGCTGCTCACCAGTTCGTCCACCCCGTCGACGAGGAGCAGGCCCCGCCCCTCGGCGAAGATCCGCTCGACCCAGCCGGTCGGTGCCTCGGTGGCGAACTGGGCCATGTCGTCGCCGAGCTGCGGGCCGACCGGGGGCAGCGGCCGGTCGGCGTACGAGCGCAGCTTCACCAGGAAGGGCACCCGCCCGTTCCAGTCCTGCAACTCGCCGGTGAAGGTACGGCGGGCGGCGTTGATCGCCAGCCAGCGCAGCAGGGTGCTCTTACCGGAGCCGGCCTCGCCCCGCAGCAGGACGCGCCGGTGCTGGCCGAGTGCCCCCTCGACCCGCAGGCCGGTCTGCCCGTCACCGAACAGTCCCTTGCCGGAGCCGGCGTCGACCAGCCGGCCGAAGGTTCGCGGGGCGGGGGACCGGACGGCGGTCGCCCGGCGGCTCCCGCCGCTGCTCGAACCGGTGACGCTGAGGCTGAGGTAGGCGATGCTGAGCGTGGTCTCCGGGGTGAAGTTGTGCACGTCCACCCCGAAGAGTTCGAGCTGGTCGTGATGCGTGGAGACGAAATCCCGGTACCGCTGCTCGAAGGAGTCGTCGTCGCCCGCGTCCGCGTCCGCGCTCGGCGGAGCGGGCAGCCGGGCGAGCACCTCGGCCAGGTCGGCGGAGAGCCGGGAGAACCGGGCGAGGATCTCCTGGCTGGCCCGGTTGGTGAACTCCGGCAGGTGCCGGACCAGCTCGACGTGGCAGCGTACGCAGTCGGCCAGCACCCGTTCGCCGAGCCGGGTGGCGGCCTCGCTGAGCCGGGCCCGCTCGGCGGCGGCGGTGTAGGCGGGCTGGAGTGCTCGGGCGAGCCGGGTCGGGTCGGCGTCGGCGGCGAAGAGCTGCTCGTCGGAGGCGACCCCGTGCGTGACCACCTGCCCGACCGTGTCGAGGGCGGCCGCCACCTCGTGCTCGGGCAGGTTGCCGTACTCGGTCTCGAAGGTCTGCTCGATGCGTTCGGTGACCTCGGTGACCAGGCTCCGGATCTGCGCCTCGGCCTTGCGGCGCACGATCCGGTCCCGGAACGTCGTGGCGACCAGCTCCGACAGGTCGAGGCGGCGGGCGTCCCGGGCCTGGCGGTGGCCCAGCCACTGCCCGACCGCGCGGGTCACCACCGCCTTCGCCAACCCGGTCGCGGCGGCTTCGATCACCGGCATCTCGGCGCTCCCCATCCGTGGGCCGACCCGGGGTCGGGCCGTCGGGCCCAGAGTCGAGGAGCCTAGGCGATGGCCGACCGAACGTCCACGATGGACGGGGGGACGTCAGCAGGCCGAGCCGGGGCGGTCGGCGGTCGGTCGGCGGGCAGCGCGGCGGAGCCGGGCCGACGCGGGGTAGTAGTAGTCGTCGCGGCTGAGGAACTCCACCGGCAGCGACCCGGGCAGGGTGACCGGCACGCCGCGTACCACCGACCCGGTGCCCGCCCGGTGCAGCAGGACGTCCCGCTCCGCCACCGACAGTTCCACGACCATCGGGTTGGCCAGCCGGAACGCGGCGACCGCCCGCCGGACCAGCCGGGCCAGCGCGGCGATCTCCCGGGCCGGACCGCCGAGGGCGAGCGCGGGTTGCGCGATGGTCCGCAGCGCGTCGCAGACGACCAGCAGGTCGGCGGTGCCGTCCGGGGTGGTCGGACGCAGCTCCAGCCGGGACGGCCACTGCCAGCGGATCTGCCCGCTGACCGGGCGGGCCGCCCGCAGCCGGTGCCGGGGGCCGGTGTCGACCGGGGCGAGGGCCAGGTCACCGCAGTAGTGCACGATCCGCCGGTCGGTGACGGTCACCGTGGCGGTCGGCGTGAGCGACCACTGCCGCCGGTCGTCGGCCGGGCCGAGCAGGTGGCCCGCGAGGGCCAGCCGGTGTCGCGCGAGCACCTGCTCACCCGGCTCGGGGACCGGCTCGTGGTGCCGGTCCAGCACCGGCTGGTCGGCTGCCTCGGACGCGTCGAACCGGTGCGGTGCGATGAAGAAGGGGGAACCGTCGTCGGTTGTCATCACGGCCTCCCGGCGGACGCGTCGTGCGGGCGGTCTGCCGTCGAGAGTTCCCGGCCGGCCGGCCGGTGTCATGACACCCGTTAGGGGGTCGGCCGGTCGGACGACGCGTACGACTGATAGACGCCGATCTCCTCCGGACGGATCAGGCCGTCCTCGATCGCTCGGGCGAGCAGCGCCGACTTGGTGGCGGCCGGCCGCCCGGCCCGGGTGTACTTGATCCGCGCCCGGTCGACGTACTGCTTGACGGTGTGTTCGCTGATCCGCATCCGGCGGGCCACCGACGCCTTCGACATCGACTGGAACCAGAGCAGCAGCGCCTCCCGTTCCTTGTCGGACAGGGCCGGCCGGCCCGGACGGGCGTCGCCGACCATCGCACCGGCCAGGGCCGGCGGCACGTACGGCCGGTCGGCCGCCGCCGCCAGCAGCGTGGCCACGCAGTGCTCCCGTCCCTCGTGCTTGGCGAGGAAGGCCACCGCCCCGGCGTCCAGCACGGCGAGGATCGTCGCCGGGTCGGTGTGCTCGGAGTAGACCACCACCCGCCGTCCCGCCGCGCTCAGTCCGGCGACCCCGTCCACCGCCATCCGGCCGTGCAGTCGCAGGTCCAGCAGGACCACGTCGGCGTCCGGGGCGTTCCGCAGCACCACGTCCGGGTCGTCGCCGGTGGCGACCACGGTCAACCGTGGGTCGACGACCAGCCACGACCGGATCCCCTCGATCACCACCGGGTGGTCGTCGACGATCGCCACGCGCACCGGAGCGGGTCCGGTCGCCCCGTCGTTCACCGGGCCCGCCACTGCGTCCGGGTCCATCTGACCTCCCCGTCGCGTTCCTGTTCGTATTCGACCGGGTCGTTCCCGGGTGGGGACGCGACCTCCTCAAGAGTGCCCCGGTCCGGCGTGACCAGACTGATCTCCACGGCGTCCGGGGACGCCAGGACGGTGAGCCGGGCCCGGTCGTCCGCCTGGGCCAGGGCCGTGGTGAGCGGATCGACCAACCGTCGGCGGATCTCCACCGGCAGCGGCGGTGGCGTGCCCAGGGTGATCAGGTCGACCGCCACACCCCGCCGTTCGGCCAGGTCCGCGCTGGCGCGCAGCTCGTGCAGGAGCGGATCGGGCACGTCGTCGGACTCGGCGATCAGCCGGCGCAGCCGGGCCGCGGCGAGCGCGCAGCGCCGCTGCACCAGCGGGTCCGCCGGGTCGGCCCGCCCGGCGGCGAGATCGGCGAGGATCTCGCCGGCGGCGGCGTCGACCAGGGCCAGCCGGTCCCGCCGGTCGCGTTGGGCGTGCGCGGCGGCGAGCCGCTGGGCGGTGACGGCCGCGCTGGTCGCGGCGGCGCGAGCCCGTTCGGCGGCGAGGCTACGCAGGGCCGTCGCCCCGACCGCCAGCGCGATCGGTAGCACCGCCACGCCGTACACGTACATCGCGTAGCGGCTCAGGTCGGCGGCATCCGCGCCCTGCGCGAGCACCGCCACCAGCGCCACCACCGCCCCGGCCGCGATCGTGGCGACCAGGTCCCGCAGTGGCCGTCCCCAGCAGAACAGCACCGCGAACCAACCGACGGTGCCCCAACCCCAGTTCGCCGAGTGGAACAGCAGCGCCTCCCCGCTGGCCGGGAAGACCACCGCGTCGACCAACAGCAGCCCGACGACCAGTGGCAACGCCGGCAGCGGCAGGTCGCGCAGCAACCGCCGGGCCGCGAACGCCCCGACCACGGCCACCACCAGCCAACCTCCGCCGACCACCCACGGCCACCGCAGCTGCGACCAGGTCAGCAGTACGGCGGGCAGGCTGATCAGCAGGTGCCAGCCGTACGCGATCAGCACCGCCGCGATCCGGGCACCCCGGTCGGCGTTGGTCGCCACCGCCGCTCCGGCCGTCGACGCCGCGCCGCCGGTGGCGAGTTCAGCCGGCATCCGGCCACTCCAGGGTGATCCGGGTGCCCCGGCCGGGAGCCGAGTCGACCCCTGCGCGGCCACCCGCCGCCGCCATCCGGCCCCGGACGGACTCGCGCAGCCCGTACCGGTGGGGCGGCACCCGGGCCGGGTCGAAGCCCGGCCCGTCGTCGGACACCTCGACCACGACACCGTCCTGGGTCCCGGTCAGGCGCAGTCGCACGGCCGCGCCCGACGCGTGTCGCTGCACGTTGGTCAGCGCGGCGGCGGTGCTCTCGGTGACCGCGCCGGCCACCGCCGCGGGCACCACCACGGTGGCCGCCGGCAGTTCGGCGGTCACCGGCAGGTCGGGAAAGCGGGCGAGCACCCCGCGCAGCCGGTGGTCCAACGCCACCGGGCGGTCGACGGCCGGCTCGGTGGCGGCCAGGGCGAGCAGGTCGGCGGCGGCCCGTTCACGCAGCAGCGTGGAGTCGGAGCGGACCGCGCCCAGCCCCACCATGGTCAGGGTGGAGAGGACGGTGTCGTGCAGGTCCCGGTTCTGTCGGCGTTCGGCCTCCCGGGCGGTCCGGGCGATCACCGCGTCCCGGGCGACCCGCTGCCCTTCGGCGAAGACCCGGTCGGCCCGGCGGCTGCTCCGGCGCAGTACGGCGGCGAACACCGTCGCGGAGGCGGTCTGCACGGTGAGGGTGGCGGCGTGCATGACCGCCTCGGTGTCGTTGCCGGCCAGGTGCGCGCCGAGCGCGTACGCGGTGGCGACCAGCAGGCCGGCCGGCACCGCCCACCGTGGACGCAGGGCGAGCTGGGCGACGATCACCGACGTGCTGGCCAGGATCGCCACCCAGCTCACCTCGCCGGGCAGCACCGCCGGGGCGACCAGACGGGGAATGAGCAGGCAGGCGGCGACGGTCAGCGTCACGTCCACCGCGATCAGGCCGCCGGTGAGCCCGGACCGGCTGCCCGCCCGGGCGAACCAGACCGACCAGCCGGTGAGGATGCCGACCACGACGACCAGCAGCCCCGAATCGACCGGCTCGGTACGGACCGCCAGGGCGGCTGCGGCGCTCGCCACGCCGCAGGTCAACCGCAGCATGATCGGCAGGGTGGTGAAGAGCTTGCCCAGCGCGTCGGCGGCCGGGTTCTCCGAGGGCGCCGGGGCAGGCGGCGACGGGACGGCCGTGAGGTGGCCCGGTACTCCCACCGCAGAGGACGGCGTGGTGACGACCGACATTCCGGAGGCGTCCTTCCGGCAGTGATCCGTACGGGCGCGCGAGGGGGGCGGCGGCGGGAGAATAGCACGCAGTGTCCCCGATTCGGCCGGTCAGCGAACCTGCCCGGCGGGGCGCGGACGGCCGGCACCCGGTGCCGGTGCTCCGGCGTGGTCAGTCCTCGGTGCGGGCGGCGACCCGCGCCGCGTGGTGCGCGACGGTCGCGCCGAAGATGCCGTTGAGGTGACCGCAGTCCCGGCAACCCAGGTCGGGCCCGATCCGGCCGCCACAGTGGTCGCACTGGCCGGCGTCGTCCGGGTCGCTCCAGGTCGCCAGGGCCTGCACGAGCGCCGCCGCCGTGCGTTCGGTCAGCTCGAACCGGCCCCGGAGCCGCCCGCTGCGCAACTCGACCGAGAGCACGGGTGAGCTGTCCGGAGGATCGAAGCGGGCGATCCGGGCGACGAACCGTTCCATCGCCTCGATCGCATCCGGGTGACTGGTCACCGCTCCACGTTAGCCGGTTGCGGTCGCCGGTCCGGTCGGCGCCCCGAGCCGGACCAGGTCAACGGGTCACGTCAGCGCACCGGGTCAGCGGTGCCCCGGGGCACGTCCGGGCGGCAGCGGCGGAGCCGGTCGGCGGCCATCCGACCACCCACCGCCAGGCCGTACCGCTCCACGGCGGTCAGGCCGTACGCGCTGCACGTCGGGGTGAAGCGGCACTGGCCGGGCCAGCGGTGCGACAGCCAGCGACGGTAGCCCAGGATCGCCGCCCGGCCGGCCCGGTCGACCAGCGGGGTGGGAGCCACCCGGGCGGTCGTCGCGCCGAGCGTCAGCAGGAAGGAGAAGAGCCCGAAGTTGCAGCAGTCCGGGCCGTCGCAGTTGGGGCCGTTGCAGCTCGGGAGGTCACCGCAGCTGTCGCAGTAGTCGCGCTTGCGCTTGCGCCCGTGGTGCTGGTGGTGGTTCACCTTGATCATGCGCGCCATCATGGGGCATGCCCACCACCCCTACCGCCGGGGTGCGTCGGCGGTGGCCGGCACACTGTCGGCCATGGGCATGATCCTCATCGGGCGTCGACTCACCGTCGCCGACCACCAGCGTCTGCTGGCCGACCATTCGCTCGCCACCGAACTGCTGCACGCCGACCGGGCCGGGCCGGAACTCGACCTGGACAAGGCCTGGCACGGGATCCACTTCCTGCTGGCCGGGAATGCCTGGGAGGCCACCGGTGGGGCCGGCGAGGCGGTGCTCGGCGGCGAACCGGTCGGCGACGAGGCCGGCTACGGCCCGGCCCGGCTGCTCGGCCCGGAACAGGTCCGGACGGTCGCCGCCGCGCTCACACCGATCACCGTCGACACGCTCCGCTCCCGGTACGACGGGCCCACGCTGGACGCCGCCGAGGTCTATCCACACATCTGGGACGAGGAGGACGTGTTCGACACGTACCTGGCGCCGAACTTCACCCAGTTGCGGACCTTCTACCTCGCGGCGGCCGACGCCGGGCAGGCCGTGCTCCTCGCCGTGGTCTGACCGGATGCCCGGCGGGGCCCCGGAGCCGGAGTCCTTCGCCGAGGAGGACGGCGCGTAGCGCCAGGTCGACACAGGCCGGGACCAGCAGGACGGCCGCGACGGACCCCGGATCCGGGGCCGGACGCCTATCGTGCGGGCATGCAGAGCCTTCGACTCGAACCGATGACCGAGGAACAGTACGACCGTTACGACGAGAGTGCCGTGGCCGGCTATGCGGAGAGCATCGCCGCCAGCGGTTCGATGCCCCTGCCGGAGGCGCAGGAGAAGGCGCGCGCGGACCACCGACGGCTGCTGCCCGCCGGGGCACGTACGCCGGGTCACCGGCTCTGGACCGTCTACGACGACGACGTCGAGGTCGGCATCCTGTGGCTGCACACCGAGCAGAAGTCGGACGGCCCGCACGCCTTCATCTATGACGTGGAGGTGCGGGAGGGGCTGCGCCGGAAGGGGTACGGCCGGCGGATCATGCAGGCCGTCGACCGGTGGTGTCGGGAGGCGGGCGTGGTGTCCGTGGGCCTGAACGTCTTCGGCCAGAACACCGGTGCCCGCGCCCTGTACGAGGAGATGGGTTACCGGGTCGTCTCCCTCCAGATGCGAAAGTACCTGTAGCGCGCCCCGGAACCAGGACTTCTCACCGTCGGGGATCACTGGCAATATGCATTGAAGGCAGTGAATCTACTGACGTGGAGGTTCGGATGCGTATCCGTCTGGCGAGTCTCATCGGTGCCGGTGTGATGCTGGCGGCCAGTGTGCTGGTTCCGGCGTCGCCGGCTGCGGCGGCACCGTCGTTCCGGGTGCCGTTCCCGTGCAACCAGGCGTGGTCCGGTGAGACCCGGCCCGGTCACAGCCCGGCGTACGCGATCGACTTCAACCGGGCGGACGATCACGGCATGGCGGTCAAGGCCAGCGCCCCGGGCACCGTCGACATCGTCACCAATCTCGGTGACACCAGCTACGGCCGGTACGTGCGGATCAACCACGGGGGTGGGTACACCACCTACTACGCCCACCTGAGCGGCTTCAACGTCTCGGTCGGCCAGGCCGTCGACTACGGCACCACGATCGGGTACGTGGGCAACAGTGGCGGCTCCAGCGGCTCGCACCTGCACTACGAGCAGCGCCTCAACGGCGGCGACATCCAGGTGCGGTTCAGCGGCAACCTGGCGTACTACTGGGGCACCACGAGCTACACCCGGACCGCCGGCTGCTGACCCGTCCCGGTCCCGCCGGTGCGTGAGGCAGCGCCCCGACGCGCCGGCGGGACCGGCCACCCGTACCCGGTGGGCGACCGCGCCGCCGGCGCCGGTGATGCCCCGTCGTGACCGACCTGTCGCCCGGGAGCGCTCGTTGCCGCCGGCGGCGTCCGTGCGGTCGAGGGGCGATCACCTCGGCCGGTCGTGGCGTGCTGCCTGCGTTCTCTGCCCTCGGCCATGAGCCCGGCGCGACACGGGATGCGCTTCAGCGGGCCTCGAGGTCGAGCCTTCCCACAGATGGGATTCCCTGGCACCATGCATCGAGGTATGTACCTTGATCATCATGGAGGTTCAGATGCGGATCCGTCTGGCGAGCACCATCGGCGCCGGTGTGATGTTGGCGGCCAGCGTGCTGGTCCCGGCGTCGCCGGCTGCGGCGGCACCGTCGTTCCGGGCGCCGTTCCCGTGCAACCAGACGTGGTCCGGGCAGACCCGGACGAACCACAGCCCGGCGTACGCGATCGACTTCAACCGGACGAACGATCACGGCATGGCGGTCAAGGCCAGCGCCCCGGGCACCGTCGACATCGTCACCAATCTCGGTGACACCAGCTACGGCCGGTACGTGCGGATCAACCACGGGGGTGGCTACACCACCTACTACGCCCACCTGAGCGGGTTCAACGTCTCGGTCGGCCAGAGCGTCGGTTACGGCACCACCATCGGGTACGTGGGCAACAGCGGCGGCTCCAGCGGCTCGCACCTGCACTACGAGCAGCGGCTGAACGGCAGCGACATCAAGGTGCGGTTCAGCGGCAACCTGGCGCTCTACTGGGGGACCAGGAACTACACCCGGACCGCCGGCTGCTGAACCGTCCCCGGTCCGCCGGAAGGGCAGTCCCGCCGTCGGTGACGGCGGGACTCCTCGCGGCCGTGGACCGGTCGGGCGTCGGTTCAGATCCCCGGAACGCGGTGCGCGGTGTACTCCGAGCTGTTCAGGTAGTTCGTGGCACTGCTGATCACCACACCCGTCCAGGTGCCGTCGGCGTTCTGCCACTTGGGGGTGGCCTCGAGGACCGATGCCACCCCGTCGCCGTCCCCGTCACCGAGGTAGACCGCGACGTGGCCGTTCTTGGCGAGGAGGTCGCCGACCTGGATCTGCGACTTGGCGACCTGGGGGATACCCGACTTCATGGCGCTGGAACTGGTCCAGGGGAAGTACACCCCGGCGTGCTGGAACATCTTGTGGATCAGGCCCGAGCAGTCGTAGCCCTTGACCCCGGCGGGCTGCTTGTAGACCCGACTCTGACCGCAGGTCCTGCCGTCGTGGTGGAGCGTGCCGGTGGGTACGGTGCCGAACCGGTACGTCCCGGCCGCGCAGCCCACGTAGATCGAGTCGAGCTGGGCGAGCCCGTAGCTGAGCGCCTGCCGGACCTTGACCGACGGCGACTCCTTCACCTTGCAGTGGTTCATGAAGTACGGGATGCCGTGCGCCGGGATGCCCACCACCTGGACGCCGTCGAGGTGCACCAGGTAGTCGTCGTTCGGCACGATGGCCACGTGGGCGATCGCACCGACCTTCCACTCCCCGGGCGCGGCGGTGTAGCTCTGGTCGGACTGGATGCCGACGCCGGGCCGGTTGACCAGGACCCGGGCGGTGTGCCAGCCGCCGGTGCCGTTGAGCAGGTTGTTGCTCACCTGGTAGACGCCGCCGTAGGCGGTGACCTTGTCCCAGCAGGCGCCGACGTGGGGGTCGGTGCGGTAGAAGGTGAAGTCCGCCTGGGCGGCCGGGGCGGCCACGGTGCTGCCCAGCACCACTGCCGCCGTCACGACACCGATGCGACGCGGTATCGACATGGGCTCCGCCTCTCGTAGCTGGTTCCGGCGCGGTGTCGCCACGGGGGCGGCGAGCCTGGAGATCGGCCTGCACCTGTCTGCGTGATCTTACGCAGGTATCGGTGCACGTCAATATAAACAGTCGCGCCGCGCCGGCCGGCAGTCGCCGAGGCCAACCGCGACCGGCACGAACCCCGACCCCCGGTGCCGCTATCCCCGCCGGGGGAGGCCGCGCAGGAACGCGGACCACGCGTCGGTGGGGAAGGCCAGCCCGGGGCCGTCCGGGTCCTTGCTGTCGCGGACGGCGACGACGCCGGGAACGTGGTGGGCCACCTCGACGCAGTTGCCGCCGCTTCCGCCGCTGCGGGTGCTCTTGCGCCAGACGGCACCGGCACGATCAGTCATGATGCTCCTCGATGATCGATTTGATCAACCTTCCTGATTCTGCCTCAGTCGGCGCGAGCGTTTCGAGGTCGCGCCAGACGTGTTCGTAGGCCGCCACTTCGGTCGGCCGGTCGAGGTAGAGCGCGCCGGTGATGTTCTCGACGTAGACCGTGGTCGGCTCGGACGAGGCGCGGCCGAACGCCTGGGGGAAATCGAGCAGGACGAAGGTGCCCGTCTCGCTGGCCAGGGGCGGACCGGCGGCGAGCGGGAGCACCCGGAGGTGGACGTTCGGCAGCGCGGCCACGTCGAGCAGGTGCCGTAGCTGGTCGGCCATTGCCGCCCGGTCAGAGATGGTGCGCCGCAGCACCGCCTCGCTGAGGACGACGGTGAGGGCCGGTGCGCTGGGCAGCCGCCGGACGAGGATGCGCTGCCGCTGCAACCGCACCGCGACCAGCTTTTCCCGTTCCTCGGTGCTCAGGTGGGGATTCTTCCGGCGGAACAGTTCGTCGGCGTACTCGCGGGTCTGGAGCAGCCCCGGGATCAATTCGGATTCGTAATGGCGCAGCGAGGACGCGGACGATTCCAGGCCGACGTAGAGGGAGAACCACGACGGGACGACGTCGCCGTAGGAATGCCACCAGCCCTTGGCGCGGGTCTCCTTGGCCAGGCCGACGACGATGGCCGTGAGGTCCGCCGGGACGCGGTAGCGCTCACACATGGCGCGGGCGTCCACGACGCGGACCGGCACGAGCCCCTTCTCGACACGCCAGACCTTCTGCCGGGAACAGTCCAGCGCTTCGGCCACCGCGTCCAGGCTCACCCCGGCCTCCTCCCGCAGCTCGGTGAGGAGCCGGCCGAGCTGGCGGCGGGGGACGGTGGAACCGCTCGTTTCATCCGTCATGCAACATCACCACATTCCTCCTGCAACAGCGGACGTTTCTTCCCGCGTGCATTTCTCTTGCATTCCTCGCGCGTTTCAAGGAAAAGAGGCTAAGGGGGCGCGGGGTGTTGCGCAAGGTGGTGGCGGGGTCGCATTCTGTGGACGTCGCGCTGGCGGTCGACGATTGCGGAAATGTCGCCGGCGCCCGTCGAGCACACTTGTCGCCAGTGGCGATCCGGTGGCGCGACGTATTCCTGTCGGAAAGGACACCCGATGCGTGTGTCGTACGACCATTACCTGACCGCCACCGCGCTGACGCTGGCGCGGCGGCACGGGCCGGCGTGGAACCACATCCTCCGGCGGATCACCTGCCGCTGCGGCGCGGACCTGCCCTGCCGGATCCGGCACCGGATCCCGATCCGCCGGCTGCACTGGCCCGGGGAGACCCGATGAGCACGTACGGGCCGGTGCCGTGGCTCCGGTGGGCGTGACACTCGGGGCCGGTGACCTGGTGGAGGTGAACCGGGAAGCCAGTGTGCAGTTCGTCCGGCCGTTCCTGTTCCGGGTGATCCGGGTGCTCGACTGGGTCACCTTCGACGGCTGGGTGTGGCTCGACGGATACCAGCTCGACGCGAAGGGCGACGCGGTCGCCCGACGTTCGATCTTCGTGCAGCCGGCCGGGCTGATCCGGCGGTCGGCCCCGGTGCCCCGGCGGTCGACCCGGGTTGCCGGGGCACCGGCGCGGACGGCACGCCGGCGGCTGTGACCTCGGTGCTACCTTCACGGCCAATGCCCCCTGAGCAGTCGGAGCCCGCCGTGGAGAAGAGGCACGTCGGCACGTTGGTCGTCATCGCGGTGATGGCCTGCGTCGCCGTTGTCGGTGCGGTCGGGGGGACGTACCTCGCCAACCGCAACGCATCCCAGTCGCCCGACCCCACCCCGACCGTCACCGGATCGTCGGAGCCGTCGCCGTCCTCCGAGTCGTCGGAGTCGCCGGGATCGGAGTCACCGGAGCCGGAGCCGGAGTCGCCGGAGCCTTCCGCGTCGCCCGAGCAGGTCAAACCCGGGACGTACCAGATCAACGAGGTGGTCTACGACGCGTTGTCGCTGAGCGTCACGCTGGTCAGCGCCGAGGTCGCCGACGGCAAGCTCAAGCTGAACGTCAGGTACCGCAACGACTCGTTGATCGCGTGGCCGTTGGCCTGTCCGGTCGTCGAGATCGACCGGATCTCGTCGAAGGTCGTGCTGTCCTCCGACGACAGGACCGTGTACGCCGAGAGCAGTTGGTGCGCCACGACGCGGGCCGGTGAGTCCTTCAGCCTCGCACCCGGCAAACAGGCGACGAGTTGGGCGCTCTACCCGGTGGTGCCGGAAGCCGGCGCACCCTTCGACGTCACCTGGTACGACTTCCCCGTCGTCGAGGACGTCCGACTGCGCTGACCGCCGGACCGTACGCCCGGCAGCCCCGGCCCCCGCCGGTGGACGACCTGTGTGCCGTCCACCGGCGGGGCCGGGCGTGCCGCCGGTGGACGGCCCACGCGGAGCGGGCGTGCCGCCGGTGCCACGGGTGAGGGCCGGGGCGTCCGTCAGCTGTCGTAGCGGCAGACCCCGCCGGTGTTCGCCGAGCAGTCGTTGAGCTGGAGACTGTCCACGGTCAGTGCGTGGTTGCCGGTGGTGCTCTGGTTCGGCACGGCCACGGTGACCCGCACGCTGGCGGCGTTCGCCGGGGCGGTGCCGGTCACCCGGTACTCCACCCAGCTGCCGGTGACCGTGGAGGTGCTGCCGGAACTGGTGGAGAGCAGCGTTCCGCCCGCGTTGTACCAGGCAAGCTGGAGCTGCGCGTCCACGGAGGTGGCGCTGCGCAGCCGGGCGAACGCCTTGTACGTCCGGCCGGAGGTGACCGCCGGACGGCTCGACAACGCGATCGACGACGCGTTGTGCGGGCCGCTGTAGGTGTTGAACTGCACCGACCGGCGGCCGTCGGAGTAGATGCAGGAGTTCGCGGCGACGCCGCAGGCCGGGGTGACCTGGTGCCAGCCGCCGGACGAGGTGAACGTCGACGTGCTGCTGCCCGGGGTGGCCGCCTCGACGGTCCGCTGCTCCGCGCTGAGCAGGTCGTTGCTGGCGCCGGTGTCGCAGCAGACCGGCGCGGTCAGCATCGGGTGGTTGGCGATGTTGCCCAGCGTCGAGGACGGGTGGTTGTCGATGTAGAACTGGGCGGACAGCTCACTCGGGTCGTAGTAGTTGCGGAAACCCGGGTCGACGTTCCAGTTGTCCCACCAGCCGTACATGATGTCCTGGTAGTAGGGCTGTCCCGTCTCGGCGAACCAGGCGTGCGGCGCGCCGAGGACGTGGAAGAGTTCGTGCCCGCCGACCCCCACCGTCCAGGATTCGGTCACCGCCGAGCAGTGCGTACCGCTGGAGGTCCCGCCGCCGGGGCAGAGGTACGCGTCGGAGTTCGACGCGAAGTCGGTGAAGATCAGGTAGATCCGGTTGCTGTCCTGGTAGCCGGCGGAGATCAGGTCGCTGCGGACCGTACTGGCCGGGGTGTTCGGGTTGGCCCCGGCGTCGATCTTCTCGGGCACGACCAGGGACCGGGCATAGCCGGCGTACGTGCTGGTGTCGTACCCGGTACGGCAGCTCAGATTGAGATGCTGGTCGTAGTTGGACGACTGGTCGAAGGCCCAGTCGATCCGGTCCACCACCTTGGCGATGTACTCGACGTTGGCCTCGTAGTTGTTGCCGTTGCCGTCGTGCCAGGCGTAGACCACCTGGAGGGCGTTGGTCGCCCCGGTGGGGGCGGCCGGGTTGGCGACGGTCGACTGGCAGCCGCGCTTGGGCACGTCGGGCAGGGCCGGCAGCGCGTACGGCTGGGTCGGCTCGGCGCCGGGCCCCCAGGCCAGGGCGGGGGCGGGGTGGACCACCGCGAGGGCGGTGGCCAGGAGGGCCGCGACGGCGACGGCGAGACCGCGTGGTCGGCGCGTCCGGAGCAGGGATCGGGGCAAGGGGATCTCCTGGGATCGTGGTGGAAGCGTTCCCAACTGGACCGTGCGCGCTCATCCAAGCTCACCGGAGTGATGACAATCAATGAATATGGATAGTGAAGAAGATCATTCCCAAGTCCTGAGTGGATACTTGCCGAATCGCGGCGGCAGGTGTGGCCGACGGCGGACCGTTATGGGGATTTCTCGCTGAGCAGCGGCGGGGAATGGTCCGTTCGGTGATGGCGGGTAGGTCTGAGCCGGGCGGCCTGACCGCTGCGTCGGTGTGGCGACCGCTCCGCCGAAGAGGCGACAAATGGTGCCCTACCCGCCTTCGCGCCCTGCCGCCTCCGCTACGGACGTCCGCGCGGCGCGTGCCTGCAACGGCGCACCTCGATGGCGTGGGCAGCCGGAACACCTGCGTAACCTGTCGTTTCACATCGTCGGCGTGGCCACGCCGTCCTGACCATTCGATCTCCGTGAGGGTGCCGGACCGGCGGATCGGGTTGCGGCCGTCGAGACAATGTCGGTATGCGTGTGTTGCGAGACGCGAAACCGAAGTCGTCGGGTGTGCGGGCGGTCCTGCTGTCGCCATGCCCCTGGCCGCCGGGGGAACTGCCGATGATGCGACTCGTGTCCGTGACGCTGTCCAGGGGTTCCAGATGAAACCGTCCGACTACCTGGCAGTCGCGGCGCTGGCGGCCTCGCTGCTGTCCGCGATCTACACCTATCGTCTGTCCCGGCAGTCCCACCACGTGTCCACCTACTACGGCGCCATCGGCCTGTTCAGGGAACTGGACAAGACCTTCGTGGAGTACCCGGAGATGCGGCCGTACTTCTATGAAGGTAAGCCGGTCGCTGTCGATGACCCGAACCGCCAGAGGGTCAAGGCTATGGCGGAGATGGTCTTGGATGCCTTCGAGTGGATCTGGCTTCGTCGGCGAAGCCTGAATGCGGAGGGCGAGTGGGGATGGCGGGCCTACATCATCGACACTTTTTCTTCCAGCCCGGCGTTGCAGCAGCATTACGCGAGATCGGATTCCTGGTACCCGGGAATCACGCGCCTGATCGCCGACTGTTCGATAGAGCTGAAATACGGGACAACTCACCCGAACGACGTAAGTGCAGGCTCGTGCCAGGTGCAGGAAGTCTCGCTGGTGCGGGCGAAGGAGTAACCCGCCAAGGGTCGTGCTTGCCGTGGAGGCGGCACGCGACGCAATCGGCGGTGGAAGGTGCTGCGCGCCTGGCAGGATTCGAACCTGCGGCCTTGGGATTAGAAGTCCCCTGCTCTATCCGCTGAGCTACAGGCGCATGGCGTGGTGGTCCGGCGGGGCCGGACCGTACCGGGTGTGCGCCAAGAGGGTACCGCTGACCGGGGGTGTCGCGGTGGCACGGGGCGCGGCGGATCGGTGCGACACCGTGCCGCCCCGGTCAACGGTCGGCGCTGACGAGGGTCGTGGCGACCCACCGGTCGATCTCGGCGAAGACCTTCTCCCGTACGGCGGGGCCGGAGAGGGTCAGGTCGTGCATGCCACCGTCGATGCGGGCCACGGTCACCCGTGGCCCGAGCCGGGGAGCCCAGCGGACCATGTGCGCCACGTCCAGGACGGCGTCGGCGAGCATCGCCGAACCGTGCCACCGTCGACGTCGGAAGGTGCGGGTGGAGCAGGCGACCAGCACCGGCACCGGGATGTCCAACCCGGCCCGGAGCTGCCGTTGCGCCCGGCGGACCGCGGCCAGCCAGCCGATCCGGACCGGGAACCCGGCGAGCGGCTTCCAGCTGAGGTCGTAGCGCCACTCGCCCCGGTGGTCGGCGTGCAGGCACTCGCCGTACACCGAGCCCAGACCGAAGGGGACGATGCGGTGCGGCGCGCCACGGCCGAGCCGGGTCACGGTCGCCGCGAGGGGGCGGCGGACCAGCCAGGGCGCGTTGATGTCGAAGAAGGGGCTGTTGAGCAGGAGCGCGTCGACGAGGCCGGCGTCGCGGCGGGCGTGTGCCCAGGTGGCGGCGAGCAGGCCGCCGGTGGAGTGGCCCATCACCAGCAGCGTGTCGTGGCCGTCGCCGGTGCGGACGAAGGTGGCGGCGGCGTCGAGTTCGGGGAAGTAGTCGCCCAGGTCCCGGCAGTAGTTCGGCGTCTGGTGCGGCAGTAGGCTGCGACCGTACTTGCGCAGGTCGAGGGCGTAGAAGTCCCAGCCCCGGTCGGTCCAGTACTCGGCCAGGTGGCTCTGGAAGAAGTAGTCGACGAAGCCGTGCACGTAGAGCACGGCCCGCCGGCTCGGGCGTTCGGCACGGCGGCGGACCAGGGTGGCGACGACCGGGCCCTCGTCGTCGGGTTCCAGCTCGATCGTGTACCGCTCGAAGGGCGATCCGAGTACGTCCGGTTCCACTCCCGTCACGCTACGCCCACTGGTTACCCGACGGTAGACCCGTATCTATCTCACGTACCCACGACGTCGCCGCCCACCGGGGGGCGGTGGGCGGCGACGGGTGGTGCGGTCAGGCGACGCCGGTCTGGGCCGGCGCCTCCGCGTCGTCGTCCGACGGGGCGGCGGTGACGGAGTGGCCCTCCTCCCGCAGGTGCTTGTTGTGCCGGGGCTCCTGCCGGGTCTTCGCGTCGTTGAGCCGGCGGCGCAGGTCGTCGCGGACGTCGTTGAGTGCCGCGTGCAGGTCCTCCTCGGCGGAGGTGGTGACGATCTTCTGTCGACCCGCGATCCAGCACTCCAGGGTGACCTTCTGCCCCCGGGCCTCCCGGTCCTTCACCGACACCTCCAGTTCGGTGGCGTCGGCGTGGAACGAGGCGAGCCGGGCGTCCAGCGTGGCGAACTGTTCGGCGATCCAGTTCCGGTCACCCTGCGAGAACCCGGCACCGACGCGCAGGCACTCGGCGACGGTGGCGGGATTCGCGACGGCGCTCATCGGGTCACCTCACGCCGGGTGGCGATGGTCATACCGGACGAGGCTGCTCTGCACATGGTCGCTGACCTTTCCGTTGGACGACGCGGCGCGGTGGCTTCCGGACGGTGCCGGCCCCCGCCGATGTCGGCTTCTCCTGCGGTACGCGTGGACGCTTTCCGCTTGACCGAACCCATACCCAGCCGTCCTCCCCGCGGAAACCGCCCCGGCGACTCCGGGCGATCCGATCGTCGCCCGCCGTGCGGCCGGGCGCGCCAGGGCCGGTGGACCTAGCACACCGGGACCTTGATCAGGGCGTTGTCCACAGCCGGTCGGGTTGTCCACAGGTGGGCGGACGAGGGTGGACCGCCGGGTGGCGGTCGGACAGGCTCGGCGGCGAGTCGACTCGTCACCGCAGGCCACGATCCCCTGGAGGGATGATGTTCGATACCTACGTCACGATAGTCGGGAATGTCCTGACCGCTCCGGAATGGCGGCGGACCACGCAGAGCGGCACGCTGGTCGCCAACTTCAAGGTCGCCTCGACCGCGCGCCGCCTCGACCGGGAGAGCGGCCGGTGGGTCGACGGCAACAGCCTCCGGGTCCGCGTCAACTGCTGGCGCAAGCTCGCCGAGGGGGTCGCCGCCTCGGTGATGGTCGGCGATCCGGTGGTGGTCGCCGGCCGGCTCTACACCCGGGACTGGATCGACGACGCCGGCAACCAGCGCACCCTCTACGAGATGGAGGCGGTCACCGTCGGGCACGACCTCGCCCGGGGCCGGGGCCGATTCCTGCGCAACCGTCCCAGCCCGGCGACCAGCAGCGTGGAGGACGCCGAGGCGGAGCGGCGCGTGCACGGCGTGCCGACCGAGCCCGTGCCCGGCGACGAGGTGCCCGTCCCGGTCGACGACCGCCCGCTGGACGACGACCTCGACCTTCGGGTACCGCGTGACCCGCGTCGGCTGCCCCGGTTCGCCACCGGCCCGGTCGGCCCCGGTCCCGACCCCTTCGACACCCCGGCTGACGACTCGATTCCGCCGCTGCCCGGCACCGCCTACCCGGTGACCGGCGCTGGCGGGTCGTCCGGCGTGACCGCCGGGTTCGTCGACGACGAACTGGCCGACCTGTCGGAGTCGAACGACCTGTCGGAGTCGTACGACCTGTCGGAGCGGCCGGTCGGGGCGGAGGCGACCAGGTCGGTCGGGGAACTCGACCCGCTGCCCGAGGAAACCGGGCTCGACAGCGGGACGGGGACCGGGCTCGACGGCGGAACGGGGACGCCCGGGGAGACCGGGTTCCCGGGCGGGACCGGAACGCCGGAGGAGGTCGCCCCGCCGGTGCGCCGGGGACGGCGCGGCAGCCGGGGCAGCGGCGGCAGCGTCCGGGGCGACGTCGCCGGTCCGGTCCGGCGACCCGTACCGGCCTGAGCGAACCGTCCCGGGCCGGGGCGCCCGGTCCGCGACGGACGGAATCGGGTGGGGTGACGGCTCTCCGACCGGCTCCCCACCCGGGCGGCGGCGTCTCGGCCCGGCCGAGCGAGAGCGGCCCACCGGAGGCGCGTCGGCGCTCGTGCGAAGGGCCGTCGGGCACGCTCCGCCACCGTTCGGTCGCGGCGCTGTGACCCCGTCCGCCGTGCCCGGGAGGCTGGGCGGTGCGGGCTAGGCTACCGGCCGGAGGTGGTGTGGGTGCGGCAGGCAGTCACCGTTGCCGACGCGGCCGGGCTGGTGGCGGGCTACGCCTTGGACACGTTCCTCGGCGACCCGCGCCGGTGGCACCCGGTAGCCGGATTCGGCCGGGCCGCCGGTGCCCTGGAGCGACGTCTCTACCGTCCGGACCGGGCGGCGGGCGCGGCGTTCACCGCGCTCGCGGTCGGCGTGCCGGTGCTGCTCGGCGCGGCGGGGGCGCTCGCCACCCGTCGGCGACCGGTGGCCCGTGCGGTCCTGGTGGCGGCCGGCACGTGGACCGTGCTCGGCGGTCGTACCCTCCGCCACGAGGCCGACGTGATGGGGCGGGCGCTGCGCGACGGTGACCTGCCCGCCGCCCGGCGTCGGCTCAGCCACCTCTGCGGACGCGACCCGTCCGTCCTGGACGAGCCGGAACTCGCCCGTGCCACCGTCGAGTCGGTCGCGGAGAACACCTCCGACGCCGTGGTGGCACCGCTGTTCTGGGGGGCGGTCGCCGGCCTGCCCGGCCTGCTCGGCTACCGGGCGGCGAACACCCTGGACGCCATGGTCGGTCACCGCTCGGCCCGGTACGCCCGCTTCGGCACCCCCGCCGCCCGCCTGGACGACCTGCTCAACCTGGCCCCGGCCCGGCTGACCGGGCTGCTCACCGTGGCCGTGGCCCCGGTGGCGCGGGGCGACCGGGAGCGGGCCTGGCACGTGTGGCGACGGGACCGCAACGACCATCCGAGCCCCAACGCCGGGCAGTGCGAGTCGGCCATGGCCGGGGCGCTCGGAGTGCGGTTGGGCGGCCGGAACGTCTACTACGGGCGTTCCGAGGTGCGGCCGTTCCTCGGGGACGGCCCCCGGCCGGAGGCCCGGCACCTGCGGCGGGCGGCCCGGATCTCCGGTGCGGTCGGCCGGTCCGCGCTCGCGCTGGCGGTCGCCGTCGCGGTGGGCCGGGCGGTGCTGGGTCGGGCGGTGCCGGGCCCAGCGGTGCCAGTCGGGGCGGTAGCCCGGTCGTGGGCGGACCGGGCGGTGCTGGGCCGGGCGGTGCCCGGTCGGGCGGCGCAGGCTGCGGTGGCGTTGGTGCGGGGCACCCGGTCGGGCGCGTCGCGGGTCGGGTCGGGGAGAGGGGGAGCGGCATGAGTGGCGGGCTGCTGGTCGCCGGGACCACCTCGGACGCCGGCAAGAGCGTGCTGACCGCCGGCATCTGCCGCTGGCTGCACCGCCAGGGCGTCCGGGTGGCGCCGTTCAAGGCGCAGAACATGTCCAACAACTCGGCCGTGGTGGTCGGCGCGGACGGCCGGGGCGGCGAGATCGGTCGGGCGCAGGCGATGCAGGCCGCTGCCTGTGGGATCGCTCCGGACCTGCGCTTCAACCCGGTGCTGCTCAAGCCCGGCAGTGACCTGGCCAGTCAGGTGGTGCTCCTCGGCGAGGCGGTCGACACGGTCACCGCCGGCAACTTCCGGGTGCTGCGTCCCCGGCTCGCCGAGACGGCGTGGGCCGCCCTCGCCGAGTTGCGCGCCGAGTACGACGTGGTGATCTGCGAGGGGGCGGGCAGCCCGGCCGAGATCAACCTGCGCGACGGCGACTACGTCAACATGGGGCTGGCCCGGCACGCCGGGCTCCCGGTGATCGTCGTCGGCGACATCGACCGGGGCGGGGTGTTCGCCTCGATGTTCGGCACGGTGGCCCTGCTGGACCCGGCCGACCAGGCGCTGGTCGCCGGCTTCGTGGTCAACAAGTTCCGGGGCGACCTCGGTCTGCTCCGGCCCGGCCTGGACATGCTGCGTCAGGTCACCGGCCGCCCCACGTACGGGGTGCTGCCCTGGAACCTCGACCTCTGGCTGGACGCCGAGGACTCACTCGCCTACGGCCGGGTACTCGGCCGGCCGGCCGCCCCGCACGGCGACGAGTGGCTGGACGTGGCCGTCGTCCGGCTGCCCCGGGTCAGCAACGCCACCGACGTGGAGGCGCTCGCGACCGAGCCCGGCGTACGGGTCCGGCTCACCGTCGAGCCGGCCGAACTCGCCGCCGCCGACCTGGTCGTCCTGCCCGGCTCGAAGTCCACCGT
Organism: Micromonospora sp. NPDC023956; assembly: GCF_040639195.1. Classification (NCBI taxonomy): domain Bacteria; kingdom Bacillati; phylum Actinomycetota; class Actinomycetes; order Micromonosporales; family Micromonosporaceae; genus Micromonospora; species Micromonospora sp. NPDC023956. Next base: position 285,705 of record NZ_JBEZZN010000007.1, read on the forward strand.
GGCCGACCTCGCCTGGCTGCGGGAGACCGGGCTCGCCGACGCGGTCCTCGCCCACGCGGCGGCGGGAAAGCCGTTGCTCGGCATCTGCGGCGGCTTCCAGATGCTGGGGCGGGCGATCCACGACCCGGTGGAGAGCCGGCGGGGCAGCGTGCCGGGGCTCGGGCTGTTGCCCGTCGAGATCACCTTCGACCCGCGCAAGACCGTCCGCCAGTCGGCCGGTGTCGCCTTCGACGGCGTCAAGGTCCAGGGCTACGAGATCCACCACGGGTACGTCTCCGCCGCCGACCCCGACCTGCCCCCGCTGCTCACCCACACCGACGGACGGAGCGAGGGAGCCCTGCTCGGCACGGTGTACGGCACGCACTGGCACGGGGCCTTCGAGTCCGACGACTTCCGCCGCCGCTTCCTCGCCGAGGTGGGGCGACAGGCCGGGCGGCGGGGCTTCCGACCGGCCCCGGCCACCTCGTTCGCCGCCGCCCGGGAACGCGGCCTCGACATCCTCGGCGACCTGGTCGAGGAGCACCTGGACACCGACGCCCTGTGGCGGCTCGTCGAGTCCGGCCCCCCACCCGGCCTGCCCTTCATCCCCCCGGGCGCCCCGCCCGGCTGAGGCCGAGCGCCGGCACCCCGTGGCCGGACGTGCCGCCGTGCCCGGATGGGTCGTGACCGCATGGGGTCGTGACCGGGCGTGGGGCCGAGACAGGGCGTGGGTCGTGGCCGGTCGGCCACGGGCGAGCCGGGACGCCGAGCGGTGGCTCAGTGACGGACGTCGGCGGGGCGGTCGGAGAAGGGCAGGCCCGCCGCCCGCCACGCCTCGACTCCGCCGATCATGTCCGTCGCCCGGTGCAGTCCGAGCGCCCGCAGGCTCGCCGCCGCCAGGCTGGAGCTGTAGCCCTGTCGGCAGACGACGACGACCTCCAGGTCGTACCCGGTGGCCTCGGGGATCCGCCAGGCGCTGGCCGGGTCCAGCCGCCACTCCAGCACGGTCCGGTCGACCACCACCACGCCGGGCAGTTCGCCCTGCTCGTGACGTTGCCGGTCGGTGCGGGTGTCGACCACGAGCGCGCCCCGGCCGGCGGCCTGGATGGTCTCGTGCGGGGTGAACCGACGTACGCCGGCCCGCGCCTGTTCGAGCAGGGCGTCGACACCGGGACTCATCACGGAATGGGACACGAACCGATCATGCCGATCCGGGCGACCACCCGCCAGGCGAACCCCGTCCCGCCACCCGATCGGTAGCGTCGGCGGACGTGGTGGCGGTGGTGGAGGCGTACGCGGAACTGGCCCGGCGGGTACTGGCCCGGCCGGCACGGTTGGGGCGTACCCGACTGGTGGCGGTGGACGGGCCGAGCGGCGCGGGCAAGAGCGTCTTCGCCGACCGCCTCGCGGACGCCCTGGCCGTGCTCTCCGACGGCGACCGGCCCCCGGTGGTGCACACCGACGACCTGCTGGACGGCTGGGCCGACCAGTTCACCTTCTGGCCCCGGCTCGCCGAGGAGGTGCTCGCCCCGCTGCGCGCCGGCCGGCCGGGCGCTTACCACCGTTACAGCTGGGTGCGCCGCCGGTTCCTGCCCCGGGCGGTCCCGGTGCCGGTCGCGCCGGTGCTGATCGTGGAGGGGGTCAGCGCGGCCCGCCGGGAGATCCGCCCCGAGACGACCCTGTCGGTCCTGGTCACCGCACCGGCGCAGCTGCGGCTGGCGCGCGCGGTGGCCCGCGACGGCGCGGGGATCCTGCCCGAGCTGCGCCGCTGGCACGCGGGGGAGCGGGCCCACTTCACCGCAGACGGTACGGCGGCGGGCGTCGATCTCGTGGTGGACGGCGCACCGACCCTGCCGCACGACGGCCGGTACTACTTCGTGCGCCGGAGCGTGCCCGGACAGGGCCGGCATACGATGCCGGTCATGACCACTCCGATCATGACCGAGTCCGAGCTGCGGGTCGCCGTCGAGCGGGAAATGCCCGGCGTCCGTGCCGACCTGGAACGCCTCGTCCGCATCCCCGGCATCGCGTTCGACGGCTTCGACCACGCGCAGGTGGAGCGATCCGCCGAGGCGGTGGCCGAGCTGCTGCGCGGCTGCGGCCTGGCCGCCCGGATCGTGCGTGCCGGTGGGCAGCCCGCGGTGATCGGGACGAGGCCCGCCCCGCCCGGGGCGCCCACCGTGCTGCTCTACGCCCACCACGACGTCCAGCCGGTCGGCGACCGGTCCCGCTGGGAGTCCGACCCGTTCGAGCCGGTCGAGCGGGACGGTCGCCTCTACGGTCGGGGCGCGGCCGACGACAAGGCCGGCGTCATGGCGCACGTCGCCGCGCTGCGCGCCTTCGGTGACGCCCTGCCGGTCGGGGTGGTGCTGTTCGTCGAGGGTGAGGAGGAGTACGGCTCCGACTCCCTGGAGCGGCTGCTGGCCGAGCACCGGGACGAGATCGCGGCCGACGTCATCGTCATCGCCGACTCGATGAACTGGGACGTCGGCGTGCCGGCGCTGACCACCTCGCTGCGCGGCATCGTCAACCTCTTCGTCGAGGTGCGCACCCTCGGCAACGCCGTGCACAGCGGCATGTACGGCGGCCCGGTCCCGGACGCCCTCACCGCCCTGTCCCGCCTCCTCGCCACGCTGCACGACGACGCCGGGGACGTGGCGGTCGAGGGGCTGACCCGGGCGGCGGACGCGACCGTCGACTACCCGGAGGAGCGGTTCCGCGCGGACGCCGGCCTGGTCGACGGGGTGTCGCTGCTGGGCACCGGACGGATCACCGACCGGCTCTGGTCCCGGCCCGCGCTGGCGGTGCTCGGCATCGACGCCCCGGCCACCGCCGAGGCCCCGAACGCCCTGGTCCCGGCGGCCAAGGCCAAGATCAGCGTACGGCTGGCGGCGGGCGACGACCCGAAGCGGGCCTTCCAGGCCGTCCGGGACCACCTGGAGCGGCACGCCCCGTGGGGGGCCCAGGTCACGGTCACCCTGGAACACGACGGCGCGCCCTGCGTGATCGACAGTTCCGGCCCGTTGTTCGACGCGGCCCGTGCCGCCTTCCGGAGCGCCTGGGACGGTACCGAGCCGGTGGAGATCGGGATCGGCGGCTCGATCCCGTTCATCGCGACCTTCCAGGAGATGTTCCCGCAGGCGGCGATCATGGTGACCGGCGTCGAGGACCCGCACGCCCAGGCCCACGGGCCGAACGAGAGTCTGCACCTCGGCGAGTTCGCCCGGGTCTGTCTGGCCGAGGCGCTGTTGTTGGCCGGGGTGGCCGAGGCGGGCACGAAGCGGAACTGACCGGACACGCAGCCGGATTTCCGGGATTTTGGCACGTCAGGGACGGTCGTACGCTAACCTCTCGAACATGAGTACGAACGAGGTGATGGTGCGGCTGGAGGCCGCCGTCAGCGCCCTGGGGGATGTGGACGTCTCCGCCTGGCCGGACGAGACGCTCCGTGAGCGGCTCGGTGAACTCTCCACCGCGCTGGTCGCGCTCGACGCCCTCCTGGCGCGGGTCGCCGGTCAGGTCCGGGACCGTGGCCTGCGGATCGAGGAGCCGGTCTCGGCCTGATCGTCGGTGTCGTCGGAGGTGGCTGGCAGGATGGGAGCCGTGCGGTTCCTCGACCTGGCGGCCACCTCCGCCGCGGTCAGCGCCACCAGCGGCCGTCGGGCCAAGGTGGAACTGCTCGCGGGGGCGTTGCGCGCGCTCGATCCGGTGGAGGTGCCGGCCGGTGCCGGCTGGCTCGCCGGCGAACTCCGCCAGCGACAGACCGGCGTGGGCGGGGCCAGCCTTCGCGACCTGCCCCCGCCGGCCGCTGTGCCGACCCTCACCGTGGCCTCGGTCGACCGGGCGATCGACGAGATCGCCGCCGTGCACGGACCGGGCTCCCAGGCCCGCCGCCGTGCCCTGCTGCACGCGCTCTTCGCCGCGGCCACCGCCGCCGAGCAGCGCCTGCTGGTCGGTCTGTTCAGCGGCGAGCTACGCCAGGGCGCGCAGGCCGGGCTGCTCGCCGACGCCGTCGCCCGCGCTGCCGACGTGCCGCTGGGCGCGGTCCGTCGGGCCCTGCTCGTCGCCGGTGACCTCCGCGCGGTGGCGGTCGCCGCCCTCGACGGGGGCGCCGCCGCGCTGGCCGGGTTCGGGCTGCGGGTCGGGCGTCCGCTCGCCCCGATGCTGGCCCAGAGCGCGCCCACGGTGGCCGAGGCGCTCACCGCCACCGGCACCCCCGCCGTCGTCGACGTCAAGCTCGACGGCATCCGGATCCAGGTGCACCGCTCCGGCTCCGACATCGCCGTCTTCACCCGCAGCCTCGACGAGATCACCGCGCGGGTTCCGGAGGTGGTGGCGGCCGTCCGCGCGCTGCCCGCCCGGGAACTGGTGCTCGACGGGGAGGCGATCGGGCTCGACGCCACCGGCAGACCGCTGCCGTTCCAGGAGACGTCGAGCCGGGCCGCCCGGCGTACCACCGGCAGCACCACCGGCCGGGCCCCGGTCGCCCCGGCGGTGCTCGCCGCCGCCGCCACGACCGGCGGCACCGTGCTGACGCCGTACTTCTTCGACCTGCTGCACCTCGACGGCGAGGATCTGATCGACCTGCCGGGGCGGGAGCGGTGGGCCGCGCTGGCTCGGGCGGTCGACGTCGACTTGCTGGTCGGGCGGACGGAGGTCGACAGCCCGGAAGCGGCGGCGGAGGCGTTCGCCGGCGCGCTGGCCGCCGGCCAGGAGGGCGTCGTGGTCAAGTCCCCCGACGCACGGTACGACGCCGGCCGGCGCGGGGCGGCCTGGGTGAAGGTGAAGCCCCGGCACACCCTCGACCTGGTCGTCCTGGCCGTGGAGTGGGGCAGTGGCCGCCGTCGGGGCTGGCTGTCCAACCTCCACCTGGGTGCGCGGGACCCGTCCACCGGCGGCTTCGTCATGCTCGGCAAGACCTTCAAGGGGCTCACCGACGAGATGCTGCGCTGGCAGACCGAGCGGTTCCTCTCACTCGCCGTGGAGCGGGGCGAGTACGTGGTGCGGGTCCGCCCCGAGCAGGTGGTCGAGATCGCCTTCGACGGCGTGCAGACCAGCCCCCGGTATCCGGGCGGGGTGGCGCTGCGCTTCGCGCGGGTGGTGCGCTACCGCGACGACAAGAGCGCCGCCGAGGCCGACACCATCGACGCCGTCCGTGCGTTGCGTCCGACGTCGGCCGCCGGCTGACCGAGCTGCGGCCGACCGTCAGACCGGACCGGTCCGGGTGGTCTCCCCGACCCGGTCGCCGGTCGGCTCACCGACCTCGTTGCCGGTGGGCTCCGCGCCCCGGTCGCCGACGTCCCCGTCCCCGGCGTCGGTGGCCTCGTCGAGGCGGTCGCCGGAAGGGCGGCGGATGCCGGCCAGCCGGTGCGCCTCCCGACGGGCCACCCAGCCGTACGCGACAAGTGTCATCGCGGCGAAGAGCCACCACTGCACCACGTAGCCGAGGTTCTGCCAGTTGTTCTCGTGCCGCACCGGCACCGCCTGGAAGACCCGTTCGGCGGCCGGGGTCTGCTCGTCGAGCAGCAGGTAGGCCCCGTGGAGCGGATAGGGCAACTCCCGGGCGAGCTGACCGACGCCGATCCGGCGGGTCTCCAACCGGCCGTCACGCCGCTCGACGCCGCCCGCGCCGCTCTCGCTGAGCCGGACCCGGCCGACCACGGTCACCTGGCCACCCGGCGTGGCCGGCAGTTCGGGCCGCGCGGTCGCGTCCCCGCCGGGGGTGGGCGGCACCCAGCCCCGGTCCACCAGGACGGCCGAGCCGTCGGGCAGCAGCAACGGGGTGACCAGCTCGAAGCCGACCTGACGTTCGAGGCTGCGCCCCCGGATCCAGACCGAGTTCGCCGGGTCGTACCGCCCGGTGACGGTGACCCGGGTCCAGACGTCCTCGGCGGCGGGCGCGGCCCCGGTCGTGCCGGCCGCTCCGGCGGGCGCGGCGAGCACGTCGCGCAGCGGCACCGGCGTCATCCGCGCGGTCGTATCGATGCGCTCGTTGATCGCGGAGCGTCCCTGGTAACGGTCGAGCTGCCAGTTGCCGAGCTGCACCATCACCGCGGCGGCGACCAGCGCCAGCACGAGGTAGCCCAGCCAGCGGGGCGTCAGGAGGAACCGGTACACGCCCCGAGGCTACTCGTATGACCGGAGCCACCACCCCGGACCGGGGACGGTCGGGCGGGAGCCGGGCGGAGCCACCCGCGTCGGGTCGGCCGGCCGACCCGCTGTGCGGGCGGGGGAGCCGGTCGGCGCGGGACCACCGGTGGGGGAATCCGTCGGTGCGTGGCGGGTCGGTTACCGCCATTCGGCGGGGTGGTTGGGTATCGTCACGCGGACGAACCGCCGGGCGGCGTCCGGGTCACCGTGGCACGACCGCCCGCGTCCCGCCCACCGACCGTGCGCGTTCGCCGCGTACCGCCGCCACGGAGGATCGATGATGAGCGTCGTGCCACGTCTCGTGGTCGCCGCGCCCTCGTCGGGGCACGGCAAGAACGCCGTCTCGATCGGCCTGGTCGCCGCCTTCCGGAAACGGGGCCTGGACGTCGCCGGGTTCAAGGTGGGACCGGACCACGCCGACGCCGCCTACCTCGGGGTGGCCGCCGACGGGCGACCCGGGCGCAACCTCGACCCGCGACTGGTCGGGCCGGAACGCGTCGCCCCGCTCTTCGCGCACGGGGCGGCCGGGGCGAAACTGGCGCTGGTGCAGGGCACCATGGGCCTCTACGACAGCGTCGCCGGCCCGTCCGAGGTCGACTCCACCGCCGCGGTCGCCACCGCGCTGCGCAGTCCGGTGGTGCTGGTGGTCGACGTCTCGGCGATGGGGCAGTCGGTGGCCGCGCTGGTGCACGGCTTCCGCTCCTACGACGAGTTGCTCTGGCTGGGCGGGGTGATCCTGAACCGGGTCGCCTCGCCCCGGCACGAGGGGCTGCTGCGGGAGGCCCTGGACGACATCGGCGTACCGGTCTTCGGGTCGCTGCGTCCGGGGGACCTGCCCCCGATGTTCCCGGCCCGGTCGTACGGCATGGTGCCGGCGCTGGCCGGGGAGCCGGAGGTGACCCGGGCGGTCCGGCGGCTGGGGGACGGGATCGCCGGCCGGGTCGACCTGGACGGGCTGCTCGGGCTGGCCCGCTCCGCGCCGCCGTTGGCGGTCGAGCCCTGGTCACCCGGTGTACCGTCCGCTGCCGCCCGGCCGGACCGCCCGGTGGTCGCGCTCGCCGGCACGGCACGCGGTGGCTACGGGTACGCCGAGACCGCGGAACTGCTCGCCGCCGCCGGGGCCGAGGTGGTCCCGGTGGACCCGATCCGCGACGAGGCCCTGCCGGCGGGCACCGCCGCGCTGGTCGTCGGGGCGGGGCTGCCCGAGGCGTACGCGGAGCAGCTCTCCGCCAACGACCGGCTCCGCGCGGCAGTGGCCGAGCTGGCCCGCGCCGGACGCCCGGTGCTGGCCGAGGGGGCGGGCCTGCTCTGGCTGGCCCGGGAGCTGGACGGCCGGCCGATGTGCGGGGTGCTCGACGCGACCGGGACGACCCAGGACGGCATGGTGCTCGGCTACCGGGAGGCGACGGCCGCGACGGAGTGCCTGGTGGCGCCCCGGGGCGCGGTACGCGTCGGCTTCAAGCAGCACCGGGCGGTGCTCACGCCCCGGGCCGGGGACCGCCCGGCGTGGACGTGGCCGGGTGGCCCGCCCGAGGGGCACGTCTGGTCCGGCGGGTACGCCTCACAGCTCGCCCTGCACTGGGCCGGCGCGCCGGACATCGCCGTCCGGCTGGTCGCCGCCGCCCGGCGGGCCCCGGTGCCGACCGGTCCCGGAGCGACCGTGCCGACCGGTGCCGAACCCACCGTGCGGGTCGCCGTCGTCCGGGCCGACCACACCCCGGGAGTCCCGGCGTGATCGGTCAGGTGGCGGTGCGCCGTTTCCCGGAGCTGATCGTCTCCACCCCGCGCACCGAGGTACGCCGGCACACCGCCCGGGACGCCGACCCGGTCTCGGTGATCTTCGCGGACCGGTTGACCCAGCGCTGGCTGCCGCTGGCCGACGAGGCGGGACAGATCGACGGGCTGGCCTGGTGCACGGACCTGGCCCGGCAACGCCGGGACAGCGGCGACGGCGACCACTTCGCGGTGGTCCGTCGGGAGGACGCCCGGGTGGTCGGCTGTCTCTGGACCAAGCGGACCGACTGGGGCGCCCGGCTCACCGAGGTCTCGTACGCGATGGCGGCGGAGGCGCGTGGCTACGGCCTGGCGGCGGAGGCGGTCCTGGCGCTGGCCATCGCGTTGATCATGGAGCACGGGTTCCAGCGGGTCGAGTTGCGGGTGGCCCCGGGCAACGTGGCCTCCCGCCGGGTGGCCGAGAAGGCCGGGTTCAGCTACGAGGGCCTGCTGCGCAACGCCGGCTACGTCCGGGGCAACCGCGTCGACCTGGAACTCTGGTCCTTCGTCAGCGCCGACCTGCGCTGACGCCCCTCAGAGCCGGATCAGACCGGGGCCGGACCGGGGCCGGGGCCGGTCCGGCGTCGCCCGGTCGGGTCAGCCGACCATCCGGTCCGGTGGCGGGGTGAACTGACGGGTGGGCTGGCCCTTGAGGGCGTCCCGGAGGGTCTTGGCCACCGCGTCGACGGGCTTCTGCGACTGCCCGTCGCCGACCGCGTTGAACGGGTTGTCCGGGTCGGCGATGAAGCTCGCCGCCGCCAGTTCCGGGGTGTAGCCGACGAACCAGGCGGCCCGGGTGCTGTCGGTGGTACCGGTCTTGCCGGCGACCGGGCGGCCGACGGTACCCCGCACGCTGTCGGCGGTGGACCAGCCCCCGCAACTGCCCCGTGCCGGTGTGTCCCCGGTCGGGCAGCGGGCCGCGTCCGTGGCGGCCCGAGCCGCTCCGGCGTCCACCACCTGCCGGCAGCGCGGCTTGGCCACCTCGCGTTCCAGTCCGGCCGGGGTCCGGTAGGTGGCCGGGGTGCCGTCCCGGTTGGTGATCGACAGCACCGGCATCGCCTCGCAGTACCGGCCGTCGGCGGCGATCGCCGCGTACGCGTTGGCCAGCTCCAGCGGCGTCGCGTCGGAGACGCCGAGGGTGAACGCGCCCCACGTCTTCGCCTTCTCCGGTGACGCGTGGTGCCGGTCGACGTCGGTACGCCAGCGCAGCCCGAGCTGTTCGGCGAGGCGGACCGCCCGGTCCGCGCCGACCTTCTCCTCCAGCCACACGAAGTACGTGTTGACCGACTTGCCGAAGCCGGACCACATGGTCTGTCGACCGGTCATCGCCCCGCTCGCGTTCGAGGGCGACCAGCCGTCGTAGACCTCGGAGCGGTACCGGTGCGGCGCGTCGAACGCGGTGGAGAGCGGCATCCCGGCGTCCAGCGCGGCGAGCATCGGGAACATCTTGAACGTCGAACCGGCCTGGTATCCGGCGAGGCTGCCGCCGCCGAGCAGCGGTGTGACCGTGTTCGGGAAGTTGGCCTTGACCTTCGGGTCGGCCTCCGGATTCGAGGTCGGCCCGTTCTCGCTGGTGTCCAGGGAGTACGTCCGGTTCACCGCCATCGCCTTGACCCGGCCGGTGCCCGGCTCGGCGACGACCAGGCCGTGCGCGAACGGGCTGCCGGTGGTGCCCTTGGCGTCGATGTTCTTCTCCGCCGCCTCCTGGATCTTCGGGTCGATGCTGAGCACGATCCGGTAGCCGCCCCGGCGCAGTTCGTCGATGCGTTCCAGCCGGTTCTCGCCGAACGCGGGCTGGGCGCTCCACCAGTTCTTCAGGTAGTCGCAGGCGAAGCCGAGGCTGTTGTGCCGCTGCGGGATCGAGGCGCAGTCGTTGCGCGGGTCGCTCTGGTCCAGCCGCAGCGGTTCGGTGCTGGCCCGCGCGGCGGCCTCCGGCGAGAGGTAGCCGAGCTGCCCCATCCGCTCCAGCACGTAGTTTCGCCGGCCGATCGCCTCCTGCTGGTCGGAGGTGACCGGGTCGTACTCGGAGGGGGACTTGACCAGACCGGCCAGGGTGGCGGACTCGACCGGGGTCAGGTCCTTCGGCTTCTTCGAGAAGAAGATCTGCGCGGCGGCGTAGATGCCGTACGCCCGGTGGCCGAAGTACGCCGAGTTCAGGTAGCGCTCGAGGATGTCCTCCTTCGACATCTGCTTCTCCACGTCCAGGGCGAGCCGCATCTCCCGGATCTTGCGGATGCTGGTCTGCGCGGTCGCCTCCTGCACCTCCTGCGGGGTGGTGGCGCTGTCCCGCAGGGCCATCCGGACGTACTGCATGGTGATCGTCGAGGCGCCCTGGGAGACGCCGCCGGACTGCGAGTTGGCGACGAACGCCCGGACGACACCCTTCGGGTCCACGCCCCGGTGCTGGTAGAAGCGGGAGTCCTCGGCGGCGACCATGGCCTGCTGCATGCTCGGCGCGATGTCCTTGAGCTTCGTGTACTGCCGGTACTCCTCGTAGAACATGGTGAGCACGGTCTTGCCGTCGGCGGCGTAGACGTAGGAGGTCTCGGCGGGCAGCGAGGTGCGGAGCAGGTCGGCCCGGTGCTCGGAGAGTTCCGCGCCGGCCCTGGCGCCGATGCCGGCGACGGCCACGATCGGGTACGCCACGGCGGCCAGGATGATCCCCGCGATCAGGCCGGCGCGGAGGAGAGGGACACAACGACCGAGGAAGGAGAGGGGTCGGTAGCTCACGCCGTCAAGCTATGACATATCCCGTTAAGAGATGAGTCATATTCATAATCTGGTCGGGGGTCCGGACGCCGGGGTCCTGGATTCCGGCGGTGGTGACGCGTCCCACGCCCCGATCCGCTGTCCCGCGCGCCGGCTTCCCGGCAGGATCGCGGGCATGCGTGGTCAGCCGATCGGAGCGCCGTCGGGCGTCGTGCCGGAACCCGACCTCGGCCACCACGGTGACGTCGAGGTCGGTGCCGGCCTGGTCGACCTCGCGGTCAACGTCCGGCGGGCCCCGATGCCGCCCTGGCTGGCCGGACCGCTGGCCGCCACCCTGACGGACCTCGCCCGCTATCCCGACCCGGCCCCGGCGCGCGCGGCGGTCGCCGCCCGGCACCGCCGTTCCCCGGCGGAGGTGCTGCTCACCGCCGGGGCCGCCGAAGCCTTCGTGCTGATCGCGCAGGCCCTGCGCGGGATCCGCCGGCCGGTGGTGGTGCACCCGCAGTTCACCGAGCCGGAGGCCGCCCTCGTCGCCGCCGGTCACCGGGTGGAGCGGGTGCTGCTCGACGCGGCCGACGGGTTCCGGCTCGACCCGGCCCGGGTGCCCACCGACGCCGATCTGGTCATGGTCGGCAATCCCACCAACCCGACCTCCGTGCTGCATCCGGCCGCGACGATCGCCGCGCTGGCCCGGCCCGGTCGGGTCCTGGTGGTGGACGAGGCGTTCGCCGACACCACGGTCGCTCCCGGCGTGCCGGGTGAGCCGGAGTCGCTGGCCGGCCGACGCGACCTGCCCGGCCTGCTGGTGCTGCGCAGCCTCACCAAGACCTGGGGGCTGGCCGGGCTGCGGATCGGCTATCTGCTCGGCGAGACCGCCCTGGTGGACCGGCTGGCCCGGGTCCAGCCGCTCTGGGCCGTCTCCACCCCGGCGCTGGCCGCCGCGACCGCCTGCGCCGCGCCGGAGGCGGTCGCCGCGGAACGCGCCATCGCCGTGCGCCTCGCCGCCGACCGCGACCACCTGCTGACCCGCCTCGCCACCCTGCCCGGGGTACGCGTCGCGGGTCGCCCGGCCAGCGCGTTCGTCCTGGTGGAGATCCCCGGCGCGGACCGGATCCGGCTCGCCCTGCGGGACCGGGGCTGGGCGGTGCGTCGGGGCGACACCTTTCCCGGGCTGGGCCCGGACTGGCTGCGCGTGGCGGTCCGCGACCCCCGGACCACCGACGCGTTCACCGAGGTACTGGCGGAGATCCTGGAGGCGTGATGGTGGAGAGCACGATCGCGGGCATCGGCCCGCTCGACGAGGCGGCGATGGCCGCCGCCCGGGACCTCCAGGCCCGGCTGACCAAGCCGGCCGGTTCCCTGGGCACCCTGGAGGATCTTTCGGTACGCCTCGCCGGCCTGGCCGGCACCTGCCCGCCGCCGCTGCCCGAACCGGCCGCGGTGGCGATCTTCGCCGGGGACCACGGCGTGCACGCCCAGGGGGTCACCCCCTGGCCGCAGGAGGTCACCGCGCAGATGATCGGCAACTTCCTCGCCGGCGGGGCGGTGGTGAACGCCTTCGCCCGCCAGGCCGGTGCCACGGTCACCGTGGTCGACGTCGGCGTGGCCACCCCGCTGCCGCTCGCCAGCCCCGATCCGGCCGGCGGGCCCGAGGCCCCCCGGCTGGTGGCGGCGAAGGTCCGCCCCGGCACCCGGGACCTGACCGTCACCGCCGCACTGACCCGGGACGAGGCGCGGGCGGCGGTGGAGATCGGCATCCGGGTCGCCGAGGAGCTGATCGCGGCGGGGGCGGGCATCCTGCTCACCGGGGACATGGGCATCGCCAACACCACCCCGTCGGCCGCCCTGGTCGCCGCGTTCACCGGCGCCGACCCGGCCGAGACGACCGGCCGGGGCACCGGGGTGGACGACGAGACGTACCGGCGGAAGGTGGACGTGGTGCGGCGGGCGCTGCACCGGCACCGGCCGGACCCGGCCGACCCGCTCGGCGTGCTCGCCGCCGTCGGTGGTCTGGAGCACGCCGCACTGACCGGGCTGATCCTGGCCGCCGCGGCCCACCGGATCCCGGTGCTGCTGGACGGCGTGATCGCGGTCTCCGCCGCGCTCGCCGCCGCCGCCTTCGCGCCGGAGGCGGTGGGCGCGATGGTCGCCGGGCACCGGTCCGCCGAGCCGGGCGCCACCGTCGCCCTGCGCCACCTCGGGCTCGATCCCCTGATCGACCTGGGGCTGCGCCTCGGTGAGGGCACCGGCGCGTTGCTCGCCCTGCCGGTGGTGACCGGGGCGGCCCGGGTGCTGCACGAGGTGGCCACCTTCGACGCGGCGGGAGTGGCCGAGAAGTGAGCGAGAGAAGCGTCGGGCTCGTCGGCGGGGCGGCGGCGTGAGCGGGAGGACCACCGGATTCGGCGGCGTGGCGCGGACCGTCGCCGGTGAACGGTCTGGGGCGGCGGCGTGAGCGGGAATCCGTACCCGATGGGGTTGCGGCTGGTGGGGCGGCGGGTGGTCGTGGTGGGCGGCGGCACGGTCGCCACCCGCCGGGTGCCGGCGCTGCTGGACGCCGGTGCGGACGTCCTGCTGGTCGCTCCGGAACTCACCCCGGCGCTGCGTGCGCACGTCGACGCCGGCCGGCTGCACTGGGAACCGCGCCGCTTCGTCCCGGCCGACCTGAACGGGGCGTGGCTGGTCCACGTCGCGGTGGACGACCGGGCCGCCGCCGCGGCGGTCAGCGCCGTCGCGGCCGAACGCCGGATCTTCTGCGTCCGCGCCGACGACCGGTTCGCGGCCAGCGCCTGGACCCCGGCGGTGACCCGGCACGGTCCGGTGACCGTGGCCGTGCTCGGCGGCGGCGACCCGCACCGGTCCCGGGCGACCCGCGACGCCGTCCGCGCGCTGCTGGACGGTCCGGACAGCCCGCTGCGGTCGGACGCCGTGTTCGGGGCGCGGCGGCGGGCCGGGCAGGTGGCCCTGGTCGGGGCCGGGCCGGGCGACCCGGAGCTGATCACCCTGCGGGGCTGGCGGCTGCTCGCCGAGGCCGACGTGGTGGTCGCCGACCGGCTGGTGCCCGGACTGCTCCTCGACGAACTGCACCCGGACGTCGAACTGGTCGACGCCTCGAAGATCCCCTACGGGCCGTCCCGGGCCCAGGAGGAGATCAACCGGATCCTGGTGGAGCGGGCGTCGGGTGGCGCGTTCGTGGTCCGACTCAAGGGCGGTGACCCGTACGTCTTCGGCCGGGGCGGCGAGGAGGTGCTCGCCTGCGCGGCGGCCGGGGTGCCGGTGGTCGTGGTGCCCGGGGTGACCAGCTCGATCGCGGCCCCGTCGGTGGCCGGTATCCCGGTCACCCACCGGGGGGTGGCCCACGAGTTCACCGTGGTCTCCGGGCACCTCGCCCCGGAGCACCCGGAGTCCCGGGTGCACTGGTCGGCGCTGGCCGCGCTGCGCGGCACGCTGGTGATCCTGATGGGGCTGAAGAACCTGGCGGCGATCACCGCCACCCTGGTCGCGCACGGGCGGGCCCCGTCGACCCCGGCGGCCGTGGTGCAGGAGGGGACGACCGGCGGACAGCGGGTGCTCCGGTCGACGCTCGGCGCGGTGGCCGCCGACGTGGCCGCCGAAGGGCTCCGGCCGCCCGCTGTGGTGGTGGTCGGCGACGTGGTGGGCGCGCTCGACGGCTGAGGCGGCCGGCGTGGGCGGAGAAGGCGGCCGGCGGGGGCGGACAAGGCGACGGCCGGAGCGGACCCGCTCCGGCCGTCGGTGGTCGGCAGGCCGGGCCTACCAGCGGAGGTCAGGCGCGGTTGTTGACGCTCACCGGCCAGGAGCCGGTGGGCGGTGACCAGCCCTGGAGGGTGGCCGGGATGCCCACCCGGGTGTTGCAGTTGATGACCTGGAAGTGCAGGTGCGCCCCGGTGGCGTTGCCGGTGGCGCCGGACGAGCCGATGACCCGGCCCTGCGGGACCCAGTCGCCGGTGTTGTAGATCGCCTGGTTCAGGTGGATGTAGTGGGTGCACTGGCCGTTCGAGTGCCGGATTATCACCTCGATGCCGTTGCCCGGGTAGACCGACCAGTCGGAGACGAGAATGGTGCCGGCCTGCGCGGCGGAAACCTCGTACCAGGCCGGAAGCCCGAAGTCCCAGGCGTACTCGTTGTACGGGCCGACGTGCGAGTAGGTGCCCTCCGGCCCCTGGGTCACCCGGTAGGACTCACCCGCCGGGTAGGGCAGCTCGTAGTAGTAGTCCACCGCCGAGGCCGGACTGGGTCCGGCGACCACGACACTGGCGACCACCAGCACCGTACTCAGCGCCGCGCCCGCCCCGCGCAAGGCTCTCATCACTTTGCCCACGACCGTGTCTCCGTCCTGAAAAGTGCGCAGCCATATCGCTTATGGTCAATATTTATTGATACAAGCAGAACGTGCTGGGAGTGTCAATCGATCGTGGTGGCTGCCGAGCGGGGAGCGGAGGGCAACTGCCGCCGTACACGCGACAGCGCCCGGAGGCGGGGCCTCCGGGCGCTGTCGTACGTCAGCTCAGACCTTGAGCATGTTGTCCAGCAGCAGAGCACAGCGGATCAGCCCGAGGTGGCTGTACGCCTGCGGGTGGTTGCCCAGCCCGCGCTCGGCGAGCGGGTCGTACTGCTCGGGGAGCAGGCCGGTCGGCCCCGCCGTGTCGATCATCTGGTGGAACAGCTCCTCCGCGTCGGTACGCCGACCGGTGCGCAGGTACGCCTCGATCAGCCAGGCCGTGCAGATGTGGAAGCCGCCCTCCCGGCCGGGCAGACCGTCGTCCCAGTGGTACCGGTAGACCACCGGTCCGCTGCGCAGGTCTGCCTCGATCTTCAGCACGGTGGAGAGGAAGCGCGGGTCGTCGCCGGGGAGCAGCCCGGACAGGCCGATCCAGAGCGACGAGGCGTCCATGTCCTCGTCCCCGTACGCCACGCTGTACGCCTCGACACCGGAGTGCCAGCCGTGCTCCAGCACGTTCGCGCCGATCCGCTCGCGCAGCTCCACCCACTCCGGCCGGTCGCCGTCGCCGTGCTGCCGCACCACGTGCAGTGCCCGGTCGACGGTCATCCAGCACATCACCTTCGAGAAGATGTGGTGGCGCGGTGGGAGGCGGGCCTCCCAGATGCCGTGGTCGGGTTCGTGCCAGCGGCGGCGGACCGCCTCGACCATGTTCTCCAGCACCCGCCACTCGGTCTCGCGCACCGAGCCCCGGGCGTCGGCCACTCCCGCGATGAGGTCGGCGATCGGGCCGAACACGTCCAGCTGGAGCTGGTGGTTGGCGAGGTTGCCGACCCGGACCGGCCGGGAGCCGGCGTAGCCGGGGAGGGTGTCGATGACCGCTTCGGCGCCCAGCTCGTAACCGTCGACGGTGTAGAGCGGGTGCAGCCGCTCCGGGTGTCCGCCGGTGCGCTCGACGCAGCCGTCCACCCAGCGCAGCAGCCCCTCGGCCTCCGCCAGCGAGCCGAGGTCGACCAGCACCCGCGCGGTCATCGCCGCGTCCCGGAGCCAGCAGTACCGGTAGTCCCAGTTGCGGACGCCGCCCAGCTCCTCGGGGAGCGAGGTGGTCGCCGCCGCGAGGATCGAGCCGGTCGCCTCGTGGCAGAGCCCCCGCAGCGTCAGCGCGCTGCGGGCGACCAGGTCACGGGCGGTCTGCGGCAGCCGCAGCGAGGACACCCACTCCTTCCACGGCTGCTCGGCGGTGGCCTGCCGCTCGTGCACCGGGACCCGGTGGTGCTCCAGGCTGTGCGTGCCGAAGCGCAGCTCGCAGGTGACCTGCCCACCGGCGGCGGAGAGGTCGACCACCGCCTTGGCGGTCTCGTACCCGCCGTCGTTGGTCACCTGCCACCGTACGCCGGGGGAGTAGAGCGACACCGGCTCGTTGGAGCCGAGCACCAGCAGCCCGTCGCCGAGCGGCTGGAGCTGGATGGCCACCTGACCGAACTCGGGGCGCGGCGCGAACTCCAGCCGCACCCGGCCGGAGCCGGTGAGCACCCGGATCAGGGTGGAGTCGCCGGACATCACGGTCGAACCGCTCGGCGCGTCGTCCCGGGACGGCAGGTCGAGCCAGTCGGTCACGGTCAGCCCGGACCAACGGGTCTCCACCGTCATGGTGCCGTTGCGGTAACGCTGCCCCAGCGGGATGCCGCCCCGCTCGGGGGCGACGCTGAAGTGCCCGGCCGGGCTGCCGCCGACCAGGTCGGCGAAGATGGCCGCCGAGTCCGGCTTCGGGTGGCAGAGCCACGTGACCTTGGCTTCCGGGGTGAGCAGCGCGACCGTCCGCCCGTTGGCGAGCATCGAGTGCCGCTCGATCGGCACCGCCCGCTCGCCGAAGAGCCAGTGTCGCCGGGTGTCCAGCAGCAGCGCCAGCGCCCGCGCGGCCTCGATCGGCTCGGCGACCCGGAAGTGCGCCTTCGTGTCGCCCGGCCCGATCTTGATGCCGACGTCGGGGCCGTGCAGGTTGCCGAAGGCGTTCTCGTCGGTGACGTCGTCGCCGATGAAGAGCACCGCACTCGCGGAGAGCTGGGTACGGAGCTGGTCGACGGCGGTGCCCTTGTGGGTGGCGACCACCGACAGCTCGATGACCTCCTTGCCCTGGGTGACCGTGACCCCGTCCCAGGTGGCCGGACCGCTGCGGACCGCCTCGATGGCGTTGGCCGCGACCTGCGGCGGCACCCCCCGGGTGTGCACCGCGACGCTGGCCGGCTTGCGCTCCAGCCGGACGCCCGGGTGGGCGGCGGCGATCTCCCGCAGCTCGTTGCGCAGGCGGGTGCGGACGGCGATCAGCTCGGGGCTGAGCCGCTCGACGAAACCGATGTCGAACTCGGAGCCGTGGCTGCCGACGAGGTGCACCTCGCTGGGCAGCCGGGACAGGGCGGCCAGGTCGCGCAGCGCGCGTCCGGAGACCACCGCGACGCTGGTCTGCGGCAACGCGGCGAGCGCCCGGACGGCAGCCACCGACTCGTGCAGCGGTACCGCCTTGCTCGGGTCCTCGACGATCGGCGCCAGCGTGCCGTCGTAGTCGCAGGCGACCAGGAGCTGCGGCACCCGGGCGATCCGGCCGATCGCCGCCCGCAGTTCGGGGTCGATGACCTCGTGGGTCGGCGTGGACTCGATGACGCTCGTGTTCACGCCGCCTCCACGCCGGGTGTGCCGAGTTCGCTGAGGAACGACCGGGCCCAGTGGCCCACGTCGTGGGTCCGCAGGTGTCGTTGCATGATTCGCATGCGGCGGCGGGCCTCCGTCCGCTCCACGTGCACAGCCTTCAGCAGGGCTTCCTTGACCGCCTCCGGGTCGTGCGGGTTACACAGAAACGCCTGGCGCAGCTCGGTCGCCGCACCGGCGAACTCACTGAGCACGAGCGCGCCGCCCTGGTCGGCGCGCGATGCCACGTACTCCTTGGCCACCAAATTCATTCCGTCTCGCAGCGGGGTCACCATCATCACGTCCGCCGCAACATACATCGCGGCGAGCTCACTGCGAGAGTACGACTGGTGGAGGTAGTGGACCGCCGGCACGCCGACCCGTCCGTACTCGCCGTTGATCCGGCCGACCTCGCGCTCGACCTTCACTCTCAGTGCCTGGTAGTGCTCGACCCGCTCGCGGCTCGGGGTGGCCACCTGGACCATGACGGCGTCCGGAACTGTCAGCTTTCCGTCAGAAAGCAGCTCCCGGAAGGCCTTGAGGCGTAGCTCGATGCCCTTGGTGTAGTCCAGCCGGTCCACGCCCAGGATGATCGTCTTCGGATTGCCCAGTTCCTCCCGGATCTGCTTGGCGCGCGCCTGGATGGCCGGGTCGGCGGCGAGCCGTTCCATCTCCCGGACGTCGATGGAGATCGGGAAGGCGCCCGCCTTCACCTGGCGTCCGTCGACCTGGATCATCTGCCCCTCGTAGCGCAGCCCGAGCAGGTGCCGGGCCAGGCGGACGAAGTTCTGCGCGGCCAGCCGCTGCTGGAAGCCGACCAGGTCCGCCCCGAGCAGGCCGCGCAGCACCTCGGCGCGCAGCGGCATCTGCATGAACAGCTCGATCGGCGGGAACGGGATGTGCAGGAAGAAGCCGATCCGCAGGTCGGGGCGGAGTTCGCGGAGCATCGCCGGGACCAGCTGGAGCTGGTAGTCCTGCACCCAGACCGTCGCGCCCTCCGCCGCCACCTCCGCCGCGGCCTCCGCGAACCGGGCGTTGACCAGCCGGTACGCGTCCCGCCAGCGGCGCTTGTACGCCGGGGTCTCCACCGCGTCGTGGTAGAGCGGCCAGATCGTCGCGTTCGACTGCCCCTCGTAGTAGCGCTCCAGCTCGTCCGCGCTCAACGGCACCGGGTGCAGCCGGATGCCCTCCAGGTCGAACGGCTCCGGGGCGGCGCCGGTGCCGCCCGCCCAGCCGACCCAGGTGCCCTGGTGCTCGGCGAGGACCGGGTGCAGCGCGGTGACGAGACCGCCCGGACTACGGCGCCACTGCCGTCCCTCCGGAGTGCTCACCTCGTCGACCGGTAGACGGTTCGCCACAACGACAAAGGAGCTACGGACGGTCACGATCGGCCACCTCCGGTAAACGACGGGTCCACCGCACGAGCGTACTGAGCGTATCTGCGGTGTCTGGGGCCCCGTGCGGCAGTTACTTCCCCGGCCGACGGCGGCCGAACCTGGACGTGATCTGCCCGACGTCCCCTTGACGGGTCGGCGGTGACCAGGGAAGGCGGCGACAGCGCCGGGGGCGGGGTGATGTGGGCGGAGCGCGGCGTACCTGTCAGGATTGAGGATGGCGTGCGTGCGCCCGGCCGACGGCCGGCGGCACCCGGGCGGTCCGGTCCGCCCTTCGCTCGCCGGCTCCCAATCGCAACGTACGGAGGTAGCCCGCACCGTGGCTCAGTACATCTACGTCCTGGAGAAGGCCCGCAAGGCGCACGGCGACAAGGTCGTGCTCGACAACGTGACGCTGAGCTTCCTGCCGGGTGCCAAGATCGGTGTGGTCGGCCCGAACGGCGCGGGCAAGTCCAGCCTCCTCAAGATCATGGCGGGGCTGGACCGCCCGAGCAACGGCGAGGCCCGACTGATGCCCGGCTTCACCGTTGGCCTGCTCGCCCAGGAGCCCCCGCTCAACGAGGCCAAGACGGTCCTCGGCAACGTCGAGGAGGCGGTCGCCGAGACCAAGGCGAAGCTGGAGCGGTTCAACAAGATCGCCGAGCAGATGGCGACCGACTACTCCGACGAGCTGATGGAGGAGATGGGCAAGCTCCAGGAGGAGCTGGACCACGCCGACGCCTGGGACATCGACTCCAAGCTCGAACTGGCGATGGACGCGCTGCGCTGCCCGGCGCCGGACGCCGACGTCACCCAGCTCTCCGGGGGCGAGCGCCGCCGGGTGGCACTCTGCAAGCTGCTGCTGGAGGCCCCCGACCTGCTCCTGCTCGACGAGCCCACCAACCACCTGGACGCGGAGAGCGTGCAGTGGCTGGAGCAGCACCTCGCCAAGTACGCCGGGACCGTCCTGGCGATCACCCACGACCGGTACTTCCTCGACAACGTGGCCGGCTGGATCCTCGAGCTGGACCGGGGACGGGCCGTCGGGTACGAGGGCAACTACTCCACGTACCTGGAGAAGAAGGCCGCCCGCCTCTCCGTCGAGGGTCGCCGCGACGCCAAGATGAAGAAGCGCCTCTCCGAGGAACTGGAGTGGGTCCGCTCCAACGCCAAGGCCCGGCAGACCAAGTCCAAGGCCCGGCTCGACCGGTACGACGAGATGGCCGCCGAGGCGGAGAAGACCCGCAAGCTGGACTTCGAGGAGATCCAGATCCCGCCGGGCCCGCGCCTGGGCAACACGGTCATCGAGGCGAACAAGCTCACCAAGGGCTTCGGCGACCGGGTGCTGATCGACAACCTCTCCTTCTCGCTGCCGCGCAACGGCATCGTCGGCATCATCGGCCCGAACGGCGTCGGCAAGACCACCCTGTTCAAGACGATCGTCGGGTTGGAGCAGCCGACCGACGGCGCGGTCCGGGTCGGCGAGACGGTCTCCCTGTCGTACGTCGACCAGAACCGGCAGGGCCTCGCCGGCGACAAGACCGTCTGGGAGGTGGTCTCCGACGGACTGGATCACCTGATGGTCGGCAAGGTCGAGATGCCGTCCCGGGCGTACATCGCGGCCTTCGGCTTCAAGGGGCCGGACCAGCAGAAGCCGACCAAGGTGCTCTCCGGCGGCGAGCGCAACCGGCTCAACCTGGCGCTGACCCTCAAGATCGGCGGCAACGTCATCCTGCTCGACGAGCCGACCAACGACCTGGACGTGGAGACCCTCTCCAGCCTGGAGAACGCGTTGCTGGAGTTCCCCGGCTGCGCCGTGGTCATCTCCCACGACCGGATGTTCCTGGACCGGGTCGCCACGCACATCCTGGCCTGGGAGGGCGACGAGGAGGATCCGGCCAAGTGGTTCTGGTTCGAGGGCAACTTCGAGGCGTACGAGAAGAACAAGATCGACCGGCTCGGAGCGGAGGCGGCCCGGCCGCACCGGGTGACCTACCGCAAGCTGACCCGCGACTGAGCATGAGCGACCGCTTCGTCTACCACTGCACGCTGCGCTGGTCCGACCTGGACGCGTACGGGCACGTCAACAACGCCCGCTTCCTCACCCTGTACGAGGAGGCGCGGGTGGCGTTGATGTTCTCCGGCGGCCGGGCGTGGGGGGTCGGCTCGTTCGCCGAGGGCGTGGTGATCGCCCGGCACGAGATCGACTACGTCCGCCCGGTCGACTACGCGCTCGCTCGGGCCACCGCGGAGGCGGCACCGACCGTGCGGATCGAACTCTGGGTGGAGGAGATCCGCCGGGCGGCCTTCACCATCGCCTACGAGCTGTACGACGGTGACGTGCTGGCCAGCCGGGCCCGGTCGGTGCTGGTCCCGTACGACCTGGCGGAGAAGCGGCTGCGGCGGCTCAGCGACGCCGAGCGGACCTTCCTGGAGAACTACGCGCTGCCACCCGTGCGGGAGCCGGCGTGACCGGCGCCCCGGTGGCCGGTCGGCCCGCGTCCGCCCGACCGGGCGGGCACGGGCTGGCCGGCGTCGCCGACGCGGGCGCCTTCCTGGCCCGGCTGGTCCGCTTCGACCCGGCGGCGGTGGTCCGGCTCCGGCCGGTCGACCGGTCCGGCCGGACGGTGCTCTGGGCCCGGCTGCCCTGGGGGGTGCTGGTCTGCCGGACGGTCGCCGGCCCGGGGCCGGGCGACGCCACGGTGGCCGCCGCCGACCTCTTGGCCGAGCTGGGCCGGGCCGGGACGGCCCTGCCGGCGCGGCGGGACACGCAGTGGCGCTGGCCGCTGCCGTCGGCGGCCGGCCGGGTGGTGGAGACGATCCCCGCCGCCGAGCTGCGCCGGGTGGCCGACGCGGCGGCCGGCACCCTGCGCGCCGCCGCGACACACGGGGTGGCGGGGCGGGCGGTCGGGCAGCGCGTGGTCCGCGACGCCCTGCTGGACCACGTCGCGGTGGTGGTGACCGGCGAGGCGGGGGAGCGGGTCGAGGTGAGTCAGCGACTGGTGCAGGGGGTGGTCCGGATGGGCTTCCTCGGGCCGGCAGGGGCCGCCGCCGAGGGGGTGCAGGTGCGCCTGGCCAACCGTTGGACCGGTCTGGCCGCGCCGTACGGAGTGGCATGGTCGCAGAACGTGGCAGACCTTGCCATAAAGCCACAGGGTGATCACCCGAACGGATGACCCCTATTCCTTCTTCCGTCCCGGGGCTGGCGTTGGGGGGATGCTTCACGCCGGCTGTCCGGGTACCGTCCATCCTCGGATCCAACGCACGGTAGGCGTCCGGATCCGCTGGGGAGTGAGGTGCGCGAGTGATGCCGTGGTGGTCATGGCGCCCCGGCCACGCCAGTGGTGGCGAGCCGGACAGTCGAAGTGGGATCACAATGGAGGGCAGCGTCCGGGTCGGACCACCGGCACCGCGCGAGCCGGGAGACGACTGTCTCGCCGCGGCCGCGGACCGGTCGGTGCGCAAGGAGATGTCGGCCGACGTCGGCCCGGTGACCCTCGGTCGGGTCTGCGACGCGCTCGACCTGTTGGACGTCCGCTACCTGGCGGACGGTGACGGCAACCTGCTGGCCATGTGGGAACGGCACGCGGTGCTGGTCACCCTGGAAGGGCCGGAGGACGAGATCCTGGTCATGCGGGCCCGTCCACACGCGACCGTTCCGCCGGACTGGGCCGACCGGGCCTACCGGGTGGTCAACGAGTGGAACCACACGCGGCGGTTCTGCAAGGCGTACATCGGCGACCCGACCGAGCGGGGACAGCTGCCGATCTACGCCGAACTCCAGGTGCCGCTGGGCGCCGGGACGCACGACGCGCTCCTGGTCGAGCTGCTCGACTGTGGTGCGGCGGTGGCGACGAACTTCGTCGACTGGCTGCACGACGAGGGTGCCCTGCTCTGAGGGGCCCAGGACGGCGTCGCCGTCCGGGGGAATGAGGACGGCGTCGCCGGTCGGGACTCCCGGCCGGCCGCCGCCGGTTCCGTCCGCCCCGGGCGTTCCGCTCCCGGGCCCGCCCCGGGCGTCCTGCTCAGTGGGCAGGCGGGACAGGCCCCGTGGGCCCGGCCAGCGTACGGCCGGGTCCTCCGTCACGTCGACCGGTCAGCGTACGGCCGGGTC
This sequence comes from Micromonospora sp. NPDC023956, assembly GCF_040639195.1. Lineage (NCBI taxonomy): Bacteria > Bacillati > Actinomycetota > Actinomycetes > Micromonosporales > Micromonosporaceae > Micromonospora > Micromonospora sp. NPDC023956. The sequence goes on from NZ_JBEZZN010000007.1 coordinate 308,941, forward strand.
GTCCATCACGTTGACCATGAAGTACGCCGCCCGCTCCAGGTAGTCCCAGAGCACCGTGGCCACGTCCGGCGGCAGTTCCAGGGAGTCGACCGCCCGACGCATGTGCCGCAGCCAGGCGTCCCGCTCGGCGGGCCCGATCCGGAACGGGGCGTGCCGCATCCGCAGCCGCGGGTGGCCGCGCTGGGCGGAGTAGGTGTTCGGCCCGCCCCAGTACTGCATGAGGAAGAGGGTCATCCGGTCCGCGGCCGGGGCCAGGTCCTCCTCCGGGTACATCGGGCGCAGCAACGGGTCCTCGGCGATCCCGGCGTAGAACTCGTCGACCAGCCGGCGGAAGGTCGGCTCACCCCCGACCGCCTCGAAGAGGGTCAGGTCATTGCGGTCGGCGTCACCTGCGGCACTCACCGTTCCATCCTGCCAGGTGCCGTCGGACCCGGCGGGTACGGCCGCCCGCGTGCGGGTGCGGGCTCCGTCACAGCGTGGCGGTGCCGCCCGCCGTCGCCCGCCGTCCGGTCACCGGGTTCTCGTCACCGGCCTGCTCGCCGGTCGACGCGACACCGAGCCCGGTCGCCGGGGCGGGGGCGGCGTCGTCGGAGCCCGCCGACGGCTCGACGTGTGCCCGCCCGCCGGGCGCCGCCGCCGCAGCGATGGCGGCGTCGAAGGTGGCGGCGGTCGGCCAGCGGGCCACCACCACCAGCATCAGGAGCACGCCGGCCGCGCTCCACACGCCGACCACCCCGGGAATGGAGAACCGCTCGGCGAGCAGCCCGGTGACGATCACCGCGAAGCCCTGGATCACCTGCATGCCGGTCGCCATCACGCCGAACGCCCGAGCCCGGTAGCCGTCGGGCAGGGCCCGGACGAAGAGCCCGTTGGCGACCGGCAGCAGCCCGGCCACCGAGAAGCCGCAGACCGCGACGAGCAGCGCCACCACGCCCGGCGGTGGGTCGAACAGGGCCGGCACCAGCACCAGGGGAGCCAGCACCGCGAACGGCCGGATCAGGGCCACCCGGCGGGCCGGCCGGACGGCCCGCCCGATGATCAGACCGCCGAGGATGAAGCCGACCGGGGCGGCAGCCATGATCACGGCCTGGCTGGCGGCGGCGTCCACGCCCGCACCGGAGCGCTCGCCCGCCCAGGCCCCGGCCAACCCCTCGGGGACGATGGAGAAGAGCATCGAACTGAACACCAGTACGGCGATCGACCGCAGCACCGGGGTCCCGAAGACGATCCGGAAACCCGCCGCGGTCTCCCGCAGCAGGGAGGCGCCCGGCTCGGCGGTGGCCATCCGGGGGTGGTCGTGGACCCCGAACCGCACGATCAACGCGGACGCGCCGAAGCTGGCCGCGTTGACCAGCAGCGCGGCCGTGGGGCTGGCGGTGGCGATCGCGGCACCGACCAGGTACCCGGTCACCTGGGCGGCCTGGCCGACGCTGCTGTTGAGGGAGAGACCGACCACCAGCCGGTCGCCGCTGAGGATCACCGGCATGAGCGCGGAGCGGGCGGCCTGGCTCGGCGGATTGGCCAGCGTGGTGGCGAAGAGGAGGCCGAGGATCGCCCACACCGGCAGGTTCGGCACGGCGACCAGCGCGACCAGCGCCATCCGGAGCAGGTCGGAGTTGACCATCACGGACCGGTACCGGCACCGGTCGGCCACCGTGGAGAGCAGCGGGCCGCCGATCAGCCACGGCAGGTAACTGACCGCGAACGCCGCCGCCGACAGGGCCACCGAGTCGGTCTCCCGGTAGACCAGGACGGTCACCGCGGCCTTCGCGATGTAGTCGCCGATCCAGGAGAGGGTGGTGGCGGTGAGGACCGCTCGGTACTCGCGCTGGGCGAACACTTCACCGAAGGTGGCCGGACCTTCGTGGAGGGTTCGCTCGTCGGACACCGTGGCCTCCATCGTTCCCGACGGCGCCACTCGTGGTGGCCGGGCCGGGAATCGTCGTCAGATCAACGGAGCAGCGAGGACGTGATCACGCTCCGGAGGAGCTCGTTCCCGGATTCTGCCCGATCGTCTGAATGCTGGCTAGGGTGAACGGATTGATCGTCGCATCTCCGACTGAACGAACGGACGATACCCGAGGGGCCGGGCGGACCGCGACCCCTCCGTGGTCGGCCCCCTCGACGCTGGCCGGTCGACCGGAACGAGCCGCAGGTCAGGCGGGGGTGGCTGGTCCGCCGGTGGGGATGCCCGGATAGAAGCGGGCCGCGGCGATCTTGGCGGTGATGCCGGAGTTCTCCAGGGACTCGGCCAGCCGTCGGCGCAGTTCCCGAGCGACCGCGAACTGCCCGTCCGCGCTGGTCTTGACGACCGTACGGATCACCGCGCCGTCGATGGTCACCTGCTCCACGCCGAGCACCTCCGGCGGCTCGACGATCTGCGGGGCCAGGTCCGGGTCGAACGCCAGCGAGGCCGCCGCGGTCCGCAGCACCGCGGTCGCCTCCTCGGTGCTGGCGAAGCCGATCGGCAGGTCGACCACGACCAGCGCCCAGCCCTGGCTCTTGTTGCCGACCCGGATGATCTCGCCGTTGCGGATGTACCAGAGCACCCCCCGGGCGTCGCGGACGGTGGTGACCCGTAGACCCACCGACTCGACCACCCCGGTCGCCTCGCCCACGTCCACCGTGTCGCCCACGCCGTACTGGTCCTCCAGCAGCATGAACAGCCCGGCGATCAGGTCCTTGACCAGGCTCTGCGCGCCGAAGCCCAGGGCCACGCCCGCGATGCCGGCGCTGGCCAGCAGGGGAGCCAGGTCGAAGCTGAACTCCTTCAGGACCATCAGCAGGGCGATGCCGAAGACGAACGCGGTGACCATGCTGCTCAGCACCGACCCGATCGCCTCGGCCCGCTGCCGGCGCCGCTCGGGCACGAACTCCCCGTTCGCGGTGGCCGCCGTCGGGATCCGCTCCCGCAGCGGTTTCAGCAGGGTCGGCACCGCGGCGTCCGTGGTGCTCCGGACCAGTCGTTTGATCGCCCGGTGCAGCAGGAACCGGGCGGCGACGGCGAGCAGCAGGATCAGCGCGATCCGCAGCGGCTTGAGCAGGATCCAGTAGCTGCCCTCGGCGAACCAGGTGGAGCCGGTCAGGTCGTAGACGTTCTTGCAGAGCGCGTCGGCGAGGCAGTCGGGGCTCAGCTCCGGCTTCGGGGTGTCCGTGGCCGGTGGCGTCGGTGGGGCAGCAGTCACGTCTGTCTTCGTACCGCACGCTGCGCCAGGGGCGCAGGCCACCCCGCCCCTCGACCGCGTCGGCCGGTCGTCCGGCGGCGTTGATCAACGGATGCGAAACCGGCCATCCTCGCACAGTCGAGAAAAGCTTCACCGGGGACCCCGGATTAGTGCGTGCAATCCCGGGTCCGATCAGGGACGATTGGCGCACGGAACGTCGGTGATCCTTCCGGCGTCGACCGCGGCTGGGCTCGTGCTGCCCGCGGTCGGCCGCGAGGACGCGACGCGGCTGGACCGGGAGGGTGAGCACGATGCCTGACATACGACCCGCAATGGGCTCCGGCGCGTTGGTCCTCAACGCCACCTACGAGCCGTTGTGTGTCGTGTCGGTGCGTCGCGCCGCGATCCTGGTGCTCACGGCCAAGGCCGTCTGCGTGGCCGACGGCGACGGCGTTCTGCACAGCGCCTTCGACGCGGTGCCCGTCCCCTCGGTGGTCCGGCTGACCCGGTTCGTCCGGGTGCCGTACCGCACCCACGTGGGGCTCTCCCGCCGGGCGATCTTCGCCCGGGACGGGTGGCGGTGCGCCTACTGCCGGGGGCCCGCCGAGACCATCGACCACGTCTTCCCGCGTAGCCGGGGCGGCCGGCACGCCTGGGAGAACGTGGTCGCCGCGTGCGCCCGCTGCAACCACACCAAGGGCGACAAGACCCCGGCGGAGATGGGCTGGCGGCTGCACAGCCTGCCGGCGCCCCCCAAGGGCACGGCCTGGCGGGTGCTCGGCCACCGCGCGCCCGACCCGCGCTGGGCGGACTGGCTGGACCTGCGGGAGAGCGAGCCGATCGCCGAGGCGGCCTGACCCCCGCCCCTTCCCGAGTCGGTCACGCCGGCGCCGGGCGGCCCCGGCTGGTGCCGGCGTCGCCCGTGCCCGGCGACCGTACGTCGTCCGACCGGCTTCCGGGGCCGGGTGGCCGGCGGGATGGTCAGGGCCGCCGCGCCCGGACCAGTGAGGCGAAGACCACGACGTTGTCGGCGTAGCCGGTCGCGCCGCCCACCCAGCGGCCACCACAGGTGATCAGGCGCAGGTTCGGGCGGTCGAAGTCGCCGAAGACCTCGTCCACCGGCAGTCGTTCCTTGTCGAACCGCTCCACCGCGTGCACCTCGAAGACCGCCACCGACCGGTCGGCCCGGTCGACCTCGATCCGGTCGCCGGAGCGCAGTCGCTTCAGGTCGTGGAAGACCGCCGGCCCGGTCGAGGTGTCCACGTGACCGACGATCACCGCCGGGCCGTACTGCCCCGGGGTCGGACCCTGGTCGTACCAGGCGGCCTCGTGGGCGCGCTTGTCGTCCGGCACGCCGATCGTCCCGTCGGCGGCGAGCCCGACGTGGTGGACGGGCGCACGCAGGTCCAGCGCCCGGATCTCGATCTCCACCGGCGGGCTCGCCGGCAGCACCGGGAACGCCCGGGGCGGCGGACGCAGGCCGGCACCGAGCCGGTCCGGCAGCAGGCTGGTCCCGGTGACCTGCTCGACCCCGAGCATCGCCATGATCGACACCATCAGCGTGGCGACCACCAGCACCGGGGCTCCCGGACCCGAGCGCACCGCCCGTCCACCCGCCCAACGCCGGGCGGGCGTCGCCCGTCGCGGGGCGACCGGGTGCCGCCGGGCAACCGGGTCGAGGACCAGCAGACCCGCCCGGCTCGCCTCGACCGCCACCCTCCGCAGTCGGTGTAGTCCACCGCGCAGGCCCCGGCCGAGCAGGACGCCCGCCCGGTCGAGGACGGAAGCGCCGTACCGGAGCAGGAGGCCGTCGTGTCGCAGTCCGCGCCCGACGAGGACGAGCACGGACCAGACGGCGCCGACCAGCCCGACCACGCCGTGACCGAGCAGCGCGAACGGCCTTGCCGGGGTACGCCGTCGCCGTGCGGCGGGTCCGCGGGGCCCGAGGGCGCGAGCGGGGTCCGACCGCCGGGTCGCCCGGCGGCCCCGGCGCGGGTCGCGCTGGCGTGAGCCGGCCATGGCGTACCCCCGGTCAGGGACTCCCGGGCCGTCGGCGGCTGCCGAACAGGCCCAGCCCGGCCACGACGGCGGCGGTGACCAGGCCACCGGCGAGCAGCAGCGACCCCATTCCCCGGCCGCCGGCGGTCCCCCCGCCGCCGGTCGCCGGCCCCTTGCTCGGCTGGCTCATGTTCAACACCGTCAGCACGGTGCTCGCCCGGTTGCCGTTCGGGCAGCGCAACTCCACCGGGTAGTCGCCCGGAGCGGTGCCGGGCGGAACGGTCACCGCGCCGGTGAGGAAGCCGCTGTCGGCGCGGTTCGCGTCGGGCGCGTCGCTGTTCGGGGCGTTCCCGCCCCATCGCTGGTCGTGCGGGCGGAGCACCACCCGGCCGAAGGCGTCCGAGGTCACCTCCGCCTGGCGGTCGTTGTTCCGGTCGCAGCTTGCCCGGAGGTCCACCCGGCTGCCCGCCTGGACGGTGCTCGGCCGGACCTCGACGAAGACGTTCTCCCCCGCGTAGGCGGGGGTCCGCGCGGCCAGGACGAAGACCCCGACCAGCGCGATCATCACCAGCGCCGTCCGGACGGCGCGACCGGGTCCGTGACCCCGCATGATCCTCCCCTTCCCGGCACCGGTGGTGCGCTGGGCGACCCGCCCTGCATTCCCGCTGCCCCGGAGGCAAACCCGGCCCTACCGTCACCCCGTGCCCCGTGCGGTCCGGTGCGGGGTCGACTGCCCGGCGGCCGGCTGCGTCCCGGTCGGCGACGACCGGCCGGAGCGGTTCAGCGGCGTCGGCCGGGCGGCTCCGGCCGGTCGGCCGACGCCGAGGCGAGCGGGGTGACCGGCTGCCAGCCCAGCGGGGTGGAGAGGACCATGGTGCTGGACGGCTGGCCGTACGGGGCGAGACGGTCGATCACGGCCTCGAACTCGTCGATCGAGCCGGCGGAGACCTTGAGCATGCTGCACGCGTCCCCGGTGATCCGGTGGATCTCCAGGATCTCCGGCCAGTCGGCGACCGTCGGGTCGTGCAGGATGCACCGGGGGCCGTAGCAGGACATCCTGATCAGGGCGAGGACGCTGCGTCCGGCGCGGGCGAGGTCCACGTGGGCGTGGTAGCCGGTGATCACGCCGGACTCCTCCAACCGGCGTACCCGTTCGGCCACCGCCGGTGGGGAGAGGTGGACCCGGCGGGAGAGCTCGCTGAACGACAGGCGCGCGTCGGCCTGCAACTCCCGCAGCAGCGCCCAGTCCATGTCGTCCATGCTGAACCTTCCTTTCCCCAAGTGGTTAGAGGATTTCACCTTCGCCCCGACAGGTGGTGCACGGCAAGGACCGTGGTTCCGGCATTCCATCAGACGTTCCAACCGCGAGATCATGAGATGACCGGCTCACGGAGGGAGACACAGGTGGAAAACACGGACCTGCGGGCGCCCACCCTGACCGCGGTGCGCCCGCTGACCCCGCGGCAGCGCGCGGCACAGGCGGCCCGCAACGGTGGCAGTCCGACGCTCGAGTTCACCGAGCGCGTGCCGTACGACGCGTACGTGCACGCCAGCACGCTGCACACGCTGCAACAGCCGCTCAGCGACGATCCGGGCGAGATGTCCTTCCTGATGGTCAGTCAGATCATGGAGTTGTACTTCGGGTTGACCTGCCACGAACTGCGGGAGGCCCAGCGGTTGCTGCGCGCCGACCGGATCACCGACGCGCTGGCCCCGCTGCGCCGTACCGCCCTGCACCTGGAGGGGCTCAACGCCGCCTGGAAGAGCCTGCGCTGGATGACCCCGGCCGACTTCAACCGGTTCCGCGACCTGCTCGGCGAGGGCTCCGGGTTCCAGTCGGCGAAGTACCGGGAGCTGGAGTTCCTGCTCGGGCTCCGCAACGCGGCCCTGATCCGCCCGTTCAAGCGGCAGACCGAGGTGTACGCGCAGCTGTGCTCCGCGCTGGACGAGCCGAGCCTGTGGGACGACGTGATCGCCCTGCTCGCCCGACACGGCTTCGACCTGCCGGCCGACCTGCTCGACCGGGACGTGACCGTCGAACACGAGTCGCACCCGCTGGTCGAGTCGGCCTGGGTGCACGTCTACGCCGACGCCGGGCACGACAACCACCTCCGGCTGCTCGGCGAGGCGCTCACCACGGTCGCCGAGGAGTTCGGCGACTGGCGGTACCAGCACCTCAAGGCGGTGCAGCGCGCCATGGGCGCCAAGGTGGGCAGCGGCGGCTCGGCCGGCCTGTCCTGGCTGCGCCGCAGCATGGAACGGGTGGTCTTCCCGGAACTCTGGTCGTCCCGCACCGCCATGTGAGCACTCCCGCGCTCCGTCACCATTCACCTCACCCGGCCGCGCCGACCCCGAGGGGCGAGGCGTGCCGTGGTCGACGTGGGGGTGGCGGGCGGGGCAGGATGGCGGTATGGCCGAGCCACACGACCTGAACGCGTTGGAGCAGGCCGCGGCGGTCGCCCGGGGCGACGTCTCCAGCGTCGAGCTGGTCGCGCACCACCTCGCCCGGGTGGCGGCGCTGGGCGACACCGTCGGGGCGTTCGTCACCGTCACCCCGGAGGAGGCCCGCCGGGCGGCCCGCGCCGCCGACGCGGTGCCGGCCGCCGAGCGGGGGCCGCTGCACGGGGTACCGACGGCGGTGAAGGACCTGACCCTCACCGCCGGGGTGCGGACCACGTTCGGCTCGGCCGCCTTCGCCGACTTCGTGCCCACCGTCGACGCCGACGTGGTGCGGCACCTGCGGGACGCCGGCCTGGTCAGCCTCGGCAAGACCACCACCTCGGAGCTGGGCTGCTCGCTCTACTCCGAGGGGCTGGTCGCACCGCCGGCCCGGAACCCGTGGGACCTGGCGTGCACGGCGGGCGGGTCGTCCGGTGGCGCGGCGGCCGCGGTCGCCGCCGGGCTGGTGCCGGTCGCCCAGGGCTCCGACGGGGGTGGCTCGGTGCGGATCCCGGCCGCCCTGTGCGGCCTGGTCGGGCACAAGCCGAGCCGGGGCCTGGTCTCCGGCGGTCCACTCGGCTCCGGCGCGTTCGGCCTGCCCACCAACGGCGCGATCGGCCGGACCGTCGCCGACGTCGCCGCGCTGCTGGACGTCCTGGCCGTACCGGTGCCGGGGGAGCCCTACCTGCCACCTCCGCCACCGCCCGGCGGTCACCTGGCCGTGGTCCGTCGGGCCGCGCCCGGCCGGCTGCGGGTGGGCCGGTTCACCCGCCCGATGCTCGTCGACGGGCCGGTCCACCCGGACTGCGTGGCCGCCGTCGACCGGGCCGCCGCGCTGCTCGCCGGGGCCGGGCACGAGGTGGTCGAGGTGGACCCGCCGTTCGGGCCGGAGTCGTGGCCACTGTTCGAGACCGTCTGGACCGTCCTGGCGCTCGCGCCGGTGGCGCCGGGGCGGGAGTCCGACCTGCTGCCGTTGACGCGGTTCCTGCGCGAGCGGGGCGCGCGGGTGAGTGTCGCCGCCCTGACCGCCACCCTCGCCGAACTGCAGGCCCTGGTCCGCCTCGCCGCCCGCCGGACCACCGGGTTCGACCTGTTGCTCTGCCCGACCCTGGCCACCCCGCAGGCCCCGATCGGCTGGTTCCACTCCGGTGTCGACCCCGCGGAGGACTTCGACCGGCAGCGGCGGTTCTCGCCGTACTGCGCGGTTTTCAACCTGACCGGCCAGCCGTCCGTGTCGCTGCCGGTCGGCCGCACCGCCGGGGGCCTCCCGGTGGGTGTCTTGCTCACCGGTCGGTACGGCGACGACGCCCGGCTGTTGGCCGCTGCCGCCGAGGTCGAACGGGCCGACGGCGGGTGGGATCATCGCCACCCCGCGATATGGCGGGCCGTCGACTCCGCTAACGTGAACAGCAGCGGGGTCGGAGGGGCGACGCCATGACGCCCGATCCGGCCCGGTGGATCTGGTCACTCTTTCCGCCTGGGGGCGTTGGGATTGTCTGTTACCGAGACGTTGCTGGTCTTCGTCGGCATCCCGGCGGCGGCGACGCTGGTGATCGCCGGGTTGGCCCTCGCCAGTAGTGGTCGAGGCGGCCGTGGTGGCGCCAAGCGCTACCGGCCGGGCCGGCCCTTCGACTTCACGCCGGTCTGGTTCCTCGGCCGGCCCGAGCAGCTGGCCGACTCGGCCGGCACGGCCCTGGCCGCGGGCGCACAGGCCCCGGCGCTGAGCAGCCGTAAGCAGGAACAGGCCGGCATCGAGGCGCCGGCCGGGGCAACCGGAGGCGCAAGTGACCGTTGGTGAGAAGCAGATCGAGGCGGGCACCCCGCCCGAGGTGCTGGACGGCCCCTTCACCACCCGGCAGCTGCTCCGCATCGACGAGGCCCTGCGCCTGGCCGACCAGGGCACCGGGCTGGTCTTCTCGGTCTTCGTCGGTGCGCTCGACGAGCCGGTCCGCGAGCACGCCGAGCGGCTGCACCGGCAGCTCGCCGAGCCGGACCGGTCGATCCTGATCGCCGTGTCGCCCAACCAGCGCCGGCTGGAGGTCGTCACCGGCAAGCAGGCCCGCAAGCGCATCCCGGACACCTACGCCAAGCTCGCCGCGCTCTCCATGGTCGCGGCCTTCGGCGGCGGTGACCTGGCCGGCGGGATCATCAACGGCCTCGACCAGCTCGCCTCGCACGCCGGCAAGGGCTGACCCACCCGGTACGACGACACCCGGCCCGCCGCTCGGCGGACCGGGTGTCGGTGTCTGCGGGTCCGGTGACCCAGCGGGGCCGGGTGTGCGGATCGAGGGGCGGGCGCGGGTCGTCCCCGCGCCCGCCCCTTCCGGTCGGTGCCGGTCAGGCGCTGCGAATGTCCCGTGCCCGCGCCTTCAGGGCCCGGACCACACCGTCGCGTCCCTCGGCCACCAGGCGGCGCAGCGGCGCCGGGTGCCCCTCGCCGGCCAGCCAGGCGTCGGTCGCGGCCACCGTGTCCTCCGCGACCAGGTAGGCCGGGTACGCCAGCTGGGTGAACTCCTGCGCCGGCTCGCTGTCCCGGTTGGCCCAGACCTGGGCCACGGTGGCGAAGTACCGCTCCCGGTACGGCTCGGTCAGCTCCACCTGCGCCGGGTGCGCGAGGCCCTGCAACAGGGCCCGGTGGCGCCAGTTCGGCAGCGCCTCCGCGCCGGTGAGCTGGGCCCAGACCGCGGCCTTGTTCTCCGGCGTCGGCACCAGCGCGTGCGCGTACGCCGCCTCCCGCTCGCCGCTGGCGGTCTTGTCGCGCGCCAGCTCGGCGTCGATCTCGGGGGCACCGGCGCGGCCGTTGGCGACCAGCGACTGGAGCAGCGACCAGCGCAGCTCGGTGTCGATGGTGAGCCCGGCCGGCACGTTCGACCCGTCCAGCCAGCCGCGCAGGGTGGCCAGGTCCTCGGCGGAACGGGCCGCCGAGACGTACGCGCGTGCCCAGGCGAGCTGGAAGCCGCTGCCCGGCTCGGCGGCCTGCATCGCCGTCTTCGCGGTACGGGCCAGCTCCGCCCAGCCGGTCGGGGCCCACGCCGGGTCGGCGTAGAAGACCAGCGTGCTGGCCGCCTGGCGCAGCGTCGCGGTGACCAGGTTGATGTCCGTCTCGGCGGGCAGCCCGGCGAGCGCCAGCGCGACGTAGTCCCGGGCGGCGAGTTCGGCGTCCCGGACCATGTCCCAGGCGGCCGTCCAGCACAGGGCTCGGGCCAGCGACGACTCGAACCCGGCGATGTGCTGCACCACGGTGGACATGGACCGATCGTCGAGGCGGAGCTTGGCGTAGGTGAGGTCGTCGTCGTTGAGCAGCAGTACGTCGGCGGCGGGCTTGCCGTGCAGCGCGGTGAGTTCGGTCCGCTCGCCGGTCACGTCGACCTCGATCCGGTCCCGGCGCACCAGCCGGCCGTCGGTCAGGTCGTAGAGGCCGACCCCGATCCGGTGGGTCCGCAGGGTCGGGTGTTCGGCCGGGGCGTCCTGGTGCACCACCACCCGCTCGTAGCTGCCGTCGGCGCCGATGGCGACCTCGGGGCGCAGGGTGTTGACCTGGGCGGTCTCCAGCCACTGCGCGGCGAACTTGCGCAGTTCGCGGCCGGAGGCCGACTCCAACTCGGAGAGCAGGTCGTCGAAGGTGGCGTTGCCCCAGGCGTGCTTGCCGAAGTAGCTGCGCAGACCGGCCAGGAACGGCTCCATCCCGACGTACGCGACGAGCTGCTTGAGCACGCTCGCGCCCTTGGCGTACGTGATGCCGTCGAAGTTGACCTCGACCGACTCCAGGTCCGGCATCTCGCAGTAGACCGGGTGGGTGGAGGAGAGCTGGTCCTGGCGGTAGCCCCAGTTCTTGCGGACGGAGAGGAAGGTCGTCCAGGCGTCGGTGAACCGGGTGGCGTGGGTGTTGCACCAGTGGCTTGCCCACTCGGCGAACGACTCGTTCAGCCACAGGTCGTTCCACCAGCGCATGGTGACCAGGTCGCCGAACCACATGTGCGCCATCTCGTGCAGGATCGTGTTGGCGCGCTGCTCGTACTCGAAGTCGGTGACCTGGGAGCGGAAGATGTAGTGCGACTCGGCGTGCGTGACACAGCCGAAGTTCTCCATCGCCCCGGCGTTGAAGTCGGGCACCCAGAGCTGGTCGTACTTCGGCAGCGGGTACCGCACGCCGAACTGCTCGTGGAAGAAGTCGAAGCCCTGCTTGGTGACGAGGAGGAGGTCGTCGGCGTCGAGGTACTGGGCCATCGACGCCCGGACGAAGAGGCCCAGGTCGATGCCGTCGTGGCTGTCCCGCACCTCGTGGTACGGGCCGGCGCAGAGCGCGGTGATGTAGGTGCTCATCCGGGCCGACTCCACGAAGTGGACGGTCTTGCACCCCTCGGCGGCCGGCTCCTCCCGCTCGACCGGCATGTTGGAGACCACCCGCCAGTGCTCCGGGACGGTGGCGTGCCAGGTGTAGAGGCTCTTCAGGTCGGGCTGGTCGAAGCAGGCGAAGACGCGCTGCGCGTCGGCCGTCTCGAACTGGCTGTAGAGGTACGTCTCACCGTCGACCGGGTCGACCGTGCGGTGCAGGCCCTGCCCGCTCGTCGAGTACGCGAAGTCGGCGTTCACCACGAGGGTGTTCTCGGCCGCCAGTCCGGGCAGGGCCAGCCCCTTCTCGGCGGACCAGCCGTCGGTGTCCAGCGGCGTGCCGTTGAGCGTCGCCGACCGTACCGCCTCGGCCGCCACCTCGATGAAGGTGCTGGCGCCCGGTTCGCTGCACCGGAACCGGACCTCGGTGACCGAGTTGAACGTGTGTCCGTCGGCCGGCTGGACCGCCGACGACAGGTCGAGCGTGATGTCGTACCCGGTCACGTCGAGTAGGCGGGCCCGCTCGGTCGCCTCGACCTGCGTCAGGTTGCGCACTCCCGGCACTGTTTGTCTCCATCCCACTGTCAACGGCGTCCCTGCCAGCTTGCCGGCCCGGTGGCCGGGCCGACAGCGGATTCGAGTCTTCCATGCAGACGCCCCGCCCGGCGTCCGAGGTTGTCGCAGCCGGTGGCCGAGGTCACCGTGGAATGCGGTGCCGCCCGGGAGCGCGGGAGACGAAGATCGGGGGAGGTGCCGCGCCGTCGGCGCGGCCGGGTTTCGCGAAGGGAATCACCGTGGCCGAACGCGTCACCGTCGACATGTGGTTCGACCCGACCTGTCCGTGGGCGTGGATCACCTCCCGCTGGTTGCTGGAGGTCGAGCGGGTCCGTCCGCTGGACGTCCGTTTCCACGTGATGAGCCTGTCGGTGCTCAACGAGGGGCGGGAACTGCCCGAGCGGTACCAGGACCTGATGCGCACCGCCTGGGGACCGGTCCGGGTCTGCGTCGCCGCCGAGCAGCGGTACGGCAACGACGTGCTCCGGAAGCTCTACACCGCGCTGGGCACCCGGATCCACCTCGGTGGGGAGCGGAGCCCGGACACCATCGCCGCGGCGCTGGCCGACGCGGGACTGGACCCGGCGCTCGCCGACGCGGCCGGCAGCACCGAGTACGACGACGCGCTGCGGGCCAGCCACCACGCCGGTATGGACCCGGTCGGCCAGGACGTCGGCACGCCGGTGATCCACGCTCCCGGCCCGGACGGCCAGCAGGTCGCCTTCTTCGGCCCGGTGGTCACCCCGGCCCCGAAGGGCGAGGCGGCCGGGCGGCTCTGGGACGGTGTCCTCCTGGTCGCCGGTACCCCGGGCTTCTTCGAGCTGAAGCGTTCCCGGGACGTCGAGCCCAGCTTCGAGTGACCGCACCCGGGCCGGCGGGGGAGCGCGGGCGGCCGGGCACGGTGTCGTTCGTCACCCGGCGGCACCGGAGTCGTTGCATCCGGTGTCACTCCCGCCGGCCCGGACCCCGGGCCGTGCCCGAGCCGGAGGCATACCGAATGGCGGACCATCGCCCCGTGTCCAGCCGTGAGCCCGTTCGCCGGTCGGTCGTCGCGCCGCCGGGTGCGTCGTACTGGTCGGTGGACGCCGCAGCCTGGTCGTCCTGGCGACCGGGTCTGCCGGCGAACCTGGTCGACCTGCTGGCCCCGCCGATCGTGGTGGGCGTCGCGCGGGCGGGCGACCGGCCGGCCCGCGGCGCCGACGGGGTAGCAGCGGGTCCCGGGCGGCGGTGACAGGGGTCCCTCCTTTCACCTGGTGGACCCGGTAGCGTCAACGCCCATGACGGTCGTGCATCCGATCGCCCGGGCCTGGATCACCACTGGCGGCACCGGCGCGCAGAACTACGACGAGTTCGCCGACGACGCGGAGATCACCGCGATCATCCAGGCGAATCCGCACAGTGCCCTGGGCATCGAGATGCCCCACCGGGCGCCGGAGAGCCTGGGCAGGTCGTTCCTCGACGCCCTGCCCGACGCGGTGGCCCGGCTCGCCGAGGCCAAGGCCGACGGCAGCTACACCCCCGCCGAGCAGGTGGTCGTCCTCTACCGGATCAGCGCGGCGGGGGAGGAGACCGCGTACGGGATGTTCGCGATGGTCGACACCGACCAGATCTCCACGAGCCGGGACGAACCGGGTCTGGTGATCCGGAACGAGGACGTCTTCATCGCCAAGGTGCGGGAGCGGGTCGCGCTGGCCGAGACGCTCGGGCACCTGCTGTCGCCGGTGCTGCTGTTGCAGACCGGCACGGGTGAGGAGTTGCACGCCCGGCTCGCCGCCGCCACCGAGGCGGCCGGCGCGCCCGCCGCCACCGACACCGACCAGGCCGGGCGGACCCACGCGATCTGGCTGGTCGGGCCGGGCCCGGAGCAGGACGACCTGACCGCGCTGGCCGGCGGCGGCGAGCTGGTGGTCGCGGACGGCAACCACCGCAGCCTGGCCGCCCAGACCGGTGGCCTGCCGCGTTTCCTGGCCGTGGTCACCACGCCCCGTTCGGTGGCGATCCAGCCCTACAACCGGCTGGTCAGTGAGTTGACCAGCAGCCCGGACGAGCTGCTCGACCGGCTCCGCGCGGCCGGCGCGCGGGTCAGCCCGATCGACGGCCCGGTGGAGGTCCCGGCGGCCGGCGGCACCGTGCACCTCCGCCTCGCCGGCCGGGGGTACGCGGTCGACCTGCTCCCCGACGAGCGGGCCGGACGCTTGGAGAACCTCGACCACGCACTGGTCGAGCGGCTGCTGCTGCGGGACGCCCTCGGGCTCGACCCCGGCGACAAGCGGATCACCTACGTCGGCGGCGACTACCCGGCGAGCTGGCTGACCGGGGAGGTGGACGCGGGCCGTGCCGAACTCGCCGTCCTGATCGCGCCGGTGACCGTGGACGACTTCGTGGCGGTCAACCTGGCCCGGGAGAAGATGCCGCGCAAGAGCACCTGGTTCACCCCGAAGGCCCGGGGTGGCCTGGTGGTGGCGGAGCTGTCCCGCTGACCGGTGACCGGCCGGCGGTGATGTGACGAACCGGCTCCGCGGTGCCGCCCTCGGCGACACCGCGGAGACCGGCCTGACAGACTGCGCGGTATGCGCGTCTACCTGGGATCCGACCACGCCGGTTTCGAGTTGAAGGTGCACCTGGCCAGCCACCTGGCCACGCAGGGGTACGAGCTGGTCGACGTCGGCCCGCACGCCTTCGACCCGGACGACGACTACCCCGCGTTCTGCCTGCACACCGGAGACCGGGTGGTGCGCGACCCGGGCAGCCTCGGGGTGGTGATCGGCGGCTCGGGCAACGGCGAGCAGATCGCCGCGAACAAGGTCGCCGGGGTCCGGGCGGCGCTCGCCTGGAACACCGACACGGCGCAGCTGGCGCGGCAGCACAACGACGCCAACGTGGTCGCCGTCGGTGCCCGGCAGCACACCCTGGACGAGGCCACGGCGATCGTCGAGGCGTTCCTCGGCACGCCCTTCTCCGACAACGAGCGGCACTCCCGCCGGATCGCCCAGGTCGCGGCGTACGAGACTTCCGGCAAGCTGCCCGATCTGCCCTGAGGCGTACGGACCGGGCCGGGGCGGCACGTCCGGCCCGGCCCGCCGGGATGCCCGCGACCGTCTCCCCGGGCTCGGGGCTGCCGCGTCCGGGACTGCCGTGTCCGCCGGACCTGGATATCGGCCGCCGGGGCGGGCTCCCGCCGGTCGGGGCGACAGCGGGCGGGGTCAGCGACCGGGGCGGGGCAGTTCGTCGCGGGGTATCCAGTTGCGCCGCACCAGCACCAGCCGGCTCTCGGCCTCGGCCACGTCCTGCTCGGTGGGTCGGCTGGCGTCCCGCGCCCGTAGCGCCGCCGTGATGCCGACCTGCGAGGTGCCCGAGCCGACCAGGCCGCGCAGGCCACGGTCACCGTCGCGTTCCTCCGGCCCACCACCACGGCGGGCCGGGACGGGCGTCCCGTCGTGCGTTCCGGCGGTCGTCGCCGAACCACCCGCCTGGTCCCGGTCCTGCCCAGCCGGGTGACGCAGCCGCCGTCGCCGTCGCTCGGTCTCCGCCATCCGCCGACGGTACCCCACGGGGGGTGCGCGCGCGGGGCCTGCGGTGCGCGCTGGCTACCCTCGGAAGGGACAGACCGATCCGCAGGGCCGGCGTCAGGGAGGAAATGAGATGTCAGACCAGACACAGCCGTGGGCGGAGCGGACCGTGGAGGTGCCGAAGGACTCCGGCCCGGTGGTTCCTCCCCAACGGGACGGGTTCCAGCGGGGGGTGGCGTCGGTCGGTCGGCCCCGGACCTCGCGGACCGAGGCGTTCCCGGCGGTCGAGCCGGAGGAGCCGACGGGCTGGTTCTCGCCGGGGCCCAGCCGTCCGCTGAGCTGGTACCTGGCCCAGTGGCGCAACGGGGCCGAGTGGAGTGCCGCCGGCGGGTTGTTCGCCTTCGTCTGCTGGGGCATCTGGGCGATCTCCTCCCGGGGGGACCTGACCTCCCCGGTGGTGACCTTCCTGCTGACCCTGCTGGTGGCCGCCGGCCTCTTCGCCCTTGCCCGGCTGCTCGGCCGGCTGGTCTGGGAGCGGCAGCTCGGCCGGGTGCGGCGCAGTGCCCGGGGCGCCCACGCGGTGACCGCGGTCTTCCTGGTCGGTGTCGGCATCGCCTACCTCCAGCAGACCGGGTGGGTGGTCTCCGCCTGGAACTGGATCACCGGCGGCTGAGGCGTACCGGGGACAGTCGTGACGCCCGGGTGGGTCGGCATCGTGCCGCCCGCCCGGGCGTCGTCGTCGCGGCCCACCGCGACAGCGGTCCTCCTCCACCAGGTCGACCGGGCTTACCCGGCCGGCCGCGATTCATCCCACCGGGCCCGGCCGATGGCCGTCGAGGCCTGGCGGGTGGCCGGCGGGAACCCGCCGCAGGCCGTCGGGGCCCGGCCGGGTCACCGTCGGTCGTCCGGCCCCTCGGCGTCCGCCCGAGGTGAGGCGACCCGTGCCGCGGGGTCCTCGACGCCGGGCTCGCCCCCACCGGGGGCGACCACGCCGTCGTAGTTGTAGACCGTGGTGTTCTCGTCGTGCTGCTGCGTGGTCCGGATGTACCGGTGCATCAGGCCGTCGATCTCCAGCTCGAGCAGGGCGGAACCGCCCGCGTCGTGGGTGCTGCCGTCCCGGGGTCCACCGACCAACCATGCGTCCGTTTTCGTGTCCATGACCGTTCCGTACCCGACGACGTGGCCGGACTAACCGCCCGCACCGTCCGGTCCGGACGGCGGGTCACCCGGTGGGGGCGGTGCAGGGGGCTCCGGCGCAGGTGTCCACCAGCGTGCCGGATTCGAGGAAGCGCGCGATCATCGTTCGGATCTCCGGCGAGTTCCTCGGGTGCCCGTGCGGGTCGAGCCCCGCGCGCGGCGGGGTGTTCCCGGCCGGGGGTGCGGGCGAGCCGCTGTCCACCATGACCAGCACGCTGCCGGGGTAGGGCAGTGCCGGGACGGCCGGGATGCCCCAGAACGGTACGACGTCGGGGCTGCGTCCGGCCGCGAGCGCCGGGGTCCGCAGGCGTGCCCCGATCGTGCGGGCCTGCACCTCGGTGGCGATGTTCGCGACCTGGTGGTCGCCGAACGCCTCGATCATGATCACCTGCTTGGCCGGGGTGCCGGGCAGCGGGTCGGCGGTGAGGTGGTGCAGGTAGCCGTTCGCCTCCCCCCGGTCCCAGAGCATCTGCGCCAGGGCCAGGCAGAGCTGCTGGTCCACCGGGTCGGGGTACGCGTTGTGGAAGACCGGATGGAACTGGTCGAAGTCGACGCTGCGGTCCAGCAGCGTCGAGTAGTTGGCGCCCGGTACGCCGAGGGCGCAGCGGGTGAAGTCGGTGGCGACCGCGCAGAGCGCCCCGCCGAGGATCCCGCCCTGACTGTTGCCGAGGTAGCCGAGCTGACCGGCACCGGAGCGGGTGAGTGGGGCGGTTCCGTCCCGGAAGGCGTCCTTCGCGGTGACGCCCCGGGCGTGGATCAGGGCGCGACCGAGGTAGAGGAAGTTCAGGAAGGACTGCTGGGAGCGGTCCGGGATCGTGCCGAACCGCGAGAAGTCCCCGAGCGAGCGGATGACGTTCGGGACGTCCCCGGTCGCCATGCCGATCCACGGGGTGGCGCAGAGCATCGAGTTCGACTCACGGGCGTACTCCTTGAGCTTGCGGGAGTCGATCTCGGTGGGGGAGCCGAGCAGGCCGTGGCCGTACAGGGTCGGCCGGGCCGGGGTGGCGGCGCTGGCCGAGCGGGGGATGTTGCAGTAGAACTTCGCCGTGAGGTTCACGCCGCGCTGCTCAGGCAGCCCGTCCGGGCCGTAGTTGAGCCGCGAACCGGGTGGGCCGAGCGGGGTGTCGAGGTAGTTAGGCACCCGCACGCTCCCCTCCACCTGCCGGCGGACGTCCGGGTCCTGCTCGGCGGTGTAGTCGGTGACCCGGTCCACGGTCACCACCGGGGCGGCGGTGCCGAGCTGGCCGAACGCCTCGTCCCGCAGGTGTCGGACGCGTTCGGTCAGGCTGCGCTCGCTGGCCACGGTGAAGTCCCACGCGAGGTGCAGACCGGCCGGGTCGACACCGGCGGTGGCCAGCGCGCCGATCGCCCGCTGGGCGTACTCCCAGCGGCGGTGCAGCGCCGGGTCGGCCGGCGCGGTCGGCGTCCGCAGCGTGGCGAACAGCTCCGACGCGGGGATCGTCGCCCCGGCCGAGTCGCGCAGGTGGCGCAGGCCGACCGCGTACCGGGTGTTCTCGTCGAGGTTGCGGGCGGGTCGGATGATCAGCGCCTGGCGGTCCGGGTCGTCGGCGGCGTTGGCGTCGAGTTCGGCCCAGTACGGGTGGCGTTCCCCGGTCCGCGTGTTGACCAGCACGATCGGGGCGTCCGGCGCGAGGGAGCGGCCGATGTCGGTGGACGGGGCGATCCCGGAGCCCACCGGGTCGAGTCCCGGGATCCGGGTGAGCAGCATCGAACCGGGGGAGAAGCCGTCGTTGCGGTTCCAGTCCGTGGGGTCGATGTTGGTGCCGAAGATGTTCTCCGGCATCGCGGAGCGTTGCAGGTCGACCCGGATCCCGGTGTCGGTGGCCGGGTCGGCGACGGTGTACAGGTCGCTCGGGAACGGCAGCAGGCAGGCCGCCGGGTCGACCGGGTCGCAGCCGTCGGCCAGGCTCGCGGTGACCCCGGCGGGTGTCGGCGGCGGTGCGGCGGACGCCGGTACGGCCGCAGCGGGGACGGCGAGCAGCAGCGCCAGGACGGCGGAGCGGAGTGCGTACGCGCTTCGTGAACGCATGGGACCCTCCGGGAGCGGTTGGCCGGCAGGTTACGCCCATCACACCCCGTATAAAGATCGACGTCAATACGTAACGCCGGGTTGATCACTGTGCACCGTGGACGGTGGGGCGGTCGTGGTATGACGAATGCGGAATAGTCGCCATCCATTGCCAATCATCGATGGAAAACCGTAGGCTTCCGCCATCGTGATCTCGGCACGCCGGCGGCGTGTCACCCCCAGGTTCGGGAGGCTCCCCATGGCACGTTGGCGCAGCGTTCTCCGCCGTACGGCCGTCGCGTTGGCGGCGGTGACCGTCGGCTCGTTCGTCGTGACGGCTCCGGCCGCCGCCCAGCCCGAGGCCGACGTGACGCCCCAGGTGGTCGGCGGCACCCCGGCCGCCCAGGGCGAGTTCCCGTGGATGGTCCGGCTCTCGATGGGCTGCGGCGGCTCGCTCTACAGCCCGAACCTGGTGCTGACCGCGGCGCACTGTGTGGGCCGGACCGGATCGAACACCAGCATCACCGCCACCCTCGGGGTGGTCGACCTCCAGTCGTCCAGCCGGATCACGGTCCGGTCGAACTACGTCTACCGGGCGCCCGGCTACAACGGGTCCGGCAAGGACTGGGCCCTGATCCGGCTCGCCACCCCGGTCACCACGCTGCCGACCCTGAAGATCGCCAACACCACCGCGTACGACAGCGGGACGTTCACCGTGGCCGGCTGGGGCGCGGCCCGTGAGGGCGGCGCGCAGCAGCGGTACATGCTCAAGGCGAACGTGCCCTTCGTCAGCGACGCCACCTGTAGCGCCAACTACGGCGGCGACATCATCCCGGCCGAGGAGATCTGCGCCGGCTACGCCAGCGGCGGGACCGACACCTGCCAGGGTGACTCCGGTGGCCCGATGTTCCGCCGGGACGCCAGCAACGCGTGGATCCAGGTCGGCATCGTCAGTTGGGGTCAGGGCTGCGCCCGCCCCAACTACCCGGGTGTCTACACCCAGGTGAGCTACTTCGCCCCGGCGATCGCCTCGGCGGCGGCCAGCCTCGGCGGCTGACCCCTCGTCGCTCCGCGCGACCGGGCCGACCGGTCGCGCGGGACGACCCGCCCGCTGACCCGAGCGGATTCCTCCCGGTGGGCCCGGTCGACACACCTCTGTCGACCGGGCCCGCCGGCGTGTCCGGCCGCCGACCCGCCCTGAGCAGGAAATCTACTCTGCCGGGAATCCCGTAACTGAAAGTTACATATTCCCATCTCTCGATGGCTCCTCTAGTGTCCCTGCCCAGCGGCGGGTGACGCCGGTCACCTGTGACCGGTGCCGGTGCCGCGTCATCCGGCACGGGACGTTGGAGGGCGGCATGAGATCCGGTGACACCGGTTCCGCAGTACCGGTCCACGCCGCCGACGGCCTCACCTACCGGTACGCCGTGGCCCGACCGGCGGTCCGCGCCGCCGCCGACCACGCCGCCGCCGCGCTGCTGGCCGCCGTCGAGCTGGTCGACCGGCTCGGCCGGGAGCTACCCGTCCGGGTGCGGGCCGCCGCCGAGATCCTGGACCTGCCGGAATGGCCGGCGAGCCTGCACCGGCTCCCCGGCGGAGCGGCCCGCGCCACCGTCCGGTCGCTGGCCGCCGCCGGACCACCCGTCGAGGGCGATCCCGGAGCGCTGGTCGTGCTCCTCGACGGCGACCCGGGAGCCGACCTGGCCACCGTGCCGGTGCTGCTCGGTGCCACGGTCACCGCCGACGGGGTCACCGTCGTGGTCCGTTGCGCCCCCGCCGACCCGTGGTCGGTGTGCGTGCCGGCGGTCGCCGAGACCTTCGCCGAGGTGTTCGCCGCGCTGCTGGCCGATCCGCGGCTGCCGTCCGGTCGGGCCCCGGCGGTCGGCCCGGCGACCCGGGCGCTGGCGTTCGGCCGGCTGGCCGGGCGAGGGACGGCCGAGCCGCAACCGTTCCGGGCGATCCCCGCCCTGATCGAGGAACGGGTCGACCGGCACCCGGACCGGCCCGCCGTCTCCTCCCGGGGACGCCGGCTCAGCTACCGACAGCTCGACGAGCTGGCCAACGGCTTCGCCGCCGACCTCGCCGGCCGGGGCGTGGTCCGGGGCGACGCGGTGCCGGTACTCCTCGCCGACGGTCTCGAACTACCGGTGGCGTACCTGGCGCTGATGAAGCTCGGGGCGGCGTTCGTTCCCTTCGACCCGGGCTGGCCCACCGAACGGCTGCACGCCGCCCTGGCGGTGGTCCGCCCCCGGCTGATGGTCACCGGCGGCTCCGGCCCCACCCCGGACGGCCCGTTGTCCGAACCGGGGGACGCCACGCCCGGGATGTCCACCGCACCGGTGCGGCTCGACGCGATCACGCCCACCGCCACCCGTCCCGGTGTCCCGGTCGGACCCGACGACCTGATCTACGGCATCTTCACCTCGGGCACCACCGGCACCCCGAGGTGCGCGATGAACCGGCACGACGGACTGGCCAACCGGTTCCGCTTCATGACCCGCTGGTTCCACGCCACCGGCGACGAGGTGGTGCTCCAGAACAGCCGGCACACCTTCGACTCCTCGGTGTGGCAGTTGTTCTGGCCGCTCACCACCGGGGGCCGGGTCGTCGTGCCGGTCCAGGGCGGCTTCCTGGACGTCGAGGCCACCGTCCGCACCATCGCCGACGAGCGGGTCACCATGACCGACTTCGTGCCGAGCATCCTCGGTCTCCTGGTGGCCATGGTGGACCGCGACCCGGACGCCCGCCGGGCGATCGGCACCCTGCGCCACCTGATCGTCGGGGGCGAGGAGATCGATCCGGCGGCCGTGCACCGGCTCGGCGAACTCGTGCCGGCCATCGCGGTCACCAACGGGTACGGCCCGACCGAGGCGTCCATCGGCATGGTCTTCCACCCGGTGACCCCGGCCGACGGCGACACCATCCCGATCGGCCGCCCGATCGACAACTGCCACGCGGCGGTGGTCGACGCCCACCTGCGGCCCCTGCCGCCCGGCGCGGTCGGCGAGATCGTCATCGGCGGGGTCTGCCTCGGCGCGGGCTACCTCGGCGCGCCGGCCCGCACCGCCGAGGTGTTCGTGCCCAACCCGCTGCCGGAGATCCCCGGCCGACGGCTGTACCGCACCGGGGACCTGGGCCGCCTCGACGCGGACGGGCGGCTGCACTTCGTCGGCCGCCGGGACTTCCAGTTGAAGGTCAACGGCGTCCGGATCGAGGCCGGTGAGATCGAGACCGCCGCGACCCGCTTCCCGGGGATCCACCAGGCCAAGGTGATCGTGGCCCGGGACGGCGGCAGCAGGTCCCTGGCCCTCTTCGTCGCCGCCGACCGCGAGGTGCCCGAACCACGGCTGCGGGAACACCTGCGCCGACAGCTGCCCCGCACCAGCGTCCCCCGCCACCTGGTCGTCCTCGACACCCTGCCGCTGACCCGCAACGGCAAGGTGGACCGGCGGACGTTGCGGGCCCGCCTCGACGCCCTGCTCGCCGAGCGGGCCACCCGGCTGGCCGGGGGCACCGGCGACCCGTTGCCGGATCCGGTGCTGGCGGTGTTCCGGGCCGTCCTCGGCCAGCCCGATCTCGACGCCGACACCGACTTCCTGGCCGCCGGGGGCGACTCGCTCCAGGCCGTCGCGGTCACCACCGCGCTCGCCGGGGAACACGGCGTCCCGCTCGGCGTCCAGGACCTCTTCGAGCACCCCACCCCCGCCCGGCTGGCCGACCTGCTCGCCCGGCGGCGGCGCGTGCCGGTCGAGCCCGAGGCGGACCTCGTCGCGGCCGACGCCCGACTCCCCCTCGACCTGCCGGTCCGCGCCGCCGACCCGCGCCGCGAGATCCGCAGCGTGCTGGTCAGCGGAGCGACCGGCTTCGTCGGCAGCCGCCTGGTGCACGAGCTGCTCACCACCACCGACGTACGGGTGCACTGCCTGACCCGGGGCACGGACGACACCGAGGCCACCGCCCGGGTGGTCCGGGCCCTGGCCGACCGGGGCCTGTGGGCGCCGCACCTGGCCGACCGGCTGGCCGGCTACGCGGCCGACCTGTCCCGCCCCGCCGTCGGCCTGGACGCCCGCACCTGGAACCACCTGGCCCGCGACTGCGACCTGGTACTGCACGTCGGCGCGTTGGTCAACTTCCTCTTCGACTACCGTGCCCACCGCCTCGCCAACGTGCACGGCACCGCCGAACTGCTTCGGCTGGCCCTTGCGGACCGGCCGAAGCCGCTGCACCACGTCTCCACCCTGGGCGTGCTCGACACCGAGGCGGCCCGGCACCGGCTGCCGCTGCCCGAGACCTTCGACCCGGCCGCGGCGGCCCCGCCGACCAGCGGGTACAGCCGGTCCAAGTGGGTGGCCGAGCGGTACCTGACGGCCGCCCGCCGCCGGGGCGCGACGGTCACCCTGCTGCGCCTGGGCGAGGTCATGCCGGCCGCCGACAACGGGACGCCGAACCGCCGTGCCCTCACCCACCTGCTCCTCGCCGCCTGCCAGCGGCTCGGCCTGCGTCCCGACGCCACGATCAGCTCCGACTGGACCCCGGTCGACTACGCCGCCCGGCGCATCGTCGCCGCGGTCGCCGACCGGACCGCCTGGGGGCGGGCACTGCACGTGCTGCGTCCGGGCAGCGTCGACTTCACCGAACTGCCGGCCGGCGGCGACGCCGTACCCCGGGTCAGCTGTGCCCAGTTCCTCGCCGCGCTGCGGGACGCGGTGACCGACGGCGACCGGGACGCGGCGGCGCTGCTGGCGCTCTTCCCGACCCGGCTCGGCACCGACGAGGAACAGCTGCGCGCGGTGTTCGGCGCGCTGCTCACCGACAACCCCCGGCTCTTCCGCCGGGACGGGTGCGACCGGCTGGAACGCCGGCACGGCTTCACCGACGCGGACCTCCGCCCGTCGGTCGACGCCTACCGGAGATGGCTCACCGGGCAGGAACGGATCGGCGGGGACCGGACCCCGTCGCCGGCAGCGTGACGAAAGGGACATGCGCATGCGCTATCGCAGGTTGGGCCGCCTCGGCTGGGAGATCAGCGAGGTCGGGTACGGGATGTGGGGCATCGGCGGCGGTCCCGGCGGCTTCACCGGCTGGGACTACGACGTGGCCCCCCGCTGCCTGGACGAGGCGGTGGAGCGGGGCTGCAACTTCTTCGACACCGCGTGGGTGTACGGCCGGGGGGTCAGCGAACGCCTCCTGGGCGACCTGGTCCGCCGGCACCCGGACCGGCGGCTCTACCTGGCCACCAAGATCCCGCCGAAGAACCGGGAGTGGCCGCCCGGCCCGAACGACACCCTCGACGACGTCTTCCCGGCCGACCACATCCGCGAGTACACCCGGTACAGCCTGGAGAACCTGGGCGTGGAACGGATCGACCTGTTGCAGTTCCACGTCTGGGAGGACCGCTGGGCCACCGACGGACGCTGGCAGGAGACGATCGCCGACCTCAAGCGGGAGGGGCTGGTCGACGGGGTGGGCATCAGCGTGAACCGCTGGGAGCCGACCAACTGCCTGGCCGCCCTGGACACCGGGCTGATCGACGTCGTCCAGGTCATCTACAACATCTTCGACCAGGCCCCCGAGGACGAGCTGTTCCACCGGGCGCTGCGCGACGACATCGGCATCATCGCCCGCGTCCCGTTCGACGAGGGCACGCTGACCGGCACCCTCACCGCGGAGAGCACCTGGCCGCCGGAGGACTGGCGGAGCACCTACTTCGGACCGGAGAACCTGCTGCCCAGCGTGGCCCGCGCGGAGAAGCTCGCGGCCGACGTACCGCCCGGGACGACCATGCCGGAACTGGCGCTGCGCTTCATCCTGCACCACCCGGCGGTGAGCACGGTGATCCCCGGCATGCGCCGGCCGGAACACGTCCGGGCCAACCTGGCGGTCAGCGACGGTCAGCCGCTCGACGCGGAACTGCTCGCCCGGCTGCGCGCCCACCGCTGGGACCGCGAGCCGACCTGGTGGTCGCAGTGATCCCGGCGGCGCCGTGGCGGACGGGAGGATGCGCGCCGCCGCCCGGGGTGACCGTCCGGCCCGGACCGCGCCGCCCGGCCGCGCCCACCCCACCGACCCGCCCCGCCCGGCCCGCCCCGGCGGAGGCGGCGGGCCGCTCCGCCGCGCCGGCACCGGCACGGCGCGGCGTACCGGCGGAGGCGGCACGGCCCGGGGAGCCGACGGAGGCGGTATGGCGCTGATCGCCATGTGGGCGCACCCCCGGGCGATCTCCACCGCCTTCCTGCGGATGATGATCGCCCGGGGGGACGTCACGGTGGTCCACGAGCCCCTGGTGACCCTGGTGGACACCGGCCGCGTCGAGCTACCCACCGCCGACGGGGGCACCGTCACGGTGACCAGCCCGACCGAGGTCACCGCGCACCTGCTCGACCTGGGCCGGGACCGCCCGGTCTTCGTCAAGGACACGCTGGAGTACCGGTACGGGCACCTCTTCGACGCGCCGGACCGGATCGCCGACGTCACGCACACCTTCCTGGTCCGACACCCGGCCCGCACGATCAGCTCGCACCACGCGATCAAGCCGACGGTGGCCTGTCACGAGATCGGCTACGAGCACCAGTGGGAGCTGTTCGAGCTGGTCCGGACGACCGCGCACCGGCCCCCGGTGGTGCTCTCCGCCGAGGCGCTGCTGCGCGACCCGGCCCGGGTGGTGGCGGCCTGGTGCGCGGCGGTCGACCTGCCGTACCGGCCGGAGGCGCTGGCCTGGGACCCGGGGGACCGGACGGAGTGGGCCCGCACCCGCGTCTGGCACCTGGACGTCGAACGGACCTCCGGTTTCCGCCCGGTGGAGAAGGACTTCGCGGCCACCGTGGAGAACGACGCCACCCTGCGCGCGTACTACGACTACCACCACCCCTTCTACCAGCGCCTCATCCAGCACGCCATCCCGGCCGAGGAGTCGTCATGACCAGCGTCAGCGCGCCGTCCGTCCCCCGATCCCCCGGCGAGGAGTTCGCCGCGGCGTACGCCGCCGACCCGGCGGGAGCCGAGGTCCGGTTCGACTTCACCATCACCGACGCCTTCCAGCCGACGAAGGAACGGCCCCGGGTGACCGTCCGCAACCTGTTCCGGAAGCGGCCGGTGGGGACCGAGCCGGTCCGGTTCTGGTGCGAGGGCCGCCCGGCCGCCACCGAGGCGGCGGCGGTGCACGAGTCGGAGCTGCGCCGGGAGGCCGCGTTCCGGTTCGGCATGGCCGAGGCCGGGGTGCACCCGATCCGGGCCTGGGTGCAGATCCCCGAGGAACTGGCGAAGGACCCGGAGGGGCTGGCCGTCTTCGTCGACTACCGGCTGCTGGTCCGGCTCGCCACCGCCGAGAACCAGGCGCTCACCATCGGCGAGCACGGGCTGCTGCGGCACCCGGAGATCGCGAAACTGCCGTACCGGCACGACTGGCTCACCGGACTGCTGGCCGCCTGCGACGAGATCGAGCAGACCGGGGCCACCCCGCACGCGATGATCGTCAACCCCCGCGACTACTACACCCACCTGCTCGGCCGCAACGGGCTGCTGGAAGACCTGGCCCGCAACGGCGTGCAGATCTCCCGTACCCGAATGGTGGCGCCGGGGGAGGCGGTGGTGGGGGACTTCGCGATGGCCGCGCGGCTGCTCGACGCCGGACGCTCGGCGATCCGGATCGCCGTACCGCCGCCCGGTACCTTCGCCACCGACGGCCCGGCGGTCTGCGCGGAGATCCACGAAGGACTCGCCATCCACCTGCCGACCCACTTCTTCCACGTCGTCCCGGCCTAGGAGAGACCGCTGATGACCGCGACCGCGCCCGGCGGCACCCTCAGGTTCTACCGCCCGTACCTGCCGCTCTTCGGGGCGATCCTGCTCTGCCTGCTCGGGGTCGGGGCGTCCCTGGCGGTGCTGCCCTTCCTCGTCCTGGAGGAGTTGGACGGCAACCGCGTCGAGGTGGGCGTGGTGATCGCGGCGATCGCGGTCGCCGCGGTCGTCGCCCGTCCGATCGCCGGCCGGATCGGCGACCGGCACGGCTACCGGACGGTGATGCTCGCCGGGGCCGCCCTCTGCGGCCTGGCCAGTCTCGGCTACCTGGTCGCCGGGAGCATCCCGCTGCTGGTCGCGGTCCGGATCGTGCACGGCGTCGGGGAGGGGGCGGTCTACACCGCCGGGGCGGCCTGGCTGGTGGCGCTCGCGCCGGCGCAACGGCGGGGCCGGATCGTCGGGCTCTACGGCATCCACATGTGGGCCGGGATCACCCTCGGCGCACTGCTCGGCACGGTTCTGCTGCGTACCGGCGGGGGATACCCGGCGGTCTGGGTGTTCGCGGCCCTGACGTCCGTGGCCGGGCTGGCGCTGGTCGCCGGCCGGCGCCGGCCGACCCGGGCGCCGGCCGCCGGGCGGGCCGGGTTCCTGCCCCGCAGCACGGTCGCGCCGGGGGTCGCGCTCTCCCTCGCCGGTCTGGGGTACGCCGGCCTCGCCGCCTTCGCCGCACTGCACCTGGCCGACCGGGGGGTGGAGAACGGCATCGCCGCGTTCAACGCCTTCGGCGTCACCTACGTCGGGGTGCGCCTCTTCGCCGGTGGGCTGCCGGACCGACTGGGGGCGGGCCGGGTGGCGCTCTGGTCGGCACTGGTGGAGGCGGTCGGTCTGCTGCTGGTGGCGGTCGCGGAGAACCTGTGGGTGGCGATCCTCGGCGGCCTGGTCATCGGGGCCGGGCTCTCGCTGCTCTTCCCGGCGCTGGCCCTTCTGGTGATCAACCGCACCGACCCGGCGCACCAGGGCGCGGCGCTCGGGGCGTTCACCTCGTTCTGGGACATCGGCCTGGTGGCGGGTGGGCCCCTCGCCGGCCTGGTGGCCAGCGCCGCCGGCTACCCGGCGGTCTTCTGGGTCACCCTGGTGGCGGCCCTGCTCTCCGCCGTCATCTCCGCCTCCCCGCTGAGCGCACCGCCGGCCAGATCCCGCTGACCCCGCCCGCGCTCGCCCCGGTGGTCGTGCCGTCGCCGCCGCCGGGGACCGCCGGCGGCCTCACGGTCGACCGGCGGTGAAGCGGGCCGGCGAGTAGGGGGTGGGGTCGACGGGGGGAGGGCCGGCGGTGGCGAGGGCGGCGAGCAGGACGCCGGCGGCCGGGGCGGTCTGCACGCCGTAGCCGCTGAGCCCGGCGAGCCAGAGGAAACCGGGCGCGTCCGGTGCCGGCCCGATCACCGGTACGTCGTCCGGCGCGGCCGTGCGCAGCCCCGCCCAGGCGTGCCGGATCCGCCGGACGGTCACCGTGGTCGCCTCCTCCACCCGGGCCGCCCCGAGCGCCACGTCCAGGTCGTCCGGACGGACGTCTCCCGGCGGGACCGGGGTGGCATCCTGCGGGGAGATCAGCAGGTGGCCCGACTCCGGCTTGAGGTAGAAGGTTCCCGCCACGTCGTTGACCATCGGCCAGCCGGTGACGTCCAGGTCGGACGGTGCGTCCACCAGGAACGCGGTACGTCGCAGCGGGGTCAGCCCCACCGGGCGCACGCCGGCCGCCCCGGCGATCTCGTCGGCCCACGCCCCGGCGGCGTTCACCACCGTCCGGGCGGTGACGTCCCCGGCGTCCGTGGTGACCCGCCAGCGTCCCCGCTCCCGACGCAGCGACCGGACCCGGGTGAGTCGGCTGATCGTGCCCCCGGCCGCGCGGATGCCCCGCAGGTAGCCCTGGTGCAGCGCGTCGACGTCGAGGTCCCGGGCGGCGGGCTTCACCATCGCCCGGCGCAGCCGGTCCCGCCGCACGATCGGGCAGACCCCCGGCACCTCGGCGAGGTCGATCTCCCGGGCCGGCGGGTCGACCTCGGCGCCGTCGCGCAGGTGGGCGTCGAACAACTCCTCGTCCCCGGCCGGGCAGAGGGTCAGCACGCCCCGCGGGGTGAGCAGCGGGTGGGCGGCGAAGCCCGGCGGCGGGTGGGCCAGCAGGTCGCGGCTGGCCCGGGTCAGCGCGCGGACCGCCGGGCCGCCGTAGTACTCGGTGAACAGGGCGGCGGAGCGGCTGGTGGAGTGGTGGCCGGGCACCTGCTCCATCTCGACCAGCAGCACACGGCCGTACCGGGCGAGGTGGTAGCCGGCGGTGGCGCCCGCGATGCCACCGCCGATGACCATATAGTCAATCGTCACTGGATTGGACGGTAGTCGGGTCCGTGGTCACGGGCAATGCCTCCGCCCTGAGTGGGTCTGCGGTGGCCACCCGGGGGACCGGGTGGCCACGGGCGTGCCGCGTGGTCGGGCGGCGGGCGACGGGTCAGGGCCCGCAGTAGAGCAGTCGGTTCGGGGTGCCGCTGGGCACGCCGGTGACGATGTTGGCGGTCGCCCGGCTGGTCAGGTAGCTGGACACCTGGGCCGCGGTCCAGGTCGGGTTCGCCGACAGGGCGAGGGCGGCGCAGCCGGCGACGTGCGCGGAGGCCGCCGACCCGCCGCTGATCGTGTTGACGGCGGTGTTGCTGGTGTACCAGGTGGAGGTGATGTTCTGGCCCGGCGCGTACAGGTCGATGCAGCTGCCGTAGTTGCCGCTCGACAGCCGGGCGTCGGTCGCCGAGGTGCCCACCACGGTCAGCGCGCCCGGGACCCGGCCGGGCGAGAAGTTGCAGGCGCTCCCGTTCGAGCTGCCCCCGGTCGTGACGTAGGTGATCCCCCGGTTGATCGAGTTGGTCACCGCCGCGTCGAGGGTGGTGTTGGCGGACCCGCCGATGGCCAGTTCCACCACCGCCGGCCGGGCGGCGTTCGCGGTGATCCAGTCGATACCGGCGATCACCGTGGCGAAGGTGCCGCTGCCGGCGCAGTTCAGCACCCGGACCGGGTGGATCGCGACCTCCTTGGCGACCCCGTGGCTGGTGCCGCCGATGGTGCCGGCGAGGTGGGTGCCGTGGCCGTTGCAGTCGTCGGCCGGCAGCGCGCCGTCGACGAGGTCGACCCCGCCGGTGACCCGGGGGCCGAAGTCCAGGTGGGTGGCCCGGACGCCGGTGTCGACGACGTACACGTGCACGTTGTGCGCGGTGTTCGGGTAGCTGTACCGGTTGTCCAGCGGCAGGTTCCGCTGGTCGATCCGGTCCAGGCCCCAGGACGGCGGGCCGAACTGCGTGCCCGGACCGATCAGCGGGGTCATCCGGTTCTGCTCGACGTACGCCACCGCCGGGTCGGCGGCGAGGCGACGGGCGGCCCGCTCGGACAGGCGTACCTCGAACCCGTTCAGGGCGTTGCCGTAGACGTGCCCCACCGTCCCGCCGTGGCGGGCGCGCAGCCGGTCCGCGACCCGGGTGACCCCGGCGGTGCCGGTGGCACCGTCGACCGACCGCGCCACGTCGTCCCGGAGCACGACGATGTAGCTGTCCCGGACGGCGTCGGCGGCTCCGGCGTGGCGGATCGTGCCCTCGGCGACGCCGGCCGCCGACGCGGTGCCGGCCGGCGCGAGAACGGCGGTGAGGGCGGTTGTCAGGGCGAGGGCGAGCAACCGCCCCCGGAGGCGTGATCTGGTCATGGTCTCTCCTCGCAGATGGGGCCGGCCCCGGGGCGAGAGGTCGCCTCGGGGCCGGTGGAGCGGGGGTCGATCAGAAGGTGGGGGCCAGGTAGAGCAGCCGGTTCGGGGAGCCGGTGCCCGGGCTGGTGATCACGTTGGTGGTGGCCTGGCCGACCAGGTACGCGTGCACCTGGGCCGGGGTCCAGGTCGGGTTCACCTCGAGCACCCGGGCAGCCGCACCCGCGACGTGCGGGGAGGCCATCGAGGTGCCGCTGATGGTGTTGGTGGCGGTGTCGCTGGTGTGCCACGCCGACAGCACGCTCACACCCGGGGCGAAGAGGTCGGTGCAGGTGCCCCAGTTGGAGAAGGAGGCCCGCGCGTCGTTGCTCTGCGAAGCGTTGACGGTCAGCGCGGTCGGCACCGACGCCGGCGAGAAGTTGCAGGCGTTCTGGTTCGAGTTGCCGGAGGCCACCGCGTAGGTGACGCCGTCGGCGATCGAGTTCGCCACGGCGGTGTTCAGCGAGGTGTTCAGGCCGCCGCCGAGGCTCATGTTCGCCACCGCCGGCTGGCCCGGCTGGTGGTCGGCGGTCACCCAGTT